>NZ_JBAMDE010000003.1:0-657228 GCF_036961585.1 Bacillus sp. JHAA | reverse complement strand
TAAGCGGCATGAGTCGCTCAGAACGTCCTTTGAAACGGGGCCTGACGGCGAACCGGTGCAGCGCATCCATGACAGCGTGCCGTTTCAGCTGGATGAGGCCGAGTCAGCTGACGCATTCGTCCGGCCGTTTTGTCTGGAAGAAGCGCCGCTCTTCCGTGCGGCCCTCGTGAAAGAATCGGACGAACGTCATCTTTTATTAACGGATATGCATCATATTATTTCTGACGGTGTGTCCGTCAACACCTTGATAAAAGAATTCGGCGAGCTGTACGCAGGCCGTTCGCTTGCGCCGATGCGCCTTCAATATAAAGACTATGCCGTCTGGCAGCGGTCGTTTCAGGAGAAAGAAGGGTACCAGAAGCAGGAAGCGTATTGGCTGAAGCGGCTTGAAGGAGAGCTTCCGGTGCTTGAGCTTCCGGCTGACAAGCCCCGTCCGGCGGTCAGAAGCTTTGCGGGCGGCAGCGTATCGTGCACGCTTGACGCTGAAACGGCATCCGGCCTTCACCGCATCGCCCGGGATCACGGCTCCACTTTGTATATGGTGCTTCTCGCCGCGTACAATACGTTACTCGCGCGATTGAGCGGGCAGGAAGACATCATCGTCGGCTCGCCGATTGCCGGGCGTCCGCACAAAGACCTAGAACCGATTCTCGGCATGTTCGTCAACACGCTGGCCATCAGAACGGAGCCGAAAGGAGACAAACGGTTCACCGATTACTTGGCAGAAGTCCGCCAGGCGGCGCTTGAGGCATATGAGCATCAGGACTATCCGTTTGAAGAGCTTGTGGAACGGCTCGGTGTGCAGCGGGACACAAGCCGCAATCCGCTGTTTGACGCCATGCTTGTCGTCCAGAATATAGAGCATGAGGAACTGCTGTTGGACGGTTTGCATATTCAGCCTGCGGACGTGTCCCGTCCGGTTTCCAAATTTGATGTCACTCTGCAGGCTTCTGAAGGCAAAGGACAGATTCATTTTCTGTTTGAATATGCGGCGTCTTTATTCCGGAGAGAAACAATGCAGCGCTGGGCTTCCCACTTTATGACGATGCTTGAACACATTGTCCGTGAACCGGAAACTTCTTTACAAGCGATCAGCATGCTGACTGCTCCGGAACGGAACCGGATTCTTTCAGACTTTAACGGCATGACGGATCAACAGTTGCCTGAAAAAACAGTTCATGAACTGTTCATCACCCAGGCGCGAAAAACACCTGATGCCGCGGCCCTTATCAGCGGGGAAACATTGATCACATACAAAGAATTAGATGACTGGTCGAATAAAATCGCCAGAGCCCTGCAAAAACGGCAGATCGGACCTGATGCAGCCGTCGGCATTGTGATACCAAGATCGCCGGAACAAGTAGCGGCAGTCTTCGGGGTTTGGAAAGCCGGAGGAGCCTACGTCCCGATAGATCCTGAATATCCGGAGGAACGCAAGCAATATATCATCTCGGACAGCGGCACAGCGCTTCTCCTTACCGCACACGGTGCGATAGAACAAGTGCCTGATCGTTTTAACGGTGAAGTGCTCGCACTGGAGGATATCCAAGAACAGGATGCTTCGCCGGTCCAGTCATTATCAGCACCGGAAGATTTGGCTTACATCATTTATACATCGGGAACGACAGGCAGGCCGAAAGGGGTTATGGTCGAACATCGATCCGTCAGCCAAACCCTTCAATGGCGGAGCGGATTTTATGATCTGAATGAGAAAGATACGATTCTTCAGCTCTTTTCATTTTCCTTTGACGGGTTTGTAACAAGCATGTTCACACCGCTGATTTCCGGTGCGAAAGCGGCCGTTTTAGCCGAAGATGAAGCAAGAGATATTCTTGCTATTAAACACTATCTTGCATCTTACCGCATCACTCACATGATCATTGTTCCCGTACTGTACCGTACACTGCTTGACGTACTGGAGCCGGGGGATGCAGAGTCTCTCAGAATTGTCACATTAGCGGGAGAAGCTGTCGACCAAAACATTATCAGCCGCAGTTTATCAGTTTGTCCACACACGGAGCTTGCCAATGAGTACGGCCCGACGGAAAACAGCGTCGCCACTACAGCGGCAAGACATATAGAACAAAGTGAGAACATTACGATCGGCCGTCCGATTGAGCATTCACACGTTTATATTTTAAACGGAGATCATCCGCAGCCGATCGGTGTAACGGGAGAACTTTGCATCTCGGGTTCCGGTCTTGCAAGAGGGTACCGCAATCTTCCTCAGCAAACGGCTCAAGCCTTTGTCCAAGACCCGTTCCGGAAGAACCGGCGCATGTACCGCACGGGTGATCTGGCAAAATGGCTGCCGGACGGCACGCTGCAATATATCGGCCGAATGGACGAGCAAGTCAAAATCAGAGGCTACCGGGTGGAACTGAAAGAAATTGAATCCGCCTTAACAGGCATAAAAGGTGTCAAAGAAGCAGCCGTCACCGCTCATACCGCATCAGCAGGCCAAACGGAACTATGCGCTTATATCGTGACAGAAGAAGGAACAGAAAGTGAAACCGTGCAGCAGGCGCTCAGAAATGAAATGCCCGCTTATATGGTGCCGGCGTTCTTTGAAACACTTGAAGCACTGCCTGTCACACCGAACGGGAAGCTTGACCGCCGCGCGCTTCCTGAGCCGCGGAAAAAAGCGCACACCGGACAGGCATTTACCGAGCCTGAAAGCGACATGGAAAAAGAGCTGTCCGCGATTTGGAGCGAAGTGCTCGGAACTGAAAACATTGCCGCGGATCAATCATTTTTTGAACTGGGCGGCGATTCCATCAAAGCCCTGCAAGTATCAGCCCGATTACATCAGGCAGGAAAACAGATCGCCGTAAAAGATATTTTCAGCCGGCCGACAATTAGGGAGCTGGCGCCTTATGTCCGTACAGAGCGGCAGCCGGTCAGCCAAGCTCCTGCAGAAGGAGAAGTGAAGTGGTCGCCGATTCACAAATGGTTCTTCACACAAGACATGAAGGAAGCAAATCATTTTAACCAGTCCGTCATGCTGACGAGAGCAAATTCAATAGATGAAGAGGCTCTGAGGAAAACGTTAAAAGCCATTACCGTACATCATGATGCCTTGCGCCTTGTCTGCATAAAAGACGAAGAGAAAGGTCTTCTCCTCTTCAACAGACCGGCTGACCTCGCAGATGAACAGCTTTACAGCCTGACCATATTAGAAATGGAAGGCGATGAGCATGAGAAGGAACGTTTTGTAAAACGCCGCGTCGCAGAGCTTCAGAGAAACATGGATTTAGAGAACGGGCCGCTGGTACAGGCGGGGCTGTTCCGCTCTGAAGCAGAAGATTACTTGTTTCTGACGGTCCATCATCTCGCTGTCGACGGGATATCATGGCGGATTTTATTGGAAGACTTGGCTTCTGCTTATGAACAGGCCATCTCTGGACAGGAAATCAAACTCCCTCCGAAAACCATGTCATTCAAAACATATACGGAGCAGCTGGCCGATTATGCGGAAAGTAAACAGCTTCTTCAGCAGGCGGAGTATTGGCGGGAGATTGAACACTATGAAACAGAAAGTCTTCCTTACGAACAGGCAGATTTATCTCAAACTCCTGCAAAAAAACGGAACACGGTATCCTTCACTCTGACAGAAAGTGAAACGGACGCCCTGTTGAAAGATGTACACAGCGCCTACAATACGGATACGCAAGATGTGCTTTTGGCTTCCGCCGTGCTTGCCATTCAAAAGTGGTCGCCGCGGCACGCTTTGAAAATCGCCCTTGAAGGACACGGACGCCAATCGGAGCAGGCAGGTGCGGACATCAGCAGGACAGTGGGGTGGTTCACTTCCATTTACCCGGTGCTTTTCCGGAGCGGAGTTTATGAACCTCTTGAAGAATATGAAATTCGCACATTGAAAACCGTCAAAGACACATTGCGGCGCATTCCGGATAAAGGGAACGGATACGGCGTCCTCAAATATTTAACACCGCCGAAGCTTGCCGGGATGACTTTCGGGAAAGCACCGGAGATCAGCTTTAATTATCTCGGACAATTCGATGCGCCCGGCGGGAACCCGGCAGAAACGGAACAGCCTGACGCGTTTCAGTTTTCTCCTTTGGGAGGCGGAGATGATGTGACAGATACATGGAAACGGGAGCAGTCACTTGAAATCAGCGCGATTGCGGCAAAAGGCCGGATGACCGTCAGCATTTCCTATGAAACGGAGCGCTTCCGGCAAGATACGATCGAACGGCTGTCCGAAAGCTGCCGGTATTATCTCCTGAAACTGTCGGAACACTGCCTCGGCAAAACCGGTACGGAGAAGACCGTCAGTGACTTTGATGATCGGGAGCTGACTGAGGAAGCATTGCAGGATATTGCCGACTTACTCAGCTTCCACTAAACCGAGCGGGAGGAACACATGGACAAAACAAAAAATATCCAAAATATTTATCCCCTCAGCCGAATGCAGGAAGGAATGCTTTTTCATTCCTTTCTGCAAAAGGAGGGGGCTGCATATATCGAACAATCCGTCTTCACCATAAAAGGCCGGCTTCGTCCGGAATTGTTTGAGCAAAGCGTACAGTCTGTCATCAGCCGCCACGATATTTTCAGAACGGTTTTTTTACCTCATGTCGCTCAGCTGAACGGCCCCCGCCAAGTTGTGCTGCGTGAGCGGGAATTCCGGCTGCACCGCGAAGATCTTACACATTTGGACGAAGCGGAACAGAGCATCTATTTACAGCGATTTAAGGAACGTGACCGCTTAAAAGGCTTTGACTTGCAAAAGGATATGCTGATGCGTGTTTCTTTGTTTAAAACGGCTGACGAAAAATATGTATGCGTCTGGAGCCACCATCACATCCTTATGGACGGCTGGTGCCTCGGCATCGTCCTTCAGGAATTCATGCATATGTACCGGGCGATTGAATCAGGCTCACCTGTCACACTGGCGCCCGCAAAGCCTTACAGCTCTTATATTACATGGCTGACGGATCAGGACAAAGACGCGGCTTCTGAGTATTGGAAAGGATATTTAGCAGGCTGCGAGACACCCTCAGGACTCCCGAAAATATCGGCCCGTCCCCAGGAAAAAGGCTACCGCAAGGAAGAGCTGCTGTTTTCTATAGATCAAAACCTGACGGACAAGCTGAAAACCATCGCCAAAGAAGAGGGCGCTACGCTCGCGGTTCTTATGCAGACTGTATGGGGCCTGATGCTGCAGCGCTACAACCGGACGGATGATGCCGTATTCGGCGCCGTCGTATCAGGGCGGCCTTCCGTCATTGACGGCGTGGAAAGCATGATCGGGCTGTTTATCAATACCGTTCCGGTACGCATTAAAACGGGTGACGAAAGCTTTAGAGAACTGCTGGGCCGCTTGCAGAAAGAAATGCTTGATTCAGAGGCGTTCAGCTATCATCCGCTTGCTGACATCCAATCGCAGACTGAGCTGAAACAGGATTTAATTGACCATATCATCGTGTTTGAAAATTATCCGATTCAGCAGCAGATGAAAGACGCGGAAAAGGAATCGGATGCACCGTTCCGGATCGGGAATGTCAACGTTTCGGAACAATCGGGTTACGATTTTAACCTCATCATAGCGCCTGGCGATGAGCTGCTCATCAAATTCAGCTACAATGCGAACGTTTATGACGAAGTATGGATAGAGAGCGTAAAAGGACACTTGGAAGAAGCTCTGCGCGGCGCCGCCTTCAATCCCGATTTTCCGGCTGATCGGCTTCCGATGCTCGGACAAAAGGAAAAATCAAGAATAATCGGCGAATTTAATGACACGAAAACAACTTATGAAAGAGATGAAAGCATCATCAGCCTGTTCAGCCGACAGGTGAAGAAAACCCCGGACCATCAGGCGCTTCACGCCGGCGGGCTGACGATGACGTACCGGGAGCTCGATGAACGGTCAACTGCATTCGCCCGCACCCTGCTGGAAAACGGTTTGGCGCCAAAGGGAATTGCCGGGATTCTGGCCGAACGCTCACCGGAATTTATCATCGCTGTTCTCGCTGTATTGAAAGCGGGAGGGACGTACCTTCCTCTTGATGCAGAACTGCCAACCGACAGGATCGCCGATATGCTCACTGAGAGCGGAGCACAGCTGTTAACGGTGCAAAAAGGAATTGAGACTGACATTGACTTTTCTCACATCATCTCTATCCCGGCTGCAGCTGAAAAACAAACACCTGATGCGGGAAAACTGAATACCGATACAGCACCTGATGACCTTGCCTATATTATGTATACATCCGGTTCAACAGGAAAACCGAAGGGCGTGATGATTTCCAACCGAAACGTCGTATCGCTCGTGTCAAACAGCAATTACACGTCGGCTGGCATGTCGGACCGTCTCATTCTGACAGGGTCCATCGGTTTTGACGCAGTGACGTTTGAAATCTTCGGAGCACTTTTGAACGGAGCATGTCTTCATGTGGTTGACCGCTCGACAATGCTTGCCCCTGAGAGGTTCGGCAATTATCTTTCTTCCAACCGGATTACGATTCTGTTTTTGACGACGGCGCTCTTTAACCAGTTCGCCCAGGCAGATCCGGAGATGTTTTCTGGGTTGCACACCTTATATGTCGGCGGAGAAGCATTGTCCCCGGCGCTCATCAATAAGGTCAGACACCGCTGTCCGAATCTCAGCCTTTATAACATATACGGACCGACGGAAAATACGACATTTTCTACCTTTTACGAAATCAGGCACGATTTTTCTCAGCCGATCCCAATCGGAAAACCGATCAGCAATTCAACCGCGTATATCATTGATAAAAATGGCGGACTTGCGCCGATCGGCGTGCCCGGTGAGCTTTGTGTCGGCGGTGACGGGGTTGCCAAAGGCTATTTAAACAGGCCTGACTTAACAAGTGAAGCGTTTGTCAGCCACCCGGTTCATCCTGAAGAAAAGATCTACAAAACAGGCGACTTGGCACACTGGCTGCCTGATGGAAGCATCGGATACATCAGCCGTATCGACCGCCAATTCAAGATTCGCGGGAAGCGGATTGAGCCGGCCGAAATCGAAGCGCGCTTGACTGAAATTGATGGAATCAGGGAAGCGGCAGTCATCGTGTCAGACGAAGGACAAGAAGCAATCCTTTGTGCGTATTATACAGGCGCACATGTTGAAGAAAGAGCCATTCGATCCCTGTTGGCCAGGTCGCTTCCCGACTATATGATTCCAAAGTATGTGATGAAGCTTGACCGTATGCCGCTTACCGCAAACGGCAAAGTGGACCGCCGCGGGCTGCCTGCGCCAGAACGGAAAAAAACGTCATCAAAAGCCGTTCCGCCACGAAACTGGGTAGAGCGTGAGCTGATCGACATTTGGACGCCGATCCTCGGCTGCAGGGAGCTGGGCATACAGGATGACTTCTTTGAGCTGGGCGGCCATTCTTTGAAAGCATTGCAAGTGATTCATCAGCTGAAGACCAGGCAGCAGATGGATGTGCCGATTGAAATGATATTTGAATATCCGACAATTGAACAATTGGCTGAAAAGCTGTATTCAAACACACTGACAGAAGCTGCAGAGCAGCATATCAGCAGACTGAACCAGCCGAAAGGCCGCAACCTATTCTGTTTTCCGCCTATCTCAGGTTTCGGGATTTTCTTTAAAGATCTTGCGGCGGCATTAAACGAACGGGCTGCTGTGTACGGTTTTAACTTTATTGAAGAAGACAGCAGAATGGAACAATACATTGATAAAATGCTGGAAATCCAGCCGGAAGGCCCTTATATACTCTTCGGATATTCGGCAGGCGGCAATACGGCATTCGAGGCGGCAAAAGCGATGGAAAAGCGCGGCTTAGAAATCAGCGACGTCATTATCGCAGACGCGTACAGAAAGCTTGACGCACTGCCGCCGCAGCCAACAAACGCAACAGCCGAAAATGTCCCGGAAGCCGTCAGAGAAGCGGTCATCAAAAAGACAGAGCGCTATCAAACGTACTGGGCGGAACTGATAAATGACGGCCAAATCGCGGCAAACCTCCATTTTATCGAGGCCGGTATAAAGGAAGAGCACAGTGATAAGACCGAGCCGATGAAATGGGAAGGCGCCACAACGGGACTCTATCAGGAATATCAAGGCGAGGGCGCCCATAAAGATATGTTTGAACCCGCCTTTGCACAGCAAAATGCTGAGGTCATACTGGACATCATTGCAAACAGCGGAAGACGCTTGGCGCGGAATCTGTAACATCCGGCAGAATGGTTCAGGATGACAGAGGGCAAGATAGGGGAATCAAACCAGTTTTTTGGAGGCTTTGAGATGACGAACCTATCTTGGCTTACGTATGTAATGATTATTCTTGCCAGCTACCGGCTGACCCATTTGATCGTATTTGATAAGATTACGGAATTCATAAGAAAACCCTTTATAAAGCAAGAAAAAACCGTCGATCAAAACGGGCGCGCCGTCCAAAAAAAAGTCCCTTCCTCCGCATTCGGTTATATGCTGCAATGTTATTGGTGTGCGGGCGTCTGGTGCGCCATATTGATCGGTATCTGCTACTTGGTCTGGCCCCGCTATGCACATCCGGTTATTTTCATTTTGTCCATCGCCGGAGCGCAGGCCATTCTTGAAACGTGTGTCGGCGTCGGAACGAAGGTCATTGACGTGCTCGCCGCCATGAAACATAAAAAGTCCTGAAGCGTTTTGATTCGCTTTAGGACTTTTTTCTTTCCCTTTTAGGCTGAGAGGAGCAAAGCAGGCTTTCTGATTCACCGCCCGGAATGCTTCGGAATACCGTAAAGCAGAGAGGGGGAAAAACATGAAAAGCTGCTGTTTTAGCATGATATGGTTTTTTGCCGTTGTACTGACAGCCGGCATCTTTACGTTCTCAGCATCCGCACAAGCAAGCGGCACTCAGCCGGAGAGAGAAATGAGAGCCGTATGGATCGCGTCTGTCACCAATATCGACTGGCCCTCTAAAAAAGGGCTGTCACCGGAAGAGCAAAAAAGAGAATACAGCAAGCTGCTGGATGACGTTCAGGAGATGGGAATGAACGCCGTTATCGTCCAAATTAAGCCTGCGGCTGATGCTTTTTATCCATCAGATTACGGGCCTTGGTCAGAGTATCTGACAGGAACACAAGGCAAAAATCCCGGCTACGATCCGCTTGCTTTTTTAGTTGAAGAGACACATAAACGGAATCTTGAATTTCACGCTTGGTTCAATCCTTACCGGATCACGATGAATCACACAAATTTGAATGCGCTTTCAGATGATCATCCCGCGCGTTCGCATCCGGACTGGGTCGCTGCATACGGAAAACAGCTGTACTATAATCCGGGCATTCCGGAAGTAAGACAATTTATAACGGATGGAATCAAAGAGGTGGTCAGCCGTTATGACATTGATGCGGTTCATATGGATGATTATTTTTATCCTTATAAAATTGCCGGACAGGAATTCCCCGATCAGGCGGAATACGAACGGTACGGAAAAGCTCACTTTGCATCAATTGATGACTGGCGCCGGGATAACGTCAACCGGCTTGTAAAAGAAATCAACCAAACCATCAAACGAGAAAAACCTTATGTCAAATTCGGAATCAGCCCGTTCGGCGTATGGAGAAATGCCGCAGATGACCCGACAGGCTCCGAAACGGCCGCCGGGGTGCGGAACTACGATGATTTATATGCTGATACGAGAGAATGGATCCAAAAAGGATACATTGATTACATCGCACCGCAAATTTACTGGAGCATCGGATTTAAAGCGGCGGCATATGACGTCTTAGCGGATTGGTGGGGAAAAGAAGTGAACAATCGGCCGGTGCATTTATATATCGGGCAGGCAGCTTATAAAATCAACAACAACGCTGATCCGGCCTGGGCCGACCCGGGGGAATACGGAAGACAGATTGCTCTTAACAGGGGATCAGCATGGATAAAAGGCAGCATGCATTTCAGTTTAAAGGATTTAAACCGTAATCCGCTCGATGTAAAAAACCGTTTGATCAAAGACATGTACAGCCGGCCCGCATTAATTCCTGAGATGCCTTGGCTCGGACATTCCGCTTTAAAAAAACCGGCTGTCAAACGGGCGGAGAAGAACGCTTCAGGCCATACACTCTATATCGAAGATGCGAAATCCAACGGTAAAAAAACGGCTTATTACGCCATTTACCGCGCAGAAAAGGGAAAGCAGCCTTATTTAGTGGATACAGTCAGAAAAACATCGTCACGGACGCAGACATTTTCAGATACTGATATTCGGGCGAAAGAAGCCTGCACCTATTTCGTTACTTCCGTTGACAGGCTTCACCATGAGAGCCGTCCCTCCGCAAAACGGACGGTTAAATAGCATTATTAATAAAACTGACAGTTGCGGCGCTGTCAGTTTTTTTGGCGGCAGATGAGTCCGAATGTTCAGACTTCATTTGGATGGAATGAATAAAGACCCCCATTAATAAAATGTAGAAAGCAGCAGAAGGAGGAAGGTTAATGAATTTTCAACTGACAAAAGAACAGCAGATGGTGCGCGAAATGGTCAGAGATTTCGCCAAAAATGAAATTGCCCCGAAAGCCCATGAGGTTGATCAATCAGCCGTCTTCCCGATAGACACATTTAAAAAAATGAGCGAACTCGGGCTGCTCGGAATTCCGTTTCCGGAAGAATACGGCGGGGCGGGCGGTGACACCATTTCATATGCAGCAGCGGTCGAAGAAATCGGAAAAGCCTGCGGCAGCACGGGGCTGAGCTACGCGGCGGCCGTGTCACTCGGTGCAAGCCCATTATACTATTTCGGTACTGAACAGCAAAAGCAAGAACATCTTATTCCGCTTGCTTCGGGAAAAGCGCTCGGATCATTCGGACTGACGGAGCCGAATGCAGGTTCCGATGCCGGCGGAACCCAGACAAAAGCCGAGAAAAAGGGCGATGACTATGTGATAAACGGAGAGAAATGCTGGATCACAAACGCAAATTACGCCCGCACGGTCATTGTCACCGCCGTTACGGGAAAGAACTCCGCCGGAAAACCGATCATTTCAGCTCTCATCGTCCCGACAGACACACCGGGATTTACGATCACAAATCCGTACGACAAGATGGGTGTGAGAGGGTCGGATACGGCCGAGCTTGTGCTGGAGGATGTCAGGGTGCCTGCCGATAACCTGCTCGGTGATCCGGAAAAAGGTTTTAAACAATTTTTATATACATTAGACGGCGGGCGGATCTCGATTGCGGCACTGGCTGTCGGTATCGCTCAAGGCGCACTGGAGGCGTCGCTGTCATATGCGAAGGAACGCAAGCAGTTCGGCAGTCCGATATCGTCATTTCAAGCCATTCAATTTAAGCTGGCCGATATGGCGATGGAAATTGACCTTGCCAGACAGATGGTGCTTAAAGCGGCATGGCTGAAGGATCAAAACCTGCCATTTACGAAAGAAGCTGCATTCGCCAAGCTCTATGCTTCTGAAATGGCCGTCAGAACGTGCCTTCAGGCCATCCAAATTCATGGCGGTTACGGTTATATGAAGGAATGCGGTGTCGAACGTATGCTTCGTGACGCAAAGCTGATGGAGATTGGTGAAGGGACGTCAGAAATTCAAAGAATGGTCATCGCAAGACAGCTTTTGAAGTGAAATGAAAACGTTTACTAAGACAGGGATGGAAGGGGGGCAGGTCATATGGCTGAACTTATCCATTTAACAGCCGGAAAGCTGCTTGAGCGGACCGCGGAGCTTTTTCCGGATCGTGAAGCGGTTGTTTACCCTGAGCGCGGCCTTCGTTATACGTATGCCGAGTTTGACCGGTTATGCCGGCAAACCGCAAAAGGGCTGATGAAGCTGGGAGTTGAAAAAGGAGATCATGTGGCCATATGGGCATCCAACATTCCGGAATGGCTCGCGGCGCAATTTGCAACAGCGAAAATCGGCGCCGTTCTGGTCACCATTAATACCAATTTTCAAATCGCAGAGCTCGATTACCTGCTGGCACATTCAGACGTCTCGGCCTTGATAATCATGGATTCCTACCGGCAGACATCTTATGTTGAAATCGTGAATAAGCTGATTCCGGAGCTGAAAACTTGTGAGCGCGGCAGGCTGCGTTCGAAACGTTATCCATTTTTACGGACGGTGTTATATATCGGTGATAAAAGCCCGCCCGGGATGCACCGTTGGGATTCATTGCTGGATAATGCCGAAGCTGTAACGGATGCAGCGCTTGACGGAAGGATGGACAGCCTGAAAAAGGATGATTGCATTCATATGCAATATACATCAGGTACGACCGGATTTCCGAAAGGCGTCATGCTCTCACATTTTAATATCGTAAATAACGCGGCCAATATCGCAGAATGCATGAAGCTTACTTCATGTGACCGTTTATGTATTCCCGTGCCGTTTTTCCACTGCTTCGGGTGCGTGCTCGGCGTGCTGGCATGTGTTTCCGCGGGTGCGGCGATGATTCCGATCGAACAGTTTTCTCCGCCGGCCGTTCTGAAAACGGTGGAGCAAGAAGCCTGTACGGCTCTGCACGGTGTACCGACGATGTTTATCGCCCTCCTAAATGACAGCCGTTTTTCTGAATATGATCTTTCCCACGTCCGAACCGGGATTATGGCAGGCTCGCCATGCCCGGTGGAAGTCATGAGAGAAGTGATCGGCAAAATGGGGATGACCGACATTACCATTGCCTACGGACAGACCGAAGCATCACCTGTTATTACGCAGACAAGAACGGATGATTCATTTGAAAGAAGAGTGGAAACAGCGGGGCGCGCGCTTCCTCATATCGAAGTCAGAATCGTTCGGCCCGGAACATCCGGAGAAGCCGCCCGGGGCGAACAAGGAGAGCTCTGCACCCGCGGATATCATGTCATGAAAGGCTATTATAAAAATCAAGAAGCGACCGAAGAAGCGATAGACAAAGACGGCTGGCTGCATACCGGTGATTTGGCGGTCATGGACGAGGACGGGTACTGCAAAATCACGGGCCGTCTGAAAGACATGCTGATCAGGGGCGGCGAAAATATCTATCCGCGCGAGATTGAGGAAATGTTATATCGGCATCCCGCGGTAGCAGACGTTCAGGTCGTCGGCGTTCCTGATCCGAAATACGGAGAAGAGGCCGCGGCGTGGGTCAGGCTCAAAGACGGACAAACCGCTTCCGCAGAAGACATCAGAACCTTTTGCAAAGAACATATCGCCCGCTATAAAGTCCCCAGGTACGTTTTGTTTACAGATGAATATCCAATGACAGCCTCAGGAAAAATTCAGAAATTCAAGCTGCGGGAAAAAACGATTGAAGAGCTCAAGTTAACTTAATGAAAAAGGAGTGCTTCACATTTGTTTAAAAAAGTCCTGATTGCCAACAGAGGAGAAATCGCCTTACGAATTATCCGCACCTGCAAACGTCTCGGCATCCCCTCGGCAGCTGTGTATTCAGAAGCCGACCGGGACGCGCTGCAGGTAAAAGCGGCTGATGAGGCCTATCCGATCGGTAAATCGAGAGTAAATGAAAGCTATTTACATATCGACAGAATCATAGAAGCCGCCAAATCGGCCGGAGCGGACGCCATTCATCCGGGCTACGGGCTTCTGTCAGAAAACAGCCTGTTCGCCGAACGTTGCCGAAAAGAACAAATCACATTTATCGGTCCGCCCGGTGATATCATCGCCAAGATGGGCAGCAAGATTGAAGCCCGAAAAACGATGCAAAAAGCAAAGGTCCCGATCGTTCCCGGTGTTTCAGAGCCATTGCCCGATGTTCACTCCGCCTTAGCCGAAGCCCGTGCCATCGGTTTTCCGGTCATGCTGAAAGCGTCCGCAGGAGGAGGCGGAATCGGCATGCAGATCGTACATTCAGAAGAAGAGCTGGCCAAAGCGTTTGAAGGCAATCAAAAGCGGGCCGCCTCCTTTTTTGGAGACGGCGCAATGTACATGGAAAAGGTCATTGAAAATGCCCGTCATATTGAAATTCAGATACTCGCAGATTCTTTCGGCAACATCGTTCATCTGTTTGAACGTGACTGTTCAGTCCAAAGGCGCCACCAAAAAGTGATAGAAGAAGCGCCGTCGCCGTTTGTTGACGATGAATTAAGACAAAGACTCGGTGAAACCGCCGTTAAAGCCGCAAAATCGATCGGCTACCAAAATGCAGGCACAATAGAATTTCTCGTCGACGAAAAGAAACAAATCTATTTTTTAGAGATGAACACCAGACTGCAGGTGGAGCATCCGGTGACAGAAGAAATTACAGGACTGGATCTTGTGGAAGAACAGCTGAAAATTGCCGCTGGGCAGGCGCTGCCTTTCTCGCAGAAAGATATCAACCACCGCGGTCATGCGATTGAAGTGCGGATCTATGCGGAAGATCCGGTCACCTTTTACCCGTCTCCCGGTACCATCTCGTCTTTTTCCGTTTTAAGACACCCGTCAGTGCGACACGAATGCGCCGTCGAAAAGGGAAGCGTCATTTCTCCGTTTTACGATCCGATGATTGCCAAAATGGTCGTCACGGCGAATACGAGAAAACAAGCCATTGAACAACTGAAAACCGCCCTTGGCGAATATCATGTAGAAGGGATTAAAACCAACATTCCGCTGCTGACAAAAATTGCTCATTCAGAAGTGTTTGAAAAGGGCGAGGCAACAACCGGTTTTTTACAAACAATGAACGAGGGGGCATCCAAATGAGCGTCATAAAAATTCAAATGGCGGGAAACCTGTGGAAAATTCATGTGAAGCCGGGTGATGTCATTGAAGAAGGACAGGAAGTGGCCATCTTGGAATCTATGAAAATGGAAATTCCGATTATCGCTGATGCAGCGGGTACGGTGAAAGAAGTGAAAAAATCAGAAGGTGATTTCACTGATGAAGGAGAGGTCCTGATTGAACTTCAATAAAACGGGAGGTGCAGCATGAACTGTCCGAAACATGTCCGCATCAATGAAGTAGGACCGCGTGACGGCTTGCAGAATGAATCGGCGTGGGTGGATACAGAAGATAAGATTGAGTGGATCAATATGCTGTCAAAAACAGGCCTTCCCTATATCGAAGTGACATCTTTCGTGCATCCGAGATGGATTCCGGCTCTTCGTGACAGCCTGGACGTCGCAAAAGGCATTGCCAGAACTGAACATACGGTCTACGCGGCTCTCGTTCCGAACCTCATCGGACTGGAGCATGCGGCAGAAGGCGGAATCGATCAGGCATGTGTATTTTTATCTGCAAGCGAAACCCATAACCAAAAAAACGTAAACAAACCGATTGACCGGACCGTTCAAGAGCTCAGGCGGGTTATTACTGAAGCAAAAGCTGAAAAAATGGCGACGAGAGCTTATCTGTCCACTGTGTTCGGCTGTCCGTACGAACAGAACGTGCCGGTCGAACAAGTCATCCGCCTTTCAGACACCCTGCTCGAAATGGGTGTTGATGAAATATCGCTCGGCGACACGATCGGCGCGGCAAACCCCTTGCAGGTCATAGCCGTGCTTGAAGCCCTTTTGCCGAGAATTCCCGCCTCAAAAATCGCACTCCATTTCCATGATACAAGAGGAACGGCTCTAGCGAATATCATTCCCGCTCTTGATATGGGCATCACATCCTTTGATACTTCCTCAGGCGGGCTTGGCGGCTGCCCGTACGCCCCTGGATCAGCAGGCAACGCTGCCACAGAAGACGTCATTTATATGCTCGAACAAATGGGGATTGATACCGGGACGGACATGAATAAACTTCTTTATGCCGCCGGCTGGATCGCGGATAAAATAGGCAAAGACCTGCCAAGCAGAAACCTGCAGGCATTCAGAACGAAATGAGAAAGGAGAAGCCATGGGAGATTGCGTTTTGTATTCCGTCTGTCAAGAAACAATCGGTCTGATCACGCTGAACCGCCCGCATGCGGCCAACTCGCTGTCTTCAGAAATGATTGATCATTTACAGCGTGTGATTGAAGACATCAAAAACTCGCCATCCATTCGTTGTGTCATTCTCACCGGCACCGGGAACACATTTTGCGCCGGTGCTGATTTAAAAGAAAGAGCGGGGATGAATCATGAACAAGTTAAGCAAAGCGTCAGGCGTATCGGTGAAACGGCCGAATCCATTGAAGCTCTCCCGCAGCCGGTCATTGCAGCGCTGAACGGAACCGCTGTCGGAGGAGGCCTTGAACTCGCTCTCGCCTGCGATATCAGAACAGCCGTCAGCCGGGCGGGCCTCGGCCTTCCTGAAACAGGGCTTGCGATCATTCCCGGAGCGGGCGGAACGCAGAGACTGCCCCGGCTTATCGGCCCCGGCGCGGCAAAAGAATTGATCTATACCGGCCGAAGACTTTCTGCAGAAGAGGGGAAAGACATGAAGCTGATCGAGCATGTTTGTGAAGCCGATGAACTTATGGAAAAAGCAAAAGCACTGGCCGGCCGCATCGCCGCTAATGGGCCGATCGCCGTCAGACAAGCAAAATCCGCGATAAACAAGGGTCTGGAGACAGATCTCAATACAGGGCTCGAAATCGAACGAAAAGCATATGAACAAGTCATTCCCACACTTGACAGAGAAGAGGGCCTGCGCGCTTTTAAAGAAAAAAGACCCCCTGAATACAAAGGAAAATAAAACATGGAGGGACTCGGATGGATTACGAAAAAGAACGGCAGACACGCAGCAAAACGATTGAAAAGGGAGGAGCCGCGAAATATCACGCAAGCAACGAAAAGAAGGGAAAACTTTTTGTAAGAGACAGGCTGAAGCTTTTATTCGATGACGGCATATCCGTTGAAGACGCTTTTTTCGCCGAGTGCATGTCAGACGGACTTCCGGCTGACGGGGTCGTTACCGGGATCGGAACCATCGGCGGCAGAACCGTTTGTGTGATGGCAAACGACTCAACCGTAAAGGCGGGCTCGTGGGGCGCGAAAACGGTGGAAAAAATCATCCGCATTCAGGAGACGGCGGAAAAGCTTCAGTGTCCGCTCTTGTACTTAGTCGATTCCGCAGGTGCGAGAATTACGGATCAGGTCGACATGTTCCCGGGCAGAAGGGGAGCCGGCCGCATCTTTTATAATCAAGTAAAGCTGTCGGGCCGCATTCCGCAAATCTGTTTATTGTTCGGCCCTTCCGCTGCGGGCGGCGCTTACATTCCGGCCTTTTGCGACATTGTCGTTATGGTCGAGGGCAATGCATCCATGTACTTAGGTTCCCCGCGTATGGCAGAAATGGTAATTGGCGAGAAAGTATCGCTTGAAGAAATGGGCGGCGCCCGTATGCATTGTTCCGTATCAGGCTGCGGTGATCTCCTCGCCCGGACGGAACAGGAAGCAATCATGATGGCGCAGACATACCTCAGCTATTTCCCGTCAAATTATACTGAAAAAGCGCCCGTCAACAAATCTAAGAACCCGAAAGCTTTTGAAAAACCGCTCTCAGATGTCATCCCGGCACATCAAAACGCACCGTTCAACATGATGGATTTAATTGAACGTGTCATTGATGAAGACTCATTTTTTGAGATTAAACCGTTATTTGCGCAGGAATTAATAACGGGGCTTGCGCGGATTCACGGACAGCCGGTCGGCATTATCGCCAATCAGCCGCGTGTCAAAGGCGGGGTTTTATTTCTCGATTCGGCGGATAAAGCCGCAAAATTTATCGCTTTGTGCGACGCATTCCATATTCCGCTTCTATTTTTAGCAGACATTCCCGGATTCATGATCGGAACGAAGGTTGAGCAGGCGGGCATCATCAGGCATGGCGCAAAAATGATCTCCGCAATGGCGGAAGCGACTGTTCCGAAGCTTTCCGTTATCGTCAGAAAAGCCTACGGTGCCGGATTATACGCGATGGCGGGGCCTGCTTTTGAACCGGACTGCTGTTTAGCGCTTCCGACTGCGCAAATTGCCGTAATGGGTCCTGAAGCAGCGGTGAATGCGGTCTACGCAAACAAAATCAGCGGGCTAGCCCCTGAAGAAAGACCGGCTTTTATTCAAGAAAAGCGTGATGAATATAAGGAAGACATTAACCTTTACCGGCTTGCCTCTGAAATGGTGATTGACGGCATTGTTCCTGCTGATTCCTTGCGGGAAGAACTCAATAAACGCCTCACTGCTTACATGTCCAAACAACTGACATTCACACACCGGAAACACCCCGTATACCCGGTTTAAATAAAAAAAAGACTGCATAGATCCGGCTCGCAGCCGTTCTTATGCAGTCTTTTTTCACAGTCTTGATCTCATTTTCTTCACAACGAAATAAACAACAATAAATACGAGAGCCAATATAATGATCGGAGTTGTATACATTCCGGCATAGCTGTCTACGTCTTTCCACTGTCCCCCGAGCTGATACCCGAGATAAACGAAAATGACAGACCACGGAATAATGGCAAGCGTCGTCAATATGACAAACTTGGAAAGAGGCATTTTCGCAAGGCCGGCCGGGATGGAGATCGCATGTCTGACGACCGGGATAAACCGCGCCGAGAACACAACGCCGGCGCCGTAACGGCGAAACCAGTTTTCCGCAACATCAACATGATGCTTTTTCAGAAGTAAGTACTTGCCGTACTTGTCCAAAAACGGCCGTCCCCCATAACGGGCGATCCAGTAAATAAAGCACTGCGCGATCGTCCCCCCGATCACACCGGCGACAATGGCGCCGATAAAGCTGATCGTGCCTTCTGACACCATATAGCCTCCGTAAGCCAGAACGATTTCACTCGGAATGATTTCGATCATTAATCCGAGCGCAATCCCTAAATAGCCCATACTTGTCAGCCAGGATAATATTTCACTAATAAAATTGCCCACACTGTTCACAACCTCTTTATCTTTTTACCCAATTATATGACTGATTGACAAGCAAAATGGTTACAAATTATTTTTTAACGCACGATTTCTTCAGATTCTCTTTTTAACACCTCTTCTAAATAAGCTAAAAGTTTCGGTCTCATTTCTTCCCGCAGAAGCCCGATCTCCGTGCCGGCCTTAAAACAGCCGAACTTATCTCCTATATCAAACCGGCTTCCTTCAAGCTCCCGCGCGTAAATGCTTCGGGTGCGGCACACTTCGCGCAGCGCGTCTGTCAATTGGATTTCGTTGCCCGCGCCTCTTCCGACCGTCTTCAGCGTTTTAAAAATAGCAGGGGTTAATATGTAGCGGCCCATCACGGCAATATGAGAGGGCGCCTTTTCAACAGCCGGCTTCTCAATCAGATCCTCAACCTCGTACACATGACCGCTCTGCCGCCCCGTCTGTATAATACCATATTTGCTGACATCAGCAGGATCGACGGGCTGTACGCCGATCGTTTCTGTGCCGTGTTGGTTATAGACGTCGATGAGCTGTGAAAGAGCGGGAGTGTCAGATACCATAATATCATCACCTAATAGAACGGCAAAAGGCTCATCTCCGATAAAATGCTTCGCACACAGCACCGCATGTCCTAATCCGAGCGGTTCTTTCTGACGGATGTAATGAATATTGGCCAAATCGGCAATCCGCTGCATTTCCTTCAGCGTCTCCGTCTTGCCTTTTTCCTGCAGATTGAATTCCAATTCCGCCGACCGGTCAAAATGATCTTCAATCGAGCGTTTGTTTCTCCCTGTAATAATCAATATATCTTCAATTCCTGACGCTGCGGCCTCTTCGACAATATATTGGATGGCCGGTTTGTCGACAATCGGCATCATTTCTTTCGGCTGCGCCTTTGTCGCCGGCAGAAATCTCGTTCCTAAACCTGCTGCGGGAATGACCGCTTTTCTCACTTTTCTCATTCATCTTCACTCCTGATCCTGTATGTTTTTCAGCGAATCTCCAAATACCCATATTCGGTTTCCGATAAAATTCATCATCATTCCGCCGATAGTGGCGGCGAACTTACTCACCAATAGCGAACAGCCGCCTTTTTGAAACGCGTAAAGCAGCAAAAAGGTGATTCCCGACGCGGCAAGATTAATCATGAGAAATCGCATGATCTCTTTCCCGTCAGCCTTGCGTTTTACACGAAACGTCCACTTCCGGTTCCATACATAGCTGTTGATGATCCCTGCCGAATAGGAGCAGATCTGCGCCGGAAGATAGGGGACATGACAAGCGGCGAGAAGAAAGAAGACACCAAAATCGATCAGCGTATTACCGACGCCTACAGTGCAAAAACGGCCTGCTGTCTTTACTTTTTCTTTCAGCATAACGGTGACCTCCCCTCATAATAAGATGCGGTTCGCTGTCCTATTTGTTGATATGGATTACTTTAGCGGACAGTGTTGAATAAACAATTACTAAAATATGAACAAAACATGAAAACGTAATGGGGCTTTGCAAAACTCATTAAGTTAACATTTTTGTATTTTAGGTTGACATATTCCGCGAGGGACACTAATATTCTGTATAAGTGTTAACCTTTAATCATTTTAGTTAACATTAATTTTCAAAGTAAGAGAAAGGAGGGGAATATATGCGGGAAGAAACCTATTACAGCGTAAGAATGAGAGCTTCCCGAAACGCCCCCCATGAGCAGGGCGGAAAACACATTTCCGGCGGAGAACGGCTCATCACTTACAGCGGTTTACAGGAAGCAGTAGATGGCTTATTACATAAAGGCTTCTCGCACTCAAGAGGGATACCTGATTTTATGCAGATTCAGCTTGAAAGCATTAATGAACCGATCGAAACGATCCCCCCTTTGCCGGTTGCTTTCCATCAATCAGACACGCCGAAAAAAGGACAAGCAATCGCCCGCAAGCTTCTGCAAAAGGCGGGGATTCCCCCGCACATGATAGAGAAAGCGTACGAAAACATTGCGGAATATGCAGAAGCAAGAGGAGCGGTCCTGTTTGATATCCGGGCAGGAGAACGCATTGACGGCAGAGGAAATAGAGGTGTGCGGGTATCCCGAATGGATTGGCCGTCACATGATTTTCAAAAATGGGCTTTTACTCACAACATGCCGGAACATTCACGAATAAAAGAAGCACATGCCATCGCGGCAAAAGTTTGCGCACATCCGGGGATTATTGCTGAATTGTGCTGGTCGGATGACCCTGATTACATAACAGGCTACGTTGCCGCAAAGAAGCTGGGATATCAGCGGATTGCCAAGATGAAGAATGCCGGAGATGAAAGCGGATGCCGGATTTTCTTTACAGATGGCTCCATAGATACGGAGAGCTGTATCCATTTTTTGGAGAAGCAGCCTGTATTCATTCAGCGGGAGGAGAACATATGAAACAATCAATGATTGAAAAAAGCAAAAAGCATCTTTGGCTGCCTTTCACACAAATGAAAGATTACGATGAAGATCCGTTAATCATTGAAAGCGGAAACGGGATCATGCTGAAAGACATCAGCGGCAAAGAATATTATGACGGCTTTTCTTCAGTATGGCTCAATGTACACGGCCACCGCAAAAAAGAAATGGATGAAGCGATTCAAAAACAGCTTGAAAAAATCGCTCATTCGACCTTACTGGGTATGACGAACGTTCCCGCAACAGAACTTGCCGAGATGCTGACAGACATCACACCGGAAAAGCTGACACGCGTTTTTTACTCCGACAGCGGAGCGGAAGCAATGGAAATCGCTCTGAAAATGGCCTTTCAATACTGGAAAAACATAGGGAGACCCGAGAAACAGACGTTTATTTCTATGCAGAACGGCTATCACGGCGATACGATCGGAGCCGTCAGCGTCGGCTCCATTGAACTCTTCCACCATGTGTACGGCCCGCTGATGTTTGAAAGCTACAAAGCCCCGATTCCGTATGTATACAGATCTGAAAGCGGTGACCCCGTACAGTGCCGGGATGAATGCCTTCTCGCGCTCGAACAGCTGCTTGCAAAGCATCACGAAGAGATTGCCGCACTTACGATCGAATCGATGGTGCAAGGCGCATCCGGGATGATCGTCATGCCTGAAGGCTTTCTGGCAGGCGTACGAAAGCTGTGTACGGCATATGATGTGTTAATGATCGTTGACGAAGTGGCGACGGGGTTCGGCCGCACCGGAAAAATGTTTGCCTGTGAGCATGAAAATGTCCAGCCGGACTTGATGGCGGCAGGGAAAGGCATTACGGGAGGCTATTTGCCGATTGCTGTGACGTTTGCCACAGAAGCCATTTATGAAGCCTTCTACGATGACTACGACAAAATGAAAACATTTTTCCACGGCCATTCCTATACAGGAAATCAGATTGGCTGTGCCGCGGCAATTGAAAATCTGCGTTTATTCGAATCAGAGCGCATCGTTGAACAAGTCGCCGAAAAATCAAAAACGGCAGCGGAATTTCTTCATGATCTGAAGCAGCTCCCTCATGTCGGCGATGTCCGCCAGCTCGGTTTCATGTGCGGCATAGAGCTTGTGCAGGATAAGGGGACAAAACAGCCTTATCCGCCTGAAAAGCGGATGGGATACAAGGTGTCCTTGAAAATGAGAGAGCTTGGTATGCTGACACGGCCGCTCGGAGACGTCATCGCCTTTCTGCCGCCGCTTGCCAGCACAACCGATCAGTTACAAGCCATGATCTCCATTATGAAAGAAGCGATAGCCGAGGTGACCGGCCGTGGATTTTGACGGATGGCTCCTCGGAAGGCTCGATGCGGTGAAAAGAGACGGGCTGTATCGGACGCTGCGAACACAGGGAACCGCTCTCAAAACCAAAGGGCAAAAGCGGCAGACCTGGGCATCCAATGACTATTTACGCCTGTCAAAAGATGAGCGGCTGATCACAGCCGCGCAAACGGCGTTGAGCCGGTTCGGAGCGGGAAGCGGCGGCTCACGGTTAACGACAGGAAATACTGTGTGGCACGAAAAACTTGAACAAACAATCGCGGACTTTAAACAGACGGAAGCGGCTTTATTGTTTTCAAGCGGTTACTTGGCGAATATCGGCGTGCTTGCCTCACTGCCTCAAAAAGGCGATGTCATTTTAAGCGATCAACTGAACCATGCGAGCATTGTTGACGGCTGCCGTTTATCAAAAGCGGAAACCATCGTGTACCGCCATATTGATATGGCTGATCTTGAGAAAAAACTTGCCTCCGTCCAGGCTCGGAACCGCCGCTTCATCGTCACAGACGGCGTCTTCAGCATGGACGGCACCATCGCGCCTCTTGACCGCATAATGGCGCTTGCAAAGCAGTACCAGGCATTTGTGATAGCAGATGACGCGCATGCAACCGGTGTACTCGGGGAAAACGGCGGGGGAACAAGTGACTATTTCGGTGTTTGTCCTGATGTTGTCATCGGCACATTAAGCAAAGCTGTAGGAACGGAAGGCGGTTTTGCCGCGGGATCAAACATTTTCATTGATTTTTTGCTGAATCAGGCGCGGACGTTTATTTTTCAGACGGCCCTCCCGCCGTCAATTTGTGCGGCTTCGCATACGGCATTTGACATCATATCAGATATGCACGATACGCGCCGTGAGCTGCAGTCGTCTGTCAAAATGATAAAAACGCGTCTGGCCGATATGGGCTTTACCGTAAGAGGCGGAGATACACCGATTATCCCCGTTATCATCGGTGATGCAAAAACAGCGGTTTCAGCCGCTGCACTGCTGGAGAAAAAGGGAATCTGCGCCCCGGCCATCCGCCCGCCCGCTGTTCCGGAAGGCGAAAGCAGAATCAGGCTGACCGTTACGGCGGATCGCAGCTTACAGGACATAGACGAGCTGACAGAAGCATTTGATTCCATTAGAAAAGAGCTGAATATAAACAAATGAGAAGTTTTTTTGTTACAGGAACAGATACCGGCGTCGGAAAAACCATCGTTTCTTGCGGACTTGCCGCGGCATTCCGGCAGAAACAGGCGGATATCGGAGTGTTTAAGCCGTTTTTAAGCGGTGTGCCGCGAACTCATCCGGAAAGTGACACCTCGCTGTTGAAAGACATGTCACAAACCGCACTGTCTCATGAAGAAATCACGCCATTTGAATGGAAAGAGCCGCTTGCCCCGTACACGGCCGCCATGCTTGAGGGGAAATCCGTGAGCATGGCGGATGTCATGGCCCACTGGAGTAAGATCAAAAATCGTCATGAGTGTTTCATCGTTGAGGGGGCAGGCGGCATTTCCGTCCCGCTTGGTGAAAATTATTTAGTCAGTGATCTGATAAAAGCCATGGAATTGCCGGCGGTGATTGTGGCCAGGCCTGATCTCGGAACCATCAACCACACATATTTAACCGTTGAATATGCGAAAAACATGGGGATAGAGGTTCTCGGCATTATTATCAACGGCGTAAGGAGCAGGCCGGGGCTGGACGAAAAGACAAACCCGAGCATGATTGAAACATTATGCAAAGTTCCGATTTTGGGAATCACACCGAAGCTGGATCACGTTTCATCGGAAAACATTCAACACATGATTGAGAAACATATAGATGTTTCCTCTTTCATGAATCTGACACAAATGGGGAGATAAACATGAATCAATGGATGGATCTTGCAGAGAGAGTGCTGGACGGGGCGGAAGTAACGAATCAAGAAGCGCTGGCCATTTTAAATTGTCCTGATGAGGATCTTTTATTGCTGATGCATGCCGCTTTTCATATCAGAAAACGATTTTACGGAAAAAAAGTAAAGCTGAATATGATTATGAATGCAAAATCAGGCCTGTGTCCGGAAAATTGCGGGTACTGTTCACAATCTTCAATATCAAAAGCGCCGATTGAGTCTTACCGGATGGTGGATAAGCATATATTGCTTAAAGGGGCAAAACGCGCCCACGACCTGAATATAGGGACATACTGTATCGTCGCCAGCGGCCGGGGACCGTCAAACAGAGAAGTGGATCAAGTTGTTGATGCTGTCAAAGAAATTAAAGAAACGTACGGTTTAAAAATCTGCGCATGCCTCGGTCTGCTGAAGCCGGAACAGGCAGAGCGGCTGAAACAGGCAGGAGTAGACCGGTACAATCATAACATCAATACATCACAAAGAAATCACTCAAACATTACGACCTCCCACACGTATGACGACAGGGTCAATACAGTGGAAACGGCGAAACAATCGGGGATGTCACCTTGTTCTGGTGTCATCGTCGGCATGAAAGAGACGAAACAGGACGTCATTGATATGGCGAACAGCTTAAAAGCGCTTGACGCCGACAGCATCCCGGTTAATTTTCTGCATGCGATTGACGGAACTCCGTTAGAAGGGGTAAGCGAATTACATCCGGTGTATTGCCTGAAAGTGCTCGCCTTGTTCCGTTTTATCAATCCGTCAAAAGAAATCCGTATCTCAGGAGGCCGGGAAGTCAACCTTCGTTCGCTGCAGCCGCTGGGACTTTACGCCGCAAATTCGATTTTCGTCGGAGATTACTTAACGACAGCAGGGCAGCAAGAAACAGAGGATCATCAAATGCTCCATGATTTAGGTTTTGAAGTCGAATCCGTTGAAGAAATGAAAGCCGGCCTGCAATCCGCCTGCAATACGGAGGTATAAGATGACGGCAGACCTATCGATTGCACATCCGTCTCTCCATGCGGATTCGGATTTTTGGAATGACCCTTACCCGTTTTATGACAAACTGCGATCCATTGATCCTGTTTATAAAGGAACCGTATTAAAATATCCGGGCTGGTATGTCACCGGGTACAAAGAAGCGGCAGCGATTCTGAAAGACATTCGGTTTAAAAACCGCATTCCTCTTCCGGAAGCTTCAACGAAATATCAAAATCTATCGCATATCCAGCACGATATGCTGTTATTTAAAAATCAATCAGACCATAAGCGGATGCGGATGCTTATCGGTAAAGAATTTACCGCAAAGACGGCGGAATCACTTCGCCCTTGTATAAAAGAAACGGTTCATGACTTGTTGGATCAAGTCCAAATCAAAAAAACCGCGGACCTTGTTTCAGAGTTTGCCTTTCCATTGGCAAGCCTTATCATTGCGGAGATACTCGGAGTGCCGAAAGAGGAGAGATATCAATTCAGACAATGGACGGCAGACGTCATTCAGGCCATTGATCTTACCCGATCAAGAAAGACGTTAGTCAGAGCAAGCGACACCGCAGGCAGGCTGACGTCATATTTCAGAGATTTGATTCACAAGCGGGAAGCGCACCCTAAACAAGACTTGATCAGCAGGTTTATTATGGAGGAACAGCTTTCAAAAGAGGAAGTGCTCGCGACATGTATCTTACTTGTCATAGCCGGACACGAGACGACGGTAAACCTCATAAGCAACGGTGTGTTTACTTTATTGAAACACCCTGAACAGCTTAGCGCACTGAGAGAAAACCCCTCGCTTATTGAAACTGCAGTTGAGGAATGTCTGCGCTACGACAGCCCCGCGCAGCTGACGGCACGCACCGCCTCAGAAGACTGCGAAATAAATGGGAAGACCATAAAAAAAGGAGAGCAGGTATATATCCTTTTAGGGGCAGCCAATCGCGATCCAAGCATATTCGATCAACCTCACAAAATGGATATCCAAAGAAAGCCGAACCCGCATGTTGCATTCGGAAAGAACGCCCATTTTTGCATAGGCTCCTCATTAGCGCGCATCGAAGCACAAATTGCAATTCTCACACTGTTTGAGCGGATACCTAAGCTTCGGCTGGCTGCACACCGCCTTGAATACCGCAAGCTCATTGGTTTTAGGTCGCTCAAAGAGCTCCCGGTTGTCATTGGCTGAATGACCATGCAGGAGGGCCGGATTTTATCGGTTCCTCTTGCAGGAAATAAATGAAAGAAAAAAGAATACATATTTATAAAGCAAAAATCCTCTCTGATCCATCTCACTATCCCTAAAAAAACTCACTGCTCAGCCAATCAATCTAATACAGCAAGAGTCTCCCTTTCTTTCGCCAAAACGGAACATTCACCATGATGCACATTTTTTCAGCCTCAGAACCTGTGCAAAACCGGCATGTTTTTTGCTTTATTTTCTCGATTTTTTGTAAGCGCTTACTAATATTGAGCAGAAAAGAGGGGGATTTGTGGACATTGTTATTATTTTATTGGCATTAGGCATGCTGATGTTTGCGGCTTACCGGGGCTTTTCAGTCATTTTATTCGCCCCGATTTGTGCGCTGTTTGCTGTGCTCCTGACAGATCCAAGCTTCGTACTTCCTTTCTTCTCGAATATATTTATGGAGAAGATGGTAGGATTTATTAAGCTGTATTTTCCCGTATTTCTTTTAGGGGCCGTTTTTGGCAAGGTTGTTGAAATATCCGGGCTCGCTGAGTCGATTGCAAAAACAATCGTCAGACTTGTGGGAGCAAAAAGAGCCATTCTCGCCATCGTCTTAATGGGTGCGATTTTAACGTACAGCGGCGTCAGTCTCTTCGTAGCGGTGTTTGCCATTTATCCGTTTGCTAAAAACCTATTTATTAAAGCTGATATTCCCAAGCGTCTGATACCCGGTACGATTGCATTGGGCGCCTTTACATTTACAATGGATGCGCTTCCCGGCACACCGCAAATTCAAAATGTCATTCCGACCGCTTTTTTTAAAACAAACATTTATGCCGCTCCCTGGCTCGGACTGATTGGTGCAGCATTTGTGCTTACGGCCGGAATGATTTATTTAGAATCCCGGCGCAAAAAAGCGGCCAATGCCGGAGAAGGCTATGCTGGATTTCAATCTGAAGTTTCCGCTGCAGAGGAATCCTCTAGTCTGGCTAATGAAACACATACGCCTGTTTTACCGCAACCCAGCCCCGCGCGGCAAGTGCTCGCCTTTGTTCCGCTTATCCTTGTGGGAGTCATGAACAAATGCTTCACGATGTGGCTCCCGCATTGGTACCCTGACGGATTTGATTTTGCGCCGCTCGGGCTAGAAGCGTTCGGGAAGATTGACCTTTCCTCCGTCACTGCGATCTGGTCAGTAGAACTCGCACTGTTCATCGGAATCATGACAACGATTTTGTTCGATTGGAAAAAAGTCCTCTTCAATTTGAAAGAGGGACTGAATGAGGGTATCGGGGGCGCCTTGCTGGCGTCGATGAATACAGGAGCCGAATACGGATTTGGCGGGATCATTGCGGCGCTTCCCGGCTTTAAAATGGTCAGCAGTGGCATATCGCAGACGTTTACTGATCCGCTCGTCAACGGAGCGGTGACGACCACTGCGCTTGCCGGGATTACAGGATCGGCATCAGGAGGAATGGGCATCGCTTTAAGCACGATGTCAGCAGCGTATACAGAAGCAATCAATACATTCCACATCCCGCCGGAGGTCATGCACCGGGTGATCTCGATGGCCTCCGGCGGGATGGACACTCTTCCGCATAATGGCGCCGTCATTACGCTGCTCGCGGTCACTGGGTTGACCCACCGCCAATCCTACAGGGATATCTTTGCCATTACCGTCATTAAAACAGCCGCTGTGTTTGTCATCATCGCCATTTACAGTCTGACGGGCCTTGTGTAGCCAAAACAGAAAGGGGAAACGAATATGGGAAAAGGAAAAGTGATGGACTCTTATCAAGATGCTGCTGCACTGATCAAGGACGGAGACACCCTCATCGCAGGAGGCTTCGGCCTGTGCGGCATTCCGGAACAATTAATTCTCGCGATCAGGGACAGCGGCGTAAAAAACTTGACCGTTGTCAGTAATAACTGCGGTGTTGATGATTGGGGGTTAGGCCTCTTGCTTGCAAACCGGCAGATCAAAAAAATGGTCGCATCCTATGTGGGAGAAAACAAAACCTTTGAACGGCAGTTTTTAAGCGGGGAGCTGGAAGTCGAATTGGTGCCCCAAGGAACGCTCGCAGAAAGAATTCGCGCGGGAGGGGCAGGCATTCCGGCGTTTTACACACCTGCGGGCGTCGGAACATCAGTAGCCGAGGGAAAAGAACATAAGACATTTGACGGGCGCACCTATCTTCTGGAGAAAGGGATTACAGGGAACGCCGCCATCGTAAAGGCCTGGAAAGCCGATCCTCTGGGCAACCTGATGTTCAGAAAGACGGCGAGAAATTTCAATCCGCTCGCTGCAATGGCAGGCAAAGTGACGATTGCAGAGGCTGAAGAAATCGTCGATGCCGGAGAGCTTGATCCGGATCAAATTCATACGCCGGGTATTTTTGTGCAGCACGTGCTGCTCGGCGGGATTCATGAAAAACGGATTGAACGCCGCACCGTCCGGCAAGCATGATAAAGGAGGCTGACAGAATGAGAGATAGCAGAAAACGAATGATCAAACGGGCTGTAAAGGAAATTAAGGACGGAATGAATGTGAACTTGGGGATAGGGATGCCGACGCTTGTAGCCAATGAGATACCGAATGATTATAACGTCCTGCTTCAGTCTGAAAACGGCTTGCTCGGGATCGGGCCTTATCCGGCGGAAGGAACGGAGGACCCCGATCTGATCAACGCGGGAAAAGAAACCATCACCGAAGTAAAGGGAGCCTCGTATTTTGACAGTGCCGAATCCTTTGCCATGATTCGCGGCGGCCACATTGATGTAGCGATCCTCGGCGGGATGGAAGTCTCCGAACGGGGAGATTTGGCGAACTGGATGATCCCAGGAAAAATGATCAAAGGAATGGGCGGCGCCATGGACTTGGTCCACGGAGCAAAACGGATTATTGTCATTATGGAGCACGTTAATAAATATGGGGAATCTAAAGTGAGAACGGAATGTACGCTGCCTTTAACCGGCAGGCAGGTGGTCGATCGGCTGATCACAGATTTGGCTGTATTCGATTTTCATGATGGCCGTATGACGCTCACCGAACTGCAGGAAGGTGTAACAATAGAGGAGGTCTTTGAGAAAACAGAAGGTCATTTTACTGTCAGCCAGTCGTTAAAAAACGGGGTCAGACCAAAATGAGGAGGTGCCGTCATGCATTCATTGCTTATTGAAAAAACAGCCGTTGTAACAGGAGCAGCCGGAGGAATCGGGCTTGAAATCGCAAAAGAATTCGCCCGTGAAGGAGCAGCCGTCATCATCTCTGATGTAAACGAACAAGCGGGGAAAGAAGCGGCGGCAAGACTGAAAGATGAAGGCTGTGAAGCAGTCAGCATCACATGCGATGTAACAAATGAAAAGCAAGTGGCCGACATGCTGCAGACGGTCGAGAAACAATTCGGACGTCTCGATATCCTTGTGAATAATGCGGGCATTCAGCATGTCGCGCCCATCGAGGAATTTCCCACCGAACAGTTTGAACGGCTCATTCGTCTCATGCTGACTGCGCCATTTATCGCAATGAAGCATGCATTTCCCATTATGAAAAAACAGCAATTCGGTCGAATCATTAATATGGCGTCTGTCAACGGACTGATCGGTTTTCACGGGAAAGCGGCATATAACAGCGCCAAGCACGGCGTCATCGGTTTAACGAAAGTCGGCGCACTTGAAGGCGCGGCTGACGGCATTACCGTCAATGCGCTTTGTCCGGGATATGTGGACACTCAGCTTGTCCGCAATCAGTTAAAGGACATTTCCGCAACAAGGAATGTACCGTACGAGCGGGTGCTTGAGGACGTCATCTTTCCGCTCGTTCCCCAAAAACGGCTGCTGTCAGTGAAGGAAATCGCTGATTACGCCGTATTTTTGGCCAGCGACAAAGCAAAAGGGGTCACAGGTCAAGCCGTAGTCATGGATGGCGGGTATACCGCTCAATAGTTCTTATGCTTTTTAAAAAAACAGCCGCTCTGAACGGCTGTTTTTTTATGCCTGAAAACCTTGTTCACTCAATAGGCCGATTTACTGCGTCAATCGGTATCCGGGCAGGGTCATTCGCATGTTCTGCGGCGTATTTCGTCCTTGCGGATTTTCCCCATCCAGATCCATCTCTTGCACCACATTTATAATTAAGCGCAATCAGTTTACAATCCTTCACAGATATACAAATGAATTTTTACAATAAACAGAAAATATGTAATTTCTGACACAATAATGCCAATAGCCCTAAAACATATGAAACATGAAGAGCGCGTCCGAAGTGAAGAAGAGCCGGTAACAGGCTCCACGCCGGCTTTCATCATCTCTCTTTAAGACTGATTTTCGGCGAAACCCCCATGTTTTATTTTATGAATAAATATATCTAATTCGTTTGTGAAAACGAACAATAACTCCTCCGAAAGTATTCTATACACATTTGTTATAATCATGCTAGGATGTTAGATAAAGGGATATTTTGTAGGATATTGTATCCCCTGTTCAATATGATCGGAGGAATCTCATGAACAATCTTGCCTTTTTATTTCCTGGACAAGGGTCTCAATTTGTAGGAATGGGCAAACAATTTTGGAATGATTTTGTGCTCGCAAAGAGATTGTTTGAAGAAGCGAGCGATGCGATCTCCTTGGATGTAAAAAAACTGTGTTTTAACGGAGATATGAATGAATTGACAAAGACAATGAACGCGCAGCCCGCTATTTTAACGGTCAGTGTGATTGCTTTTCAAGTGTATATGCAGGAAATAGGGGTGAAGCCCCGCTTCCTGGCAGGCCATAGCTTAGGCGAATATTCAGCGCTTGTCTGTGCCGGCGCCCTTTCTTTTCAGGATGCCGTTACACTTGTAAGGGAGCGGGGAATTCTTATGCAAAATGCGGATCCCCAGCAGCAGGGGACGATGGCCGCCGTGACACAGCTCTCTCTCCAAACGTTGCAGGAAATATGTTCGAAAGTATCGACGGAAGACTTTCCGGCAGGTGTAGCCTGCATGAATTCAGAACAGCAGCATGTGATTTCCGGACACCGGCAAGCTGTGGAACGTGTCATCAAGATGGCGGAGGAAAAGGGTGCGGCATACACTTATTTGAATGTCAGTGCGCCTTTTCACAGTTCGATGATACGATCAGCCTCCGAACAATTCCAGACTGTTTTACACCGGTATTCCTTCCGGGATGCCGCATGGCCGATCATTTCAAATGTCACCGCGCGCCCTTACAGCAGCGGAAATTCGATCAGCGAACATCTCAAGCAGCACATGACGATGCCGGTTAGATGGACAGAATCGATGCATTACTTGCTTTTACATGGAGTCATAGAAGTCATCGAAATGGGTCCGAACAATGTCTTAGCCGGTCTGCTGAGAAAAACAACGAATCACATTGTACCTTATCCCTTAGGACAGACATCTGATGTTCCCCCGCTTTCCAATTCAACGGAAAGAAAGAAACATATTGTCCATTTACGCAAAAAACAACTGAATAAATTGATGATTCAATCCGTCATTGCGCGAAATTACAACAAGGATTCAGCGGCTTATTCCACTATGACGACGCCATTATTTACGCAAATCCAAGAGCTGAAAGAGAGAATGAAAAGGCATGAAGACGTGCTTTCAGAACAAGAACTCGAACATTCGATCCATTTATGCAAATTAATTTGTGAAGCTAAACAGCTTCCGGCTTGGGAAGAATTGCGGATTTTAAAATAAAGCGCCCAGGAGGGGACCTATGTATACCAGTCAATTCCAAACCTTAGTAGATGTCATTCGGGAAAGAAGCAGTATCTCTGATCGCGGGATCCGTTTTATCGAATCCGATAAAAACGAGACGGTTGTCTCTTACCGCCAATTGTTTGAAGAGGCGCAAGGGTATCTTGGCTATTTACAGCATCTCGGCATTAAGCCGAAGCAGGAAATTGTATTTCAAATCCAAGAAAACAAATCATTTGTCGTTGCTTTTTGGGCTTGTATATTAGGAGGAATGATCCCGGTGCCGGTCAGTATCGGAGAAGATGATGACCATAAACTGAAGGTCTGGCGCATTTGGAATATATTAAATCATCCGTTTCTGATTGCCTCTGAAAAAGTATTGGACAAAATAAAGAAATACGCTGCAGAACACGATTTACAGGATTTCCATCATCAATTAAACGAAAAATCTGACATCATTCAAGATCAAACCTACGATTACCCCGCTTCATTTTATGAACCTGATGCGGATGAACTCGCCTTTATCCAATTTTCTTCCGGATCGACAGGAGATCCAAAAGGAGTCATGTTAACGCATCACAACTTAATACATAACACGTGCGCCATTGGGACTGCCCTAGCCGTTCATTCGAAAGACTCTTTCTTATCATGGATGCCTTTAACGCATGATATGGGGCTCATCGCCTGCCACCTTGTTCCCTTCATAACCGGAATCAATCAAAATCTAATGCCTACAGAGTTATTTATTCGCAGACCTATTCTTTGGATGAAAAAAGCTCATGAACATAAAGCCAGTATTCTATCATCTCCTAATTTCGGGTACAACTACTTCCTTAAATTTCTGAAAAATGAACCAGACTGGGATTTATCCCACATCAAGGTCATCGCAAACGGTGCAGAACCGATATTACCGGAGCTGTGTGACGAATTTTTGAAAAGATGCGCAGCATTCAATCTGAAAAGATCCGCCATTTTGAATGTTTACGGTTTAGCGGAAGCTTCGGTTGGCGCAGCGTTCTCTAAAATAGGTAAAGAATTCGTTCCCGTTTATTTGCATCGTGACTATTTAAATCTTGGTGAAAGAGCTGTAAAAGTCAGCAAAGAGGACCAAAATTGCGCTTCATTCGTTGAGGTGGGACAACCTATTGACTATTGTCAGCTTCGGATCTCCGATGAAACAAATGAAAGAGTAGAAGACGGAATCATCGGCCATATCCAGATCAAAGGAGACAATGTGACGCAAGGGTATTATAACAACCCAGAGAGTACGGAAAAAGCGCTGACTTCTGAGGGCTGGGTAAAAACGGGAGACCTCGGATTCATTAGTGAAAGTGGTAACTTAGTCGTAACCGGAAGAGAAAAGGACATTATTTTCGTGAACGGAAAAAATATCTACCCGCACGATATTGAACGGGTCGCGATTGAAATGGAAGAGGTTGACTTAGGAAGGGTTGCCGCCTGCGGTGTATATGATCAAAAGACACAAAGCGGAGAAATCGTGCTCTTTGTTGTTTACAAAAAATCACCTGAAAAATTCGCACCGCTTGTCAAAGAGATAAAAAAGCATTTGTACAAGCGGGGCGGCTGGAGCATAAAAGAAGTCCTTCCGATCCGAAAACTCCCTAAAACAACCAGCGGAAAGGTTAAACGCTACGAACTTGCCAGACAGTATGAGGCAGGGAATTTTTCAACAGAGTCTGCCGCCATCAATGAATGTTTGGAGAGCAGCCCGGAAACATCCGGACAGACACCCATTCATGAGATAGAAACGGAATTGCTGTCTATCTTTTCCGAAGTGCTCGATGGAAAAAAGGTTCACCTCGCTGACAGTTATTTTGATATGGGAGCAAATTCATTACAGTTATCGCAGATTGCCGAGCGCATAGAACAGAAATTCGGACGCGAGCTTGCCGTTTCAGATCTCTTTACGTATCCTTCTATCACTGATTTAGCGGTATATCTGTCTGAAAGCCGGGCTGAAATCAAACAGGACGCGGCAGCGAAACCAAGCCATGTGACACCGAAAGATATCGCCATTATCGGGATGTCGCTCAATGTCCCGGGAGCGTCAACGAAAAGTGATTTTTGGAATCTGCTTGAAAAAGGTGAGCACAGCATTCGAGAATACCCCGAATCCCGGCTGAAAGATGCGGCGGATTATTTAAAGTCCATCCAAAGCGAGTTCAATGAGAGTCAGTTTGTGAAGGGCGGCTATTTAGATGAAATCGACCGCTTTGATTATTCGTTCTTCGGTTTAGCTCCTAAAGCGGCTCAGTTTATGGACCCTAACCAAAGACTGTTTTTGCAGTCTGCATGGCATGCGATTGAAGATGCGGGCTATGCCGGCGGCAGCATGAACGGGAGCCGTGTCGGGGTATATGCGGGGTACTCGAAGGTGGGCTACGATTATGAACGTCTCCTTTCTGCGAATTATCCGGAGGAACTTCATCAATATATCGTGGGCAATCTCCCTTCCGTGCTAGCCAGCCGAATCGCTTATTTCTTAAATTTAAAAGGGCCGGCGGTCACAGTGGATACGGCATGCTCCTCATCGCTTGCCGCCGTTCATATGGCATGTAAATCTTTAATGTCCGGCGATTGTGAAATGGCTCTTGCCGGCGGTATCCGGACATCGCTCTTGCCGATCTGTATCGGACTTGATATGGAATCTTCGGACGGGTACACGAAAACGTTCAGCAAAGATTCAGACGGCACGGGCACAGGTGAAGGCGCGGCCGCAGTCCTGCTAAAACCTTTGCAGGATGCTGTTCGCGACGGAGACCATATTTACGGCGTAATCAAGGGAAGCGCGATGAATCAAGACGGAACAACCGCCGGGATTACAGCACCGAATCCGGCAGCTCAGACTGAGGTCATTGAGACGGCTTGGAAAGACGCGGGCATTGCCCCTGAAACACTGTCTTTCATCGAAGCGCATGGCACCGGAACGAAGCTCGGCGATCCGGTTGAATTTAACGGGCTTTGTAAAGCGTTTGAAAAGTATACGGCAAAAAAACAATTTTGTGCGATTGGTTCTGTTAAATCGAACATCGGTCATTTGTTTGAAGCGGCAGGCATCGTCGGGCTGATCAAATCTGTCCTCATGCTGAATCACAAGAAAAATCCGCCGTTAGCGCACTTTAATGAACCTAATCCGCTCATTCATTTTCACACATCACCATTTTATGTGAATCAGGAAGCTGCAGCGTTCACATCCGGTGATGAGCCGCTGCGAGGCGGAATCAGCTCATTTGGCTTTAGCGGAACGAACGCTCATGTGGTATTGGAAGAATATATTTCTCAAAGTGAGTATGCACCCGAGGATGAACATGGGCCGCACCTATTTGTTTTATCCGCTCATACTGAAAAATCACTCTATGAACTCGCACAGCAGTACCGGCAATATGTATCGGATGACAGCCAAGCTTCATTAAAGTCCATTTGCTATACAGCCACTACGGGCAGGGCTCATTTAGATCATGGCATTGCCATGATTGTATCCGGTAAACAAGAACTATCGGATAAGCTGACCCGCCTGATTCAGGGAGACAGAAACCTTCCCGGTGTATACATCGGTTACAAGAATATGAAGGAAATGCTGCCTGCTCATAAAGAAGAGCTGAATCAACAAGCAGCCGCTCTGATTAAGCAGCGTTTACGTACGCAAGATGAACGGATCACATGGCTGCATCGCGCAGCCGAATTATTTGTGCAAGGAGCCGTTATCGATTGGCGCGCGCTTTATTCCGGTGAAACTGTACAAAAGACGCCATTGCCCCTGTATCCGTTTGAACGGAGCCGATGCTGGGCTGAAGCTGACCAATTGCGCTTAAACGAGGGCGAAAAGAAAGGAGGAGCAGCATTGAATATCAATCAATCGAAAGCGCACATTAAATCCTTCCTGAAAACTGTAATCAGCAATGCTTCAGGGATCAGAGCGGAGGAACTCGATCTGAATGCTCATTTTATCGGGCTCGGAATGGATTCTATCATGCTGTCACAGGTCAAAAAAGCCATCGCGGACGAATTCGGGGTAGATATCCCGATGGATCGTTTTTTTGATACGTTGACCAACCTTCAAAGTGTCATAGATTACTTGGCTGATACCGTTCCATCGTCCTTTGCATCCGCTCCGCCTCAAGAGAATGTACCGGCGCAGGAAATACAGGTCATTTCAGAAGCGCAGTCTGAATCGGATCGCAGAGAAGGTCATCAAGAGCATATGCTCGAAAAAATAATCGCTTCTCAGAATCAATTAATTCAGGATACCTTGCAAGCTCAATTAAATAGCTTTAATTTGTTGAGAAACAGCGGACATCATTCCGATGAGAAAGAATACGCTAAAGCGCAAGAGAAATCAATTCCTTCTGTCAAGCAGGGGCCTCCGACCGTCACTGCAGAAAAGAAAGCGGCTCAAGAAGCGAAACCCTATGTTCCTTTTCAGCCTCAGAACCTGAATGATCAGGGGCACTATACCGCACGGCAAAAACAATACTTAGAAGATTTCATCAAGAAATACGCCGATAAAACGAAAGGTTCCAAACAATATACGGACAACACCCGATTTGCTCATGCAAACAACCGCAATTTGTCCAGCTTCCGTTCGTATTGGAAGGAAATCGTATACCCGATTATCGCCGAACGTTCTGACGGTTCTAAAATGTGGGATATTGACGGAAATGAATATATCGATATCACCATGGGATTCGGGGTTAACCTGTTCGGGCATCATCCTTCCTTTATTACACAGGTTATCGATGATTCAACCCGTTCATCATTGCCTCCGCTCGGCCCGATGTCAGATGTCGCCGGTGAAGTTGCCGACCGGATCCGCACATGTACCGGAGTGGAAAGGGTCGCTTTCTATAATTCCGGAACAGAGGCCGTCATGGTTGCCCTGCGTTTGGCGCGGGCGGCAACAGGAAGAAAGAAAGTTGTGGCGTTCTCGGGATCTTATCACGGCACGTTTGACGGCGTATTAGGGGTAGCCGGCACAAAAGGCGGGGCTGCGTCTGCGAATCCGCTGGCTCCGGGTATACTGCAGAGCTTTATGGATGATTTGATTATTTTACATTACAACAATCCCGATTCGCTGGACGTGATCCGCAGTCTTGGTGATGAATTGGCAGCCGTACTGGTGGAACCGGTACAAAGCCGCAGACCGGATTTGCAGCCGCAGGCATTTTTGAAAGAATTGCGGGCGATCACGCAGCAATCCGGAACAGCTCTGATTATGGATGAAATTATTACCGGATTTCGGATCGGTCTTGGCGGCGCACAGGAATGGTTCAGCATTCAGGCTGATTTAGTGACCTACGGAAAAATCATCGGCGGCGGACAGCCATTAGGGGTAGTTGCCGGAAAAGCTGAGTTCATGAATACGATCGACGGGGGTACCTGGCAGTATGGGGACGATTCCTACCCGCAAGACGAGGCGAAACGCACGTTTGTGGCCGGCACCTTCAATACTCACCCGCTTACCATGAGGATGTCATTAGCCGTCCTTCGCCATTTACAAACCGAAGGAGAGCATCTGTATGAGCAGCTTAATCAAAAAACAGCCTACCTGGTCGATGAGCTGAATCGCTGCTTCGAACAAGCGCAAGTGCCTATCCGCATGGTTCGATTCGGTTCTTTATTCCGGTTTGTCTCATCGCTTGATAATGACTTGTTCTTTTACCATCTCAACTATAAAGGGGTCTATGTGTGGGAGGGACGCAACTGCTTCTTGTCTGCGGCGCATACCGCGGATGATATCGAAAATATTATTCAAGCGGTGAAAGACACGGTGGAGGATCTTCGCCGAGGCGGATTTATTCCGGAAGGCCCGGATTCCCCTGATGGCGGAGGCCGTAAAAAGTCCGGGACGCGCGAGCTTTCACCTGAACAAAAGCAGTTGGTTATGGCATCCTATTACGGGAATGAAGCTTCCGCCGCTTTAAACCAGTCCATTATGCTGAAAGTGAAGGGCGAACTGCAGTATACATCATTAAAACAAGCCGTCCGGCATATCGTTGACCGTCATGAAGCTTTACGTACGGTGATTCATCCCGATGACGAGGTACAGCAAGTGCTGGAACGGATGAATATAGATATACCTGTCATTGATTTTACCGGTCACCCGCATGAACATCGGGAGCCGGAAATCCAAAAATGGCTGACAGAAGATGCCAAGCGGCCGTTTCATTTCCATGAACAAGAGCCTTTGTTTAGAATCCATGTGCTTACATCGGCTCACAATGAACATCTGATTGTGCTCACGTTCCATCATATCATTGCCGATGGATGGTCAATCGCCGTTTTTGTTCAAGAACTGGAGAGCAGCTACGCGGCAATCGTACAAGGAATACCGATTTCACCGAAAGAGGCAGATGTTTCGTTTCGCCAATACTTAGACTGGCAGCAGGCACAGATTGACAGCGGCCATTATGAAGAAGGGGTCCGTTATTGGCGGCGTCATTTTTCTGAACCGATACAGCAGCCAATTCTGCCAAGCACAGCTTCTGTCCGTTATCCGAACGGGTATGAGGGAGACCGGTGTACCGTCAGGCTTGGACGGCCATTGAGCGAGGCTTTAAGGTCATTAAGCATTCAGATGAAAAATAGCGTATTTGTGACGATGCTGGGCGCATTTCATCTTTTTCTGCACCGGCTTACCAAACAGTCAGGCCTTGTGATCGGGATCCCCGCTGCAGGTCAATCGCATATGAAACAGCATGATCTGATTGGAAATTGCGTCAATATGATTCCGGTGAAGAACACGTCTTCTTCAGAAAGCACTTTATCCGGTTATCTTGGCAGTATGAAAGAAAGCGTGAATCTTGCAATGCGGCACCAAGCCGTCCCGATGACACTGGTGGCCAGAGAGCTTCCGCACGATCAAGTGCCGGATATGCGTATTATCTTTAATTTAGACAGGCCTTTTCGAAAACTGCATTTCGGAAAGGCGGAAGCGGAGCCCGTTGCATACCCGGTAAAATGCACCCTGTACGATTTATTTCTGAACATAACAGACGCGCATCAAGAATATGTTCTTGATTTCGACTTTAATACGAACGTCATCAGTCCGGAAATCATGAAAAAGTGGGGAGCGGGTTTTACAAAATTGCTGCAAAAAATGGTTGAGGGAGATTCAATCCCTCTTAACGCCATGATGATGTTTTCCGATGAAGAACAGCATGATTTACAAGCACTTTACGCCGAACACCAGAAGCGGATCTCTTCAATAGGAAGCAATACGGCAAATTTTACTGAAGCCTATGAGGCGCCGGTAAATGAAACGGAACGGCAGCTGGCGCGGATTTGGGAGGAACTTTTCGGCCTTGAACGGGTCGGCAGATCAGATCGCTTCCTGGCTCTGGGGGGAAACTCACTCCAGGCAACGCTTATGCTTTCCAAAGTTCAGAAGACATTTCATCAAAAGGTTTCCATCGGACAATTTTTCAATCACCAGACTGTTAAGGAATTAGCACGTTTCATTCAGAACGAAACGAAAGTCGTGCACCTCCCGATGAAGGCTGCCGAGAAAAAAGCGTATTACCCGACATCGCCGGCACAGCAAAGAGTATATTTCCTGCACCAACTGGAACCGGATCAGCTGGCGCAAAATATGTTCGGCCACATATCAATAACAGGGAAGTACGATGAGCAGGCCCTGATCTCATCTCTTCAACAAGTGATGCAGCGGCACGAAGCGTTTCGCACGTATTTCGACATTATAGATGGCGATATCGTTCAGAAACTTGAAAACGGAGTTGATTTTAACGTTCATGTCCGGACAATGAGCCGGGACGAATTTGATGCTTATTCAGACCGGTTTGTAAAACCGTTCCGCCTGGATCAAGCTCCGTTAGTTCGTGCGGAGCTGATCAAGATTGAAAACGAGCAGGCCGAACTGCTCATCGATATGCATCATATCATTTCGGACGGTTATTCCGTCAACATCCTTACAAATGAATTGCTGGCTTTATATCATCAGAAACCATTACCGGACATTGAATTTGAATATAAAGATTTCGCAGAATGGCAAAACCAACGGCTGAATGACGATGCCATGAAGCGGCAGGAGACATATTGGCTGGAACAATATCAAGACGAAATTCCCATCCTTGACCTGCCGACAGACGGTTCCAAAGCGGCAGAACGGTCTTCTGAGGGACAGCGTGTGACATGCTCCTTACAGCCGGATGTCATCCGTTCGCTTCAAGATTTGGCGCAAAAGGCGGAAACCACTCTCTATACAGTGCTTCTGGCCGCCTATAATGTGCTGCTTCATAAATATACGGGACAAGAAGACATTGTCGTTGGCACGCCTGCATCAGGAAGAAATCATCCGGATATCGAAAAAATCATCGGTATTTTCATACAAACCATCGGAATCCGGACGAAGCCGCACGCCAATAGAACGTTTACGGATTATCTGGAAGAAGTAAAGCGGCAGACGCTTGACGCTTTCGAAAACCAAGACTATCCATTCGACCGGCTTGTGGAGAAATTAAATGTGCAGCGGGAAACAACCGGAAAGTCTCTGTTTAACACGATGTTTGTGTTTCAAAACATTGAATTTCATGAAATCCGGCACAATGAATGTACATTTAAAGTGAAAGAACGAAATCCAGGGGTCTCTTTGTATGATTTGATGCTCACGATCGAAGATGCCGGTCAACAGATAGAGATGCATTTTGATTATAAACCGGGACGATTCACAAAAGACACCATTGAACAGATTACCAGACACTATACCGCCATTTTAAACAGCCTTGCTGAGCAGCCGGAGATGACATTGTCTTCCGTTCCTATGCTGTCTGAAACCGAACGGCATCAACTGCTGACGGAGTGTAATGGCACAAAGACGCCGTATCCGCATAAGGAAACGGTATATCGGTGGTTTGAAATGCAGGCTGAACAGAGTCCCGATCATGAAGCCGTTATTTTTGGCAATGAGCGGTATACGTACAGACAGCTCAATGAACGGGCGAACCGATTGGCGCGGACGTTACGGACAAAAGGCGTACAAGCGGATCAATTCGTTGCCATCATCTGCCCGCATCGGATCGAGCTGATTGTCGGAATTTTGGCTGTTCTGAAAGCCGGCGGCGCATACGTGCCCATTGATCCTGAATATCCGGAAGAACGGATTCAATATATGCTGAGAGATTCAAGAGCGGAGGTTGTGTTGACACAGCGCAGCCTGCTGGATCAATTCCCGTATGATGGTGACGTTGTGCTTTTGGATGAGGAAAACTCATACCATGAGGATCACTCGAATCTTGAACCGGACAGCGATGCGCATGATTTAGCCTACATGATCTATACGTCAGGTTCCACGGGAAATCCAAAAGGTGTATTCATTGAGCATCAGGGGCTGGCTGATTATATTTGGTGGGCGAAAGAGGTTTATGTAAGAGGTGAGAAAACCAACTTCCCATTATACTCTTCCATCTCTTTCGATCTGACTGTGACCTCGATATTTACGCCGCTGGTTACGGGAAATACCATCATTGTCTTTGACGGCGAAGACAAAAGCGCTGTGCTTTCTGAGATTATGCGGGACTCAAGAATAGACATGATCAAATTGACCCCGGCACATCTGCACGTCATCAAGGAGATGAACATCGCTGGCGGCACCGCAATACGGAAAATGATTGTCGGCGGAGAAAATTTAAGCACCCGTCTGGCCAAAAGTGTCAGCGAGCAGTTTAAAGGCCGGCTGGACATTTTCAATGAATACGGACCGACGGAAGCTGTCGTCGGATGTATGATTTATCACTTTGACGCAGAACGGGACAAGCGGGAATTTGTACCGATCGGCACTCCGGCTGCCAACACGGATATTTATGTGGCCGATGCAAGCAGAAACCTGGTTCCGATCGGGGTAATCGGCGAAATATATATCAGCGGACCGGGTGTTGCCAGAGGGTATTGGAACCGCCCGGATTTAACGGAAGAGAAATTTGTTGAAAACCCGTATGTCCCGGGAGCGAAAATGTACAAATCAGGGGATTTGGCTAAGCGATTGAAGGACGGAAATCTTGTATATATTGGGCGCGTTGATGAACAAGTCAAAATCAGGGGACACCGAATCGAGCTTGGTGAAATTGAAGCAGCGATGCATAACGCGGAAGCGGTGCAAAAAGCCGCGGTTACAGTGAAAGAAGAAAAAGACGGCTTAAAACAATTATGCGCGTATTACGTAAGCGACAAGCCTATAGCGGCTGCGCAGCTTAGGGAACAATTGTCATCGGAGCTTCCGGACTACATGGTTCCGTCCTATTTTGTCCATCTGGAGCATATGCCGTTAACATCCAACGGGAAAATAAACCGTAAGGCACTGCCTGCACCAGAAGCGAGTCTGCAACAGACAGCTGAATATGTTCCGCCGGGTAATGAGACGGAGTCCAAACTGACAGATTTATGGAAGGAAGTGCTCGGAATAAGCCATGCGGGGATCAAACATAATTTCTTTGATCTCGGAGGCAATTCCATCCGAGCGGCTGCCTTAGCCGCCAGAATTCACAAAGAGCTGGATGTGAATCTGTCTCTCAAAGACATATTCAAGTTTCCTACCATTGAACAATTGGCTGACAAGGCGTTACACATGGACAAAAATCGATATGTACCGATTCCGGCTGCAAAGGAAATGCCATATTATCCGGTTTCTTCAGCTCAGAGGCGGATGTATTTATTAAGTCACACAGAAGGCGGCGAGCTGACTTACAATATGACGGGTGCCATGAAAGTGGAAGGGACGATCGATCCCGAACGGTTAAACGCCGCTTTCCGAAAATTAATCGCGCGTCATGAAGCATTGCGTACCAGCTTTGATTTATATGAAGGCGAGCCGGCACAGCGTATTCATCAGAACGTCGACTTTACGATAGAACGAATTCAAGCTAGCGAAGAAGAGGCGGAAGACCGTGTGCTTGATTTCATCAAAGCGTTTGACTTAGCCAAACCGCCGCTGATGCGGGCCGGACTGATTGAAATTGAACCTGCGCGGCACGTGCTTGTGGTTGATATGCATCATATCATTTCTGACGGCGTGTCCGTCAATATTCTGATGAAAGATTTAAGCCGAATCTACGAGGGGAACGAACCGGGCCCGCTCTCTATTCAATATAAAGACTTTGCAGTTTGGCAGCAATCGGACCTTCAGAAACGGAACATCAAGAGCCAGGAAGCGTATTGGCTGGATCAGTTTCACGGTGATATTCCTGTACTGGATATACCTGCGGATTATGAGCGACCTGCCATACGCGATTACGAAGGCGAATCATTTGAATTTCTTATACCCGAACACTTGAAACAGCGTTTAAGCCAAATGGAAGAAGACACAGGAGCAACACTGTATATGATTTTATTGGCAGCCTATACGATTCTTTTATCCAAATACAGCGGACAAGAAGATATTATCGTAGGAACGCCATCTGCCGGGCGGACTCATCTGGATGTAGAGCCGGTCGTGGGAATGTTCGTCAATACGTTAGTCATTCGCAATCACCCGGCGAGCCGTAAAACATTTGATGCCTACTTAAACGAAGTAAAAGAAAACATGCTGAACGCCTATAAAAATCAAGACTATCCGTTGGAAGAATTAATTCAGCATCTGCATCTTCCAAAAGATTCAAGCCGCAATCCTTTATTCGATACGATGTTTGTGCTGCAAAATCTTGATCATGCTGAATTGATTTTCGATTCCCTTCAACTCAAGCCGTATCCATTTCATCATTCGGTTGCCAAATTCGATTTGACCTTGTCGATTCAGGCGGACCGCGACAACTATTACGGACTGTTTGAATATTCGAAAAAACTGTTTAAGAAAAGCAGAATCGAGGTTTTATCAAACGACTACTTACACATCCTATCGGCGATTTTGGAACAGCCAAGCATTCTAATCGAACATATCGGATTGAGCGGCAGCAATGAGGAAGAAGAGAACGCGCTTGATTCTATTCAATTGAACTTTTAGGGAAAAGCATTATTTCTTTAAAATATATAAAATGAGGTGCTCCAATGTCGGTATTTAAAACTCAAGAAACGTACTGGGAAAACCTGTTTGATGAAGAAGACGGCCTAAGCGCATTCCCTTACTTTAAAGCAGCGGATAAAGCGTCGTTGGCCCGTACCGGCTACCAGGAAAAATGCATCTGCCGTTCCTTATCTCCGGAAGTATCTCAAAGAATCATGACAATGGCGAATCATTCCGATATGGCGGCCTATCTGATTTTATTGGCGGGTATTGAATGCTTGTTGTATAAATATACGGATCGAACGAGCCTGATTCTTGGCATTCCAACGGTATCGAAGCAAAAAGCCGGCCAGTCAGCCGTTAACAACATTGTCCTCTTAAAAAATACGCTTTCAAACGAGAGCACATTTAAAACCGTATTCGGGCAGCTGAAAGAAGCCGTTAATGATTCTCTGAAAAATCAAAACCTGCCGTTTAGAAAAATGGTCCGGCATCTGAGCGTGCAATACAATGACGAGCATATGCCTTTGATTCATACCGTCGTTTCGCTTAACGAAATTCATTCCATGCAATGTAAAGAAGATACTGCAACCGATACGCTGTTTCACTTTGATTTGGAGAACAACGGGATACATTTGAAGCTTTTTTATAACGGCAATCTGTACGATGAGCGCTATATCAATCAAATTGTATCCCATTTGGATCAGCTGCTGTCTGTGATCCTGTTTCAGCCTCAAGCCGCGATCCATACGGCAGAGATCTTACCGGAAGCGGAAAAACAGAAGCTATTGTTTGATTTTAACGACACCGTCAGAGATTTCTCCGGGAGCAGAACAGTCTATCAATTATTTGAAGAGCAGGCGGAAAGAACACCTGAGCATGCGGCCGTCAAGTTTAAAAACGACCATTTGACGTACAGGGAACTGAATGAGAAGGCGAGCCGTTTGGCAAGAACATTGCGTAATTGCGGGGTTCAACCCGATACGTTAGTCGCCATTCTCGCTGATCGTTCATTAGAGATGATCGTATCCATTATAGCTGTTTGGAAGGCAGGGGGCGCTTATGTGCCCCTGGATCCTGAATATCCAAAAGAGCGGCTTCAATATTTGCTTCATGATGCGGATGCAGACGTTCTCCTTGTTCAGCATCATTTAAAAAACAGCCTCGCCTTTGACGGCCCGGTGATTGATTTGAATGATGAAACATCATACCATGCCGATTGCTCATTGTTATCACCAGTAGCGGGACACAGCCATTTAGCCTATGTCATTTATACGTCGGGTACAACAGGAAAGCCGAAAGGGGTCATGGTTGAACACGGCGGCATTGTGAACTCGCTTCAGTGGAAGAAGGCGTTTTTTAGGCATTCTCCGGCGGATCGCGTACTTGTCTTGTACCCGTATGTTTTTGATGCGTTCATTTTAAATTTCTTCGGCCCGCTCATCTCAGGAGCAACTTTGCACCTTCTGCCTAATGAAGAGAATAAAGAAACTTTCGCCATTCAAAATGCCATAAAACAAGAAAGAATTACCCATTTTTCAACTTCTCCCCGTCTTCTGAAAACGATGATCGAACAGATGAACAGAGAGGATTTCATCCATGTTCAGCATGTTGTTGTAGGCGGTGAGCAGCTGGAAGCAGATACAGTTGAGAAGCTGCATTCTCTGCAGCCTCGCATTCGGATCAATAATGAATACGGACCGACAGAAAACAGCGTGGTATCTACATTTCACCCTGTTCAGTCCGCTGATGAACAGATCACAATCGGCAGCCCGGTGGCCAACCATCAAGCTTATATTTTAGGAGCGCACCATCAAATCCAGCCGATCGGCGTACCGGGAGAGCTGTATGTCGGAGGAGCGGGAGTGGCCCGCGGCTACCTCAATCGGCCTGAATTGACGGAGGAAAAATTTGTGGAGCATCTGCATGTCCCTGGTCAAAAGATGTATAAAACGGGGGATCTCGCCAGATGGCTGCCGGATGGAAGAATCGAATATTTAGGGCGGATTGATCATCAAGTGAAAATTCGCGGCTACCGGATTGAGATCGGCGAGGTAGAGGCAGCCATGTTCAATCTGGAAAACGTTCGTGAGGCCGCAGTCGTCGCGCGGGAAGACGCAGACGGGGCCAAACAATTGTATGCCTATTATGTCGGCGAGCCTTCTTTGACCGCTGCGCAGTTCAGAGAAGAATTATCCCGGGAACTGCCGAATTATATGATTCCCTCCCGCTTTATCCCTTTGGAACGCATTCCGCTCACTTCCAATGGGAAGATTGATCTGAAAGCTTTGCCTGCTGCTGACGAAAATACGCGGGCGGAAAACGAATACATAGCCCCGCGGAACACAATAGAAGAACTGCTGGCGTCTATCTGGCAAGAAGTATTAGGGGCAGAACGTATAGGAATTTTGGATAATTTCTTTGATTTTGGCGGAGATTCGATTAAATCAATTCAGGTGTCATCCAGATTGTATCAAGCCGGATACAAGATTGATATGAAGCATTTGTTTAAACACCCCTCGATTGCTGAACTTAGTCAGTTTGTAGCACCGGTCAGCAGAGTGGCTGATCAAGGAGAAGTGAATGGCGGAACCAAGCTGACCCCGATACAGCATTGGTTTTTTGAGCAAAAAATGCCGCATGCACACCATTACAATCAGGCCGTCATGTTATATTCGGCGGAAGGCTTTAAAGAGGGCCCGCTTCGCCGGACGATGGAACGGATCGCGTCGCATCACGATGCCTTGAGGATGATTTTTGAAAAAACGCCGGATGGATACGCTCCGCGAATTACAGGAACAGATGAAAGTGAACTATTCCATCTGGAAGTGATGAATTATAAAGGGGAAACCAATCCGGCTCAAGCGATTGCCGATAAAGCGAATGAGATTCAAAGCAGCATGGTATTAGACAAAGGGCCATTGATGAAGCTCGGTTTGTTCCAATGTCCGGACGGAGATCATTTGCTGATTGCAATTCATCATTTGCTGATTGACGGTGTATCCTGGCGTATTTTGCTCGAAGATTTTGCAAGCGGTTATGAGCAGGCAGAACGCGGACAAACGATCCAGCTCCCGCAAAAAACAGACTCGTTTCCATCCTGGGCCGATCAATTGTCCAAATATGCGGCGGAAACCGATATGGAAGAGGAGATTGCGTATTGGACTGAGCTTTCAAGTATAAAGCCTCAGCCATTGCCTAAGGACACTCTCAGCGAAGGAGCGTTATTAAGAGACAGCGAAGAAGTGACGATTCAATGGACAAAAGAGGAAACGGAGCAATTATTAAAACAAGCGAACCGCGCCTACAACACGGATATCAACGATCTGCTGCTGACTTCGTTAGGGCTGGCTGTTCACAAGTGGACAGGCACGGAAGAGATTGTCGTGAATTTGGAAGGCCACGGGAGAGAACCGATTATTCCGGATGCTGACATTTCCCGCACGATAGGATGGTTCACAAGCCAGTACCCTGTCGTCCTGAGGATGGAAGCCGGAAAAAACCTGTCGCAGCGGATCAAGATCGTAAAAGAAGGGCTGCGCCGTATCCCTGACAAAGGAATGAATTACAGCATCATCAAATATATTTCCGGGCACTCGGAAGCCGACAGCCTGCAGCTGAATCCGGAGATATCGTTTAATTATTTGGGACAATTTGACCAAGACCTGAAGCATCAGGCTTTGCGAATCTCGCCTTTTTCCACAGGGTTATCAATGAACGAAAACCAAGAGAGAACGGCCGTGCTTGACTTGAACGGCATGATTGCCGAAGGGACATTATCACTGACTCTGAGCTACAGCAGCAAACAATACGAAAGATCTACTATGGCGCAATTTGCCCGGGGGTTGAAAGAAAGTCTGCAAGAAGTCATTGCACATTGCGTAAGCCGGCAGCAGACTTCTCTCACACCAAGTGACATCCTGTTAAAAGACATCTCAATCGACGAACTGGAACAGCTTTTGGAGCAGACGCGTGAATTAGGCGAAGCGGAAAATATTTATCCATTAACGCCGATGCAGAAGGGCATGCTGTTTCACAGCTTATTTGATCCGAATTCAGGTGCTTATTTTCAGCAAACGATGTTTGATCTGCATGGAGATCTGGAAATTGATTCATTTTCAAAAAGCTTGGACGGCTTATCGCAAAAATATGATATTTTCCGCACGAATTTTTACAGAGGCTGGAAGGATCAGCCGCTCCAAATCATATTCAAAACGAAAAAAATCGGTTTTCAATTCAATGACTTACGAGAGGTGAAGGAATCACAAAAAGAAGCGATGATTCAGCAGTATGCCAGAGAAGATAAGATGCGGGGGTTCGACTTAGAAAAAGGCGCGTTAATGCGGTTATTCATCCTTCGTACGGATGAAAAAACATACCGTTTTATCTGGAGTTTCCACCATATTTTGATGGACGGCTGGTGTCTGCCGCTGATTACAAAAGAAATTTTCGAGAATTACTTTGCTTTGCTTCAGCAAAAGCAGCCTGAACAATCGTCAATTACTCCGTACAGTCAATATATTGAATGGCTCGGCCGGCAAGATGCGAAAGAGGCCACGGCTTATTGGGATCAGTACTTGGAGGGATATGAGGAGCAAACCGGCCTTCCTAAGGATCACCATGCAGCGGAAGACGGACGATACGTTCCTGAAAAAGTGACGTGTGACATAAGCTCCGATCTCACTTCGAAAATGAAGCGGACGGCAGGCAAGCATCATGTCACGCTGAACACGCTGCTGCAGACGGCATGGGCGGTTTTGCTGCAGAAATATAACCGCAGCCGGGACGTTGTGTTTGGAAGTGTTGTATCCGGAAGACCTGCTGGAATTCCAAACGTGGAAACCATGATCGGCTTATTCATTAACACCATTCCCGTCCGGTTCCGATGTGAAGCCGGGACAACGTTTGCTGAGCTTATGAAAGAGGCGCAGGAAAGGGCTGTAGCGTCTCAACAATTTGAGACGCACCCGCTGTACGATATTCAAGCGCGTACAACGCAAAAGCAAGATTTAATTACACATTTAATGATATTCGAAAATTATCCGGTTGATCAGTATATGGAAAGTATAGGCCGCCAAAACGGAACATCCATCACGATTTCCAACGTACAAATGGAAGAACAGACCAACTACGATTTTAATTTGACCGTTATACCGGGCGACGAGATGAACATCTCTTTTGAATACAATGCAAATGTGTATGATCGGGCAAGCATAGAGCGGGTTCGGGAACATTTCATGCAAATCCTGCATCAAGTCGTGACAGATGCGGATATCCGGGTGGATCAAGCGGAATTGTTAACGGAAGGCGAAAGAAGAACCCTTCTGCAGACGCTTAACGACACGGCCGCGCCGTTTCCGCAGACGCCGGTTCATCAATTATTTGAAGAGCAATCGCAGCGTACGCCCGATCAAGCAGCCGTCATTGATAAGGACAGGCAGCTCACGTACGGAGAGCTCAATAAGCGGGCCAACCGCCTGGCGCGAACGTTAAGAGCGAAAGGAGTGCAGGCGGATCAGCCTGTAGCCATCATCACAAGAAACAGCATCGAATCGGTGGTCGGAATCCTTGCCGTTTTAAAATCAGGCGGAGCCTATGTCCCTATAGATCCGGAATATCCGCAAGACCGCATCCGGTATATGCTGGATGACTCCCAAGCCGGAATCGTTTTAATGCAGCGGGACGTCAGGAAACAGCTTGCCTATGAAGGCGTCACGGTTTTACTTGATGATGAAAGTTCTTATCACCAAGATGGCTCTGACCTTGCTCCGATAAATGATGCGAGCCATTTGGCATATGTCATTTATACGTCAGGTTCCACAGGCCGGCCAAAAGGCGTACTAATCGAGCACCGAGGCTTGACCAATTATATTTGGTGGGCGAAAGAGGTTTATGTAAAAGGCGAGAAAGCCAACTTCCCATTGTATTCGTCAATTTCTTTTGATCTGACGGTGACTTCTATTTTCACGCCGCTTGTCACAGGAAATGCAATCATCGTCTATGACGGAGAGGATAAAACAGCTCTGCTTGAATCGATTGTGCGGGACCCGAGGGTGGATATCATTAAATTGACCCCGGCCCATTTGCAGGTTTTGAAAGAAATGAACATTGCCGATCAAACGGCTGTCAGAAGAATGATTGTGGGCGGGGAAAACTTAAGCACCCGGTTAGCCCGCAGCATTCATGAACAGTTCGAAGGCCGGATTGAAATATGCAATGAGTACGGACCGACGGAAACCGTTGTCGGCTGCATGATTTACCGTTATGATCCCGCAAAGGACAGGCGGGAATCAGTACCGATCGGAACCGCTGCGGCAAACACGAGCATTTACGTTCTTGATGAGAATATGAAACCCGCGCCGATCGGTGTCCCGGGAGAAATCTATATCAGCGGCGCCGGTGTGGCAAGAGGATATTTGAACCGTCCCGAATTAACGGCAGAGAAATTTGTCGATGACCCGTTTGAACCCGGAGCGAAGATGTATAAGACCGGAGATTTGGCGAAGTGGCTGGCGGACGGAAACATTGAATATGCGGGCAGAATAGATGAACAAGTGAAAATCAGAGGCTATCGTATCGAATTAGGCGAGATCGAGGCGGCACTGCTTCAAGAAGAAGCGATCAAGGAAGCTGTCGTTACAGCCAGAGAGGATGTCCACGGGTTTAAACAATTGTGTGCATATTACGTGAGCGGCGGGCAAACAACGGCAGCACGTCTCCGGAAACAATTGTCTCATACCCTTGCAAGTTATATGGTTCCGGCTTATTTTATTGAGCTTGATGAAATGCCTTTAACTTCTAACGGAAAAATAAACAGAAAAGGGCTGCCGGCTCCGAATTTCGAGCTGCAGGACAGAGCAGAGTATAAAGCTCCCCGAACAAAAGCTGAAGAAATATTAGTTTCTGCCTGGGAATCGGTATTAGGCGCTGAAAACGTCAGTATTCTTGATAATTTCTTCGATCTTGGCGGAGATTCCATTAAATCCATTCAAGTATCCTCCAGATTAAATCAGCAAGGATACAAAATGGAAATCAAAGACTTGTTTCAATATGCAACAATTGCAGAATTGAGTCCGCATATCAAGCAGAATCTGCGTATAGCCGATCAAGGTGAGGTCAAAGGAAAAGTCAGCCTGACTCCTATTCAGCATTGGTTTTTCGAACAAACAACAACAGATCAGCATTATTACAATCAAGCCGTCATGCTGCATGCGCCGGAAGGTTTTCAGGAAACGCAGCTTCGTCAAACCCTGCAAAAGCTTGCTGAACATCACGATGCGCTCCGCATGACGTTCCGGACTACGGAAAATGGCTGTGAGGCACAGAATGAAGAAATCGCCCAAAGCGGGCTGTACCGCTTAGAAGTCCTGAATCTGAAAGAAGATCCCGATCCGGGGCGTACAATTGAAGCCAAGGCTGATGAGATACAAAGCAGTATGCGTTTAAGTGATGGGCCGTTAATGAAAGCCGGGTTGTTTCAATGCGCAAATGGAGATCATCTGCTCATTGCCATCCATCATTTGCTGATTGACGGAGTATCCTGGCGTATTTTACTCGAAGATTTTGCAAGCGGATATGAGCAGGCAGAACGCGGACAAACGATCCAGTTCCCGCAAAAAACAGACTCTTTCCAATTATGGGCTAAGAGACTGTCAGAATATGCGCAAAGTGAAACCATAAAACAAGAACAGGAATATTGGACAAAGATCGAACAAACCGAAGTCAAACCGCTGCCTAAAGATTTTCATGAAACCCATACAACTGCAAAAGACAGTGAAACAGCAGCTGTGGAATGGACGAAAGAGGAAACGGAGCTCTTATTAAAACAAGCGAATCGCGCTTATCACACGGAAATAAACGATTTGCTTTTAACTTCTCTGGGTCTTTCCATATCGCATTGGTCAGGACTGGAACAAATTCCGATTCATTTAGAGGGACACGGCCGAGAACAGATTATACAAGATATAGATATCTCCCGCACGGTCGGGTGGTTTACAAGTCTGTATCCGGTTGTGCTGCACGCGCAGCCGGGCAAAGAAATCTCTGATTATATCAAGACGACCAAAGAAGGATTGCGTCAAATTCCGCATAAAGGGATCGGATATGGAATAGCGAGGTACTTAAGCGGCGGAATGCCATCGAAACTAAATCCCGAGATCAGCTTTAACTACCTTGGACAGTTTGACCAAGATTTACAGCAGCATGGGGTCCAGTTATCTTCTTATTCATGCGGTTCAGACTCAAGCGGAAATCAAGAAAGACCGTATGTATTGAATATAAACGGAATGATCACCGAGGGCCTGCTGAAGCTTACGATCAGCTACAGCAGCAAACAGTACGCAAAAGAAACGATCATGCGGTTATCGGAAACGATTCAAAGCCGCCTGCGGACCATCATTACGCATTGCGTTCATAAAGAACAATCGGAACTGACGCCAAGCGATATTTTGTTAAAAGGCATATCCATTGGCGAATTGGATCAGCTCCTCATTCAACTGCCGCATGCAGGTGAGGTTGAAAACGTGTATCCGCTCACTCCGATGCAGAAAGGAATGCTCTTCCACAGCCTGTTGGACGAGGCCTCAAGTTCTTATTTTGAACAAGCATCGTTCGATTTGCAGGGAGAGTTAAAGATTGATTGGTTTAAAGCAAGCCTTGAACGATTATTTGAAACATACGCCGTGCTCAGAACCCGTTTTTACAGCGGCTGGAACGATACTCCTTTACAAATTGTCTATAAAACGCAAACACCGCAAATTCATTTTGCAGATTTGCGTGATAGAGAGGAGCACCTGAGAGAGGATGCAATCGCAGCCTATCAAAGAGAAGATAAGGCAAAAGGATTTGACTTGGCTCGGGATCCGCTGATGCGCATAGCGATTTTCCGGATGGAAGACCGCAAATATCATTTGATTTGGAGCTTCCATCATATTGTGATGGATGGCTGGTGCCTGTCTCTTATCACGAAGGAAGTGTTTGATCATTATAGCGCCTTACAGGAAGGCAGGGAACCAGAACCGCTATCGGCAGTTCCTTACAGCGACTATATCGAGTGGCTTGACCGCCAAGATCAGGGAGCGGCAAAGCGGTACTGGAGCGGGTATCTTGAAGGATATAAAGGTGAAACCACGCTTCTTCATAAAATAGCGCAGCATGAACAAAAAGAATACGCTTATGCCAATTTGATCTGCCGATTTGATCACGAACAGACAAAACAATTACAGCAGATCGCAAATCAGCATCAGGTTACGTTAAATACGTTGATCCAAACGTTATGGGGAGTATTATTACAGAAATACAGCGGGTCCGCAGACGTTGTCTTCGGCAGTGTCGTGTCGGGAAGGCCGGCGGAAATTCCTGATGTGGAACAGATGATCGGCCTGTTCATCAATACGATTCCGGTTCGCATCCGCTGCGATGAGGACAGCACTTTTGCTGATACGATGCAAATGGTTCAACAAAACGCGCTGGCTTCCCAATCGTACGATACCTATCCTTTATACGAAATTCAGGCCCAAACGGAACAAAAGCAAAACTTAATTGATCATATCATGATCTTTGAAAATTATCCGATAGGGCAGCAAGCCGAAGAGACGGGACATCATGGTACGGAGCTGAACATTACGAATTTTCATATGCAGGAACACTCCCACTATGATTTGAATGTGGTTGTCATACCTGGCAAACAGCTGGCCGTTCATTTCGGTTTTAATGAAAACGAATATGAAAAATCAGAAGTGGAGCGGCTCCGAGGTCATTTTGAAAAACTCATGCAGCAAGTATTGCGGCAGCCGTCTGTCAAAATAGAAGATTTGGAGCTTCTCTCTCAGCAAGAAAAAGAATATCTGCTCAGCCGCTTTCAGTCTAATGACATGCATTACCCGCGTGAAAAAACGATTCATGAGTTGTTCGAGGAACAGGCGCATCGTACTCCGGACAATACAGCGGTTGTATTCGAGGGTAAACAATTCACCTACGAAGAACTGAACCGGCGTGCCAATCAGCTTGCTCGAACCTTGCAGGCAAAAGGAGTGCAGGCGGATCAGCTTGTCGGCATTATGACTGAACGCTCGCTTGAGATGGTTGTAGGCATCTTGGGAGTTTTAAAAGCGGGCGGTGCATATTTGCCGATAGATCCTGATTCTCCGTCTGAACGCATCCGTTATATTTTAAATGATTCAAGCATCAGCGTATTGCTTTACTGCGGGAAGCTGCAGGATGACATCGGCTTCTCAGGAACATGTATCGATCTCATGGAGGAACATTTCTATCACGAAAAAGACAGCAGTCTTGCACTCTCTTATCAGTCCAGTCAACTGGCCTATGCCATTTATACTTCCGGCACGACAGGCAAGCCTAAAGGCACGTTAATTGAACATCGCCAGGTCATCCACCTGATAGAAGGGCTGAGCCGCCAAGTATACTCTGCCTATGATGCGGAGCTGAATATAGCCATGCTCGCTCCATATTATTTCGATGCTTCTGTTCAGCAAATGTATGCTTCCTTGCTGTCAGGCCATACCTTGTTTATTGTTCCGAAAGAGATAGTGTCAGACGGTGCTGCCTTATGCCGTTACTATCGGCAGCATTCGATTGACATCACTGACGGAACACCTGCCCACTTAAAGCTTTTGATAGCTGCAGGTGATTTGCAGGGAGTCACGCTTCAGCATCTTTTAATCGGAGGAGAGGCTCTTTCCAAAACGACGGTAAATAAGCTCAAGCAATTATTCGGCGAGCATGGCGCTGCGCCTGGGATTACTAATGTATATGGGCCTACGGAGACTTGCGTAGACGCGTCTCTGTTCAACATTGAATGTTCTTCCGATGCTTGGGCACGCAGCCAAAACTATGTCCCTATAGGCAAGCCGTTAGGCAGAAACCGAATGTACATTCTTGATTCAAAAAAACGGCTGCAGCCGAAGGGCGTCCAAGGCGAGCTGTATATTGCAGGGGACGGTGTCGGGCGGGGTTACTTGAACCTGCCGGAACTGACGGACGAAAAATTTGTTGCCGATCCGTTTGTACCGGAGGACCGAATGTACAGAACCGGTGATCTGGCCCGCCTTCTGCCGGATGGAAATATTGAATATATCGGCCGGATTGATCATCAGGTGAAAATTCAAGGTTTTCGGATTGAACTCGGTGAAATCGAATCGGTGATGCTGAACGTTCCTGATATTCAAGAAGCCGCCGCAGCTGCCCTTAAAGATGCAGATGATGAATATTACTTGTGCGGATACTTTGCAGCAGATAAGACAATACAGATCAGTGAACTTCGCGAAAGAATGGCCCGGCATTTACCCGGATATATGATCCCCGCTCATTTTGTGCAGCTGGATAAGATGCCGCTGACGCCAAACGGGAAGTTGAATCGCCAGTTATTGCCGGCTCCGGTCAAAAAGCGTGACAGCGGCATAGAGTACGTCCCGCCGCAAACTTCGGCAGAAATCCAGCTGACAGCAATTTGGGAGGATGTCCTTGGACTAGAGCAGTTGGGGATCAGAGATCACTTTTTTGAGATCGGCGGACACTCCCTGCGGGCAACGGCGCTGATTGCAAAAATACAAAAGCAAATGCATGTCCAAATTCCTTTGCGGGACGTCTTCCGTTTCCCAACCATTGAACAGCTCGCACGGACGATCACGAAGACGGAGCTGACCGGGTATGCCGCGATTCCTGCAATTGAAAAAAGACCTTATTATCCGGTATCCTCAGCACAAAAACGGTTGTACATCCTGAATCACTTGGAAGGCGGAGAACTCAGTTACAACATGCTGGGACTGATGACTGTGGAAGGAAAGCTTGATCGTGACAAGCTGCAGCAAGCCTTCCGCACGCTGATTTTGCGCCATGAATCTTTGCGCACCGGTTTTAAAATGGCTGACGGAGAACCTGTTCAGTATGTCTTGGATCACGCGGCGTTTGAAGCAGAGTGGTACCAAGGGGAAGAAGATGATGCGGACCTTTATATCCGCCAATTTATTCGTCCTTTTCACCTGGATGAGCCGCCGCTGCTTCGCGTAGGGCTGATTGAACTTCAACCTGACCGCGGAATTCTGATGTTTGATATGCACCACATTATTTCTGACGGAACATCCATGAGCGTATTGATCAAAGAATTTATCCGGATTTATGAAGGAGAGACATTACCGCCCCTGCGCATCCAGTACAAGGACTACGCGGTATGGCAGACCGGCGAAGCGAGATTACAGCAGATTCAAAAACAAGAAGCCTATTGGTTAGAGCTGTACAGCGGCGACGTTCCTGTCCTTCATCTGCCGGCCGATTATATCCGGCCGTCGGCACGGGATTTTGCGGGAGCCACAATGCATTTTACGCTTGATAAGCAAAAAAGCGACGGATTAAAGCAGCTGGCATCCCAAACTGAATCGACTTTATATATGGTGCTCCTTGCGTCTTATACATTATTGCTTTCAAAATACAGCGGCCAGGAAGACATTATTGTCGGCAGTCCTATAGCGGGAAGACCGCACGCCGATTTGGAACCGATTATCGGAATGTTTGTCAATACATTGGCGATGAGAAATTACCCTGAAAAAGGGAAGACGTTCTCTCAGTATCTGTCCGAAGTGAAGGAGAATGCATTAAAAGCTTATGAACATCAGGATTATCCGTTCGAAGCGCTGATCGATCAACTGAATATCGCCAGAGACTTGAGCCGCAATCCATTGTTTGACACCATGTTTGTGCTTCAAAACACGGAGCAGGAACAGTTAGAGATAAATGACGTCACTTTCAAACCATATCCAAACGGACATACGATGGCGAAATTTGATCTAACTTTAACTGCTGTGGAAGAAGGGGCGGGTATTCAGTTCACGCTGGAATACTTGACGGCTCTGTTTAAACCGGAAACGATCGAACGGATGATGGGGCATTTTGAACAGCTGGTTGATTCGATTATTAAACAGCCTGAGGCCGAGCTGGCTCGTTTAAATATGATGACCAAGGAAGAGGAAAGAGACATTCAGCAACTCTTTAACGATACTGCAGTTGCGGAAAAACGAATTCCGACAACGATTCATCAGCTTTTTGAGCAGCAGGCTGAGCGTAACCCGGATCATGAAGCCGTCATGTTTGGAAATCAGACGCTGACTTATCGTCAGCTGAATGAACGTTCCAATCAGCTGGCGCGCGTTCTTCAAGATAAGGGTGCCTGCACTGATCAGGTTGTTGCCGTTCTCACGGATCGCTCAGCACATATGATCATCGGCATTTTAGCCATATTAAAGGCCGGCGCAGCATTTCTCCCTATCGATCCGGAGCTTCCCGAAAAACGGCGGGCTTTTATGCTAAAAGACAGCGGTGCCGATGTGCTTTTGACTTGTGCAGGTCACGCTATTCCGCCGCTCTTTGAAGGAGAAGTGCTTCTGCTTGATGATCCGTTACTATATCAAGGCAGAACAGACAATCTTAATCTTTCCTGCTCGGAAAATGATTTAATGTATGTTATTTACACGTCAGGCACAACAGGGCAGCCGAAAGGCGTTCAGCTGGAGCACAAGACGATGACGAATCTGCTCGCTTATGAGCAGGATCATACGCAGCTTCGCTTTGACAGAGTGCTGCAATTTGCCGCAATGAGCTTTGATGTCTGCTATCAAGAAATGTTCTCCGCGCTTTCAAGCGGAGGAACACTCTTTATCATCGGCAATGAGGCAAAACGTGACATACGGCAGCTCAATGATTTTGTCAGAACGCACGGGATACAAACAGCATTTCTCCCGACAGCGTTCCTTAAGCTCCTTGCCTCAGAGAAACACTATTTCGAACCGTTTGCCGAGTGCGTGGATCACATCATCGCTGCGGGAGAACAGCTCATCGCAACAAGGATGCTGCGTGACATGCTGGCACGACACCAAGTCACATTGCATAATCATTACGGTCCGTCGGAGACGCATGTTGTGACCATGTATACCGTCGATCCTGATACAGATCAGGAGCTTCAGCCGATCGGAAAACCGATTTCAAATACGGAGATTTTCATTTTGAATGAAGCCGGAACGCTTCAGCCTGTCGGAATCGTCGGTGAACTTTGTATTTCAGGAGTGAGCCTGGCCAGAGGCTATCATAACAGGGAGTCTTTGACGCTCGAAACTTTTGTTCCGCACCCATATGACTCGAATCAACGGATGTATAAAACAGGCGATCTGGCTCGTTACCTTCCCGAGGGAAACATTGAATATGCGGGAAGGAGGGACCATCAAGTCAAAATCCGCGGTTATCGGGTTGAACTCGGTGAGGTGGAAGCCGCTCTTCTCAAGCACGTACAGGAAGCAGTTGTCCTAGCAAAAGAAAATACCGATGGCCAAAGCGATTTGTATGCCTATTTTACAGCAGAGCAATCACTCTCGATCAGTCAGCTTAAAGAAAAACTTGCTGGCCAAATACCGGGATATATGATCCCTTCATACTTCATCCAGCTGGAGAAACTGCCGCTAACCGGCAATGGAAAAGTAAATCGAAGAGCATTACCGATGCCTGAAGCAGGTTTGCAAACGGGGACTGACTACGTTGCTCCGCGGACGAATATGGAAGAGCAGCTGATATGCATCTGGCAAGACGTTTTGAAGGTAAAAGAAATAGGTGTAAAAGATAACTTTTTCGATTTGGGCGGCCACTCGTTGCGGGGGATGACGCTCATCGCCAAAATTCATAAGCAATTCAGCAAAAACATTTCATTAAGAGAAGTCTTTCAATGTCCGACAGTTGAAGAAATGGCACAAGCTATTGCAGAAGCTGAAACCAACGGACCGGACTATATTCCGAAAGCCAAAGCAAAAGATGTCTATCCCGTATCGTCCGTGCAGAAGATGGTTTACCTGTCAACACAAATAGAAGGCGGAGAACTGAGCTACAATATGCCGGGAATTCTTACATTAGAAGGAAAACTCGACATGAATCGCTTGCAAACCGCTTTCCAAAGACTGATCCAGCGCCATGAATCGCTGCGTACCGGTTTTGAAATGGTCCGCGGAGAACCGGTGCAGATGATCAAATCGCAAGTGGAGTTTTCGATGGAAAGATACAAAGCAACAGCCGACGAGGTTGAGGAATGTTTCCGGACCTTCGTGCGGCCGTTCGATCTCAGCCAAGCTCCATTACTCAGGGCCGGACTCATCGAGTTAGAACAAGACCTGCATATTTTCATGTTTGACATGCACCACATTATCACGGACGGCGCCTCCATGAATATTTTTGTCGAAGAACTGATTCAATTGTATGACGGCAAAGAGTTAGCTCCGCTCCGTATTCAGTACAAAGACTTTACGGAATGGAAACATCAAAAAGAACAAAGAGAACGAATCAAGAGCCAGGAAGAGTATTGGCTTGGTGTATTTCATGAAGAGCTCCCGTCATTCGAGCTGCCGAAAGATTTTGCGAGACCGCCGGTTAGAAGCTTTGATGGGAAAAGGCACAATTTTACGCTCGATAAGACTGTCACCCAAGGGATAAAGCAGCTGGAAGAATTGACCGGAACGACCGCTTACATGATTCTATTCTCGGCCTATTCCATACTGCTGGCAAAATACAGCGGTCAGGATGATATCGTTGTCGGTACACCTATTGCAGGGAGACCGCATGCGGATTTGGAACCCATTATCGGAATGTTTGTCAATACATTAGCCATCCGCACCGCTCCGATGGCGGAAAAGACATTTTTGGATTATATAACGGAAACGAAAGAAACCATGCTGAAGGCTTTTGAACATCAAGAGTATCCTTTTGAAGAATTAGTTGAAAAACTGGGTGTGAAACGGGACTTAAGCCGCAATCCATTGTTTGATACGATGTTTGTCCTGCAAAATACCGAACAAACAGATATTGAAGTGGACTCTCTCGCAGTCAGGCCTTATGAACAAACAGAGACGGCAGCCAAGTTTGATTTACAGCTGAACTTCTTAATAGACCAAGATGAGATTCAGGGCAGTTTTGATTACTGTACGAAACTGTTTAAAAAGAAAACCATTGCTGTATTGGCCAAGGATTACGTCATGATCCTTTCGGCGATTATGAGAAACCCATCCATTCCTTTAAAAGACATTCAATTAAGCGAAAAAGTAAACAAAAGTAAACATCTCGCAAGCACAATCGAATTGGATTTCTAATCACAGGGGCAGTGGCTGTCCCGGCATGAATGCCGCGGCTGCCGCCAGTCGCCTGAAAACAGGAATGAAACCAACTGGAGGGATATGAGTGTCAGAATTCAAACAACAGGAGTTGTTCTGGGGCCGAATGTTTCACACGGAAGACCGTCCTAGTGCATTCCCTTCGTTTCAAATGTCCGACTCAACAGTAAAGCGTGATATAACAAGTGGATCTGACTGTATTCACAGTTCATTGAGTGCGGATGTATCACGGCGCATCCTGACCATGACGAACCAAACGCCAATGGCCGTCTATCTGGTTCTCCTGATCGGAATTGAATCCCTTTTATACAAATACACGGGGGAAGAAGGCGTGATTACAGGGGTTCCAAGCTTTGAAGACGAAACTGATGAAGATCTTCGTTCAGACCAGCTCATGTTAATCAAACAGCATATCAATTCCGGCAGTACGTTTAAATCAATTTTCCATGAATTGAAACATACGGTGGACGAAGCGATCTTATATCAGGACGTTCCCTTTGATAAAATGGCCGGACAGCTGAGGCTGAACTACAATGCAAATCATTTGCCGATCATCGATACAGTCGTTTCGCTAGAGCAAATTCATCCTGATGGTTTCATAGAAACGGCTGCTGCAGATGCTTTATTCCAGTTTGCTATGGGTGAAGACTTGATTGACATAAAGTTATGTTTTAATGAACAAGTCTATGATCGTCAGTATATGATGCAGGTGCTCGGACATTTAAACCGGCTATTTTCTGTCATATTATTTCAGCCTGAGCTCCCCCTCGGTCAAGTGAATATTTTGCCAGAATCGGAGACACATTCACTTCTCGTTGACAATCAAACTGCGAAAACTGAATATCCGCGGGATAAGACGGTTTATCAGTTATTCGAAGAACAGATGAAACGAACACCGGATCAAGCAGCCGTTATTTACGGAGAAAAGCAATTCACATATCGTCAGCTCAATGAACGTGCCAATCAATTAGCCCGAACGTTAAGGAAAAAGGGGGTAAAGACGGATCGGCTCACTGCGATTATCTGCGAACATGAGATCGAACTGGTCGTGGGAATACTGGCCGTTTTAAAAGCGGGAGGGGCCTATGTGCCAATTGATCCGGATTATCCGAAGCATCGCATACAGTATATAGTAGAAGACTCCCAAGCTGATATCGTCCTGACGCAGAGCCATCTTCAAAAACAGTTGGAACTTGCGGGCACAATGGTTTTCCTCGATCAGGAAAGCTCTTACCACGAAGACGGCTCTTACCTGGAACCGATCAGCAGTACGAAGGATTTGGCCTATGTCATTTATACGTCAGGCTCCACAGGCAAGCCTAAAGGAGTGGCAATTGAGCATCAGGGCTTAACCAATTATATTTGGTGGGCCCGCCGGGTCTATGTCAAAGGGGAAAAAACCAACTTTCCCCTATATTCGTCCATCGCTTTTGATCTGACGATAACGTCTGTTTTTACTCCGCTCATTACAGGAAATGCCATTATTGTCTACGGAGGAGAAAACAGTACTGCCTTGCTTGATTCCATTATTCAGGATTCAAGGGCGGATATTATCAAGCTGACCCCGGCGCACTTGCAGTTATTGAAAGAGATAAATATCCCTGCTGAGTGCACCATTCGGAAATTCATTGTCGGCGGTGACAATTTAAGCACGCGGCTCGCCCGTAGCATCAGCGGGAAATTCGGCGGAAAAATCGAAATTTTTAACGAATACGGGCCTACAGAGACAGTCGTCGGCTGTATGATTTATTCCTTTGATCCGCAAAACGACAGACGGGAATCAGTGCCGATCGGAACCGCCGCGGACAACATGAACATTTTCGTGCTGGATAAGAGCATGAAGCCGGTGCCGGCCGGCGTCCCGGGAGAAATATATATCAGCGGGGACGGCATCGCCAGAGGATACTTGAACAGAGCGGAATTAACGGCGGAAAGATTTTTGCAGCACCCCTTTGTACCAGAGGTGAAAATGTACCGGACGGGAGACTTAGCAAGGCGGCTGCCGGACGGAAATATCGAATATTTAGGCCGGATCGACCACCAGGTGAAAATCCGCGGTTACCGCATTGAAATCGGGGAAGTCGAATCCGCATTTTTCCAAATACCGCCGATTCAAGAAGCTCTCGTTACGGCACAAGAAACCAACGGGGAAACATCCTTGTGCGCCTATTATACCGCACAGCATTCTTTAACCGCAGGCGAAATTCGGGAGCACCTGTCCCGGCAGCTTCCGTCCTATATGATCCCTGCTTATTTTGTACAGCTGGCAGCGATGCCGCTTACTTCCAACGGAAAAATAGATCGTCAGGCGCTGCCTGCTCCAACGGGAAATCTCACCGGCAATCCTTATACAGCTCCGCGGACAGAACTGGAAAAAATACTGGCCGGGGTGTGGGAATCGGTATTAGGCGCAGAACAGGTCGGAATCGATGACCATTTCTTTGAGCTGGGAGGAGATTCGATTAAGTCGATTCAGGTAACCTCAAGCTTATATCAAGCCGGGTATAAGCTTGACATCAAACACTTGTTCAAACACCCGACGATCTCCGGGCTTGCTCCTTTTATTAAGCCCGTTACCCGAATCGCAGAACAAGGGGAAATCAAAGGCCGTACTTTATTGACGCCGATTCAGCATTGGTTTTTCGCCCGGCAATACCCTGATCCGCACCATTATAATCAATCTGTCATGCTTTATTTTAAAGAGGGGTTGGACGAATCGAAGCTTCAGAAAGTCATGAAGAAGATTGCCGAGCATCACGATGCTTTGCGCATGGTCTATGTTCAGGGAGATCATGAATACGAAGCCAGAACCTGCGGGATCAGTGAAGGAGAATTATTCAGCCTCGACGTATTCTCTTTACTCGAAGAAAACAACCTTGCCGAAACGATAGAAATGATAGCCAATGACATTCAGCAATCCATCCATTTAGCCGATGGTCCGCTCATGAAACTGGGATTGTTTCAATGTCAGGATGGCGATCATTTGCTGATTGCAATTCATCATCTGGTTGTAGATGGCGTATCGTGGAGGATTTTACTTGAGGATATAACGTCAGCTTATGAGCAGCTCCAAAACGGAGAAGCGATCACGCTCCCTAAGAAGACGGATTCCTATCTGTTATGGGCTGAACGATTGAAACGTTATGCAGAAAGCCCGGAATTTGAAGCGAAAAATCAATATTGGCTTGAGCAGAAACATATCTCGCAACACAAATTGCCAAAGGATAATGAGCAGGAGACCGGTCTGGCCGAAGACCTGGAAACGATCATCGTCCAATGGACAGAGGAAGAAACCGAGCGTTTATTAAAAAAATCGAACCGTGCCTATACGACTGACATTAATGATTTATTGCTGACCGGACTCGGAATGGCTGTTCATCGCTGGACGGGGCATGAAGAAATTCATGTTCATCTGGAAGGACACGGCAGGGAATCTGTTTTTCAAGACGTTGATATTTCACGTACGGTGGGCTGGTTTACAACCCAATACCCGGTTTCTCTTCAAATCCAGGCGGACCGGGACATCTCCCAGCGGATTAGGACGGTGAAAGAACAGCTGCGTCAGATTCCCCAAAAAGGAATAGGATATGGCCTGATGAAATATTTGTCCGATCATCCGAAGGCATCAGAATGGACCGGACATCCGGAAATCAGCTTCAATTACCTCGGACAATTTGATCAAGATTTCGAAAATGGAGGAATCGAGGTATCTCCTTACTCCGGAGGGAAAATTGCGAGCGACAGGCACCCCATTGCCTATACGCTTGACATTAACGGCATGATCTCAGACGGTCGGCTGTCATTGGCCATCAGTTACAGCGGTAAACAATATCGAAGAGAAACAATGGAAACATGTGCAGCTCTCTTAAAGAACAGCCTAAAAGAAGTCATCGAACATTGCGCAGCTCAAGAACACATTCACCTGACGCCAAGCGATATTTCGCTGAAGGACATAACAATCGAGGAATTAGATCAATTTGTTAAGCAAACACAGCATATCGGCGACATTGAAAATATATATCCTTTAACTCCCATGCAGAAAGGTATGCTGTTCCATAGTTTAATCGATTCGGCTTCCAGAGCTTACTTTGAACAAGCCGCTTTTGACCTCAAAGGCGACTTGGATATTGAGGCATTTACAATGAGTTTGTCGCAGCTGGCGGAAAGACACGAGATTCTCCGGACTCATTTTTATACGGAATGGAAAGATCAGCCTTTACAGATCGTATTCCAAAAAAAACCGATCGAAATAACTGTTGAAGATATTCGAAGCATGAAGAATAAACAACGAAACGAGTTCATTGCCGGCTTTGTACAAAAAGATAAGGCAAGAGGATTCGACCTTACCCAAGATGCGTTAATGCGCGTATCAATCCTTCGTACAGAGGACGACCAAGTCCGATTGATATGGAGCTTCCATCATATTTTAATGGATGGCTGGTGTCTGCCTCTTATTACGAAAGAAGTGTTTGAAACCTATTATGAGCTTCTTGAGAGAAGACAACCGGAGCGGGAAGCCGTCACCCCGTACAGCCGATATATCGAATGGCTGGAAGACCAGGATCATCAGAACGCTTTGGCCTATTGGCAAAAATATTTGGACGGTTATGAAGGACAAACCGTTTTACTGAAAGAACCTGTCTCAAACCAAGCCAAGAAATATCAAAAACAAAGGCTTGCATGCCGGCTCGGAAAGCAGCTGTCAGAAGAAATCAGACAGACTGCAAGCAAGCATCACGTCACCGTGAATACATTCATTCAAAGTGCGTGGGGGCTATTGCTGCAAAGATACAACAACAGTCAGGATGTCGTTTTCGGGTCGGTTGTATCCGGACGCCCGGCAGAAATTCCGGGTATTGAATCCATGGTCGGCTTATTTATCAACACCATTCCCGTACGTATTACCGCTCAGCCTGGAATGACTGTGGAACAAGTGTTGAAAATGAGCCAGGAGCAGGCATTGGCTTCTCAGGCGTATGATACATTTCCGTTGTATGAAATTCAGGCTCAAACCGAACAAAAGCAGCAGCTGATCAGTCATATCATGGTATTTGAAAATTATCCGGTCGAGAAACAAATGGAGCATATGAAACCGAATCGTGACGCGCTGGACATTATCAATTTCCATATGGAAGAGCATACCCATTACGATTTCAATTTCATTGTCATGCCGGCTGGAGAAATCGACATTCATTTTGTATACAATAGCAACGTCTATGATCATGCAAGTGTCAAGCGGATGGAAGAGCATTTTATGCAAATCATTAAGCAGATGGTGAACAGTCAGGCGATTCGCGTCCAAGACTTGGATATACTTACGGGAGATGAACGTTCGCTCCTAATAGAGGCATTTAATGATACGGAAGCAGATTATCCAAAGGAAAAGACGCTTCATCAATTGTTTGAGGAACAAGCACAGCGTACGCCTGATCAAACGGCTGTCGTATACGGGGAAAGCCAGCTGACATACCGGGAACTGAATGAAAGAGCGAATCAACTTGCCCGGACATTGCAATCAGAAGGCGTGCAGCCGGATCAGCCAGTCGGGATTATGGCCGAACGTTCCTTGGAAATGATCGTAGGACTCTTCGGAATCTTAAAAGCCGGCGGCGCGTATGTGCCGATCGACCCGAGCTATCCGGTAGAACGAATTCACTATATATTGGAGGATTCGGATACGAAGCTGTTGTTAGCACAGAGTCACTTGAGGAAAAGCGTGCCTTTTACGGGAAAAGTGCTTGACCTGGAAGATCCGCGATTCTCTTGGGAAGATGGTTCAAACTTGAAACAGACGGCCGGACCGAATCACTTAGCTTATGTTATCTATACTTCGGGATCAACAGGCCGACCGAAAGGGGTTATGGTGGAACACCGATCCGTAATCAACCGTCTCGTTTGGATGCAGGAACATTACCCGCTGGATAAGCAGGATGTCATTCTGCAAAAAACCCCAATCACCTTTGATGTATCGGTGTGGGAATTGTTCTGGTGGTCGATGACTGGTTCTAAAGCGGTATTGCTGTCAAACGGAGGAGAAAAGAACCCTGACGTCATTTTAGATACGATTGCGCAGAAAAATGTCACCATTATGCATTTTGTGCCTGCGATGCTGCATGCTTTTCTTGAGTCCATGGAGCAGAAATCCGACGAGGAATTAAAGAGAAAGCTGGCGTCATTAAAATATGTATTTGCAAGCGGCGAGGCTTTGACGCCTGCGCACGTTGCCGGGTTTCATCGCATGATCACACCGGCGGGCGAGGCTCAAATCATTAATTTATACGGACCGACCGAAGCGACGATCGATGTATCGTATTTTGAATGTGAAGCGGGAGAAACGCTTAACTCCGTTCCGATAGGTAAACCGATTTCCAACATTCAATTGTACATTGTACAGCCCGGATCGGAATATTTCCAGCCGCTCGGTGTGGCAGGAGAGCTGTGTATCGCCGGAGACGGGCTCGCTCGGGGCTATTTGAACCGTCCGGAGCTGACAGCTGAGAAGTTTGCAGCTCACCCATTTGAAGCAGGGAAGCGGATGTACCGGACAGGCGACTTGGCAAGATGGCTGCCGGACGGAAATATCGAGTATTTGGGACGAATTGATCATCAAGTGAAAATCCGAGGCTACCGGATAGAACTCGGCGAGATTGAAGCATCTTTATTACAACTCGATGCTGTCAAAGAAGCGGTCGTCATCGCGATTGAAAAAGAGGGCTCAAAGCAGCTGTGCGCTTACTTGTCAGGAGACGAGTCATTAAATACGGCGCAGCTGAAGCGTCATTTGCTGAACAAACTGCCTGCGTATATGATTCCGGCTTATTTTGTACAAGTAGAGAAGATGCCGATAACTGCTAATGGAAAAATCGATCGAAAAGCTTTGCCGGCTCCTGAGGGAAATAGGCTTACCGGAACCGAATACACAGCGCCAGGAACGTTAATTGAAAAGCAGCTGGCCGATATATGGAAGGATATTTTAGCTCTGCCTGACCCCGGGATTAAAGATCACTTCTTTGACGTTGGCGGCCATTCACTTAAAGTATTGCAGCTCATTCATCAAATTAACGCCGGTATGGGACTCAACATGCATTATCAAGCCGTATACGATTTTCCTACCATCGAAACAATGGCACGCGCCATTCAAGCGGCAGTTTTCGAATCCGAGACGGATCATAACGTATTCGTCAAGCTGAACCAGGAAGATTCAATCCCTGTGTTCTGTTTCCCGCCTTTAATCGGATATGGACTCGTTTATAATGAAATGGCGAAAAGACTTGACGGCGTCAGCACCGTCTATGCTGCTGATTTCTTAGAAGAGCCGTCTCATGAGAAAGAAATCGTTGACCGATATGCAGAAAGCATGATACGCATTCAGGAACAAGGGCCTTTTGTTTTGCTTGGTTACTCCTCGGGATCGAATTTGGCTTTTGAGGCTGCTAAAGCTTTGGAGAAGCGAGGCCGCACCGTATCTGATGTGATTATGCTGGATTCTAAAATAACCACTTCTGTAACTCATTTATCGGAAGAGGAAATCGAAGAGATCGTCCATCTGAATATGGACATTATTCCGGACTATTACAGAGAAATATTAACCATTCCTTCGATTAAGGATAAAATCAGAGGCTATCTTGCGTACCACAATGAAGTGATCAATTCCGGCGCCGTTAACGCCAACATCCATCATTTGCTATGCGGCGATGTAACCGATGATAGGGGCTGGACACAATCAACAGCACAGCATTATCTTGAGTACAAATTAAAAGGAGATCACGTGACGATCTTTGAACCTCACAATATCGAAGAAAATGCGGAAGCCATTCGATCTATTATTAAACGGATTGAAGAACGGCATCATCACGGACTTGTTCTTGAAGAACAACTGTCAATGGGATCGTTTGCGGGAGACGCAAAGTTTGACAAAATGTAAATGATCAAGTATAAAACGCCGCTGGCCTGGCACTCAGCGGCGTTTTTATTAAAAAGGCGAGAGTCATACTCCTGTGTTCGCAAGGTTTACTCCAGAGCCGTTCTCCATGACCAGTTGTCATCAAATGGTAAAAAAATCATCATACATTTTAAGGAAAAAGGAGGATGTCAAGTTATTAGAAAAAAGTGTAGCGTATGTTTAGGGGTACTAGCTCTATTATTGAGTTGCTTAACTGCGGAGTCTGCTTTTTACTGCCGGTACTGCAATTTGTTCTCAGATGGTAAAAGTTGCCTAAATTTTTAAATAAAGGAGGAGCGTTAAGTTATGTGTAAAAAATGTTGGGTATGCCTATGGGTCCTTGCTTTATTATTGAGCTGTTTACCTGGGGAATATGCGAATGCGGTAAGCACTCCAATTGCAAAACATGTTGGGAATTCAAATCCGCTTATTGACCATCATCTGGGCGCAGATCCGTTTGCGCTGACCTATAACGGAAGAGTCTACATCTATATGTCAAGCGATGACTATGAATATAATAGCGACGGCACGATTAAGGATAATTCATTTGCCAATTTGAATAAAATATCCGTCATATCTTCAGCGGATATGGTGAACTGGACAGATCACGGAACGATTCCCGCAGCGGGTGCCAATGGGGCGAATGGCGGCCGGGGGATTGCCAAATGGGCAGGAGCATCATGGGCCCCGTCAGCCGCGGTGAAAAAGATCAATGGTAAGGATAAATTTTTCCTTTATTTCGCAAACGGCGGCGGAGGTATCGGGGTTCTCACCGCAGACAGCCCGACCGGCCCATGGACAGATCCGATCGGAAAAGCGCTGGTAACGCCAAATACGCCAGGAATGTCCGGTGTTGTATGGCTTTTTGATCCGGCAGTATTCGTAGATGATGACGGTACCGGTTACCTATATGCCGGCGGAGGCGTTCCGGGCGGTTCAAATCCCGCACAGGGGCAATGGGCCAATCCTAAAACAGCAAGAGTCATGAAATTAGATCCTGATATGACCAGTGTTGCCGGAAGTGCGTCTACGATTGATGCGCCTTTTATGTTTGAAGATTCGGGAATGCATAAGTATAACGGAAAATATTACTATTCCTATTGTATCAATTTCGGGGGCGCGCACCCGGCCGATAAACCTCCAGGTGAGATCGGCTATATGACCAGCTCAAGTCCTATAGATTCTTTTTCGTATAGAGGGCACTTTCTGAAAAATCCGGGAGCATTTTTCGGAGGCGGCGGGAACAATCATCATGCTGTTTTCAATTTTAAAAACGAGTGGTATGTGGTGTATCATACTCAAACTGTCAGCTCCGCTCTTTACGGGGCCGGCAAAGGTTACCGTTCTCCCCATATTAATAAGCTTGTGCATAATCCAGATGGCTCCCTGCAAGAGGTAGCGGCAAATTTTGCAGGTGTCAAACAGCTATCCAATTTGAATCCATATCACCGCGTAGAAGCGGAAACGTTTGCCTGGAACGGACGGATTTTGACAGAGGCATCCTCAGCACCCGGCGGCCCGGTCAATAATCAACATGTCACAAACATTCATAACGGAGACTGGATTGCTGTTGGAAATGCAGATTTCGGGTCAGGCGGCGCCAGGACGTTTAAAGCAAATGTAGCGTCCGCTCTTGGCGGGAAAATAGAAGTGCGGCTAGATAGTGCAAACGGTAAGCTTGTCGGAACCTTGAATGTCCCTTCCACAGGCGGAACGCAATCTTGGAGAGAAATAGAAACTGCGGTAAGCGGCGCATCCGGTGTTCACAACGTATTCTTTGTATTTACCGGAACTGGTACAGGAAACTTGTTTAATTTCGATTACTGGCAGTTTACACAAAGATAAGCAAAGGGAGACAAAGGTACGTTTTCTAAGTCCATAAACGACATATGAAGGAGAGGAAAAAATGATATCGAGCGTAAAAAAAACAATTTGTGTATTATTGGTATGTTTCACAATGCTGTCCGTCATGCTCTTAGGACCGGGAGTTACTGAAGTTTCAGCAGCAAGTGATGCAACAGTTAATATATCTGCAGATAGACAAGTGATTCGCGGTTTTGGAGGAATGAACCACCCGGCTTGGATTGGAGACTTGACTGCGGCTCAACGGGAGACCGCTTTTGGCAATGGACAGAATCAGTTAGGTTTTTCGGTCTTAAGAATTCATGTAGATGAAAATAGAAATAATTGGTACAAGGAAGTGGAGACTGCAAAGAGTGCGATCAAACATGGAGCAATCGTTTTTGCTTCCCCTTGGAATCCGCCAAACGATATGGTTGAGACTTTCAATCATAATGGTGACACAACAGCTAAGCGGCTGAGATACGATAAGTACGCCGCATACGCGCAGCATCTTAACGATTTCGTTAATTTCATGAAGAGTAATGGTGTGAATCTGTATGCGATTTCTATGCAAAACGAGCCTGATTACGCTCACGAATGGACATGGTGGACGCCCCAAGAAATCCTGCGTTTCATGAGAGAGAATGCCGGTTCCATTAATGCCCGCGTGATTGCGCCGGAATCATTTCAATACCTGAAAAATATATCGGACCCCATTTTAAATGATCCGCAGGCGCTTAGGAATATGGATATCCTCGGAACCCACCTGTACGGCACTCAGGTCAGTCAGTTTCCTTATCCTCTTTTCAAACAAAAAGGAGGAGGGAAAGAGCTATGGATGACGGAGGTATACTATCCGAATAGTGACAACAATTCAGCGGATCGCTGGCCTGAGGCTTTAGGTGTTTCAGAGCATATTCATCATTCAATGGTAGAGGGAGATTTTCAAGCTTATGTGTGGTGGTATATCCGCAGATCATACGGCCCTATGAAAGAAGATGGGATGATCAGCAAACGCGGATACAATATGGCTCATTTCTCAAAATTTGTGCGCCCTGGCTATGTAAGGATTGATGCAACGAAAAATCCTGAACCGAATGTTTACGTGTCAGCCTATAAAGGAGACAATAAGGTCGTGATTGTTGCCATTAATAAAAATAACACAGGGGTCAACCAAAACTTCGTATTGCAGAATGGAACTGCTTCGCAAGTATCCAGATGGATCACGAGCAGCAGCAGCAATCTTCAACCTGGAACGGATCTCAAAGTAACGGACAATCATTTTTGGGCCCATCTGCCGGCTCAAAGCGTGACAACATTTGTTGTAAAGCGTTAAAGGCATCAGCATCGCAATAAGCCAATTTTCTTACTTGAAAAAGAAAATTGGCTTATTTTCTGTGGGATAGAAGTGTTGATTTTTTTAACGATACACAGACATTGGGTATAATAATGACAATGACTTCAAGGAGTGATCATTATATGTCACGGCTTCACAGCAAAGTATTAATCATAGACGACGAAAAAGAAATTTTGGAACTGATCAAAACCGTATTAATAAGAGAAGGCATTGATCGTGTGATCACCGCTTCGACTGCCCGTGACGGATTGGCTCAATTTCATCAAGAAAATCCCGATCTGGTGATATTGGATATCATGCTGCCAGACGGTGAAGGCTATGATATCTGCAAGCAAATAAGAGACATTTCACACGTTCCTATTATCTTTTTGTCTGCAAAGGGGGAGGAAACGGATAAAATTGTAGGACTTGCCATCGGCGGGGACGACTACATTACAAAACCCTTCAGCCCTAAGGAAGTTGCATACCGGGTCAAAGCGCAGCTGAGACGGGTCTCTTACTTACAGCCTTCTCAAACCGGAACCCTAATAAAAAAAGGGCCATTTGAATTAAACCAACAACAAGCCGAGCTCACCAAAAATGGAGCGGCTATTGAGTTAACACCTAAAGAACTTATGCTTATGACCTATTTTCTGCAGCATCCCAATCGGGTGATCAGTAAAGAAATACTCTATCAAGCTGTATGGGGAGAAGATTTCTTCGGTTCTGACAACACAGTGATGGTTCATATACGCAGGCTCCGTGAGAAAATAGAAAACACCCCATCAAAACCAGACTTTCTCGTCACTGTGAAAGGGTTAGGCTACAAATTTGTTGTAAAGGATGCGTAAGGATGAATTGGCGATTAACAGGCAGATATATGGTCTCTGTCATTATCGTGACCATCATTACAGTCTTCATTAATTTATTTATTTTTATGTTTTGGCTCGTTTTCCAGGCGAACAGCCAACATGACGAAGAAAGTACACCGGAAACTTTCACAAGATCATTCCGACAATATGTCACGTTATCGAACAATGGTATCACAGTAAACAAAGAGGGCCAAAAAGCTTTAAAAGAGCAGAATGCATGGATTCAAATATTAGATGAAAACGGACAGGATGTTTATCATGATAGAGAACCTAAAGGACTGAAGAAAAAATATACGCCTATTGAAATTGTAAATTTACATAAATATAAGGATGAACAATTATTATCAACCATTTACGCTGGCGGGAAAAAAGTAAATGGCAAGGAGTACAGTTACTTTATAGGGTTTAAAAATCCCTCTCTCGGAAAATTTATCCTCTCATATGATACCAAGGAATTTGTGACGAAGTTCAATGCAGGAACCATCATATTATTATCAATAGATGCATTGATCGCGTTACTCATTGGCTATCTATTCAGCCGGCAGCTCACAAAACCGCTCGGCCGTGTCATTCAAGGAATCCAGCGGTTAGCTAATGGAGATTATACGATCAACATGAAATCCAAAGGCATTTATAAAGATGTCTTCTATAATGTCAATCACTTATCGGAACAACTATCTTTAAGCAAAAAAGAAAAAGATAAATTAGAGCAAATGCGTGAAGAGTGGATCAGTCATATTTCTCATGACATTAAAACACCATTAGCATCTATTCAAGGCTATGCAGAAATCATCAAAGATCCAAATTACCATCTCACAGTCGAACAGATCAGAGAGTACGCCCAGATCATTGAGAGTAAATCCCTCTATATGAAAGATGTGATGGAAGATTTAAATTTAACGACAAGGCTGAAAAACAACGATGTGATGTTACATACAGAGCGGGTAAACCTTGTATCGCTGCTGCGGGAAACGTTAATTGATATGTTAAACGATTCTAGATATGCGGATAAATCCATTGAACTTCAAACGAACCTGGAAAAGCTGATGCTGAACCTTGATGCGATATTGATTCGGAGAGCGGTCACGAATCTCATTTTAAATGCCCTCGTTCACAATGATCCTGATGTGAAGATCGTTGTACGGCTTGAACAAAAAGAACGAACTCATGTGACAATTAAGGACAACGGCAAAGGGATAGAAGAAGAGGAGCTGGAGAAAGTGTTTGATCGCTATTACAGGGGGACAAATACAGGAACGACGCATGCAGGCTCTGGTCTTGGAATGGCCATAGCAAAGGATATTATCCAAAAGCACGGAGGGGACATCACCATTCACAGCACCGCGGGAGAAGGGACAACGATAGATATACAATTATGATAATGGCTATACAAAAAAACGGTTCTGTTGATTAATAACAGAACCGTTTTTTCCTATTGTTCCGAAAACACTTTGATTCCTTTGACAATGTTCCAAATGAAAAAATAGATCGCCACAAGGAATGTAACAGCATACGTCGCAAGCAGGAAAGGCCCGGTGTGCCTGATGTCATTCATACCAAGTAAACCTGAAGCGATGATGCCAATTCCAAAAATCAAATAAGGAATCAGATGCGTCCACAAAGATTTTTTCGCATGATATTTCACATCATCCTGGCCTAAGAAATAGACGATAATCGGAAACAGAAACGGCGCAAAAAATATACTGAAGTAACATAATGAAGACAAAATTTTATTTTCTCTCAAACCTTTTCACCTCTATGATTTATTGAAGGGGGAATTCTTCTGGCTGAATCCCTCACTGAAGTACAATCTTATTGTACAACTCCAACCTTAACCCGTATTAATCCGAACCTTACATCAACCTTAAATTAACAAGGACTCGTCTTCTTACAGCAATCATAAGATTCAATGCCATATTGAGACTCATCACATTCAGCGTGTCTACGTTGGAAATACATTTAATTTTTCGATTCGATTGAAAAATGACGTGTAAAGTCCCGATTCAGCCCGGTTTTCTTTGTTCTATATGTGTCAGGTGTGTCTTATTCAATAGAGATAGAGCAAATTGACAGGCTTTTACACCTCCCAAAAACAAGAAATTAGGTTGATAGACAATCATGAGAAAGATTTTTACAATGAGTTCGAGCTCATAAGAAAGAGCCAAAATGATGCGAAGGAGGAAAAGATCAGATATGAAACGGTCAATTTCTGTTTTTATTACGTGTTTATTGATTGCGGTATTGACAATGGGCGGCTTGCTGCCTTCGCCGGCATCAGCAGCAGGGACAAAAACGCCAGTAGCCAAGAATGGTCAGCTTAGCATAAAAGGTACACAACTTGTAAACCGAGATGGCAAAGCGGTACAACTGAAAGGGATCAGTTCACATGGATTGCAATGGTATGGCGATTTCGTCAATAAAGACAGCTTAAAATGGCTGAGAGACGATTGGGGCATAACCGTTTTCCGCGCGGCGATGTATACGGCAGATGGCGGTTATATTGACAACCCGTCCGTGAAAAATAAAGTAAAAGAAGCGGTTGAAGCGGCAAAAGAACTTGGGATATATGTCATCATTGACTGGCATATTTTAAATGACGGCAACCCAAACCAAAATAAAGAGAAGGCAAAAGAATTTTTCAAGGAGATGTCAAGTCTTTACGGAAACACGCCAAACGTCATTTATGAAATTGCAAACGAACCAAACGGTGACGTGAACTGGAAGCGTGATATTAAACCGTATGCGGAAGAAGTGATTTCCGTTATCCGCAAAAATGATCCAGACAACATCATCATTGTCGGAACCGGTACATGGAGCCAGGATGTGAATGATGCTGCCGATGACCAGTTAAAAGATGCAAACGTCATGTACGCGCTTCATTTTTATGCCGGCACACATGGCCAATTTTTACGGGATAAAGCAAACTACGCACTCAGCAAAGGAGCGCCTATTTTCGTGACGGAATGGGGAACAAGCGACGCGTCTGGAAATGGCGGTATATTCCTTGACCAGTCGCGGGAATGGCTGAATTATCTCGACAGCAAGAAAATCAGCTGGGTGAACTGGAATCTTTCTGATAAGCAGGAATCATCCTCAGCGTTAAAGCCGGGAGCATCTAAAACAGGCGGCTGGCCGCTGTCAGATTTAACTGCTTCAGGAACATTCGTAAGAGAAAACATTCGCGGCACTAAAGATTCAACGAAGGACGGCCCTGAAACGCCAGCACAAGATAACCCCACACAGGAAAAAGGCGTTTCTGTACAATACAAAGCAGGGGATGGGCTTGTGAACAGCAATCAAATCCGCCCGCAGCTTCACATAAAAAATAACGGCAATGCGACGGTTGATTTAAAAGATGTCACTGCCCGTTACTGGTATAACGTGAAAAACAAAGGCCAAAACTTTGACTGTGACTACGCGCAGATGGGATGCGGCAATCTGACCCACAAATTTGTGACGCTGCATAAACCTAAGCAAGGTGCAGATACCTATCTGGAACTGGGGTTTAAAACAGGAACGCTGTCACCGGGAGCAAGCACAGGGAATATTCAGCTTCGTCTTCACAATGATGACTGGAGCAATTATGCACAAAGCGGCGATTATTCCTTTTTCCAATCAAATACGTTTAAAACAACGAAAAAAATCACATTATATCATCAAGGAAAACTGATTTGGGGAACAGAACCCAATTAGTTAGCTTTAGGCGGACATCAGCAACGATGTCCGCTTTTGTCATCTTAAACAGCAATACAAGGAGGTTTACGTGGCGGATGAAACTCTGAAACAGTATATGGGCCAGTACAAGGGTTGTTAGCAATCTCAAGAAAGCCAAGGAGTAGCTATGATTCACTGAACATATGATGTAATGAAAAGCGTTTGTAGAGCAATGTGTGTATTTCACATCCGTCACTTTTATTACGTAAGGGGGAACAAGAGAATGAAAAAGTATGACGCGTTTCCGGAGCCAATTGGCGGCTATACTGTCGGCCGAACCCAGATGGATTTTGAGTACACGGCATCAGATCATACAAAAAGAGAACTGACGGCGTTTGTGTATTATCCGTCCGACAGCAGCGAAGGGAAGACTACATCAACGTACATGTTTCCTGAAGTCTGCGAAATGCTTGATGAGCAGACGCTTCTCTCTGCGTTGAAAGATGCTTACTCTATAGATATCAAGACCCAATGTTACGACGACCTTGCTCTCTCCGGGAAGGAAAAACGCTATCCGGTGTTATTTTATGTTTGCGGCGGGGGCGGTTCTCCAGAATGGGGTACAGTGATCTGTACAGACTTGGCAAGCATGGGATATGTTGTAGTAAGCATCGGCCATCAAAATAGCACGATGTATAAGCGTAAAGATGGGCGAATGTTTAATGTATCAAAGGATTTTTCGGATGTCATTATGGCGTTTTCTGAAGATCCGGAGATGCTGGCGTTGGCTGGTAAGATGGAAATGCAGCCCGACGATGAAACTGCCATTGAGATGTGCCAAAACGTGCTTACACTGCCGATACTTGACAAGTTAACAGAGTATAGTGAATTACAGGCAGAAGATGTAAGGTATGTAGCCGATTATCTTGTCAAATTGGATTCTGGAGAGCTGAATTCCATCTTTAAGGGCAGATTGTTGCTTGATATCGGCATGGGCATAGTCGGACATTCTTATGGAGGGCCTACGACGGCGATTGTTTGCCGGGACGACGAACGGTTCGCCTGCGGGATTGGCTTGGATAGCGGTGCGTTCGGCCTTCAGGGCAGCGACCTTAAGAAACCCTTTTTGCTGCTGTTTTCTGAACCGAACTATAACATGAATGCGATCATTGGCGCTAACAATAGCATGGATACCTATTATTTCTCTGTTGATCGTGCTGCGCATTTAGATTACTGCGACATCGTGTTTACCAGTGTGAATAAGGAACTTAGAGGTGAACGGGATGCCATGGAGATGCGAAATCTTGTTACAGACTATACGAAGAACTTTTTTGATCATTACATACTGCAGAAGGCTGCAAGTGTGGAAAGTCTGGCATACGATGGCGTGGACTTGATCAAGAAGACCAGCAACAAGTGACATAACCGATTAAAATACTCAAACTGAAAAACCTTTATGACCAATTTAATTTATTAAGGCCGTAGAGGTTTTCCTTACAAAAGGGGATGCTCTTAGAATATGGATCCACTTTTATATTCTCTACATCATTCCTAGTTTACATAATATATATTCTAGGAAGTAAAATCTTCAACGAAAATCCTGTCTCGTTATCTTAAGTATACTTAGTTGATGAGACAGAATTAAAAAATAGGATGTTTTACGATTTGTATTTATTTCTTACTGCTTTACATAGCATCGATCTTTATAAATTGTTTCACACTTTACTTCTTCCACATCAACTTTGCCATCGGATAATCTTGTGTAAACATAAACCCATTTTTCATTTCCGTTTTTAATAAACATGTCGAATTTAAAAGCGTCAGTATATTTGTCCATGACCCAGATCAATCCCGGAAGAGTTTCTGCTTTTGCTGGCGACACGGAAACCAATAATGCTCCAGCAATTACAGCCGCACCGGCTATTTTTTTAATTTTACTTTTTAACATTAATATTGCCCCCTTTTGATTTGTTGCCTGCTGCTTACTCACTTAGCAGGCAATCTGATTTTACCATCTTGAACAAAGGGAATTTGTCATATTTTGTAGATCAAATACTTACTTTCACTAAAAATACATATATTGGAATGGATTTTATCCGAATAAGATCTCTTCTTTTTTGAAAGCGTACACAAAAAATAAAATCATGTCTGATAATACTTTGCCGCATCTTCCCTGCTTTTTTCCGACGAGTTTTTGCATCGGCTCCCCACATATGAGCAAGTATGACAGCTGCCAGCCCGAGCACCCCCGCGAAATAAAATCCGGCTCTGAGCCCCAGCCAATCATTAAAAAATCCCTCGGCTAAAGGTTCTCCGAAAATACCGAGTGCACAAAGCGCCTGGTACACCCCCATCGATGTTGCTCTCATGTCTTCCGGAACAGACTCAATCGACATTCCAAGCAGCAAAGGAAAAATAATGCCCGAGTGAAAAACCTATTAAAACCTGGACCAGATAAAGCGCCATCGGGCTGACGGTAAAAGGAATGATAAAAATAAAAACGGATGCGAGTAAGTAAAACAGCTTTAATGTTACCCGTTTCCGCACCTGCGAACTAATGTTCCTATCACTAGCAGAGCCAGTGCGTGCTTAGTCATAAACGAAAAGACAACAAGCTGATTTCTTTCTCGCCATTGTGAAGCCAAACATTGCTGTCATTTTCATTTCGCGAATCATGAAAGACAGGCAAAGACCGAGGCCGCTCCCGATCCAAAATGCCGCGTGCCATCCCCATTCACTGACAACATAACCGCTCATGCTCATCCCTGACAGCTGAGCTAACACGAGAATAAATGAGATCCAGCGCATGACTCCTTTCGTGTCATCCGCCGCAAAATAGCTCGCAAATAAAGCAGATGAGAAAAAGCCGCCTGATGAACAGACGGCGCTGCAGCTTGTTATTTGCTTCGGTTACCTGCGGAAGCATGAGTGATCCGATAATGCACAGTTAAAAATTTCAGTCCGAACAGCCACATATGATGAACGGCCTTCAGGCTTGTTTCGCTCTGGGCTGAAATAAGAAATGTCTCTGCCAGCGGAAGATGACACGTCCCCCATTTCGTCTGCAGATAAATCCCTTCATCACCCGCTCCGCTTTTTCGCCGTCTGCTTGTCAAAACAAGATTCTGCTTACGCGCATAAGGCTTTAAAATGCCCGTCATTTGGCCGTACGGCAGCGGAAGAGAGATATTCATGTATCCTTCCCCTTTTGCCCTGTACGCTGAATACAGCGCAGTAAAAACGGTTTCCTGCTTTTCATTTGTTCTGATCCACGCACGGACATTTTTTCTGCCGTCTTTGTCAGAGTCAACTCCTATAATATCACTGTGCATGATATACCAATCCGGATTCATGGACAGGTGAATCTGCCCCGCTCTTCTGCTGAACGGCTCGTACACGCGCGCGAACGGACGAAACCATCCGCTCCACGTCACTTTTGCCATGATATCATAATCAATTGTCTCTTCATAAAAGGAATTAACGGCCGGCGCCAGTTTTTGAGTTGAAAAGTCTTCAGAATGCAGTTCTCTCATCTGATCCAGAAGGCCGGTATAATGGATGTCATTTGCTGCATGAATATCAGTCAAAAAGTCTTTGCCTATCGTTCTCTTCCCGTAAATACGGCTGAACGTTCTTTCGCTGCCCTCATCAAACGATCTCGGATTTTCCAACCTCCACCCCGCCAAAGCCGGCAGGATAACGCCGAATGCATTGACGGCCCCGTGAATCCAAATCATCTGGCTGATCGTGAGCGTTGCCTCCTCGCGGTAGACACCGTACGAATATATCAAAGAAAAAGCAATTGTAATCATTAACACAGCCGAAGAACTCCTGATCAAGATCCTGCCTGTTTTCGTAACAAACGGCGCCGTAAAGACGAGATATGCATTTACATACAGACCCGCCAGATACAGAGCGACAGCAATCACATCAAGTGTCTTTGAAAATGTAATCCCCAAGGCAATAAGGATCGGCGAAATCAAAATAATGACCGTGCTCCATCTGTAAAGAACCCGTTTCTCCCGTATGATCCTGCCGAGCAATCCGTTAAAGATCGGAATCAGGAAAGCGGAATAGTGAAAGTGCACCGCCGTCAGCAGAACGATAAGCGGGCCGAAATTCATGACGGGAATCTCAAGGACATATGCGAAGAACCAGAATCCGCCCCCGGCCAAATAAATGAAACCCGCCATAACAGACATCTCTTCTGTTCTGTGAATATTTGTTTTCATCAGCCGCCGGACAGCATACAGTGCCAGCCCAAGCGTATAAATGAGCCACACAAAGGCAAAAAAACTGAAGTCTGTGACAAGCGCAAGCACCGCACATAAAGCGGCAACAGGATAACTCCGTAATAACACATTCTCTAAGGTCTTTGACGGCCGAAAAGCAAAATCGAATACAGCGGGAACGAAAAAAAGTACGGAAAATAAAACAAACGTCTCAGCAGCTGATATATGCGGAGCTTCAGCCGCCGCAAATCCCAAAAAGCAAATCACGCTTACCATGAGATAACGCTTCAGCATGTTTCCCCCTCTGTTTCACGGAAAGTCCCCCGGTAAGAGAAAAGCGTGCCGAGTATCCGGTTTTTCACATGAACCTTTATGCTGAAGCAATTCATTTCCTCATCATAAGCCTCATAAACGGTTGAACTGCCGCACAGCCATGCCGGAAGCGGGATTTTCTTTCCGACTATCAGGAGCCACTGCCTTCCGGATGTAATAACAAGCCCTCCGTCTGAAGACGCTTCTAAATGCAGTTCAGACAGTAGGATGCGGGGTTTGCCGAAGTAATCAAGAATTCTGTTTTCCCGCTCATCATATTCCATGACGGCATCAAAAAAACGCGTTTTGCTTTTAAAGAAAAAGGTACGATTCCATTCCACGCCATTTTGCCTGTTTTTGTTTTCGATAGTGAAAGGGATATCGTTTCCCCTCTCTGAGAAAAAACATCTGAAAAAAACACCTGTCTTTAAAAGCATTCTGACAAGAAAAGAACCTCCCTTTATTTCTGACATAATTCCTTCTCCGCAAAACGTGCGTGATCCGTCAAATCTGTACCGTTTCTGCAGCATCGGGTGCAGTGATTGATAATGAGTAATCGCTTTTTCATACATTGAATCCGTCATTTCACTTCTCTCTTTCGTTTTGTATGCCAGGCGCTCGGCAGCTTGGGCTTAAGAATCATTGCGGCTATCGTAAGCACCCCTAATGAGATCACGAATCCGCCGCCGGAATATAGCAGTGCCGTTACACAAAAGAAGACTGACTGCCCGGTGTGAATCAGCCACTTTCTCCGCATGGGAAGCAGCCATAATACCCCTAACCCTGTCTCCAGCGCTCCCCTCACGATCTCTGCATCGGCACAGCCATCATGAAAGCCTTGAAAAAACCAATACAGACTGAATACGAGACACATACAGACATAGACAAATCCGAAACGGACTGATATCTTCGGATGTCTGTTTTGTTCTATCCAAAGCCGCAACACATCAAAGCTCCATGCGGTAGCCCAGCTTAGCAGAGGACGAAATAAAAAACGGTCTATCCAACTTCCCGGCAGACCGCGGGCCGTTTCATATTGATATTGAGTCAAAAATGCGGTTTGTCCGTTATCCCGCTCTATATACTTCCAGTAGCCCCTGCCTTCTTTTATAAGTGACAGCGGATGATCAGAGGCAAAAGCGAGCGAAGACACTCTTTCTGACGAGCGAGGCCTTATGTCACCTATTGATTCGCCCGTGCCGGATACCTTCAGCCCAAAACCGATTCGTGTTTCATATAGAAATCTCTGCGGTTCATCTGGCAGCCTATGAAGATATGTAATGTCAGAAAACCGCAGATCCCATTCCTTATGAAGATGCGGGTTTTGCGTATATTCCCAAAGCGTTTCTATATCAGATGCAATATTGATTTCGACATATATCGGCTTCTGTTTCATGCCCCCTCCTCTTCCCTTCTTTTGTAAACAATTCCTATATTATCATAGGAACAGATCAAGCGGCAGAACAAAAAGGCCATCCCGTTATCTGCAGGACAGCCTCAGTGGCTTTGATAACTTATGAATAAGGTATCGTGTCTTTTTTATCTTCAGAAGCGGTTTGAATGATAATCGGGCGCACGAAACGGATTACCGCAGCCGAGGCCAAAACGGCTAATCCGCCTGCAAGCAAAAACGCCCCGGAGAATGATCCGCTTTTGTCCGCGATAAAGCCGGTTAAAGCAGGCCCGATAATACCGGCCGTGTTTGCAAGAAAATGCATAAAGCCGCCGACTGATCCGACATTCCTTTGATCAACCACATCATGAATCACCGCCCAATAGATAGAGCCCGTTATATATAAAAAGAAGACTGATAAAGCAACGAGAATAACGGCACTTACGGTAGTGGTAACAAGTCCGGCAAATCCGATCAGTACAGCGGAAGCGAACAGACAAGTGACAAGAATGACTTTCCGTGAGAACAAAACCCCTTTTCCGGCGGTTTTTTTGAATACATAATCAGAAATCATTCCGCCTGCCGCCAAACCGATAAATCCAAGAATCCAGGGAATAACAGTCACCACGCTCATAAATTCAACACTTAAACCGCGTTCTTTCACCAGATAGCTCGGAAACCATGTTAAGAAGAAAAATAAGATGTAATTGTAGGCGAAAAAGGCAAAAGCCGTGAAGAGAACCGTTTTTTGTTTCAAATAAAAGGTCATCGGGATATGCTGCTCATGCGACTGAATCGCCGCTTTCATTGCCGGGGCGTCTTCCGTCGGCGCCGGCCATTCTTTGACAAATTTAAACCAGATGACCGCCCAGACTAAACCGATGATCATGATCAGGACAAAGGAAACTTTCCAGCTGAACGCCACAGCAATCATCCCGACAATCGGGCCGGAGATCGCCCCGCCGAGCGGCGTGCCGCTGTTTGTCAGACCAATGACCGTGGCGCGCTGAGACGGAGGAAACCAATTGTTGACCATTTTGCTTATGGCAGCCGACAGCGGCCCCTCTCCCATACCGAATAAAACACGGATAATCAAAAGACTTACAAATCCGAAAGCAAGCGCAACCGCTCCGCTGAAAAGAGACCAAACGATCATCGCCGTACACAATGTCAATTTAGCCCCATACCGGTCAGATGCAACACCGCCGAGAAAGTTAAACACAGCGTATCCGACAGAAAAACTGCTGAAAATCAGCCCCATTTGGGTTGCAGACAATGTGAGATCCTGCTGTATGAACGGCGCTGCAATAGACAGCGCTGAGCGGTCTAAATAGTTAATCACCCCGGCTGAAAATAAAAGAAGAATAATAGGGAATCTATCTTTTGAGAACATAAAATCCCCCTCTCATTTCATAATATTCAGACATTTAAATTGCCGGAGTAAACCGGTTTATGCAATGAAACCGGTTATCCGGATTGCCTTGCGAGCAGCGCCGGTTTATAGCGGTGAATCCGTTTTTCACCGCCATCTTTTTCTTGTATCTGGCGAAGAAGAAGGCTTCCCGCTTTTCGCGCCATTTCTGCCGCAGGCTGGACGATCGTCGTAATCGGAGGAGTAAAAAAACCCGCAAAAGGAACTTCATCAATTCCGATGACGGCTGCCTTATCCGGAATTGTCATATCATGCTCCTTCATATACTTCAGCACCTCAACAAGAACGATATCGTTTGCCGCCAATATCGCTTTCGGAGGCTCCTCAAGTGAGAACAGCTCTGACAAAACATTGGAAATATCAGCCGCATCGGCTGTTTTGATATATTCGTCCCGCACCATCATTCCGTGGCGGTCAAGCGCCTTTTTATACCCTTCAATCCTTTCTACCCTCGGACTGATTTCCCGAATAATGGACGTCGTAATAATCGCAATTCTCTTAATGCCGCTTTCGATAAACCGGTCAACGGCAAGACCGGCTGCATGATGGTTATCAAGCATCACTGTCGGAATCCCGAGTTCTTCAATGGTTCTGTCCATAAACACGACCGGAAACGTATCGCGTTTCATCTTTTCATATAAAGAGAGATTTTCGCCCGTCGGAAAAATAATAATTCCGTCCACCTGCTTAGCCCGCAGCATTTCAATATATTTCTTTTCTTTTTCCGGTTCATCATCCGCATTGCAGACAATAATATGAAATCCTTGTTCATGAAAATAGTCTTCCACCGCCCTGATGACCTGAGTGGAAAAAGTGTGAAGAATATTAGCCACCACCACACCTACTGTAAATGTTGATTTCTGTTTTAAGCTGCGGGCGACGAAATTCGGCTGATAGTTCAGCTCTTGAATGGCCGCTTCTATTTTTTGTTTCGTTTTCTCGCTCATATAGTCATAGCGCTGATTTAAAAATTGAGATACAGTGCTTTTAGATACGTTTGCAAATTTCGCCACATCAGAAATTGTAATGGTTTTCATGGACTCATCCCCGTCTGTCTTCATTTTTCACTAGTATAAGTCAGAAGTAAATGGTTTACAATCTGACAGGGACATGGATTCTGTCACACTCCGGAATAAGCCATAAAACCTCCGTCGACGGGAACGGTGACCCCGGTGACGAAGCCTGAGCATGAATCATCCGAAAGCCACAGGAGCGTTCCCAGAAGGTCTTCCGGTTTCCCGAAACGTTTCATCGGTGTATGTGCCATAATCTTATTGGATCGGTCTGTCAGACTTTCATCTTCCTGTAATAACAACTCACGGTTTTGCGCTGTCAAAAAGAAACCCGGAGCGATGGCATTCACCCGCAGCCCTTTTTTTGCGAAATGAACAGCCATCCACATCGTAAAATTCTGAATCGCCGCCTTGGCCGCGCTGTAGGCGGGCACCTTTGTCATCGGTGTATACGCACTCATAGAAGAAATATTAATAATCGCGGGACATTCCGCCTTCAGTAGGTCTTTTCCAAACACTTGCGATGCCAGAAATGCACCGGTAAAGTTGGTTGAAAATACGCTGGAAAACCCCGTTTCGTCCATATCAAAAAATGATGTGCCCTGCTCATCCTCTTCATACGTCTCACTGGCAGTGATCGCATCAGGGTGGTTTCCCCCGGCTCCGTTAATTAAAAGATTGACAGAACCAAACCGGCTGATAATCTCGTCTTTTGCCTTTTCGAGCGAATCACGGGCTGAAACATCAGCCGGTACAGAAACCGCGGTTCCTCCAGCGTCAGCAATCTCGCCCGCCGCACGCTCTGCTTTATCAGCATTCCGGCTGACGATCGCAATTTTCATCCCCTGCCGTGAAAGCTCCTTTGCCATTGCTGAACAGAGAACACCGCTCCCGCCTGTTATGACAGCGGTTCTTCCTGATAAACGTTCATGAATCGGTCTCATCTCTTCACCCCTTTCTCATGAGACGAGAACGCATCCCACAGCCCGTTCAAGTACATAATTCCTAAAGCACGATCATATAAACCATAACCCGGCCGGCATTGTTCGCCCCAGATATGACGGCCGTGATCAGGCCGTACATATCCTTTATAGTCTTGGCCGTGCAATTCTTTTACCACACCGGTAATATCAATGGACCCATCACTGGTAAGATGCGAAGTTTCCGTAAAATCACCGTTATCGCAGATTTTCACATTTCGTATATGGGCAAACGGCGCAGCTCCCGCATAGTGTTTGGTGATCTTCACCATATCATTGGCGGGATCCGCTCCCATCGAACCCGTGCACAACGTAATACAGTTGGCGGGTGAATCTGAAATCTCTTGCAGCTTTTCATAACTTTTCTCACCGGTGATAATACGGGGCAGGCCAAAAATTGACCAGGGCGGATCATCCGGATGAATGGCCATTTGAATGCCGTGTTCCTCCGCTACAGGAAGGATTTCATGTAAAAAGAATTCTAGATTGGCCCAAAGCTGTTTTTCATCAACCGTTTGATAGGCCTCAAACAGTTCCTTGATCCGGGCCATTTTCTCCGGCTCCCACCCGGGAAGCGTCAAATCAGAAGATTCTTCAACCGTGCGGATGAGTTCCTCCGGAGGGAGACTTTCCACTTTCGCTTTTTCAAAAAACAAAGCGGTTGACCCATCCTCCAGCGCGCGGAACATATCGGTACGCGTCCAGTCAAATATCGGCATGAAATTGTAACAGATGACTTTCACGCCGAATTCGGACAGATTGCGAATGGTCTGTTTATAGTGCTCAATATATTGTCCGCGTTCTTCATGACCGAGTTTAATGGCTTCATGAACATTCACGCTTTCCACGACCTCTGCATGAAACCCATAGGATTGAATGTATCTGACTTCCGCTTCAATGTCCTCCTTTTCCCATACATCGCCCGCGGGCTTCTGGTGAAGAGCCCAGACGATGCCTTTGACCCCGGGAATTTGTCTGACATGTTCAAGAGTCACCGTATCATTACCTTGGCCGTACCAGCGAAACGTGATATTCATGTTACACCCCCGTATATTCGTTTTTTCGGCAGACGTATTCTTTGCTGAGGGATACAGCAGCTTCATAGCCGCCCTTTTGATAAGCTTTTGTCAAGTCGCTTCCCACACCGACCGCGACCGCTCCGGCAGAGAGCCAGTCATTCATGCTGTTTAATGAGATACCCCCGGTCGGCATAATGCGGACATTCGGCAGAGGACCGTTGACCGACTTGATAAATGAAGGGTCAAACGAATTAGCGGGAAACAGCTTTACCACATCACATCCGGCTTCAAGCGCCAAAGCCATATCAGACACGCTCATGCATCCCGGAAGATACGGTACGCTGTACTGGTTGCATAGAGACGCTATCTCTTTTACAAAATGAGAGCTGACGATAAATGAGGCGCCTGATAAAATGGCGTGTCTCGCCGTTTCTGTATCCATTACAGAACCGGCTCCAAGAAGAATATCTTGATGCCGGAGTTCCTTAAAGACATCTTCCACTTCAGGAGTTGTGTATGTAAGCTCAATGGCGCTGATACCTCCTGAAATGGCCGCTTTTGAAACTTCAAGCGCCTCTTGGCTGTTTTGTCCCCTTATGACAGCCACCACTTGTGCATGCAGAAGTTTTTCGTAAATGGCGTACTTAGGCAGCATTCTCGCTCCTCCTTTAATCAAACGTAATGATTGCTTTTCCCACCTTGCCCGGGTGCTGTTCGATCAACTGAAATGCTTGATGGACGTCATCTGCTGAAAATGTATGTGTAATAAGACCGCCGTGCGTTAACAGGCCTTTATTCAGTAAGTCTGTAATGTACGGAAACTGATTCGTCTGCAATCTTGAACCGGTTATCGTGACTTCCTTTTTTGTGATCGGAAGCTGAGAAATGCCGGCAGTCCTCTCATCAAAACCAAGCACAACCACATGACCGGCCGGAGACACCGCGTCAATGGACGTTTCAAACGTTGAGGGGAGACAGACGGCATCAATGACGACATTGGCGCCTTCTTTTTTTGTCCATTCGTTCACCCGCAAAACGGGATCTTCTTTTTGCGCGTTGACGGTAACGTCCGCACCGTTTTTTTCAGCGAATGCCAAGCGTTCATCATTCAAGTCGGTTATCATGACGGAAGCGCCTTTGAACTTTGCCATTTTTAATATGCAGATTCCGATCGGTCCCGCTCCCTGAATCAAAACGGTATCTTCCTTCTCGACACGGCCTCTCCAAACGGCCTGGGCGCCGATCGTATATGGTTCTGCCATGACCGCTTCCTCCCAGGGCAGATCGCGGGAAACGGCATGCAGCTGCTTTTCCGGAACCACGATATATTCCCGCATCCCGCCATCTTCATGAACGCCGAACACCGAAAGCGCTTTGCAGACGTTCGGACGTCCTTTCCGGCAGGCATAGCATGTTCCGCAATAAGATATCGGTTCAACCACTACGCGGTCACCCGGCTTGAAACGCCGGACATGAGAACCGGTCTTTGCGACTTCCCCTGTGACTTCATGTCCGATTACTCTCGGCAGGGACGCTAACGGATTTGTCCCATGATAAATATGCAAATCTGATCCGCAAATTCCGACCCGCTTCACCTTGACAAGAACATCATCCGCGTGGACAACAGACGGTTTCTCACATTCCGTCACCATCAGATCAAATGCTTTCCGTACTTGAACCGCTTTCATTTTCTCACCCGCTTTTTAAGTTGTGCTTGCTACCGTTCAATCACAGTCTCTTTGTTTACAAATGACAGAACCTCTTCTAGATAGGGAAGCCCTTCATTATCACCGGAAACTGTGGTGACGAGCGCACCGACCGCATTGGCAAACTCCAGACGTTTTTCCGGTTCAAAACCATGCAGATAACTGTACAGGTAGCCGGCATTAAAGCCGTCACCCGCTCCTACCGTGTCAACAGGCGCAACCGGGAAAGCCTCTTTGTGAACCCACTTATGATCATGATACAGCGCAGAACCTGCTTCACCGTCTTTTATGACGAGCTGGCTGATTGAATAGGTCTCTGCAAACCGGGCTAATGCTTCATTTTCCCCTATACCTGTCAGCTGTTTCATTTCGTCCCGGCCCGCCAGAAGAATATCAGTATGCGGAAAGATTTGATGAAATGCCGCACGCGCCTCCTCAATCGTCCACAGCTTCAGCCTGATATTCGGATCAAAAGATACGGGAATCCCTCTTGCTTTGGCGATGGAAAGCACCCTTTCAGCAATTTCAAGATTTTTCTTATCAAGCGCGAGGAACACACCGGTAAGATGAACGATGTGAATGCCGGCAAACATATTCTCTGTTATATCTTCCGGTGCAAGAGTCAGAATTGGTGAATTGAAACGATAATAAAACGTCTTGCCTGAACCGTCATTTCTGATCTCTTTGACATTTAAAGATGTAGGAAAGCCTTCAACATAGGAGACGTCAGTCACATCAATTCCTTCTCCTTTGGCAAACTGATAAATCACTCTGCCGAACTCATCCTTCCCCAGTCTGCTGACCCACTTTGAGTGCAGATTCAATCTGGCGCATGCAATCGCAAAATTCAGTTCAGCTCCTCCTGCTTTTCGTTCAAAATGGGTAACAAAACGCAAAGGTCCTGTGCTTGCGGGATTTAAGGTGATCATCGCATCACCGATCGTAAAAATACCATAATCAGAAGCCACATCAATACTCCTTTCTTTTAAGACTAAATCGGTTTGGTAAACCGGTTTAGTAAAACTTTATATGAAAACCCTTACACACGCAAGAGAAAAATACAATAAATTCAAAAAAATCTGTTTTCAGTAAAAATAACCCGGTTTTTCACATAAAAAAACCCCTCACAACAAAATGTAAGGGGTTTTTTGAAAATTGTATGCATGTTTCCTCAGTTAGCAGTCTTACGTTCGGGGCTTGTACCTTCTTCTTCCGCCCATGTTTCAATATGCTTGAGCTCCGGGGTATTCTCGGCTTTGAATACAGGATCAAGACCTTTTTTGCGCTGAGCGGCATAATCCTTATAGATCTTGTAGGCTACATTACTCAGCAGTAAGATTGCCACTAAGTTAATGAGAGCCAAGAGTCCCATAAACAAGTTTGCCATGTCCCAGACGATCTGGAAGTCAGCCAAACATCCGTATACCACCATCACTACGACGAATACGCGGTAAATATTAAGCCATGTTTTGCTTGTTTTAATAAATTCAATATTGGTTTCACCATAGTAATAGTTGCCGACGACAGAGCTGAATGCGAATAAAAACATCGCAATCGCAATAAATGTCGGGGCCCAGCCGCCGAGGTGGTGCTGCAATGCGGCTTGCGTCACTTGGATGCCGTCGCCTTTAGGCGTAAAGCTGTACAATAAAATGATAAAGGCAGTCGATGTACAAACGATAAATGTATCAAAAAACACGCCGAGCGTCTGAATTAATCCCTGCTTAGCCGGATGCGACACATGTGCAGCCGCTGCGGCATTCGGCGCGCTTCCCATACCCGCTTCGTTTGAAAACAGGCCGCGCTGCGCACCGATAATAATGATGCTTCCTAAGCTTCCGCCGACGATCTGCTCAAGACCAAACGCATTTTTCACAATCGTCATAAGCAATTCAGGTACCGCGGTAATATTCACAATTACAACATACAACGCGATCAGAATATACATACCCGCCATGACCGGAACGATAAATTGCGAAACGGATACAACACGTTTCAGCCCGCCGAATATAATGAAAGCCGTTAATACAGCTAAAATGATTGCGATAACTGTTTTATTCACATGGAATGCTTCGTCAAACGCCACAGAAATCGTATTTGACTGCACGGCGTTAAAGATAAGTCCGAAAGAAACGGTAATCAATACGGCGAATAAAATACCGAGCCAGCGGGCGCCCAGTCCCTTTGCCATGTAATATGCCGGACCGCCGCGGAATTCGTCACCGGAACGCACTTTATACAGCTGCGCCAAGGTGCTTTCCACAAAGCTGGAAGCCATACCGACAATCGCTACGATCCACATCCAAAATACTGCGCCTGGACCGCCTGTTGCAATCGCCAGCGCGACGCCGGTCAAGTTTCCGGTTCCGACACGAGAAGCGGCTGAGATAAAGAATGCCTGCATTGAAGACACTCCTTTATTTCCTTGCGGCTTCTCCCCGACGATTCTAAACATTTCAATAAAGTATTGGAATTGAATAAAGCGAAAACGGAACGTAAAGTACAATCCGATCCCGACTAAAATATAAACAAGATACTTCCAAATAAAATCATTTGGAACATTTATGATTTCACTGATGAAAGCCTCCATGTTTAACCTCCCTTTTACATATCTTTTACTGTCATTTTTGCTGCATATGTTAGATCTTTTAACACAACGAGTATTATTATATCACAACAACAGTGGTTGAGAAGTTTTTTTAAGAAAATGTTTCGGTTTCTACATCACGTCTTTTGCTGTCATGCCCCGTTTTTTATCTTACAGCCCGAAAAATGTTGTCATGCCATAAGGAATGCGTGCATATCATAACAAATAGGTCTTTAAGAAAAAAGAGATGAAAAGATGGATGGAATGGTATATACTTAACCAGGATAATAATTTTTTAAATTTAATAAATATGTTTACTTTACATTTAAATTAGGGTATTATAATAAAAATATTCAGACTTATGAAGGGGGGAGAACATTTGAAAAAAATCTTGTTTTTAAAAGCTTCTATTTTATTTTTAGCGATTGCAAGCTTTCATTTGCTCTCCATTCCCCATGCGTTCGATACTGCTCATCATTTTAAAGCGGTAGCCGACCAGCAGGAAATGCACGAAATGAAGGCCGGCCAAAATGCTGATGATGAGAAAAAATCGCTGACGGGCTCATATATCTTGACGGCGCTTTTTGCCGCTTCTGTCTCACTGATCGTGATATCAGACAGGAGACGCCCCGCTTCCCGGAGAAGACAGCGAAAGAAAAGCTTTTTAATCGCTAAATTTTATCAGTCCTCGTATTTCGATGAGCTTCATGTTCAACATCGCCTATCTATGTAACATAAAATGAGGAGGTTGTTAAACATGTTGTTTATCTTACGAATGGTGATTTTAGGGTTGTTTTCATTCACTGCATTGAATTTATTTGTATGGCAGGGAATCGAAGTCGTTCACGCTATCACTGACTTATTCGGCAGCCATGAAAGCTAAATAGTAAAACCTCCGCTCAATGAGCGGAGGTTTTTTTATTTTATTTTTACTCTTAAACATCAGACGCGGGGATACGCCATACATCTGTTACCGGCCCTGTCTCATCTTCATCGGTAAAGAAGGAGCCGTTGCTGTATCGGTCATTCGCCCGCAAGGACTTCACGGCGATTTCGATTCTCTCGCCTTTTTCTGTTTCCGCAGCGATCATGTCGGCTAAAGCGCACGCGAATACGCCGACTGCGCGATGCGGGTTCTTTTTAAGCTCACGCAGCATGATGACACCGCGCTTCGCCCTGGATGTTTTTTCGAATTCAGATAGGTTCATCCGCTTGATTGCTCCCCGCTGTGTGACAAGGACAAGCGAATCTGTCTCATGCAGAATTTGTCCTGATACGACGGTATCACCGTCTTTTACATTTATGCCCTTTACGCCGGCCGCACGGGCACCGACTACATTTACTTCATCTTCACCGAACCATAAACCGTACCCGAGGCGGGTGGCGATAAACAGCTGGCTGCCGCCGTCTGTGACATGAACATCAATCAGCTCGTCGTCCCCTTTAAGGTTAAGGGCAACAAGCGCTTTCGAGTAACGCTGCGCTTTGTAATGCGTCATTTCAGTTCTTTTCACCATGCCGTTTTTCGTCATAAACAATAAATATGAAGATGGATCAAATTCTTTTACCGGTATAGCTTTCACGATGGTTTCATCTCGGTCAATCGTGATGATGTTCGTTACGTGCTGCCCCATGTCTTTCCACCTGATATCGGGAAGCTGGTGAACCGGACAATAAACATAGCTTCCCTTATTGGTAAAGAGCAGGAGAACATCCGTTGTATTCATTTCAAATTGGTGAATCAGCCTGTCAGTATCCTTCATACCGAAATCCTGGCCGTTAGAAGCGGCAAATGACCGCTGGCTTGTTCGTTTTACATAGCCGTCTTTTGTGACTGTCACATATACGTCCTCAGAGGCAACCATGACTTCAAGATTGATTTTAATTTCCTCAATCTTTTCTTCAATGACAGACCGTCTGCTGTCAGCATAGGTCTTTTTCAATTTTTTCAGGCTGCTTGTAATGACTTTTAACAGCTTTTTATCATGACTTAAAATGGCTTCGAGCTCCTGAATTTTCTTGCTGAGCTCTTCCGCTTCCTCTTTTAGCGCCGTAATATCCGTGTTTGTCAGACGATACAGCTGCAAGGATACGATCGCTTCGGCCTGAGGCTCCGTAAATGCGAATTTAGACATTACGTTTTGTTTCGCATCTTTCTTGTCGCTGCTTGCCCGGATGACGGCTATGACCTCATCTAACACAGACAGTGCCTTCATCAGTCCTTCAACGATGTGGTGCCGCTCTTTTGCTTTTTGCAATTCAAAGACGGAGCGGTTTGTCACCACTTCCTTCTGATGGGAAATATACGCATCCAGGATGGCCGTAAGACTCATCAGCATCGGCCGGCGGTTATGTATGGCGACCATATTAAAGTTATATGTTGTCTGCAGATCAGTGTTTTTATATAAGAAATTCAAAATGCCTTTTGCATCGGCTTCTTTCTTTAACTCAACGACCACCCGAAGCCCCGTGCGGTCAGTTTCATCCCGGACTTCAGAAATGCCTTCGACTTTTTTGTCTATGCGGTATTCGTCCATTTTCTTTACGAGATTGGCTTTGTTTACTTCAAACGGAATTTCTGTAATGACGATCTGCTCCCGTCCGCCTCTTACGGATTCCACTTCAGCCTTGCCGCGGATAATAATTTTGCCTTTTCCGGTTTCATAAGCCTTCCGAATGCCGTCGACTCCTTGAATAATGCCTCCTGTCGGAAAGTCAGGCCCTTTAATCACCTGCATCAAGTCATCGACGGTGCAATCCGGAGATTCAATCCGTTTAATGACGGCATCAATGACCTCACCCAGATGATGAGGGGGAATATCAGTCGCATAGCCCGCTGAAATCCCGGTTGATCCGTTGACAAGCAAGTTAGGAAACATGGCGGGCAAAACAACCGGTTCTTTACTAGTGTCATCAAAGTTCGGAACGAATTCAACCGTATTTTTATCTATATCACGCAAAAGCTCGGACGCGATAGAAGATAATCTCGCTTCCGTATAACGCATGGCAGCCGGCGGATCACCGTCAATGCTTCCATTGTTGCCGTGCATCTCAATCAGCACATTCCGCACTTTCCAATCCTGGCTCATCCGCACCATCGCTTCATAAACAGAGCTGTCACCGTGCGGATGATAATTACCGATAACGTTTCCGACCGTTTTTGCCGCTTTACGGAAATTTTTATCGAATGTATTTCCGTCTGCGTGCATGGCGTATAAAATTCTCCGCTGCACCGGCTTTAAACCGTCACGAGCGTCGGGCAGCGCCCTGTCTTGAATAATGTATTTACTGTAGCGTCCGAAACGGTCGCCGATTACTTCTTCTAACGGTAAATCATGAAATAATTCTGGCTGTGCCACTATTAAACCTCCTCAGCGACCGACAAGTTTTCATTTTCTAAAATATTGCTTTCCTCATCTAATCCGAAGGCAACATTTTTTTCAATCCATTTTCTTCTCGGTTCTACTTTGTCTCCCATTAATGTCGTTACACGGCGTTCTACCCGTGCCGCATCGTCGATCTTGACTCTGACGAGCGTTCGCGATTCGGGATTCATCGTCGTTTCCCAGAGCTGGTCTGCGTTCATTTCTCCCAGACCTTTATAGCGCTGGATGGTATACCCTTTGCCGACTTTCTTTAAAACGCCGTCCATTTCTTCGTCGGACCAAGCATATTCAATAATCTCTTTCTTACCGCTTCCTTTGCTCACTTTGTAAAGAGGCGGAAGGGCGATGAAGACTTTTCCGTGCTCGATTAAAGGTTTCATATAGCGGTAGAAAAATGTTAACAGCAAGACTTGAATGTGCGCGCCGTCGGTATCCGCGTCCGTCATGATGATGATCTTGTCATAATTGATGTCGTCTATCTCAAAATCTGCGCCGACACCGCCTCCGATCGCATGAATAATCGTATTGATTTCTTCATTTTTGAAGATGTCTGCAAGCTTTGCTTTCTCTGTGTTGATGACCTTTCCGCGAAGGGGCAGCACGGCTTGGAATTTCCGGTCTCTTCCCTGTTTTGCAGAACCTCCCGCAGAGTCTCCCTCCACCAGATACAATTCATTCTTCGCCGGATTTCTGGAACCGGCCGGTGTGAGTTTTCCGCTCAGCGTCGCTTCTGATTTTTTGCGCTTTTTGCCGCTTCTCGCTTCTTCTCTCGCTTTACGGGCCGCTTCACGGGCCTGGCTTGCTTTAATCGCTTTTTTGACAAGCAGGGTTGCTGTATCGCGGTTTTCTTCCAGGAAATAAGCAAGATTCTCGGAAATGACGGCATCCGCGGCGGATCTCGCCTCACTTGTGCCAAGCTTCCCTTTCGTCTGGCCTTCAAATTGCAGCAGTTCCTCCGGGATACGCACGGAAATGATTGCGGACAAACCTTCCCTGATATCGGCGCCTTCAAGGTTCTTGTCTTTCTCTTTTAAAAGGGCGACCTTTCGCGCATACTCGTTAAACGCTCTTGTCATTGCCGTTTTGGCTCCTGATTCGTGGGTGCCGCCGTCCTTTGTTCTGACGTTATTAACGAATGACAGCATATTTTCTGAATACCCGTCATTAAACTGAAACGCGAAATCGACTTCAATGTCATGATGCTCGCCTTCAAAGGAAACCACTTCGCATAAAGCGTCTTTTTCCTCGTTTAGATAAGCGACAAACGCTTCAATTCCGTTCTCATAATAAAATACTTCTTTTACGCCGTTCCGTTCATCAATTAATTCTATTTTCAAACCTTTTAACAAGAAAGCCGATTCGCGCAGACGTTCTGACAGCGTGTCAAAATTATAAACCGTTGCGCTGAACATTGACGGATCAGGTTTAAAATGGGTAAGCGTTCCTGTTTTTTTGGTCGTTCCGATTTTTTCAAGTGAAGTCACGGGCTTGCCGCCGTTTTCAAACCGCTGTTTATACACATATCCGTCACGCTCAATAGTAACCGTCAGCCACTCCGATAATGCGTTTACGACAGATGCACCGACACCATGCAGACCGCCGCTTGTTTTATAGCCGCCCTGTCCGAATTTCCCCCCGGCATGCAGCACGGTGAAAATAACTTCCGGCGTCGGCTTTCCGAGCTTATGCATCCCGGTCGGCATTCCGCGTCCTCTGTCCTGTACGGAGATGCTGTTGTCCTTATGTATCGTTACGATAATATGATCTCCGTAGCCGGCAAGAACTTCATCGACGGAATTGTCGACGATCTCATATACCAGATGGTGCAGGCCGCGTGCGTCCGTCGAACCGATGTACATTCCCGGTCGTTTTCTGACGGCTTCCAGGCCTTCAAGCACCTGTATGGCATCTTCGTTGTAATCAAATTGCTGTTTTCTAGCCAAACGTACAAACCCCTTTCAAAAAACCTGCTCTTAATCATTCTCTTTTTTAAATGTTTTCATGTCTTTGTTTTTCAGTATGCGCAAGCTTCGGTCCAATTCTCCTCGGACTCACAATTATAACCAATATGCTTGATTTCGCAACATATTTAAGCGAATGGCTCGTTTTTTAGGCCGCAAGACATACATTCGAACGGCTTTTCATCTTTCTGGTGCCCTTTTCAGCGAATAAGAACATGAGTTCGCTTTCTATTATATAGCTTTATGCCGGCCATCGCAAACAGACTGTAAACCCCTGTATAAAGGGGTTTCTAAAAAAGCTGTTCATGCTTTATTGTATCTGTTTCATCATCATACGCAAAGAGTATTCTTTCAATAAAAAAGCAAAAACCCCTGATTTGCCAAGGATTTTTGCCTTTTTTGTTCCTATTTTATAACAGCGCGGGCGACTTTTATACATAAATCCATAACAGCCGTCCGTCCTTTGTCTGTAATCATGCGATACGCTTCTTCATTTGCAAGGCCCTGCTGCGCCCAAAAAACGGGAGCGTCCGTCTGTAAAAATTCTTCAGCGACGCCGGGAAGCTGCTCAGAGCGTCTGAACACATTCACGATATCAATCGGTCCCTCCACGTCTTTTAATGAAGCGACGGCTTTAACGCCAAGCGCCTCATCAATCGTTGGATTGACGGGAATAATTTCATACCCTTCATCCTGCATCGCTTTGGAAACCATGTAAGAAGTCCGGTCGGGACGGTCTGACAGCCCGACGACTGCGATCCGTTTGCTCCGGTCCAGGATTTCTTTAATCTCTGATTTTGAAGGATTTTGCATCTTTACCATCTCCTTTTGATATATTGTACATGACCGCTTCGCCGGAATCAAAAAAAGCGCTTTGTCAGCTTAATTCTCAAAAAACTTGTCATCAGACGGTAACAACTCGTGTTAAAATAGAGTGAAGGGACATTGAAAAGGAGAAATGTAGATGTTGATTGCTTTATTGATTATTTTGGCCTATGTAATAGGCAGCATCCCGTCAGGTTTAATCGTAGGCAAACTTGCGAAAGGGATCGATATTAGAGAACACGGAAGCGGCAATTTGGGCGCTACAAATGCTTTTCGCACGCTTGGCGTTAAAGCGGGATCTGTTGTCATCGCAGCCGATATTTTAAAAGGCACCTTGGCCGCGGCGCTCCCATATTTACTGCACGTCCCCATTCATCCTCTTCTCGCAGGGGTGGCAGCAGTAATCGGCCATGTATTCCCCGTGTTCGCAAAGTTTAAGGGAGGCAAAGCCGTAGCCACATCAGGGGGCGTCCTGCTGTTTTATGCTCCGCTGTTATTCGTTACGATGGTTGCAGTATTTTTCGTATTTTTATTCCTTACGAAATTTGTTTCTCTGTCTTCAATGTTAACAGGGATTTATACGATTATTTACTGTCTGTTTGTAAAAGACCCTTATTTATTAGTCGTAGTGACGCTCTTGACCGCGTTTGTTATCTACAGACACAGGGCAAACATCAAACGGATTATAAACAAAACAGAACCGAAGATCAAATGGTTTTGATGAAACTTCAATTTTGACATCAAAATGCCATATGCGTTTATAATAGAGATAATTTCTTTATATGAGAAACAAAAAGGGAGTGTTCCGGATGAACATGAAAGTAACGAAAGGCGCGCTGGATTGGTACAAAGAAGAGCTCGATCTGGAAACAGGCGACCATGTCCGTTTCTTTGTCCGTTACGGGGGATGCAGCAACGTTCAGAAAGGCTTTTCTCTCGGCATTTTAAAAGACCGGCCGATGAACATCGGCACCAGCACGGAAGTTGAAGGCATTACCTTTTTTATTGAAGAAAGCGACTTATGGTACTTTGATAATCACGATTTGTCAGTCACATATTCAGATCAGGCAGAAGAGCCGGTATTTGATTACGTGTAAGAAAAAAAGAACGCAGCGGATGCGTTCTTTTTTTTACAGCCTGAACCTTTTGAGATGATCAGTCAGATGTTCTTTTTCTAATATGCTTCTTTGCGTATCACCGAGCAGGTCAAAGTGGGGAAATTCATTTTTATGGTGAATCCACTCCGGCTTCAGCCCGTATTCCGCTCCCCATCTGATCAGTTTATTGAGATCGCTTGAACCGGCCTTCGTCACGGTCTTAGCCTCCGGAAAGCGGTCGTCCAGCCAGTAATGCGTTAAAAAAGCGATTTTCCCTTCCGATACATCCCGCTTCCATCTTTCCAGTTCCTTACGCGTAATTCCAAATGCCATAACTGCAGCCGCTCCTTATTTTTTTGCCTTTTCGTAAGCGGCATGCCAATCAGGAAAAGCCTTGCGAAACTGAATCGGTTTGAAGCTCTCTTTATCAACGCATATATGAGAGGATGTCGCTGTGATGGCAAGTTCTTGATCCGGATTATAGATGTGGTAGCCGTAAACGGTTTTAAATCCGTTATATTCTTCAATCCAAGTATGTACGACAGCCGTTTCTCCGTAGCGGAGCGGCTTTTTATAAGAAATGCTGATATCCAATACAGGGGACAGCACTCCTCTATCTTCCATATCCTTGTAAAGGAATCCGAGTTCCTTAATCAGCGCCGTTCTGCCGACCTCCATCCAGACTAAGTAATTGGCATGATAGACGATACCCATTTGATCTGTTTCCGCATAACGCACTTCTATTTCTTTTTTTGACACATGCAACGTTCTCTGCTCCCTTATTATCAGATTAGCCCCATTTTATCACAACGAGCCGGAAAGAGAAAAAAACCAGGTTTCCCTGGTTTTTATTATGATTGATAGCCGTTTTCTCTTGCAGCCGATTCATCCTGGATTTCACTGCGGAACGATTCAATGCTTTCATTGCGTCTGGCATTCTTCTCTTGAATGCGCTGTTTTTCCTCATCTGTCGCAAATTCCATTGATTCTTTGGCTTCTTCTATATTTTCAATGGTATTCTGCACCATATCCTGCAGCTTTTCAACGTTATCGGAACGGTCATCCGGATTCGGTTTTTGATAATTGTTTGTCATAATGTCTGCTCTCCTTTGATATGATGTTATTCGCCTTTCGTCTGCATGACAATCGGATGTCCGTTTGACTTGTCATGAAACTTTTCCCCTTTGTTGCGTTTATATTTAACGGGTTTTGTCCCTAAGTGGCTCGGAGCGTATTGCGGCTGGCCGTCTTTCTTGTTTATGCCCATGTTCATCCCTCCTTAAGAGTATATTTTGCAAAAGGAGGTGCAAACATGACTGCAAATTAAAGGTTATTTTTGTTTGAACCGCTGCTCCAGCTTTTCTTCAAGCTGATTCAAATATTCCGTATTGGTCATCAGCTCACGTTTATTTTCCATAACCAATTCATGAAAAGAACGTTTTCGCATTTTTTTCAATCTTCTCACCTCCGTGTTTTCATTCATTTTTTCCAATTTTTCAAAACCTAAGCCCTTCACAATAAAAAAACTGAACCTCTATTTGAGATCCAGTTTTTCTTTCATTTCTTTTTTTGTCATCGTGCCTACGCGAATATGCTGAATGGTTCCTTTTTCGTCTAATATGTATGTTGTCGGATAAGAAAGCACGTTGAAATCTCCGTTAATTCCGCTTTTGTCAATCAGAATAGGAAAGGTCAGCTGATAATGATCAGCAAATGATTTCACATCCTGTATATTTTTTTCAGAGGATGTAAAATTAACGGCTGCTACCGCAATATCAGGATATTCTTTCTGCAGCTCCTGCATATCGGGCATTTCCATTCGGCACGGCTTGCACCACGTCGCCCAGAAATTGAGGAGCACTTTTTTTCCTTTATAATCAGAAAGGGAGATACTTTTTCCTGACAATGTATAAAGTGTAAAGTCAGGGGCTTTCATCCCTTCTTCCGTCCCTTCTTTCGGACTTTTTTGTACAGAATAAATGTTCCAGCCCGCATACACTAACAACCCGATAAGTAACATTCCGCCCAGCCATTTCGCAAGCATCTCAAGGCCTCCCGCATAAAAAGAGAGAAAGCAGACTGCTTTCTCTCCTTTGTTCATACTGCTACTGTTTCATTTTATCGCGAAGCACCATTTGTAAAATGCCGCCGTGGCGATAGTAATCAATTTCCACTTCACTGTCAAAACGGACAACAACTTCAAATGTTTTTACCTTACCGTCTTCACTGATTGCTCTGACAGTCAGCAAGTCGCGCGGACGTACAGATTCATCAACATCCACCTCGATGACTTCCTTACCGGTTAAGCCGAGTGTATCCGCGTTTTCACCCTGTTTGAACTGAAGCGGCAGCACACCCATGAAGACGAGGTTGCTTCTGTGAATTCTTTCAAAGCTTTCGGCAATGACTGTTCTGATGCCGAGCAGGTTTGTTCCTTTTGCAGCCCAGTCACGTGAAGAGCCCATTCCGTAATCTTTTCCGGCCAGGACGACAAGACCCGTTTTATCATCTTTATACCGCATGCAGGCATCATAAATAGATGTCACTTCCCCGGTAGGCCAATGTGTTGTGTATCCGCCTTCTGTACCCGGTGCGATTTGGTTTTTAATGCGGATATTGGCGAATGTTCCTCTCATCATGACTTCATGGTTTCCGCGGCGTGAGCCGTAAGAGTTAAAGTCACGAGGAGAAACGCCTTTTTCCTGCAGGTATTTGCCCGCCGGTGTGTCTTTTCCGATCGCTCCGGCCGGAGAAATGTGGTCAGTCGTCACAGAATCGCCGAATTTGCCGACAACGCGAAGTCCTCTTAAAGGCTCAACTTTTCCCGGCTCTACAGACATTTCCTCAAAGAACGGCGGGTTTTGAATGTAAGTGGAATCCTGATCCCACTTGTACAGCGCTTCATCCGTCGTTTCGATTTCGTTCCAGCGCTGGTTGTCGTCAAATACCGTTTCATACTCTTTGCGGAATAATTCCGGCGTAACAGTCTGTTTGACGAGAGAATTGATTTCATCCATGGACGGCCAGATGTCATCGAAATAAACATTTTGTCCGTCATTTCCGACACCGATCGGATCCGTTTTCAGGTTGATATTCACAGTGCCTGCTAATGCGTATGCGACAACAAGCGGAGGTGACGCAAGGTAGTTTCCTTTGACAAGCGGATGGATCCGGCCTTCAAAGTTTCTGTTACCTGACAAGACAGAAGTGATCAAGAGATCATTTTTAGCAACCGCTTCTTCAATCTCTGGAGAAAGCGGGCCGGAGTTCCCGATACATGTCGTACAGCCATACCCTACGAGGTTAAATCCGAGCTCCTTCATGTAAGGAAGCAGGCCGGAGTTGACTAAGTATCCAGTAACAACCTTAGACCCCGGTGCAAGTGATGTTTTAACATAATTCGGCACTTTCAAGCCTAATTCTACCGCTTTTTTGGCTACCAATCCGGCACCGATTAATACATAAGGGTTTGATGTATTCGTACAGCTTGTAATAGCGGCGATTGCAATCGCCCCTGTTTTCATAACCGCATCTTCGCCGCTGTTAAGTTTAAATGAAATTTCTTTGTTCTCTTCATCAGCATCCGCTCCGAATCCTTGGTTGCCGGCCGGGCTGACTAGATGTTTTTTAAACGTTTCCTGCATAACGGAAAGCGGGATTAAATCCTGCGGACGTTTCGGTCCTGATAGGTTCGCTTCAATTTTTGACAGATCAATTTCCACAACGTCTGTAAAAATCGGCTCTTCCGCGTCAGGCGTATAGAATAAACCGTTGTTGCGGCAGTATGCTTCCACAATATCGATCTGCTCTTCTTCACGGCCGGTCAGACGCAGGTAAGAAAGTGCTTCCTCGTCAACCGGGAAGAATCCGCAAGTCGCTCCGTATTCCGGCGCCATATTGGCAATAGTCGCCCGATCCGCAAGCGGAAGCTCAGCAACACCAGGACCGAAGAATTCAACAAATTTATTGACTACGCCTTTTTCGCGCAGCACTTGAGTGACTTTCAGCGCCAAGTCAGTCGCCGTCGTTCCGTTAGGCAATTTTCCGACAAGTTTCGCGCCGATGACCTCAGGAACAGGGAAATATGAAGGCTGGCCGAGCATTCCCGCTTCCGCCTCAATACCGCCGACACCCCAGCCGAGGACGCCGATTCCGTTAATCATTGTTGTATGGGAATCTGTTCCCACCAAAGTATCAGGATATGTCACAAGTTCTCCGTCTTCCTCTTTCGTATGAACGACACTTGCCAAAAACTCAAGGTTTACCTGGTGAACGATACCTGTTGCAGGCGGAACGGCCTGATAATTGTTAAACGCTTTCTTTGCCCAGCTTAAAAATTTATAACGTTCTGCATTTCTTTCGAATTCTAAGTCCATATTAATGGCTAACGCGTCTTCCGTACCGGCTTTGTCGACTTGTACGGAGTGGTCAATGACCAGGTCAACCGGAATTTCAGGATTGATTTTATCAGGGTCTCCGCCGACAGAAGCCATGGCTTTTCTTAAAGATGCCAGGTCAACTACGGCCGGAACGCCGGTAAAGTCCTGTAGAATAACCCGTGACGGTTTAAACGGCACATCGATATCTTTTAATTCAGCAGTACCCCATCTTGCTAAATTTTCAACATGCTCTTTTGTAATGACGCGTCCGTCTACCTGACGCAAAACGGATTCCAAAAGAACCTTAATAGAATAAGGAAGTTTTGAAACATTGCCGACCCCTGCGTCTTCCAATGCTTTTAATGAATAGTAGTTGTATGTTTTCCCATTTGAAGAAAATGTTTTTCTTGCTTGGAAAACGTCTTGTGTTGCGACTTTTTGCTGATTTGTCATTCTCCAAAATCCCCCTTCAATGATCAAGATCGTTCTTTAGATGAATGTTCACATTCCATCACAATTTTCTCACAATTTCATCTTAGTATAAAATCATACATAAGTAAATATCAATGTTTTTATTAAATACAATAAGATCGTCTTATCAGCATGATTTTCGGTAAATTTTGTCCGATTTTCCGCCTCATACAACGGGCTGTAAAGAGCCATATTAATGTTGAGGTGATGATCATGGTAAAACGGAAAGCCAATCATGTCATTAACGGCATGAATGATGCGAAAAGCCAAGGCAAAGGCGCGGGTTATATAGAAAATGACCAGCTCGTCCTGACGGAAGAAGAACGGCAGAACAATAAAAAAAGAAAAACAAACCAATAGCCGGAACACCTTAAAAAGGAGGCATTAACATGACAAATAAAAATACGAGTAAAGATATGCATAAAAATGCTCCGAAGGGCCATAACCCCGGCCAGCCGGAACCGCTGAGCGGAAGCAAAAAAGTAAAAAACCGCAACCATACAAGACAAAAACATAATACAAGCCACGATATGTAAAACAGACCCCGTGTCTGTTTTTTTGTGCCATTCACCCATTCAAAGCTTCTGCATACGTTATAGCAAGGCTTTTTAATATGGAGGGATGCTTCCATGAATCACTCAAAAAACGCTGAAGAATTTGATGATACGGAAGAATGGCTGCGGCAGTTTTACGAGGACCCGTATGCTTGGTATGACGAGACGCTGCCGATCGATCTATATGAAACAAGCCGTCAATATATCATTGAAGCCGACCTGACGGCGCTGAAGCAGGTGCAAGCGATAACCGTCACTCTTTCGGGGAATGAATTTATGCTCTCTGTTAAAACGCTTGAACGGACGTTAAACAAACAAATGGTGCTTCCTTTTTATCTGAATGACAAACATATTTTCACTGATTTCACCAACCATATTCTGACCGTCTCCATGAACAAGGAGCCAAATGAGACTCCTGCCTCATTTTCCTTTCAATTTCCTCTATAACATAAAAAAGCCGCTTTCATCCCTCAATGGAAGCGGCTTTTTTGTCCGGTCATATCAGTCATATACCCTCAAAGTGAATCTCCCATGGCCAAATAGCAGAATCACTATACGATAGAATATGTTCTACCAACCGGAATGACTGGACATCTATCATTTTTTCTATTCTTTTTTTCATGTGTTCTTCTATTCTGTCTTCGTTTACAATATGGTTAAAGTAAGGAGGAGATAGAACAATGCTGGAAGGCTGGTTTATGTGGTTTATTTTATTTTGGGTCATCGTGATGATCGGATTGCTGTCTATCGGCGGGTTTTTTATGTTTCGAAAATTTTTAAAACGCTTACCGAAAGAAGACGGCCGGTCAGAACTGGATTGGCAGGACTATTATATTGAAAAAAGCAGGCACTTATGGAATGAGGGTGACAAGGCGTTTTTGGATGAATTGGTCGCCCCCGTGCCGGAGCTCTTTCGGGATGTAGCCAAAGCGAAAATCGCCGGAAAAATCGGTGAACTTTCCTTAGCGGAGGAAGCTGAACAAATAAATCGTGATTTAATCATCAGGGGTTACATACTGGCCACTCCTAAGCGTGATCATCAATTTTTAAAAAAGCATCTCCGTGAAAAACAGATTGATCTTACTCCTTATCAAGCCCTGCTCAAATAAAAAACCTTTCCGGCGTACGGAAAGGTTTTAATTCATCTGAATATCAGCGGTCTTCAGTTCATTCGAAAGTTTGCGGTAAGACAAAAACATCGCGATGCGCCACGGGACAATCATTCCGAAAGCCAGAATCCAAAACATTCCGCTTAAAGCTCCGTAATCAATCGTCGTGCTCAAAATGGATTTCATAGCGATTCTGATAACCAAGAGACCAATCAGGATAAACACAAACGCTTTTGACCGTTTTAAATAGATTTCATTATTTTTAATCTCAAATTTAGATGTTTTAATCAGAAAAATAGAGAAGATCACGCCCAGCGTAATGGCCTCCAAAAATTCTTCGCCCGTCACTCTGAAAATCGGAAAAAGGAACATAAGCGCTCCCGTACTCATGAAAATCGGCGGGAGAATTATTTTTTTAGGTGAAGCGGGCTTGTCGGAGGATTTAATCCTGACGATCATCACGGAAATTGCCATGGCCGCTGCAATAACGGATGAAATTATAATCATCATCTTTATCATTCCTTTGCTTGCACGGAGTTTGATACTATATACTATACTCCAAAAACATAAAAAAAACCAATTTGAAAAGAGAACACGTTTACGTTCCCGTTACCCGGCCTACGGCCTCCAGCACTTTAGATGCTTCAAACGGTTTAACGATAAAGTCTTTAGCGCCTAATTCAATCGCTTCCAGAACGATCCGCTGCTGCCGCATGGCGGTGCACATGATGATCCGGGCTTTCGGGTCAAAAGCTAAAATATCCTGCAGGGCCTGTATACCGTTTTTGACCGGCATGGTAATATCCATTGTCACCAGGTCGGGACGGATTTTTTGATATACTGCCAGGGCTTCCTCACCGTCAGCCGCTTCCCCGGCAACTGTATAATTCGCCGATTCCAGAATCTCTCTGATTTTCACCCTCATGAACTTGGCGTCATCTACAACTAAAACTCGTGTCATATTCCCCTCCACATATTTAACATTAACTAGTCTTATTGTACCAAAAACAAAAGGGTATATAATAGTTCAAAAGTTATTAATCCGTTACAGACCCGTAAATCCTCCGAAAAGATTTGACAGAACGATCAGAATGTAGCTCATCCAGTTAAAAAACAGCATAACTCCGATCAGAATCATAAGAATGCCGCCGATTTTCATGATAAGCAGCTGATGCTTGCGAATCCAATTCATTCTGGTAATAAAAAATGAAAGAACAAGAAAAGGAATCGCAAATCCGAGAACATATAAAAACATATACGGCACTGCTGAAGAAGGATTTGTATTGGCCAGCGAAAACACGGCCCCTAAAATGGGCCCGCTGCACGGCGACCAGCCGGCTGCAAACGCAAGACCGATCAGAACCGAACCGATAAACCCCTCCGGACGGCGCTTAAAGTGAATGCGCCGCTCTTTCATCATGAATTTCGGCTGAAACACACCGGCAGTAATCAGCCCGAAAAGGATCAGCATGATAGCGCCAAACTGGCGGATCGCTTCATGATATTGGGTAAAAAAACTGCCGATAAACGAAGTTCCATATCCCAATGCGATAAAAATCACGGAGAAACCAAGCAAAAAACAAAGTGTATGCACGAGGCCACGCTTTTGCAGCATCACCTTTTCTGTTTTCACCTCGTCCATACTGACACCAGTTATGTAAGATAAAAAGGCGGGGTACAACGGCAGACAGCATGGAGAAATGAAAGACAGAAATCCGGCCCCAAACGTCAGAAAGTAATTAAAACTCACGATGACACACTCCCTTCGAGTTATGACAAAATCATTTCATTTTTTTAACACTTTTCCGAGAAGGATTACTTTTTATAGAAAAAGCTTATATAATTTAATTTGACATCGAGATATTATACTCCTTCTTATTTGAAAAACAGTATAAATGTGGATATAATAATAGCGACTCAGGTGAAAGATTTATGTATGAAAGGATATATCCCTGTGATTAGAGAGCATCTATTAAATGAAATTGAAAAAAAACGGGCAGAGCTGCTTAAAATCGTCATGACAAACGGAATGACATCAAACATTACGATAGAACTCAGCCAGGAGCTTGACCACCTTCTCATACAATACCAAAAAGAACTGCACACCGGCAGTTGGGGTGAAACATGACGCCAAAATAAAAAACCCTCTCCGGGTTTTTTATTTTTATAACCATGTATCTCTATATCATAATCTGTACGTATTATTTCGCTTGATTATTCATGGCTTTCATCATTTGATTAATTTTCTTTTGAGAAGGTTTCATTCCCATTTGCATCATCATCATGCGTAACATTTGTTCATTAATAGGCGGATTCTTTTTCAAATAGCTCATCATATATTTACGAGCAATAAAAAACCCGAGTGCAACACCTATGAGCAATGCGACAACGCCCACTAGGATGCCAACCCATAAAGTCATTTTATTTCCTCCTTCATGTTGTCTAGTTTAAAGTGTACTAAACCAAAGGCTATTATACAACATTTACATCTCTTTTTCCTCGTTTTTAAACAAAATTTCTTTCTCTGACCGGATTTAACCACCCGTAGCGCCGTGTCTTGAAATCCATTGCAAGAAAACAGGGGCTGATTTTACGCAGAATCTCAAAGAAAATCGTTTCCGCCTCATAATCTCCCGAAGCCGCAATCTCAATTAAACTGTCTTTCATCATGAAGGTGGCGCGGCCCTTTTCTCCAGGCAGTGTAAGCCGGTAAATGGAATCCAAACGGCTGTAACTCATTCGGTTTAAATGCAGCTGGAGACGCTGATGCATATGTATCACCGGAATCGGTTCCGTTATATATTGAACTTGCTTTTCTGTCATTTGATATTCCTGGGGCGTCAGATCTGTCCAATGATAGTCTCGAAACAACTCAAACATAGCCGTTTCCCGCCCGAAGTAGTGGTTGGCAAACTCATCCTTTATCAGGTGCGTATAGTAATGACGTTCCATTTCCTCATCCCCTTTTACAGCGCTTCGTTATTGCTTTCTATTATACAAAAGGAGAAAAGAAAGAATTGTCTATTACTGTTACGCCGCTCCTTCTATTTTTGTCGCATAAACAGGAAAAAGAGGATGATTTGACTCATCCTCTTTTGTCTCGTTATTTGTTTAAAAGTTTTTTCACGCGGTCAACCACGTTTCCTGCAGTAAATCCGTATTCTTTCATAATTGTTTCTCCCGGAGCTGAAGCACCGAAACGGTCAATTGCGAGAACGTCTCCTTCAAGACCGGTAAATTTACCCCATCCGAAGCTTGAACCCATTTCGATCGCAAGACGTTTCGTCACATTCGGAGGAAGCACGCTGTTTTTGTACTCAGCCGATTGTTTTTCAAAGCGGTCCCAGCTCGGCATGCTGACTACAGATACGTGAATGTTTTCTTCAGCCAGTTTCGCTTGAGCTTCGATCGCAAGTCCGACTTCAGAACCTGTCGCTAAAAGAAGAGCGGCCGGTGATTCCGTTTGGGCTTTGGAAACGATATAAGCCCCTTTTTCCACGCCCGCATACGCTTCTTCAGCCTGCTGATCAATCGTCGGCAGGTTTTGGCGTGTCAATACAAGAGCTGTCGGATGATCTTGGCTTTGAACGGCAACCTTCCATGCAGCTGCGGTTTCATTTCCGTCAGCAGGTCTGATCACAGAAAGGTTAGGAAGTGCGCGTAAAGAAGCAAGCTGCTCAATCGGTTCGTGAGTCGGCCCGTCCTCTCCTACGGCAATACTGTCATGCGTGAATACATAAGTGACGGGAAGACCCATCAATGACGCCAGGCGAATGGCAGGTCTTAAATAATCAGAGAACACAAAGAATGTGCCGCCGAATACGCGGAGGCCGCCGTGAAGCGCCATTCCGTTTAATGCAGCGCCCATCGCAAATTCACGGACACCGAACCAGAAGTTTTTCCCGGCGTAGTCTTTGGCCGTGAAGTCTCCTCCATTTTTGATTGTCGTTTTATTTGAACCCGCAAGGTCAGCAGATCCCCCGACAAAGAAAGGAATTTTCTTAGCGATTCCGTTCAGCACCTCACCTGAAGATGCGCGGGAAGCAAGGCTGCTGCCTTTTTCATAAACGGGAACTTCCTGATCCCAGTCTTTAGGAAGCTCGCCTTTCATACCGAGTGACAGCTGTTCAGCAAGCTCAGGATATTTTTCTTTATAAGCCGCGAACAGGTCATTCCATTCCTGTTCTTTTTTCGAGCCGGCTTCTTTTACCGCTTTATTGAAATGCCCGTATACTTCTTCCGGAACATAAAAATCTTCTTCAAACGTCCAAGCATACGCTTCTTTTGTCAGCTTGCTCTCTTCTTGTCCTAACGGAGCGCCGTGAACGCCGGATGTGCCCGCGCGGTTTGGAGAACCGAAACCGATTGTCGTTTTCACTTCGATCAATGTCGGTTTTTTATCATTCTGGCGCGCTTTTTCAATTGCAGCCGTCAATTCAGCAATGTTGTTTCCGTCCTCAACATAAAGAACTTCCCAGTTCATTGCTTCAAAACGCTGCTTTACATTTTCAGAGAAAGAACGGTCTAAATCGCCGTCTAAGGAAATGTCATTAGAATCGTATAATACGATCAGGCGGCCTAATTCAAGATGGCCTGCAAGAGAAGCGGCTTCGGAAGAAATGCCTTCCATTAAATCGCCGTCTCCGCAAATACTGTATGTATAATGATCAACTACGTTGAATGAATCACGGTTATATGTCTCAGCCAGATGGCGTTCTGCAATTGCCATTCCCACTGCCATTGCAATACCCTGTCCAAGCGGCCCGGTCGTAGCGTCTACTCCGGCTGTATGCCCGAACTCCGGATGTCCCGGTGTTTTGCTTCCCCATTGACGGAACTGTTTCAAGTCTTCAATGCTGAGGTCATATCCGCTTAAATGCAGCATGCTGTATAAAAGCATTGAACCGTGGCCTGCTGATAAAACAAAGCGGTCGCGGTTAAACCAGCCCGGATTCTGCGGGTTTACATTCATAAATTTCGTCCACAGCGTATATGCCATCGGAGCGGCTCCCATCGGCATGCCCGGATGTCCGGAATTCGCTTTTTCAATTGCGTCTATAGATAGTGTACGAATGGTGGCAACTGATTTCTTTTCAATTGTATCCATTATAATCCCCTTCCTTATTGTTGTACCTTTTCATCATAAAGCGATGCTGACTTTTTCTCAACTCTTTCAGCTTAAATTTGAGATAAACTTGTTGAAAATTGTCGTAAAGCACATCCTGATATTAGTATATACGAAAAAAGAATACGTATTGCCGTATTCTTTCTGTTTAATGAAGATTATTTTTCTGTTGTTCTCTTTTTAGTTTTTCAGGGGTGACATCGTTGCCTTCCGGATCAATCACTTTTACGCTCTTTAACGTATTTTTCATTGAGGAGCGGAATCCTTTCAAATACTCCTGGCGAAGCTTTTGCTGTTCAGCTTTTTCCTCATCCGTTATCGTGTTTGATTTAGCTTTTTGAGCCAATTCGTTAATTCTTGCGATTTTTTCTTTAGAAATCATAATAAGCTCCTTTGGTGCGTGTTGATTATATACTACTAAAACGCAGTCTTTTTTACAACTGATGCGCGTCAGCTGCCTTCTGTGTCTGCGGTATATTCCTGAAACCGCCGGTGAACCGTGGCTTTGGACACATCGTAGCCGAATCCCCTTAAGGTCGCTGCGATTTCTGCAAAGGTAAGCTTGTTGGCTCTCAGCCTGATAATTTCCGAAACCGGAACCTCTTTTTTTTCTTTTCCGCTGTTTTCATGTCTGTTTTTCAGATTCCGTTCAGGTTTGTAGCCGTTTTTCACGGCTCTTTTCATTCCCCGCCGGATTTTCATATTGTGAATTTTCCTTTGATATTCCTCAACTATACTGACGATTTCGAGTACCATCGAATCAGCTTCGGAAAGCTCCAGTTCACCTTTATGAGCCGTCGTATATATTTTTACGTTCTCCCTGTAAATGCAATGCAAAAGCGCAATCTTGGCGTTTCCTCTTCCCAATCTCGTTTCGTCCTGCACCAATATCGCGTCAATATGTGATTTTTTAATTTCATCAAGCATTTCAAATACTCCGTCGCGGTCCATTTCGTAACCGCTGGCTTTCTCAGAAATGACTTTCACGACTTCCATGCCGTTTGCAGCAGCGATCTCACTGAGCTCCTCTTTCTGTCTTTTTAATGACGTTTGCTGCTGTTCTTTGTTTGTGCTTACGCGGGCATAAATGAGCGCCTTCATTTCTCTCTTTCCTCTCTAATTGACAATGGCCAGCTGATATACGGCCGGATGCTTTTTCTTAACCGGAAGAATAAGTTCGTCTCCGGGCTTTATATCAGCAGTTTGGAGATGATTATTCTCCGTCACCCACTCAATGAAATCTTCTTTATTAATGTGTTTCTTTTCTGCTACATGATCCGCAAGTGACCAGAGTGTATCGCCGTCCTGAACCTTTATTTTAACATATTGGCTTAGGGACTGATCATTTCCCGCACATGAGACAAGTAAAATAGCGGCACTTAAAATCGCAGTAAACAGCCCGACAAATATAATAGATTCTTTCGCCATGTAAACAACCTCCGATAAGAATGTTTGTTCGCTTTTTATACCTTTCAGTATATACGAACAAACGTTTCTGTCAATCGTTTTTTTCGAACCTATGTTTGTACTGTCAGGAAAATCATGCTATAATCTACTTAAAATCGACGTTTTGAGGTGCGAAATATGACGAAGCTATCAAAAAGGCAGCTTGATATCCTGCGTTTTATTAAAGAAGAGGTAAAAACGAAAGGATATCCGCCTTCTGTAAGAGAGATAGGAGAAGCAGTAGGACTGGCTTCCAGTTCAACCGTGCACGGCCATTTGGCGCGGCTGGAGACAAAAGGCCTGATCAGACGGGACCCAACTAAACCGAGGGCGATTGAGATATTGGATGAAGAAGAAGTCCACATTCCGAAAAGCCAGGTCGTAAACGTTCCGGTCATCGGGAAAGTGACGGCGGGTATTCCGATTACGGCTGTTGAAAATATCGACGAGTATTTTCCGCTTCCTGACCGGATGGTTCCTCCGGGCGAACATGTCTTTATGTTAGAAATCATGGGAGAAAGTATGATCGACGCCGGCATTTTTGACAAAGATTACGTCATTGTCAAACAGCAGAACACGGCCAATAACGGAGAAATCGTCGTAGCTATGACCGAAGATGATGAAGCGACGGTCAAGCGCTTCTATAAAGAAGACAATTATGTGCGGCTGCAGCCGGAAAATCCGACGATGGAGCCGATTATCCTGCAAAACGTAAGCATTTTGGGGAAAGTTATCGGCGTATTCAGAGCCGTACATTAATTCTATTAAACTTCATTTATCGTAAAAAACCCCTCTGTAAGGGGTTTTTTTGCATAAAAAAAGCAGATTCGCCCTGGCTTAAGAAACGAATCTGCTAAGGAGGAAAAACTTACATCCTTATTATCCGACATCACACTTTTGAAGTCAACTAATAATGTTTCCCTCAGGAAACTTTTCATTCGTTTTTCAACTTTGTATATTTGTGCGTGATGAATTTACTTTTGTTTATGTTTTCTTTGGACGGGTGCATTAAAATTTATGTATGAATATTTAGTACATAGTACAATAAGTTATATTTAAATATAAAAAAACCCGCTGCCTTTAGCGAGTATCTATTTTCAATCAAAATGATAATATTCTACACCGTAAAACCCTTTAATATAGACGGGGCCACAGACGTTTGAAGAACTTTCAACCAGAATTCTGTATTTGTGATACGGATCAATTGATTTTTTATCCTGGGCACTGAGGTTTAACCAGCTGCCGCTGTAGGTTTTAGAACTTAATGTATAAAAATTCCCGTTCAGCGCCATCCGCTGGAGTTTCATGCTTAAACCGCACGAAGAGTTGTTCATTATGGTGAACTTATATCCTAAATAGTAATCGTCGGCAGCTACAGCCCCCGGATTTTCAATATGAAACTCTTTTGCATTTCCCTCCAAAGTGAAGCTTGTTTTTGATCCGAATTCAGTGGTAGCCGCTTCAGCTGAGTGTATTCCGCTAAAACATAATAAAAAAACAGCAATACATATCCAGTATTTTTTCATTTGCATCCCCCTTTTTACATATTTTAACTTGCGAATCCTGTGATGTCTATACACATTTTATTAAAACGTATACTTTATAACCACTATATACCAGTTTAAAAATTTGCGGATTGCTTACAATGAAGACTAAACGAAATAACGAAGGTGGTTCAAATGAAACACGTAATTGCTTTCGCTTCTAAAACGGCGCTCACACTTGCTTTACTGTACATTGTTTTGGATCTTATGTACCAAGTAACCTTTTTAAACGTTCTGTTTATTACAGTGATCTTAAGTTTAATCACTTATTTTGCGGGTGATTGCATGATTCTGCCGAGAACAAGCAATTTCACAGCCGTTGCAGCTGATTTCGGAATTTCTTTCATTATATTATGGATATTCCTTATGAACATTGGCGGATTTAATGTCTCTCCTGCCGCGGCATCAGTTATCTCTGCACTTTGCATTTCTGTTTTTGAGGCATTTTTTCACCGGTATTTGCAGCAATATGTACTTCCCGAAGATTATCAGGACACAACAGAGACGGATAGCACGCTATGGAGCTATCAAACCGAGGCGTCTGAAGAATTAGTGCCGGAAAAAGACCCACAGGAAAAAACATAAAAAGGAGGCAATCGCCTCCTTCTCTTTTTATTTTTGCTTCTGATCGTCCAGGGGCAGCTGCAGCAGTGAGTCTGTGCCTGTCGCTTTCGGCGTTTTTCCGTCCCATTTTTCAATCCATTTATATTTGATCATTTCATCTGACATTGATTTCTTTATGATTTGGTTGTAATCAGCGATCCCTTCCGCTTCAATTTTTTTCTTTTTCGCTTCGGCTTCGGCTATTTTAATTTCAGTTTGTGTCCGTTCAAGTTCCTGTGAAGACTTCACCCTTGCATCGATGGCTTCCTGTGTGGCTTTATCCGGCTTCGGTACGCCAAGCGTCAGATCATCAATTAAAAATCCAAGACTCTTCATATCATCAGCAAATCTCTTTTGCACATCGGCAGCGGCTTCTGCAGATTTTTGCCCGTATGTGTCAATAACCGAGTATTTGCTGATTGATTTTCGCGCCGCATCCCACAGCCTTGTTTTTAAATATGTATTTTCAATCGTTTCAACGTCTACCGCTCCGAATTTGTTAAACAGATCGACTACTTTATCAGGCTGCACGACATAGTTGTAAGCGATATCCATTTCTATATTTTTACCGTCTGAGGTTGCCACTTTTATATTTTCATTATTCACTGTCTGCATACGCACCGGATATTCCGTTACTTTATTAAATAATCCGACTAAGTGCCAGCCTTGGTCCAATGTGTCGGATTTTACCCCGCCATTCGGTGAGTATACAACCCCGACATAACCATTCGGTATTTTTTCAATGAATAGTGACGCTGTAACGCCCGCAATTAAAAGGGCTGCACCTATAATCACACCGCCGATAATTTTTTTTGTGTTTCCGCGCTTATTTTCGCTCATGCTGATCTTCTTCCTCCCATGACTTTTTGAATTTTTTGGCTCCGCTTCCCACTTGTTTAAAGATTGGACTAAGCATCAGCCATAAACCGAATCCGATGATGACAAGAAGAATGATAGACCCGATCATCACTTTCATTTGCCCACCTCTTTTCTTTCATCCTGTCAATTATGTATACGATCTTAAGAACTTAAAGTTTCATAAATTTCAAAAGAAAAAGCCCCGCCGACAAAATAGGCGTGCTTATTAATAATTGTCACTGATAAAATCAGAAATCGTTTTTGTGAATTGATAAAAGGTCCCATTTTGTGTGGATGCTCTGCTTTTCAGCGTAAAAGTGTCAAATAGTGATTTTCTGAAGCCGGTGCTCATTTCGATTTGAATACTCAATCCGGATGAAGATTGATTGGCAAGGTTGTTCGGACTGACGCCTGCATATTTATCATTTATGCCAAGAAGAACGGCAGGATACCCGTGCCGTTTCAGCACATCGGTCAAAAGTTCGGCCCGTTCTCTGTCCGTACCGCCGATTTTTATCTTTTTATCGTCACTGCCGTAACCGTGCAATGAAATGACATGAGAGTGCTCTTTCACCATTTGCACGGCCTTAGGTTCATCGAAATGCGAACTTGTCAAATGCAGAGCCGCATTACCGGCTGATTTTAACCCTTCAAATAAATATAAACTCCGGTTTTCAGCAATTTCTCTGGCTAACTCACTGGTCCCCGGCTCTATGCCTCCGCCGTGTATAGCTAATATGAGGACAGAGGGGTCATGCTCTCGCGTTGAAATGGAAAAATCGGAAGGATTTTCATTCAGCTTTAATTCCTCGAAACTGCCGTAAATATCTGAAGCGGCATCAGCCCGAAAGAACGGCAGAAGCAAAAACGGTAAAATTAAAACTAAAATTCCTTTTTTGGTTATTGATGGCATTTGTATGTTTATGTTACAATACAAATGCTTCAGCCTTTGAAGCGAACGGCAGAACAGGGTGACTTTGGACGGTTTCTTCTGCTCTGCCTCTTTGCCAGCTGCTTTACGGTCTACTCTCCTAACCCTTTTTGCCATAACATCATCCTTTCTTTTGTTTACACTTTTGTCACAATATTATATACGTTGGACAAAACCTCCGTTCATCTTGAAGAATAAAAACATCAAAACAACTTCTATCCTTTAACCTAAAAAAGTCTTTCTGTTCAAAGAGACGGAAGGCTTAAATGATAAAAATGAAACCCTTCTCCAGTTTTGGAGGAGAGTGAGGACTGCAGGGAAATCATTTTATCAATATGCTGAGCTGGGCTGGCGTCCGGCTCAAATATTTGCTCCGGCATAGACGGTTACGGAGCGGCCGCTTATTTCGAAGTCAAATTCGAACGTGACGTATGATTTCCCAATTCAAGAATCCCCGAAACAAATTGAATGTAACTGCTGTTTCCATAAAAAAAAGACTGCTGTTAAGCAGTCTTTTTTCGTTTTATTTCGTGCCTGTTGATCCCAGTCCGCCGCGGTCATTGTTCCCGAGCTTGTCTACTTCGATCAGCTCCACTTCAGGCATTTTCTTCATGATTCTGAATTGGCAGATCCGCTCCCCCTTGGAAATGTCGGTATCCCGAAGCGCGAATGCAGGAAAAAACCAGAAGTCATTGTCGCCTTTATAAGATTCATCAATGACTCCCATTGAATTTGTCTGAATGATACCGAAATGCTTATATGTACTTGAACGCGGAACGACATGGGCCTCATATCCTTCCGGCAGTTCCATCGCAACTCCAAGCGGGATAAGTTTGAATTCACCTTTTTTGATTGTTATATCTTCAGCTGCCCGCAAATCAATCCAATCGCCCTGTTCAATTTTATTGATTCTCGTTTGCGTATCATCTGAATATTTAATTTTGATTTGTAAAGTCATGTTCGCTGCTCCTTTTGCTTCCCTATTTCAGTCGTATTGATGACCAATCCGTGCCCCATTATACCATTTAACTGATAAGAATGTTGATTTTGGTGTATATACAGCCGAAGAGGAAGCACTGCGAAGCCAATGAGAATAAACCTAAAATGAGGGCCCCTCCTATCAGTTTTTCCTCCATTTTCACATGACAGCTTCAATTACAATAATACAAAGCTTTATATCCGTTCTTTCAACAGAGCTTTTTTAAAATTTCACCTTGGTTTCAAAAGGAATTTCGTTCTGAATAAAGAATTTGAAGAATAAGCGCTTAAAGGACGCACGACTCTTTTCTGTCCCCTGCCTCAGGCGCTTATATCAAAAGAAAGAGGTGTCTTTAGAATGGTTCAATTTAAAAACTTTCCTGATCCGTCTTTAAACGCCCCATTGCAGTCTCGCCCTGCACAGCCCTCTGAATTGGAGCATCTCAAAGCAAGGATGCAGAATTTTATTAAGCATTCCGCAACGGATGATAATCTTGAGATCGCAGATGCCCGGGTGACGGCGGAAGGAATGGTCACCTCACTTTTAAAAGAACGGCTTGATACAGAATACGAAATGCTTATGAATAAAATCACCCGGGAAGTGAATGTGGAGGACTACGGAGCGGTCCCTGACGGCCGGGACAATACAGAAGCTTTTCGGAGAGCGATCGGGAACGGCCGGGTCAAAGTAAATGTTCCCGCAGGAGAATTTTTGGTTCAAGGGATAAAACTCCCCTCATGGACTACCATTTCCGGTGAGGGACAAGGGATTACCGTGCTTAAGCTTCATGAGGACACTCCCGCATTCGAATGGGTCATTACTAACGATGATTACGAAAATGGAAACCGTAATATTTTTGTGGAAAACATGACTTTAGACTGGAATCCTGATCGTCAATGCGGGGTCAGGAACCCCGGAGGACAGTTTTCCAGCTGTTTAACGTTTGCTAATGTGCAATACGGCTGGATTAAGAATGTTGAAACGGTTAACGCGGGTCTCCATGGTATTGATATTACATCTCCGACTTACGATCATTTGCCTGAAACAGAATGGACGAAAGACGGCTGCCGATATATATGGATTGATAACTGTGTGGCATACGGCGCCGGAGACGACGGCATTACCACCCATTACAGCGAGTATATTTTCATCTCCAACTGCCATTCCGGAAACCCCCGCGGCACAGAGCATGCTGAGGGCAGCGCAAACTCGAACGGCATTGAAATTGACGACGGCTCTAAACATGTATGGCTTTTAAATAACTATACGAGCGGAAATATCCGCGGGATTGAGGTAAAGGCGCACAGCCTGTGGCCGGCTTCTCAAAATGTTCATATTATCGGTCATGTTTCGTATCGTGATGTACGTTCATTTGATATTCGTCATATCGGCCATCATCAGGCCTCAGACCCCGAAAGCACGACGGCTTATGATGTTACTTTAACCGATTGCACCGCGATTGAACCGGTATTCAATGCTCTCTATGACGGTGTGACCCCGAGGGCGCTGGTCATCTCTGCCTATAAAAACGTTAATGTAAACGGATTCACAGCTATTGGTGATCCCTCATACGACTATGGCGGGAATCCAGTAGTGGCTCTTCAATACCGCAGTCAAAATATCACGATCAACGGCATTAAAATACGCGGCTTTACACAAGCAGGTGTTGACATCAATATATCCGGCGGATCAAATAAAACCGATTATGTTAAAATTTTAAATTTTGATATATACAAGTCATCTCCTAAAGGCATCTCAATCGGCGGAGGCCAATATAACGTAAATATTATGAACGGTACGATGATCGGAGACGGCGGTTCCGTCGGAATTACGTCCCCTAACAGTCAGGCCGTCATTCTCGGGGTGCAAGCGGAAGGTTACAGCGCGGCCGCATCTATAAAAGGACAGACTTATGAGCAGATCCCCGTCAATTTAAAGGGAGGCGCACAGCTCGCGACCAGCTCCGGTTTTGCATTCAACCCGACAAGCGCCGTTATTGCGGGAACAGGCGATATTACAGCCAGAGGTGACAGAAATGCGATCATCAGCTCTTCCGGAGGTTCAAGTTCTGAAGGTTCAAGGGCATTTATCGCCGCTTCAAACAATGTCCATATTACGGGCAGCAAAGTCTCCAGAACGATTCTGTCATCAGAAAGCATTACATTGGAAGAACCATACACGGTTGCCGGAGGGCATCAGTCCATCAAATGGAAATTGGATTCAGCGGGCGGCCACGGTACGTTCGCCGGAGCTGTCACCTCTTCCCTGTCAGGGTACGGAGAATATTTTGAAAGTGTAACCGGCCAGACAATTCCCGCCGGGACAATCGTCACAGTGAAAGGCGAAAAAATTGAATCGGCTCACGTCGGAGATTACATGCTCGGCGTCATTTCAGAAACAGCCGCTTTTATCTCAGGAGCCGCAAGCTTCGGATGGCAAAGCCGCTTTTTGACAAACGAGTTCGGCGGTTTCATATACGAAAATGTGACTGACGAGGAAACAGGAGAAACGGTACGCGTGCCGAAACAAAACCCAGACTGCAGTCCGGCTCTTGAAGCTGACTATGAAGCACGAGCGGCCAGAGACGAATGGCACATTGTCGGACTCAACGGCCGGCATTACGTACGGGTCGACAGTACGGTCAGCCCGGGAGATTATATCACGGCTCATAACGGAATCGGGACTAAAGCCGCGGAAGGCTGGAAGGTATTGAAACTGACAGCCTTATACAGTTCTGAAAAAGGGTACGGCATTGCAATTGCGGTTATCAAATAGGATCTCAATATCAGGATCATCTCCTCTCTTTTCTATCGGGCGGGTATGATCCTGTTTTTTATACCGAATGAGATGCCTCTTTTTCAGCATACCGTTTCATTTGTCCAAGCCATTCATGCTTTCTGTCATAGAATACTACCGTCAGATGAAAAAAGGAGGAATATGAGTATGGATATGGATATGGATATGGACATGGATATGGATATGGATATGGATATGGATATGGATATGGATATGGATATGAACGGACATTATGATCACCACCCAAAGCAGCCTAAACAAAAAAAGAAGAAACAAGATAAAAAGCATCTTGATTATGATTACATCGTTGTTTATAAAAGAAAATGCAAAAAATGTAAAAAATGCTGCTAACTTGACATATCAACACTTTTTACACCCGGTAAACTCCGGGTGTTTTTCTTATTATGGCGTTTCTCCGGGCTATTTTCACCCAAAATCCGGTCATCCTATCACAATACATAAAAAGACTCTATTATTTTCTTCCCTTTTCGCCTAATGAAAAGTATTTCATTTACAGAAAACAACACAAATAGAATGACATGATTTTTGAGATAATCTACTCTTTGCTTGGTCAATTTTTCTGCGATACCATGAATTTGCAACAATTTTTAAAAATTTCCTCAGGAGGTCATAGCCATGAAAATCGCCAGAACGATAGTCGGATCATGCTTAGCTTTATCTCTAACAATTCCTTTCACAGCCAGTGCCTCAGCAGCCAGTCAGTCTGAACACGCAAACGCGCCTCACGTTTCACCCGTTGCAAATCCGTTAGAAAGTAAATTATCCCAAACAGCAGACCAAAACGTAAAAGCAGCAGGTGTTGATGCCGGGCTGAACGTAAACGTAGATGTTCTCGGAATTTCAGATCGCATTGCTGAAGCGGTTAAGTCAGATCAAAACCGAACCGGCTGGGTAAAAAATGTCATGGAAACAACATTTTACGCATCAGGACAGAAGTACAACGTCATGGTGTTCAATTTAAATCAAGAATATGAAGACCGCTTTAACGGCGTTCAGTTTTACGGATCAGCCGTTTATGACGGTATTACTTACGGAATCTGGGTCTTCGAAGACGGGTCCTTCGATAACAAAGGAGACGGGGGCTGGATCAATTGGGCATTCAGAGGGTGGTTCGATCGTGATAATCAGCATATTGAATTCCACAGACCTTAATACGGAGAAAACTTGCGGCAGCGCCCGCAAGTTTTTTTTTAACTGGACTGCACATTTTTCACCGTTATAACGACTATACTTGAAGTGCGGGCTCCGATCGCAGCCCCGGTAAAGTCTTTCAAAGTGAGGGTATACCATGTCAAAGTCTTTAAAAATAGTGTTGTGGAGCATATTGGTGTTCATCATCTTGTTAGTGATTATCGGAATCGTTTCTTACAATCAAACTCCGTCTGCAGAAAGCACAGCAAAAAAATGCTTTACAGCGTCTAATCCATGTTAAGCCTTCATCGGCTTTTTTTATTTACCGCAGAACACTTGAAGTTCTTCTATTTAGATCGTTAACGTTCCCATTCGGAATGGAGTATACGCGTGTATCATCAGGCAATCCGTTTTGATACATGGTTCCGATTATGCCCTTCGCATCTTTTTTCTCGATTCCCCATCACATTCCCTTTTTTCATGATACTGCTCTTGAAACCAACCAATCATTTCTTCAGCCTGTTCCGTTGAATCAAAAGGTTCCAATCCTAATAGCGTGTTACATTTTCATTTTTTAAAAAACAAGCCAGCTGCGCATCCTCTTCGCAACTTCTCAATGTATGAGCCTACCCGTTTCTATTACAGGAAGCAGTACGATGCCTCCTTTTACTCATTTTAACGGATGGTCATGTAAAGGAAATATAGACTAAAAAAACTTTTTTCAAAAAGTAAACTAGCATCCCTATCAAACTTTTCATTTCGGCATAATATGTATTAATCCTCTTTAGGAGGTGAGATTATATGGGATTCTCAGGTGGTTATGGTAGCTCCTTTGCGTTAATCGTGGTGCTATTCATTTTATTAATCATCGTTGGGGCTTCTTTCCTCGGCGGTTATTAAGAATCCTCTTACCTCCGCATCCATGTCAGCAGCACCTCCATGATCGTACGGCGCCATAAATGAAATGTTTATGGCGCTCTGCTGTTTTTCCCCTTTTCTTTCACACATTAAAACTAAAAAGATCGGCCGATGTATCAACATGCAGCCGATCAGTAATTCATAGATTATTGTGTAAGGTTTACATCGATGACGTTATAGAAGGCATTGGAAGTATCCGCAACGTCCCATACCCCTAAAATGACATGATACCCGCTTCGATCAGTCGGCACAAAAATCTTATGAGTCAGATTCGTATCTGCCTTGGAACCGTCGTGGTTTACCGTTCCGATTAATTCGAATTCATCTCTTGACAAAGGTTTATTCGGATTCCAGTTTTTCTTGGTGATATAATAGTGCCACTTTGATGTCGCATGAGGGGCCGTGTAGTACCAAGTAAAGGTGTTAAAACCGCCGCGGATGTTTTGTTTTACCCAATAATCTGCAGTCTGCTTGTCTAAACCGAAGTCAATTTGTCCCGATCCCCCATTTGCAGACGCAATTCTTCCATCCGGCGGACCAGCAGCCGGAAATCCTTTCGGCCCTTCTACAGACTGAGGATTATCAATGACGGAGCCATATTTCTGCGCAGCGGCCGTCCAGCCCAATGTTTGTTTCTCTAATGCTCCCATGTACGCTCTGCTGACGGGCTCTTTTATATACCCGTGCGCAGATGCACCACTTGAATAGAAAGCGCCTCCAATACCAAGAGTAACAGTTAAAACTGCAGCTTTGACTAAACCCTTCATTACTGCATCATCCTCCCTCTTTTGTTAATAAAAACCTTTCGGTGTATACACTTCACGATAGAGGTTGAAATGACCTTCCTTTTCTTGATAGGAAAAAGCAATGAGGTTGGCGCTTTTCCCTTTGTTTTTTATAATCATAAAGAAAAAGCCGGGCCGATTCTGTTGTCGAATCCGCGATTGACCGGCCCGCCCCTTTTGCTCAGAACTTCATTCGCTGGATTTGCCGGTTTCTTTTCGGATAACCGGTGCTACTTCCGCTGCTAATCGTTCGATGTTTTCCGCGGCTTTTTTAAATGGCATACCTCCTATATCGATTTGCGCGAGAAATCGCTGATGTCCGAATAACTCGTATTGATGCATGATTTTTTCAATGATCTGCTGTGAGCTTCCCACAAATAAAGCTGTTTCTTTTCCGGACGCCCGCTCAAAGTCTTCCTTCGTTAAAGGCTCATCGATCCCGTGATATGAATGAACGTGAGACCAGTAATTTGAATGATACGGATAAAATTCTTGTATTGCCTGTTCATTCGTTTTTGAAATGAACATATGTCCGGTTACGGCAACCTTCACATTTTCCGGAGGATGACCGGCTTTAGAAGCCGCTTCCCGGTATTTGTCAACAAGCGGCTTAGATAACATCGGATCACCGCTCAGTACAGCTAATGCCAACCCCGCACCTGCACGCCCGGCCCGTTCTGCGCTTTCCGGAGTCCCCGAAACACCTAACCATAGCGGAATGCTTCCGCGAAAAGGCCGAGGAGAAATTTCTGCCTCGCGCAGCGGCGGCCGGTAACGTCCTTTCCAGGTAACCGATTCTTCCCCGGAATTTAATTTTAAAAAAAGGTCAATGTGTTCTTCAAACAGTTCTTTATAATGGCCTACGTCATAACCGAAAAGAGGAAACGAGTCTAAAAATGCGCCCCGTCCCGCAATGATTTCCGCCCGGCCGTCTGAAATCAGATCAAGCGTTGCAAAATCCTCAAATAAACGGACGGGATCTGCGGTGGATAATACAGTCGTGGCACTGGTCAGCTTAATATTTTCAGTGATCTGTGAAATCGCTGATAAGATGGCCGGCGGCGAAGATACCGCATAATCAAGACGATGATGCTCGCCTACACCGAATACATCAAGCCCTGCGTCGTCAGCCAGTTTCGCCAGCTTCATCAATTCATCTATCCGCTGCTTTGCGCTGACTGTTTTCCCTGTCAGAGGATCGGGATATAATTCTGCAAATGAATAAATTCCAATTTCCATACAATCACGGTGTTCAGCCCTCACATTTCTCTCCTCCTGCACTGTGTAAAAAAAGCTTTTATGTTATTCTATTCAGCCGTTTTACAAATAGGAATTCGTTCAAAATAAATACAGAAGCTTAACATGCAGAAGGTCGGTATGAGAGAAAAAAAAGTTTCTGGCGTCCTTCAATTCTGCCCATTATACTCATGCAGCCGGACTAGGCAAGAACAAAGCCGGCACAAGCGGATTCGAATTCATGTGTTCATTTTCAGTCCAATTCAATCCAATCGTGATATTGATCATAAAGCTTTCGTATTCTTCCGGCATCAAGAGCAATGACTTCACACCCTCTGTCATCATACAGAAAGAAAATAATATCTTTTGTCATATTCACAAAGAAAACATCAGGATACCCAACGGAACAGCCCCCGAACCTTGGCTTCAGCGGAAAATCTTCGTGGACGGCTGCCTTAAGTAATTGGGGAACACGCAGATCTTTCCGTTTACATAATAGAGAAAACTGCTGCATTTCATATTCTTCTTCGACCGGGCATGGACAGGTCTTCACTTGAATCCGATATAAATCATCCTTACACTTCAGAAACGGCTTATAAACCTTTAATTTTCTCGCGTGATTACCTTGAGTTTTGTGCTTATACACGTTGGCAACAAGAAACAAGTCATCGCTATGTTCAAACAGCTCATTGAAAAGTGCTGCGGTTTGATGATGGACAAGCTGAAAATACTCAAGATTCAAAGCACCGCTTTCATTAAATTGATACATATTGCCGCCGAGAGAAAAATGAATTCCCACGTCCCATTGATGATAAATGCCGGGCACTAATTTTAAAGTCGGAAACCTTTCCTTCAGATAATCATTTATTTTCATTCAAACATCTCACTTTCCTTTTCCCGCTCTAGAAGCAGAAGAAGCCGAAAACATTCCGCTTATTTCTTTTTCACCCTTGTAATATTATTCCGATTGGAATACAATGAAATAGAACACTGTGAACCCCATTGATCAGGGTGGATGCTGGTCACATTCATCCTGATCCTTTCTTTTACACAAGATCGCCCCAACTTTGAACCCCTCCGTTCCAACCCTATTCATTGATATTACATATATTTCAATGGTATTATTTTCTTATACATGAGCATCAAGAGGTGTCCGCTTTGAACAACACCAGAAGATTAAGAGCATATTTTCAGTCTCACCGTAAAATAGGTCTGGCTGCAGACTTGCTTACGGCTGTATTGCTTATCTCATTATCCATTCTTTTTTACGGATGCCGGCAGGGAGCTTTTAATGGTTTCTTTATGTATGTCTTAGTAAGTAATTTTATCGGCTCCAATGCCTCTTTTATCGACTTCAGCACATCGAGGAAAAACAGTCAAAAATAAAGGCTCTGGTCAAAAAGAGGGTTATACCGCCCTCTTTTTATTCTTTCAGTCATACCAATGCGTTCTTTTCAGGTTGAATTTTTCTGAATAGGACTCATGATCGGTTTTCCATGCTGCTTCAACAGTGATTTCATGACCGATCACTTCATTTTCCGGCATATATTCAAACGTTTGAATATGGTCTTCTCCCGTTCCGCCGCCTTCTAATTTCTCTCCGGTGTATTCTGAAAGATGATAGTCTTTATCTTCACCATATTTCCGGCCGTCAACAAATAATGTTAATCTCTTAATCACCGTGTTCTTTTCATTCACTTTATTACCTCTGTAATACAAATTCAAGAAATAGTTAGGGCCGATAGATGTCTTGCCTGATTTTTCGATTGACGCTTCCCAGTCTTGCTTTGGCTATAGCCGATATATTTAACTTTTTCTCCTGAAATTAAAGAAAACAGTGCAAATCCGGCTGCTATTATGAGAACAGTGATAATAACCAGCAATTTTTTAATGACTTTACGTTTTTTCATGACATCCCGCCTTTATCATTTAGAACGTATGAATATTAGAATTGTTACATTTAATTTGAAAGAATAATAAAAAGGGATTCTAATCCCAGGAATAAAAAAATACTAAGAAGATCATATTCCCCTTAGCTTCACATCCCAGATTGCCATGCAATAATGATAAAAGTCGTCCAAAAAGTTGTGACTAAAATAAGCATAACGGTTACAATCATTAAAATGAGACAACTTATTGTTAGAATTGAGTCTTTGTTTTTGTTAAGAATCAGAGTAACCATTGATCCTGCAGCAAATAGATACGACAAAACCGCACCGACCCAATACCACAGCATAGAGTCATTGCTCCAGTAAGCCATTGACTGCATATAAATACTGAATATAAATCCTGACAATGCTAATAGAAACGAAACTAAATTTGATTTCACGTTAGAGTTCCTTTCTTCATAAGTTTTATTTTTAGGAACGGTCATACTTCTGATAACACCTTTTATGCGATATGCTTCGCTGCTTTGTCTGCATATTTTAATTCTTATTTCGTTTTTAAATATGTTTACGAAAAAAGAAATCATATAAAGTTCACCTGAAACGCCGATTTAAAATTAAATAGATGTTTTATAAGCGTTAATTGCTTGATTTCTCAAAAGCATATTATCTTTCGCAACCATTTTTCCATTCTCGAGCGCATCTTTAAATTCATCAAAATGAATTGAACATTGCTGATTCGATTACTTCCCGCTCCTTCTGTCGCTAAACTGCAAAATGTCCATCACATTCATCCTCTCTCCAATTTTACAACGTTGCTTTAATGAATTTCATGATTTTCCCAACCTTCAAGCTTAATCTTTTTGATCGTTACTAATCTAAGTACTTTTTTCAATTCCATAATCCATTGGTATGATCGGTAACCTAATGAAGTATTTAACTTAAATACAAAAAAACCTGCTTTCAGCAAGGTTTTTTCGACAAAGGGGAGATTATTTCCCCACAAATTCTATTAACTATGTTTTTGTTTTAACCATTCTTTCTTTAGCAATGCGTATTGGTAAGTGTTTTCATATTTAGGTGTTCCATCCTCGTGTGCAGTAAATGAAATAAATTCAAGAAAATAACCTTCTTTACGCATTCCTAATCTTTCACATAATTTTTGTGACCTGCAGTTATCATCTTCAACATATGCATAAAGCCTTCTTGCTTCTTTTTGCATAAAGAGATACTCAAAGAAAGCCTTCGCACTTTCACTTGCGTATCCCTTCCCTTCAAAACGGGCATTGAAATTCCAACAAACAGAATAGGTATCTGGCTCTTCTTTTAAATAAAATAGTTCTCCGACCAGATCATTACTGTCTTTTAAACAAACTGCAATATAAGAGTCATCTCGGCTTCTTTTTTGAACGTTTACGGCAGCTTCTTCTAACGTAGACATTCTGTCATCAAGAAAGCAATTCACTCTCGGATGTGCAGAATATTCCAACAGACCTTGCGCATCTCTCTCGGTAAAATTTCTTAAAATTAAGCGAAGGGTTTCAATTTTTTGCATTTGCAGTCTCCTGTTTCATTGTTATCGATCTTTGAAAAGAACTTCTTCAACAGATCTTATTCGTTTGTTGAAGAACTTATCTCAATCTATTTTTACTATAATGATGGACGTTATCATCTTTGTCAAAAACAATAATCATTCATTTGCCGCCCGCGATGTAAAGTACTGAACAATTTTCGTGAAAAACCCTCAGTATCGAATATAGAAACGAGGAATAGTAATTAAAACAAAGTTAAGCCATTAAAAGCTTATTGAGTATTTTTTCAAACTTATTCACGCTCATCATCTCATGAGTGAGAAATGTCCCATTATAAAACACGCTGAAAGTCGTCCAAACTGCCGGGGATTTTTGCGCCATATCTTTTGACGTTATTCGCCGGGCCTGAAAATGAAGTCCTTTCTTTTCAGTCAGTTCCTTTAAATCCTTTAACAATCCGACTGCAAATGGGCATTGAGCTGTATAAAATATTGTGATTCCCTCATCATTAACGGAATTACTTTTCACCTGTTTTTTAAATACAGGAGGATATGCATGTTCATTCCACGTCAGTGACATCAACTGAAAATAGGGTTCTGCTTCATCTTGCACAGCAAATCCCATATGTTCAAAGAAATGCTTATCACTTAAATAAGGGAGTTTTTTCTTCCCCACTATATGAACTATCCCATCCATACCGCGGGATTTTGCATCTGACACACATTTTTCTAACAAGTGTTTCGCATGTCCGTTATTCTTATATTTACCTGAGACCCAAAGACAATTAATAAACATAAAATGAGGTGCGCTTACCGGAACCCACGCTTCTTCTGCAGGTAAATATTCAATAAAAACTTTTGCCCGTTCGTTTAGGCGATAGAACACCAAGCCATCAATCATCCGATCCTTGAGCCAGCTCTTCTTTTCATTTACCGCATCCTCATATTGTTTCGTACCTAATGCACAGCAAATATGATTGTCATCAATATTGCCTCTAGTCAACTCAATGTATTTCATTTTTCCTCACCCGCTTTCTTTTGGAACACCAGCTTTACTTGCAGTGAACATTGTAATTTCTCAGAAATATAGAGTCCCAGAACCAATATATGAACGCAGCAACAATGCTCATTATGTAATAAATGAAACTTCTGAAAACTGTGAAATCAATTGACGGATTATCTATGTGCCAGAACAAGAACACAGCTAAAAAAGCGACTGCTGTATAAATGAAAAGATGAACCAAGCTAAACTTTTTAGGCTTCTTTCTTAGCCATAGTTGCACAGGAACAGCAAACAAAAAGTAAGTAATAAATGCGTAAAAAGCAATGATAACCACAGTAACCAATGCAAATGGCACAAAACCCGAGTATACAAACATATATAGCCCGAAGATCAAACCATACGACAAACTTGAAAAAACCAATGTTTAGGTATAGCTTTGCCTTTTGCTCCAAGTCGCCGCTCCCATATATTTCACCTGCTTTTTATAAAAATATATTTTTCATTTTTTTCCTATTGTTTAAAATCAGTATATATCCATCACTTTAAAAGATCTATGTTTTTTTGGCAGATCATCAATTCACTATCTTAATATCCAGAAATTTTTTGCCATTAAAAAAGGTCAAGGAAATACCTTGACTGTGTATCGCTCACCAATCTGCATCCGGCTCATCGTGTTCGAATCCGTAAAAGCCTTTAATCCACACATCTCCGCAGCCGGCTCCTTTTGTGATCAATAAGTAATGATTTCTGTTTGCATCACCATTCACCTTATCAGCCGCGCTCAAGTTCAAATGATTACCCGTGAAATTCTTTTCACTAAGGGTAAAATCATCTCCTGCCAGTGTAATTCTCTGCAGTTTGATATTCAATGTACACCCGTCAGCATTGTAGATGGTGAACCTGTATCCCAGCTTAGTCGGCCAATAATGAAGGTTTTTGTCGTCAGCCATAAAGAAACCTGTTTCATTCTCTGTCATTTTAAAGCTGACCTTATGTTCATCTTTTGTCATTTTGGCCGAAACAGTTCCGATCCCCAAGCACCATGTTAAAAAAACTCCTGCGATACCCAACCCTATCTTTTTCATATTCATCCCCCCCCACTTCCTTATCATACATTATTTAACAAAATATTAAAGAGCATTTATAGACTAATTACAAAACTAAAATAGCCTATCAACACGCCACTAATTATTAATTAAGGAACATATTCAGCTTGGTTATAGGAGGAGGATACTATGTTTGGCACATAGTTCTGCAAAAAAGTATAGCTAAGTAACTTAATATACCTCAATATATAACTCTCCTCACGAATTAAACAGCTGATTTAAGTGGTAGAATTAGTCGAATTAATATAATAAAAGCAATACCTAAAAAGGTATTGCTTTTTTCATTTGTCATTATGAGTTTTCCATCATAACAACATTGGTAATATTATTTTTTATTCCGCTGTTTACTGAAATCCATCGTTTTCCGTCTAAGGAGAATAAAACAGTGCCGGAATCCCCTACTGCAACAAAACGTTTATTTACGTAATCCCATTCAACATCATTTAGTTTGTTGGCTGTAGGGGAAGATGCTTTAGTCCAATTGTGCGCATCCTCAGAATAATAAATTGATCCAAGATCTCCTACAGTAATGTATACTCCATCTTTATAAGTAACAGAATTCAGAGGAGCATTATACCCCAGTACCGTCGTTTGAAAACTTTCGCCTTTATCAAATGAAACAGCAACTAAACCATAATCGCTAAATGTCCCTCCTGCTTGTTGTCCTACGGCCACCACCTTATCTCCATTGTAAATAGCATCAAAATATTCACCATCAAAACTTCCTTTTCTGGTAAATTTAATACCATCTGAAGACTCACTTATATAGTTTGTAGCATATGAGTTACCGAACATAAGAATCTTATCATCAATTGCAACTCCAGTGTACACGACACCTAAGTAGCCACCCGTGGTGTAACTTGACTCTTTGGATTTATAACCACTGACTTTCTGTGACCAGTTCGCATCACCGCCAATTGATGTGAAAATTGTTGAACTGATCCCATATCTGCGTGATTCTCCTCCACCGGCAGCAAATTTATTATCACTTGTTTTGATTAAATCAAAAATTGGCCCGCCTCTAAAACTCGCAAGTTGATCCCATACTTTTAAACTATTATTCCATTTCAGTATTTTTGCATAATAACCATCGTCCGCAGTAGCATATAGGTTTTTGCCATCAAATGATTTAACATCTTTAATTGGTGTTGTAGATGATTTATAAACCCATTTGTTATCAGCATAATTAAAAACAGAACTAGAATTAACAAAATGATAATGACTTATATCTCCCGACTCAGATAATAATGAAGCATTTTCACTAGGAAGAATGCCTGCTTCCGCAGCAGAAGCTACGTTATTCATAAAAGAAGTTTGTGAACCTGACTCAGTTACAAAACCTACACCGCCCAAGATAGAAACTGAGGAAACTATTTTCATTAACATACTACTTTTTCTATTCATATGTACCTCCGTAATCTAATACTCACATAATAGTTCAATATTTTTACTGCATAATATTAACACATCATCATAAAACAGTCAATTTCCCCATAAATACGCTCGGAATACGTCCGATTCTCATGATGAATGTTCGCACATAATATTTTAAATACAATATTACATCGTTTATTGAATCACTAAAGACAGTATCAGAAGATGATGTCTAGTGAGTTTCCCGAAAGTGTAAAGTGGTGTAACAGCCCATTAAGTCAAATATCGGCAGAACGATTACGACCACAAATTCAAAGCAAGAAACGACAGCCCCCATGCACATAGACCAAACATTACAAAGAACCTAAGCAAAGCTTCGAATTTTGTAAGTCTTCGTTCCCTTTTTGTTTTCCCTAATTTCCAATAAACGGCGTAGCTGGAAAACACCAAAATGAGTTGTCCGAGTCGCGACACAGATTCTAAGAATTCTATACCATTCATTGATTTTCACCTCGTTTATTTAAACAGAGAGTCCTTCTTACAGCGTTTATCCAAAGCACTAATTTCTTCGGTTATAAAAACCGCTTGAGGAATTTGTTTGTAAAATGGTTTGCGTGCCGCTTGATAAAAACAGCCCATCCTTACTCCCCCATGTATCAATCAAGATGAATTTTATTATCTCAGATGGAAAGACCATTTCCAACAGTTATGTAAAAATAAGTAACTTGTAAGATGTCTAATTGTATAAGAAAAGCTGTCTTATCCAGCAGAACCATGAGTGCTGCGTTTCCCATTAAAGCGTCAAAGAAGCATCATAAAAGAGCCGCTTTTAGGCTCATTCGCGAAGCATCATTTTATTTTTATGATTGTATCCTCCTGTCAGTCCTATTGGGATAAATTTGCGGGAAGGTCAGTTTTAATCCGCCGCTCTGCTCACCTTCGACCCTTCTTGCAGCTTCCCCACAAATATCCGATGAACAGCTTTCATCTCTTCCCTTTGTGGATCCCTGAGCGAAATCTGACTCTTCCCAAAACTTATCTGGCCTTGCATCGTGGAGCGCCAATTCTCATGCATTAATTTAATTTAGGATATTCGCATTTTGCTTTTCGTTAGCTGAATAACGCTTTATAAGAAGCGGGAAATTCTTGATTTACGCGCTGCACTTCCCGTGCAAATTCACGTTCCTCTTCTGTCACTCTTCTGAGTCTGTCAGCTTTTTCTTGTGTATCTATGTCGGCACCGGGAGGAACGAACCGATTCGGTGCAATCCGTACACCATTTGTGATAACAGCATTGTATGAAACAAATGATCCTTTTCCTATAATTGCATTGTACACGATTGCCTTAAAACCGATGAACGTGTGATTTCCAAGATAACAAGGGCCATAAATGAGAGTATCATGTCCGACACTTACATTGTTTCCGATATAAATGGAATATGCCTTATCTTTGACTGAAACAAATTGTTAACAAATCATGTAAAATGACTCCCTCTTGAAGATTTGTATTTGAACTAATCGCACGAATAGCAGCATTTGGCGCTACTTAAACTCACGTCTCCTTTCACGCTGGAAAACGGACTTATGAACGAGGTTTTATCGATTTTAAGGTATCTTTGAACCGGATTACATGATGTAATAGGGTTAGGGCTGATAAAGGGCAAAAACTTAGTGAGCCGGTGATTGTCAAATTTATCTTCCGTCAGCTTTTTATCGCTCAAAAAAAGCCTCTTTTGAAAACGCATCCATTTATGTATATATGTAAATTCTGTGCATTTGGAGATGACACATGATATCCATAGATTCCTCCCTGCATGGCTCCCTCAACTTTTGTAGAGACACTTGTCCGCAAAAAATGTAAGGGTTTTCAAAATAAGAGCAGTGTGCTAAATTGTAAGATAAGTAAAAATTTTCTGCTAATATTCGAAAGGGGTGTATGATTTGAAAGCAGTAGTAGCAACAAAAGACAAAAGTATAGCGATCGTACAAAAAGAATTACGTCCTTTGCGACATGGTGAAGCCAAAGTTAAGATGGAATACTGTGGTGTATGTCATACTGACTTACATGTTAAAAATGCTGATTTCGGGGATGTTACTGGCGTCACTTTAGGTCATGAGGGAATAGGCATTGTAACTGAGATTGGTGAAGGTGTAACAAGTCTGAAAAAGGGCGACCGCGTCTCTATTGCCTGGATGTTTGAAAGCTGCGGCTGCTGTGAATATTGCTTAACTGGCCGTGAAACCTTGTGCCGCGATGTAAAAAATGCCGGCTATACAGTTGACGGCGCAATGGCTGAAGAAGCAATCGTAGCGGTTGATTATGCAATAAAGGTGCCGGAAAATTTAGACCCTGCAGCAGCAAGCAGCATTACTTGTGCAGGTGTAACAACTTATAAAGCCGTTAAAGTCAGTGAAATTAAGCCAGGTCAATGGATCGGTGTATTTGGAGTCGGCGGTTTAGGCAACTTGGCTGTTCAATATGCAAAAAATGTCTTTAACGCTAAAGTGATTGCGTTCGACATTAGCGACGAAAAATTGAATTTTGCTAAGAGCTTAGGCGCTGATGCGGTTGTAAACAGTTTAAACGAAGACCCCGTCGCTAAGGCAAAAGAAGTGACTAACGATTTAGGGCTTGATGCTGTGGTCATCACAGCTGTCTCTAAAACCCCTTTCAATCAAGCGATTGATGTTGTAAAAGCAGGAGCCCGCGTAGTCGCTGTCGGTTTACCGGTGGACAAAATGGATTTAGATATTCCCCGTCTCGTGTTAGATGGCATTCAGGTAGTAGGTTCATTAGTAGGTACCAGAGAAGACCTGAAGGAAGCTTTTCAATTTGCTGCAGACGGTAAAGTTGTACCTAAAGTGACAAAACGCCCGATCGAAGATGTGAATGATATTTTTGAAGAAATGGAGCAAGGTAAAGTGACCGGCCGCATGGTTATCGATTTTACTTCCTAATCATTAAGGCTGCCGGGAATGATACGGCAGCCTTTGATCTCTATTCTTGCTCAGCGCCCCACCCAGACTGAATGAGACTTTGTCATTTAGTTCAGAAAAGAAACTTTACAGACCATTCGGCGGTTATTCATTTTGCAAGTACTGCCTGAACTAACCCTGATACCAATATAATGCCAGGTCATTCATTGCCGAAGCGTAGCCCTGCTGTCTTAACATAGTTGTTATGCTGCCCCGATGATAAGTTCCGTGATTGGCAACATGGAATAAAATTTCTGAGTAAGCAGTTTCTCTGTAACCTAACCAAGGATTATGTAAGTTCATTGTTTGTTCTACATCTGTTTGGCTATTCATCCATTCTTCAAACTGTGAAGCCAGTTCTTCATAAGACGCCGCAAATTCATCTGCAGAATACAAATGAGTCCTTTCCGCATAAGCCATAGAACCTTCCAATGCTTCCTGCATGTCTATCCCTTTAAGCACTTGCAGCCACATAACATCCACCGCGCAGATGTGACTGAACGTTTGAGCAACTGTAGGATATGAACTGTGAACCTCTTCATATTCATCTTCACTGAGTAATTTGAGGCCTTTTTCGAACTTCTCTAATTTAATCTACATAATAGTTCACTGAATCTCTCAACAATTTTAGATAAACATCTTCTTTTTATAGAGATGTTCGTTCAATCGACATCCTTGTGATATATATGGTAAAATTTATAGAAACAAAGGAGTGTTGTTACATATGAGTCTTATCATTTTAGCATCCATGCTTTTATGGGGTGCAGTGATCCACGAGCTAAACAAACCTTCAAAAAAGCAAAGTAAACGAAAAATGATCCCTTTGGTATCCCTCAGTTCTTTATCTACTTTAATCATCACAATTTCGCTTTTTTCTAATTTAATTGGTTGATATTTGTTATGAGGAAACCCGCCAGAGGTTCCTCATAACACTAAAAACCTACTCACTGCACTTTTTACAGCAGACCTTATCAGAGTGTTTGCTTAACACTTTATCCATTCTCCCCACAGGCATCTTCTTCACACTCGGAAGTGTAAGGTAAGCTGTTATCTCATCCCCTGATTTTAATGTTTTTCCGCAGATAGAGCATTTTAACTCAGTATTAAAGAAATTTTTTAATCCCATTCATAAGCCTCCTTATTTACCTTTATAAAGTAATACGTTAATGCTTTATAAAAGTTTCAGGTTAAAGAAATACTCCTTGCCTGGGAATATACTTCGTTTCAGTTGATCCGCAGCCGCCCCGGTCATCGTTATACCTCACTCAATCAGGGAGCTTCTTCCTTATATCCTCTACGACATTAAATGCGGGGAAAACGTTCATTCAAGAATTCAGCGTTAACCAAAAAGGAGAATACATCCTGAAATATGATAGCGGCACCGGTGATAGTGTCGATGGTTTCTTTAGATCTGTTGAGATCTAAATTCCGTTAGGAAAGTCGGCAGTTTTGCCGACTTTCTTTTACAAGCATTCTGCAGGAATAAACGTAAAGTTTCGAATAAACATATGACCTTTATGAAACGGAAACTTTATCTGCACCACAAACCCGCAAGCAGCCTCCTTTTATCTTACCTTCCGTCCCTTTGTGATTTGTTTTGATTTGTCGTATACTGCGCTTGCCCGGGAAATGATGAATATTTTCGTTAACTATAATTTCCCTGTACCTCTTCGTATGTGGTTCTGCATGATGAAGTAACTTCATGGCTCACCACTTTCATACACAGTTTTATTGCATGTTTAGCCATATCCCTCCTCTTTAAACAGCAAACCGTCCCATCCATTTCTCTCTTTCAGTTAACCTCCCATTATTTTATTGTTTTAGTAGCTCTTCATTTTAGACATAACATCCATTTTTTCTTATTTAGACTTAAATCTATGTCGAATTTTATCGTCCGGCATATTATGTACTATCCTAACAACAGGAGGTGGCAATAATATGGGGAACTACGGTGGAAATTATGGCGGAAACTCTTTCGTATTGATTGTTGTGCTGTTCATTTTGTTAATCATTGTAGGTGCTGCATTCCTTTTCTAGCACATTGACGATTTATATTCGTCTCCCAAACATTGCATCCCTTAGTTCGGACAGACGCCATAAGAAGTTTTATGGCGTTTTTACTTTTTAAAAAAACCAATCTGAGATAAACATTTTTTATTTTTACCTGGTAAGCGGGAGAGTTTCCACCCCTGCCTGCGCCAATATTGCCGCTATAAAGAATGAGGCGAACAATCCAAAAGGCGTTGTGATCCATTCTTTAAAAACGATTCCGAAAATCAACAATTCGCAAGCAGTTCCATATAAAAATAGCTAAACCAGTGATTGCTCATTGGCTAATATTCTTATCGCCTAAACAATCTGATACATATCCAGTTCAACCGCTCATCATGTTTGATGATGGGCCCGTTGTATCTTCTGCAGACTTTTCTTTTTCAAAGACACCAGACTTATCTTCATCTTTAACGCCATTAACCCAATAGGTCATTTTGTTTTGAATAAAGACTTGTTCATGAACATAGCCCCTAAATAATTGTTACTAAGGCGTTTTTAATTCATCGGATTACAGATGTTGTGAACTTAAAAAGGATATTACTCACCTTCATAAAAAGATTTAGTCACTGAAGGGCTCACCCAGAAAATGCGGTGTTCACACATTGAGTCATTTTCACATAAAAAAAACCGGATTCCTCCTCTAAGAGGTTCCGGCTTTTCTTAGTAAAATGCGGGAAATATCTGGTGACGTGCTGCACACCCCCGCTATTATAATATTTCAATAGAGCCTTCTGTTCCATGAACGCGGATTCGCTGCCCATCTTTTATCAATTGGGTTGCATTTTCAACTCCGACAACTGCAGGTAAGCCGTATTCACGCGCGATAACCGCTCCGTGGGTCATCAGTCCGCCAACTTCAGTGACCAGGCCTTTTATGGATACAAACAATGGTGTCCAGCTGGGATCAGTATAGGAGGTAACTAATATATCCCCATCTTCCAAATCGGCATCTTCCATGTTTAAAATAACCCGTGCCCGCCCCTCTATGACCCCCGAGGAAACGGGCAGCCCTGCAATCGCTCCGGCCGGGAGATTTTCTCGTTTGTACTCGCCTGTAACGATTTCACCGTCAGACGTGATAACACGCGGCGGAGATAGTTTTTCATATACTTTATACTCGCCTTTTCGTGTGCTGATGATTTGGTAATCCAATTTATGTGTGCGTACGACTTCCTGAAGTTCTTCAAAAGTGAGATAGTATATGTCTTCTTTTTCATGAATAACGCCCGCTTCTGCGAGTTGTTCGGCTTCTTTCAGTAAAGCCTGCTTATAAACGAAGTAACGGCTGATCATGCCGTATTTTGGATATTCCCTGAACCCGCTGAAGTTCCGGATGATGCGGATCATTCGTTTAGTTTCTTTGGCTTTTTGTTCACCATCCGGTAATTGCTTCAATCGGCTTAATAACTCTTGTTCTTTCTTCAAAGCCTCCTGCCGCCCTTGCTCAAATTTCCGCTGGCTGGCATTTGGCTCAAAGTTTTTGAGATTATTAAGAATCATAGGGACAAGTGCAGTTGGTTTTTCGCTCCATCGAGTTCTTGTCATATCAATTTCTCCGGCACATCGCATTCCGTACTTGTTGAGATAAGCATAGATAGCGTCACGGGTTTCCCGCCCGCCTTCAAACGTCACCAGCCCATCCAAAAAGTGATCATCTTTTACATTCTCTAAATAGGCAATTACTTCTGGATAAGGGCGGATCACATCGGCGACGTCCAATAGCGCAAGCCCCATTTCTGAAGTAATATTATGGGGTACAGATTGAGAAAGCGTATCTGCTGCGTTTTTTTCACCTAACCACTCGTTCATTTTTTCGTTAATCCATGATGAAGCATCCATTGCAGTTCGAATCAACACCGAACTTTTTGGGTTAAATAGAATCTTCTTTAATTCCTTGATATCTTCCAAAATAAAACGGAATAAATCAGATCCTGATTTCGTCTGGATGTTTTGTTTTAACTCTTCTATCGATGCTTGACTGCTCTTAATCAAATCAGAAACAATTGCCGGATCGTTTTCAGCTTGTTCCGGCATATCTGCATTGCCTTTGCCGGGAATCGGTGCCGTTTTATCAGGTATCGGCTTAATGAAATCATCTCGCTCTATTATGGTCATAAGTGCGTCTTTTAAGAGCGGGTCGTGCTGCCCCATGCCTTTTAAGAAAACTTCTCTGACATTAGGGGATGCCAGTTGATGTGTGACATCAACGAATAGCCTTCCGCCGGCTTTACGCATGGGTGCAGCAGTCGTCAACAGAAAAAAAGACAATCCAAGGGGTTTTATGGGATCCGTCATCATTTGCTGATGACCAACAGAGATATAGACGTGATTTTCTTGATCGTTCGCTTCAGGAACGGGATATAACGTTGTGATCGGACGGCTTTGGACAATATAAAAAGTATCGCGGTCCAAACACCATTCGATATCTTGCGGCTGGCCGAAATGAGCTTCGATCTGTCTCCCGATACGTGCCAGCTGTAAAATTTGTTCATCAGTCAGTGTTTGAATCTTTTGCTGATCAAGAGCGATCTCCTGTGTTTCTGTTCCGCCTTCTTTTCGTCCATAGATAGCCAATTTTTTAGTTTCTATTCTCTTATCGACGATTTGCCCGTCCTGTACTTTATAACAATCGGCAGAGACTAAGCCGGAGACCAGTGCTTCACCAAGTCCAAAACCGGCATCGATGGATAGCAGTTTTCGGTTTCCGGTCATCGGATCAGCGGTAAATAAAATTCCCGAAGCCTGAGGGAACACCATCCTTTGGATGATAACGGATAAATAAACTTGGCTGTGATCAAACCCATTTTTCATACGGTAAATGACAGCGCGATCCGTAAATAGGGACGCCCAACATTTACTGATATGCTGCAAGATCGCATCGACGCCGGTAATATTTAAATAGGTGTCTTGTTGACCGGCAAAAGAGGCATGCGGTAAATCCTCAGCTGTCGCACTGGAACGTACGGCATAGGCATGTTCTTCGCCGAACCGGGAGAGATGGCAAGCAACTGCTTTGACTACATCTGAAGGAATTTCTGCTTCGATAATGGTTTGCCGGATTTTTTTGCTGACTTCACCAATTTGATCGCGATTCTCCGCTTTCAGCATGGTCAGTTGATCCAACAGCGCTTGTAACGTTTCGTTTTGTTCAATGGCTTTTTGATATCCTGCGGTTGTGACACAAAATCCTTCCGGCACTTGTATTCCTTGAATTTTTGATAATTCCCCTAAATGTAACCCTTTTCCTCCTACGAGCAAAGGCTGTGTTTTTTCAATTTCGTGAATGCCGAGAACCAAAGAACTCATTCTATATCTCCCCTTCAAAAAAATTTGACAAGAGCTTTTCAGCATGATATAATCATAATATAAGATGGATAACTATGACTTTTCACACAAAAAGCGCACGTGTTCTGATTATATCACCGTGTCTGTTTTTGTGCAATATAAAAAGAACCTGGCCAATTTGGCGAGGTTCTTTCTTCATTTTTGTCGAAAGCTCTTTAAAGCTGTATTGAGATCTTTTGTGTGAACGTAAATGTTCTTATACAACTCGAATAGTGTTTTATATTTTTGAACATTTTGTTCTTTTGGATAAAATGCAGCTGCTTCATGAATGAACTGCTCTGCACATTCTTCAAGAGAGTCAAACCACCCGCTTCCGAAGGCAGCTAACATCGCAGCCCCCATGGCGGGACCTTGTTCATTCTCTAACTTAACCACCCTCGTATTGAAAATATCAGCTTGCATTTGAAGCCACGTTTCATTTTTAGCTCCCCCGCCAATAGAGACAACCGTATCAACTGATTTTCCCGCTTCGCGGAATAGTTCAATTGATTCATATAAAGAGAATGTGATGCCTTCCATTATCGCCCTCAAAAAGTGCTCTCTTTTATGGGCTCCGTCCATTCCGATCAAGCTTCCCCGAATAGATGAATCAGCATGCGGCGTTCTTTCACCGACTAAGTAAGGAGTGTACAGCAGTCCATTTGCTCCTATCGGAACAGATTCCACTCCCCGCAATAATTGTTCAAACGATTCGTTTGGCGCAAACGTTCTTTTAAACCAGTCCAAGCTGTACCCTGCAGCGAGCGTGACTCCCATCGTATAAAAAGAATCCTTCTTTCCATGATTAAAAAAGTGCACTTTCCCTTTAAAGTCCCTTTCTTTGTCTTCTTCACAGGAAAGTATGACTCCTGACGTCCCGATACTGCATAATGTTTTTCCGGAAGAAAGAATACCGGCTCCGACAGCACCGCAAGCATTATCTGCTCCCCCGGCGTACACTTTTGTTTTTTCCAACAGCCCAGTCTTCGCCGCAACGCTCGGAAGCAGCGATCCTACACAGTCATGGGATTCAACAAGCGGAGGACAAATTTCCGCTGAAATATCAAATTGATTGCAAATCTCATCGCTCCACTCTTTGCGGGTCATATGTAAAAGTAACGTTCCCGCTGCGTCGGAGTATTCAGTGTGAATGGCGCCAGTCATGCGGAATCTCACATAGTCTTTCGGAAGCAAAAAAACAGCGGTTTTGTGAAAAAGTTCAGGCTCATGTTCCTTCACCCATAACATTTTAGGTAATGTAAACCCTTCAAGGACACGGTTTTTTGTGATATCAAGCAGACGATCGCCAAATGTCTCGGTTATCCTGCTACATTGAGGCGTCGTTCTGGTATCATTCCAAAGAATCGCATGACGCAGCATTCGCCGATCTTGGTCAAGCAGTACTAACCCATGCATTTGTCCTGAATAGCTAATCCCGTCAATATCCCCGGCTTGAACGTTGGATATCGAAATCAATTCAGCCAATGCTTCAATTGTTTGCTGCACCCAGTCTTCAGGATTTTGCTCACTATATCCCGCCTTCTCTTGGATGAGCGGGTAACTTTTGGACGTTTCTGCACAAACCTTGCCGTTTTGATTGACTAAAATGGTTTTAACGGCACTCGTACCAAGATCTATTCCAATGACATACTTCATTTTTTCACTCCTTCCTCTCTAAATAGATCCCCATTGAATTGACCCGCCATAACAGTAACTTCATGACGGTCAATTCCGGGAACTTGGCTGCCTGCATCTTTTTACAGCGGGATCTGGAGCTTCTTTTTTCATTATACCTGTAAAATGTATTGATTTAATATCGCTTTTAACCGCTCCTGTCTCCCTGATTCGTTTTTAATTGGCTGATTGTTCAGCGCATATTGCTCAAGTGTCTTAAAATCAGCTCTTCCTTCTGCAATTTCAAGCCCAATCCCTTCAGTAAAGCTGCGGTAACGGTGTTGAATCACATCTTCAAACACACGATCTTCGATTAATTTGTGGGCGGCTTTCAACCCTCTTGCAAATGTATCCATCCCTGCAACATGGGCATATAGTAAATCATCAGGCTCAAAAGAAGATCTCCTGACCTTTGCGTCAAAGTTTAATCCTCCGCTTCCAAGACCGCCATTTTGCAGAATTTCGTACATTGCTAATGTCGCAGAATATAAATCTGTCGGAAATTCATCTGTGTCCCAGCCTAAAAGCGGATCACCCTGATTCGCGTCAACAGAGCCAAGAAGGCCATGCACTCTCGCCATGCGTAATTCATGTTCGAATGTATGCCCGGCTAATGTGGCATGATTGGCTTCGAGATTTAATTTAAAATGATTGTCTAAGCCATATTGCTTTAAAAAGGCAATGGTTGTTGCTGCGTCCGTATCATATTGATGGGTAGTCGGCTCTTTTGGTTTTGGTTCAATCAAAAACTGCCCTGTATACCCGATTTCCTTCGCATAATCCACTGCCATATGCATAAATCTGGCCATATTATCAAGCTCAAATTTTAAATCGGTATTTAACAAAGTTTCGTACCCTTCACGTCCGCCCCAAAATACATAGTTCTCGGCGCCAAGCTCTTTTGCTGTTTCTAATCCTTTTTTTACTTGGGCTGCGGCATACGCAAATACATCTGCATTACAAGAAGTCGCCGCACCATGGACGAAACGGGGATTCGTAAACATATTTGCAGTATTCCATAATAGCTTAACGCCGCTGGTTCTCATGTAGTCTTTTATCATGTCCACGATTATATCCAGATTTTGATTTGTCTCTTTTAACGTACTTCCTTCCGGTGCGATATCCCGGTCATGAAAAGCAAAAAATGGCGCATCTAGTTTTTCAAACAGCTCAAACGCTGCATCTACCCTCGCTCTCGCCAGATCCATGCCTTTATAGTGATCCCACGGTCTCTGCATCGTAGCTGCGCCAAAAATGTCTGTGCCGTCAGCGGTAAATGTATGCCAATAGGCAATAGAAAATCGCAAATGCTCTTTCATCGTTTTTCCGCCAATTACTTCTTGAGAATTATAGTATTTAAATGCTAAAGGATTCGTGGATTCTTTCCCTTCGTAAATCACTTTGTTTGCGCTTTCAAAATAGTTGACCGAACCGGAATGAGAGTGAGCCATGTGTGATTTCCCCCTTAAAAATAAATTCTAAACATGATCATTCAAATACAGATGCTTTTATCATGTTGCACATTAGTTTGTTGCCCAAACAAACTAACTTATTTTCATCTTATATAACCTCATCAGTATTTTCAATATTTTTTTTAGTTTTTTACGAACACATTAGATATAATAAAGGTTGGATTCGCTATGTACTGCGTTTCGCACGATAACACAGAACGTTCAACTTAATTTAAAGATTATACAAATGGAGTGGATGAAGTGGATATCGCTGATCAAGCCTTTGTCAAAAAAGTTAACCAAAAGTTATTACTAAACGAAATACTTAAAAATTCACCTATTTCAAGAGCAAAATTATCTGAAATGACCGGATTAAATAAATCAACTGTTTCGTCACAGGTAAACACATTAATGAAAGAAAACCTCGTATTTGAAATCGGTCAGGGACAATCAAGCGGCGGCAGAAGACCTGTTATGCTTGTTTTTAATAAAAAAGCAGGATACTCCGTAGGAATAGATGTTGGCGTGGATTATGTTAATGGCATTTTAACAGATCTTGAAGGGACGATCGTCCTTGATCAACACCACCATTTGGAATGCAATTCTCCAGAAATCACTAAAGATATTTTAATTGAGATGATTCATCACTTTATTGCAAAAATGCCGCAATCTCCATACGGTCTTATTGGTATAGGGATATGCGCGCCCGGGCTGATTGACAAAAATCAAAAAATTGTTTTCGCTCCGAACGCCAACTGGAGAGATATTGACTTAAAATCTTTCATCCAAAAGAAGTTCAATGTGCCCGTTTTTATTGAAAATGAGGCAAATGCCGGCGCATATGGAGAAAAAGTATTTGGTGCTGCAAAAAATCACGATAACATTATTTATGCAAGTATCGGTACAGGAATAGGGATCGGCGTTATGATCAACAATCATTTATATAGAGGGGTTGGCGGATTCTCTGGAGAAATGGGACATATGACAATAGACTTTAAGGGTCCTAAATGCAGCTGCGGAAACCGAGGCTGCTGGGAATTGTATGCTTCAGAGAAGGCTTTATTAACATCTCTTCAGACGAAAGAGAAAAAAGTGTCCAGCCAAGATATCATAGACCTTGCCCATCTGAATGATGTTGGAACTTTACAGGCATTACAGAATTTTGGTTTCTATTTAGGAATAGGCCTGACCAATATTTTAAATACATTTAATCCGCAAGCCATCATTTTAAGAAACAGCATCATTGAATCGCATCCTATGGTTTTACATTCAATTAAAAGCGAAGTGTCATCCAGGGTTTATTCCCAACTAGACAATAGCTATGAATTATTACCATCTATCTTAGGAAAAAATGCCCCTGCTCTAGGAATGTCCTCTATTGTTATTGATCATTTTCTCGACATGGTTCATAACTGAATGTACATACTTCTATGTTTTACGCTCATCTTTAAAGATGGGTTTTTTTATTCTAGGAGTATTTCTTAATCAATACTGACATAGGCACCTTCTAATATGAAAAAGGAGTTCTAAAATAGAAATCTCCTTTTTCATGTGCACATTATTTTTCTTTATAACGAAAATATCTGAAGTCGGCCGAAATATGATGACCGCTCGTATCTTGGCATTGCATCCCTACAAAAGCTCCTGTAAAGAATCCCCCGCCGCGGATGTAATCATCTGATAATTTTTTCGATTCTAATGCAATGTCGATTTTGTGCCAATCTTCTTTGTTAAATGAATACAAATAATAATATTTTTCGTTTTCAATATTCACTTTTAAATAGACATACTTGACTTCACGAGGAATCACAATTTTATTTTTTAACGGTTGTGAAAAAGAAAAGTTATCACATATCGTTAATTCAAGAATACGGCCAAGTTCTTCATCATACGTGACTTGAAGAGCCGTCCAGTTCTCTGTATTGTAATAGTTCACCAAACCAGCAGCTTGCTGAAAATTTTCCGGATAAAACGCAACAGCCGTTTCCGCTTCAAAATGGAGGCTTTGCCAGCGTCTGGCTACAAATGCCTGAGTAAATGTCGAAGTTAAGGATTCATGGCCATATAATCGTAAATGATTTGGCGCTTGAGTTAATGAACCTAATTTCTCCGTAAACGGAATTCTTAACGTTTGAAAATTAATATTTAATGTTGCATCCTCAAATTCATCAACTTCCGGATACGTGTCTTCAAACATTGTTTCAGGTATAGAAGGCGCATCCACCTCCAAGCTCCCTTCTTTTCCGCCTGCTACATAAGGCCAGCCATCTTTCCAATAGAGCTTTTGAATAGCTGTTTCTCTGCCCAGAGGACAATATCCTCTCTGCTGAAAAATTGAATCATCGTCCGGATGAATGGGACGTCCCGTTAAATGAGCTAAATACCACTCACCTGTATGTGTTTGTACAATGGATGCATGTCCGCATTTTTGCAGCGGATTTTCCGGCGCATGCCATGACGTTAAGATAGGATTATCGGGATGAACTTCATATGGACCCTCAATATTTGCAGAACGGGCAATTGTAGCAGCATGTTCGAACCGTGTTCCTCCTTCTGCGGTTAATAAATAATAATAGTTCCCGATACGGTAAAGGTGCGGCGCTTCTGTCAGCTTTCTTTCAGTTCCTTTAAAAATCACTTTCGGTTTACCGATTAGTTTTTGCTCCTTATCAGAATATTCCTGCATGACAATGCCTCCAAAGGAGTGCCGATCAATACGCTGATCCCATAACATATTTAATAAATATTTTTTCCCATCCGTATCATGGAACAAAGAAGCATCAAAACCCGAGCTGTTTAATGTGATCGGCTCCCCCCAATCACCATTAATCGTGTCACAAGTCACTAAATAATTGTGGCAATCTTTCCAGGCGCCATCTACAACCTTAACATCCGTATAGATCAGCCAAAACTTTCCGTCGCTGTAACTTAAACATGGCGCCCAGACCCCGCCTGAATTAGGATTTCCTTTCATGTCTAATTGCGAAACTCTCTGTAATGGATGTGCAACTAAGTGCCAATTGACTAAATCTTTTGAGTGGTGTATCTGGACTCCCGGAAACCACTCAAATGTAGATACAGCGATATAATAATCCTCTCCAACCCTGCAAATACTCGGATCGGGGTTGAATCCTTTAAGTACTGGATTGATAATCTTCATTTTGAACTCCTCCTCAGCTATTTTCTGTTGACTCATCATGTTTTAAGCTTTGAAATCGTCAATATGATCCAAATAAACTTTGTCTCTATTCTCTAATTCTCGAACCATGCTTTTATATTTTTTCTCATCTAAGTTATAGAAATTAATATCAATCATGGCCAGAACCAGTAAGACCACGGGAATAATGGTTGTTGTAATTAAAATTCCCGTCAATGCCTCCGGCGTTTGCACCTGATTTGCCACATATCCAAACTGATCTAGAACCAAACCCGGTACAACCCCTCCCAAGGCCATGCCGAATTTAAAGAAAAATCCGATAATAGCGTATATAAGACCGCCCATTCTTTTCCCGGTCTTATACTCTCCATATTCTATTGTTTCAGGAATAAGCGCCCACATATATCCCCCGGCAGTGAGACTTCCTGCAGCAGCCAGCAATCGAAAGGAAAGTATCAGGAATACATTACTTGACGGAACGAAAAGTAAAGCTAAGAGGCCGATCATATTCAGTAATAATGCATAGTTTAGTAATTTCTTCTTCCCTAATAGTTGATGAAGCTTTGGAATAAACGGTAAAATGACCAAAGCAGGCAAACTTCCCAACAAACCGTACCACTTCACTAAATCCGCTCTTTCTAAATTATACGTTACGTAATAGATGCCAACCGAATTACTGATTGAATTCACTCCAAAAATAATAATAAAGAAAATACTTAATACAACTAGAGGCCGATTAACACGAAATTGCTCAAATATATCCGGAAATTTAATTTTTTCTTCGGATTTTTGAAGCGTGACACGCTCTTTTGTGCTTTTAAAACAAAAGATTAAAAGGCACCCGCCTATAACTCCCATAATACCCATGGTTAGCTGCCAGCCAAGAGATTCGCTGCCGGAATTATCGCTTAAATAAGCAGCCAGTAAGGGAACAAAAAATGCAACGACAAGTCCTCCAAGATTTGCAAATAACATACGGACAGACGTTATACTAACAACTTCTTGATTATTTCTGGTCATTGCAGATGTTAACGCGCCATATGGCACGTTTATCATGGTGTATGTAAGCGATAAGCCGACATAGGTGATATAGGCATATATTAATTTCCCCTTATCCGAAAAATCCGGGGTTGTAAAACAGAGTATTGCCAATATGACAAAGGGAAAAGCTCCGAATAAAAGATACGGTCTGAAGCGGCCAAACCTGCTATTTGTTCTGTCAACTATTGTTCCAATAAAAGGATCAGCGAGAGCGTCGATGATTCTAACCACTAAAAACATCGTACCGGCTGCTGCTGCCGATAAACCAAAAACATCTGTATAGAAGAACAAAAGATACGTAGACACTGTTGCATAAATTAAATTACATGCAAAATCTCCAGACGCATATCCAACTTTTTCAACCATGCTGATCTTCTTTACATTTTCACTGAGCATGATTTCTCCCCTTTTCGATCCTTTACATAAGGAACATGATGAAATGGTATAACATTTTTTTAAAATTATCGGCCAGTGAGCGGTATATAAAAGCGCTTTCAAAAAAATGATAGCGGTTTACTTTCACAGAGCATTTTCAACATCCAAATGGTGATCAGATAGCAGTGAACAGGATAAAAGCTTGGCTTTCGCTTTTTATATACCTCCAATTAAATCGAGCCTCTTATCCCCCTCCCATTTAAGACCTTTACATGATGGACAATTAAAGTGGTTTTATTAGTTTGTTGCCCGAACAAACTAACTTGATTTCATATTATAAAATCTTTTCTGCTTTTTCAACTCTTTTTTCAGAGAATTTAAAACCGACCAAAGGACATACCATGTTGTAATTGCCGACTGCTTCGACAGACGTTAAGTAAACCCCCCTGTGTCACCTGACTGATTTATTAAATGATAAGCACTTCCATCATCTTTTGTTTAGAAAAACTTAATAAGAAACATGCACTAGAAAAAATGCGAATCATATATAAGTGATATCCCGTTTAATTGGTTGAGGAGGATATTATGAAACCTATGCTGCCTTTTGAAAAATATTTTGGGGATTTAGAACTGGTTTATGCATTTTATGGAGCTATGCCTACCGGTGTTACTGTTTCAGAAACTGGTCGTATTTTCATTTGTTTTCCGAAATGGGGAGACGATGTTAAATTTACGGTGGCGGAGATAGTTGGGGATAAATTGCAGCCTTATCCTGATTTACAAACCAATTTGGTTAACCCTGAGAATATCAAAATGACTTTCATCAGTGTCCAAAGTGTAGTTACTGATGGAAGAGGAACGCTTTGGGTACTAGATACGGCGGCACCCAATTTTTCTGAACCAATTAAAGGCGGGGCAAAATTAGTCGCTGTTGATTTAAAAACCAATACAATCAGAAGAGTTTATACCTTTACAGAAGATGTTGTCCTTCCAACAACTTACCTGAATGATGTCCGATTTGATTTTCGTGTTGGAACTGCAGGTTATGCCTATATAACGGATTCTTCTGCCAAAGGACCAGGAGCTATTATCGTCGTGGATTTAGAAACCGGAAACGCATTTAGACGGTTAAATGGAGCAAATCCAACTTCACCGGATTCCTATTTTATACCGAAAGTAGAAGGCAAAATTTTGATGGATCGTAACAGGGATGGTTCAACTTCCCCATTTAGGCTGGCATCCGACGGTATTGCGATTTCTCCTGACGGAAAGGTATTATTTTTTTGTCCACTGACCAGCCGTCATCTGTTCTCGATCTCAACAGAAGCCCTGAGAGATAGAAATATACCGGACATGGATTTACTTTATCATGTGGCGTATTGGGGAGAAAAAGGCGCGTCTGATGGAATGATTACAGATGCAAAAGGAGCCATTTATGCCGGAGATTATGAGAACAATAGTATTCGAAAGATGCTGCCGAATGGCACAATGGAAACCATCGCACATGATCCGAGAATTTTATGGCCGGATACTTTTTCGATTGGTCCGGATGAATACTTATATGTCATCGTGAACCAATTACATCGGCAGGCTAGATTTCATTATGGAAAGGACTTACGACAGAAACCTTATAGTTTACTTCGTATCAAAATTGATGAATTTCCTGCTCCTGCTTTTTAAAAATAAAAATGGCCGGTTCAATTTTAGAACATAATTGGCTTCATTTAGCCTTCATCCTAAACCGAATAAGGGATTACAATAAATACGTGTCCTCAATTATGTAGTTAGATTCATAACTTCAATTTTTTTGGTCATATTTTGGTCAAGGACCAAAAATGTTGTTCTTTTAATCTTATGACCAAAACCAAAAAATCCCCTGACACCAATAGTGCCAAGGGATTGAGAGATTAATACTGAGACATATATTGTTCGCGCTCCCACGGATGAACCTGTGTGCGGATTATAACCTAGGCAATATTTCAATGTCAAAATGCATGATAAACGTTGAATTAAAAAGGTTTTGTTATTTCTCTTCGAATAGGAAATCATCAAGAATATTATATTTGTGGGTGTTTTGTGGGTGTCTTTGTGGGCGCCCCACATCTATTTCTTTTTAGATTTTTATTGTAATCTAAAGGTATACGTATAAAGAGATTAATTACATGTTTTCGCTTTATGAAGATGGGGTCTGATAAAAAGAGACAACTCCAATTATCATTAACACGATGACTATCCCTAAGATGCTCCATAATGTTATTTTAACGCCTTTTGTCATATTATGACCCCCATCTTTTAATTGAGACTTGTTTTTTATTATGTGCCGACTGGCTTTTCAGCTAATATATAAGTACCGACTGGCTTTTCAGCTACATGTTTATTAGAAAACCCCATAAAGCCCGCAACAGCTAACCCGCTCAAACAAGCAACAGATAATGCCGCAAAAAGAATTCTCTTTTTCATCAAATTCCCTCCAACTGCTTCATTTTCTTTTCAGCTAAAATAGCTTTATTAGAAAACTTTAGAGCCTCTTTATAAAGTCCCCTTTCTTCAAATTTTTTTGAAGTGATTAGAGCTAGATCGCGAATGCTGTCAAAGTCATTTTGTTCTGCTAATCTGTTCATATGACTGTGAATCCGATCAACACGCTCATTTAAAGGACTTTGTGAAAGCTCATGAATAATATTTATTTTAGCTTCGTATATTTTATTCTGTTTCTGTCTAAGATTTTCCTGTCCCTTTTTCAAATAATATGATGCTTTATTGTTTTCCCCCATCATCACCAGCTCTTTTGCGATCATATATAATGAATTTATATAATACGATGATCCACACCACTCTTTATTTCTTAATGCATGCTTAATGGCATTAAGACAATCTTGCGGCCGCTTCGCTTCTGAATATGTAATGCTTAAATTGTGATGAATCATAGCCACGAAAAATGAATCATCCAATTTCTTTGCCACTTTAATTGCTTGTAAATAATGTTCCTCCGATTTTTCGTATTGTCCCAATTCAGTGTAATTATGAGCAACCACCATTAAAGACGTCGCAAATTGCTTCAAGTAATTTTCATTATTCTTAAAGATATTCATCGCATTGGTTATATAATTTAACGATACGATGTTCTGGCCCAACATCATGTACATAGAGGCAACCTTTGAATAAAATTCTGCAGCTTCAATTTCATCCGGTATTAATGAAAGTTTTTTTTCAGCGATATTAAATAAACTTATGGCGCTCTCGAAATTTCTATTATATGACTCGAAAAGCGCTTCAAATAAATAAAAATAATATTCAATCATATGGTCTGTTTTTAGGATTTCATCAGCGTGGTTCTCATTAAAGTATGAATGAGGCGGCAGTTCCTCCCCTTTAACCTGATACAAAAGCATTTTATGCCTTTCTTCCAGCAGAGAATAATACATTAAAACCTCTTGATCCTCTTCCATTTCATCTAAAAGTGGTTTGATCTCTTCAAAATATTTCTCAGCAGACTCAGCGTCTTGTTGTTTTATCGCGATATACCAATCATTTAATATATTTGCAACTCTTTCAGAAGCCAGTTTACTCATACGATAAACCCCTCTTTCTGCAAATATTCTAAATTTTCTCAAACAACATTCTAGCATATGTTTAGCATAATATGTAATATATAGAAATAATTTTCGACATGCCGCAATTCCAATCAGATGAAAGGGCAATTCAACCTATTTTTTAAAGTTCGAATCGAAGGCTAAAAGTAAAAATAAACCAAACCAAAAGAACTATTTTGTATTTGGAAGTTTTGTTATGTATTTACTCCGGGTTTCATCGTGGTAAAATTTTGAATAACATTTTATCACGAAAGGATATGATCATGAAAATCATTGAAGCAACCACCCTGCTTTCTGCCGCCAAACAACGCGCAAACGAATACAAAGAATTGCGCAGCCAAATGACGAACCTGAAAAATGCGTTCCAAGGCATGGCAGACCTGGGCGACAGCGATTTTTCGGGCAAAGGCGCCGATAACATCAAAGCTTTATTTCAAGATCACGCTGGCGTCACAGATGAATGGCTGGAATTGATTGATATGAAAATTGCGTTTCTCACAAACATAGAAGCTATGATTGAAGATGCCGACCTTTCAGACTCTTATGTGGAAGAATCTTTCCTTGAACATGAATTGACAAACGCACTTGATAAATCAAAAGCGATTATGCAAGAGCAGCGCAACGAAATGAAAGGTATCCTTGATGAAATCGCAGATATACTGCCGCTCGATCTCTTTTCAACCGATAACGCGGATCAAAAATTAGATAATTCTGATACAACCCAAAAATTGGTGAGCTGGATAACAATCTTTCAAATAAATATGGGCTGTTAGAAGCTAATGAGGCGTTCATTATGGCAGATTTTCAGGCATTACAAGATGCGACAGGGAAAGGCAAAAACGCCACCCCGCTCAACTATAATGCCCAAGGCGTACCGGGAAAGTGAAATCCACCAGATGCAAGCAGGATTACATAAACAGTCGTCCGAATATCTTTCGTTCAAAAAGCAACAGGCTGATGAAAGAAGAATTGTAAAGGAACAGGAAGAGCTTGCGAACAGGCCTTGGTACGAAAAAACATGGGATGTTGTTTGTGATTTTACAGGTGAAGTTACCGGATATTATGATTATAAAAGGGCGGCTGATGGAGTTGACCCCGTTACAGGTGAAAAACTTACTGCCGGGCAACGGGTCGCAGCCGGGGGAATGGCTGCTGCAGGGTATATTCCGATTGTCGGGTGGGCCGGAAAATTAGCCAAAGGCGGAAAGGCTTTCTACTCAACGAGCAAAGCCATTTATAGGGCAGACAAAGCGCTTGATATCTATAAAACACCTAAGACATTCCCTGCCCTTCAAAACTCCAGCAAAGGACTTTATGGACTTGCATCTGCAAATGGTTTTAGTGAGGCTATAACTGGCCGGGATATGTTTGGAAATAAGATTTCTGAGGAGAGACGTGAGAACAGTTTTAATAGCGCTCTAGCTGCTCTTGGACCTGTAGGAGCAATTGGAACGGGAAAAGTATTGAAAGCAAGCACAGGAGCCGGCAAATCTTCAAACCTCTATCATGGGATAAAGATTTATATTCTACCAAAGCAGCTAACGGCTTAGGAAAATCACATATTGATCCGGAAACCGGAAATCTTGTGCCAATAAATAAAGAAGGTATATATAAAGGCAGACAAGTCACAGTAACAGAACATATTTTAGGAGGATATAGAGAAGCTCAAAAGTCCAATAGTCCGTACACCAATTTCACAATGAATAAAAATGTAATAACTAATTACGGTGATAATTCTATTGAATTGAATCTGCCGGCTTTGCGAAAGGCCATTCAATCAGGAGAAGTAAAAGGAGTAGCTATTTTATTTCCGAAACAAATTGAACGTCTAATTAAGAATGATAAGCAATAAGAGGCGAAATACCAAAAGAGTATTTTAAATTGCATCAAAAGGAGTCAAAATAGATGATTTTATATTTTAAAGGTACGAAATTAGGAGAAATTCATGATGTTTCCGGTGAGGGAATGTGGATGTATGGAATTCTAAAACCTGAAAAAGAAATTGAAGTTTTCAGGGATCTATTTAATGATCTTATAGATGAAGAAGGACAACTTGATGAAACTCGCTACGATAAAGAATGGTTAGAAGATGAAAATTGGTACATCATTGACGAGAACAGCAGCAAACGAGGAATCATTGTTCCTGCTGTTTACCCTGACGGAGCAATTAACTGGAGATGGAATTAATAAAGACTCAAAAAACTTATAGTAACTTTAAAAGGGAGCCATCGCTCCCTTTTTTTCACTGAATTACAGAACTTTCTAATGTGTATGATCCGCCAGTTTTTGCAGTGCTATATCCGGCAACCCTCATGCTATAAGTATAGCTTTTACTGACTGCAATAGTATACTTCGATAATTCTGAGGAATCATAAGAATTTACAAGAGTTACTTTTCCAGTATTTATATCTTCTTTGTAAATACTAACTTTTAACGGAGTTGTTGTACTATCTTTAGACAAATAAAACTTTACTTTTGTAGCTGCTCCCGGATGGAATTGCCACTCATGTCCTTCTTTAGCAGCAGCGGCATCAGCAAAAGATCCACTTACCTTGTCATTAAGAGGCAGTACACCTTTAAATTCATAGGCCGATGCACTTCCCATAGCAGTAAACATCAAAATCAGAACAAAAAACATTGATACTAACGACTTTTTCATTTCACATTTCCCCCTTTTAAAATTAAGTCACTGTAATAATACCCGCCTTCATTTAACAAATCCTCCCATTCGAATTAAACTTCATAAATTTGACACAATATGATAATAAAGGATACTACTAACTCCTGTTATCCTTCAATTTCTCTTCAATTTTCGCTTTTGTCTTAGGCCCATAAATGCCGTCAACAGTCAGACCATTTACTGACTGGAACCGCTTGACTGCATTTGCTGTTTTGGGACCATACACGCCATCAACACCGTTATTCTTTGTCCCCTTATCCGGGTAGAAATAAAGAGCCGCCAACGCTGTCTGTATTTGTTTTACGGCTGTGCCTCTGGTTAATGGGTTGGTGACTTTGAAAACACCGTCAGGCAGGGGGAATTTTGGCCTTTCCATCTGCTTAACCTTCAGTTCATTTAATATGAAAGAATCTCTGATTGAAGGAAACAGGCTGATACCAGCATCAACCGATTCCTTCAAAAATTTAAAGAAAAGTCTAAGCGTGGTTTTTCCACAAAAAAGAGGTTCAATTGGCTGTATCTGGAAAAGAAAAACGAATGGATCATCAAAACAAATAAAAAACGAGAATACAATATGGAGTTTATCAATAGCGATGACATACCTTTTTTTACGTGTAGCATATGAATGAGGATTATATCTCCACAATTATGGAGTAATTTTTATTGATTTTTTGTGGGTGTTTTGTGGGTGGTGTATGATCTATATTAAATTATTAAATTTGTTAACAAATCAAAAAATCCCCTGACACCAATAGTGCCAAGGGATTGAGAGATTAATACTGAGACATATATTGTTCGCGCTCCCACGGATGAACCTGTGTGCGGAACATATCCCATTCGATTTCTTTTGCTTCGATGAAGTGTTCGAACAGGTGCTCGCCGAGCGCCGCAACCATGACTTCGTTTGATTTGAATTCATCGAGAGCTTCCGCCAGTGTCGCCGGAAGATCTACGATGCCGTTTTCCATGCGCTCTTCTTTGCTCATGACGTAGATGTTGCGGTCAATCGGAGCCGGTGCTTCAAGTTTGTTTTTGATTCCGTCAAGGCCTGCTGCAAGCAATACGCTTAACGCCAGGTACGGGTTTGCCGCCGGGTCTACGCTGCGGACTTCAACACGCGTGCTGATGCCGCGGGAAGCCGGGATACGGATCAGCGGGCTTCTGTTTTGCGCGCTCCATGCCACGTAGCAAGGTGCTTCATAGCCCGGAACAAGGCGTTTGTAAGAGTTCACTGTCGGGTTTGTGACAGCCGTAAAACTTGTCGCGTGTTTTACGATACCGGCAATGAAATGTTTTGCTGTTTCACTCAGCTGAAGATCAGCGTCTTTATCAAAGAATGCGTTAACGCTATCTTTAAAGAGTGATAGATTGCAGTGCATACCGGAACCGTTTACGCCGAACAACGGTTTTGGCATGAATGTCGCATGCAGACCGTGTTTGCGGGCGATCGTTTTGACAACCAATTTGAAAGTTTGGATGTCGTCACAAGAACGGATGGCACCGGCATATTTAAAATCGATTTCGTGCTGGCCCGGAGCAACTTCATGGTGAGATGCTTCGATTTCAAAGCCCATTTCTTCAAGCTCAAGCACGATATCGCGGCGGCAGTTTTCTCCCAAGTCAGTCGGAGCCAGGTCGAAGTATCCGCCTTTATCGTTCAATTCAAGCGTCGGTTCGCCTTTTTCATCTAATTTAAACAGGAAGAATTCAGGCTCAGGTCCAAGATTGAAATCGCTGAAACCGAGTTCTTTCATTTCTTTCAGAATCCGTTTGAGGTTGTTACGCGGGTCACCTTCGAACGGCGTGCCGTCCGGATTGTAAATGTCACAGATGAAGCGTGCTACTTTACCTTTTTCAGCCGTCCATGGGAAGATTACAAATGTGTTCAGATCAGGATATAAGTACATATCAGACTCTTCGATACGGACGAAACCTTCGATGGAAGAACCGTCGAACATGCATTTATTATCAAGTGCTTTTTCAAGCTGGCTCACAGGAATTTCCACGTTTTTAATCGTTCCGAGAATGTCTGTGAATTGAAGGCGGATATACTTTACGTTTTCCTCATTTACTAATTTTACGATGTCTTCTCTTGTGTACTTTGCCATTTCGTAAAACTCCTCCTCTAAAAGGTAAATGTATATAGCAAAACAGTTGCTAACGGATTAATGAAAGAATCGGGACATGTCACCTTGGCGGAAAGTATTTCCCCGCTGGAAACGGCCTGCCTGCATCAGTTCGTTTTTCAGAAGCTTTCTGAGTTCGTCATCAGACAGATTGTGCTTCATCGGTTTGGCGGTTTTTTCGGATTTTTCTTCCGGTTCGGCAGATGCCTTATCCAGAATTTGTTTGATCCCCGCCATATTGACGCCTTGTTCAATCAGATTTTTGATTTCTAACAGTTTATCTACATCATGGAATGAAAATAATCGTCTATTTCCTTCGCTTCTCGCTGGAAATATCAATCCATTTTCCTCATAATATCGAATTTGCCGGGCAGAAAGTTCTGTTAACTGCATGACAATCCCAATTGGAAATAAAGGCATTGAGCGGCGAATGTTATCACTCATCTCAATTTCCTCCTTTTCTTATCTTAGTCTCATTATAGGTGATGTTATATTTTGTGTCAACACAATGTAAGGAATCTTAACATCAAATTCTTTGAAAATTGCAAACGGCCTAAATCAGCTCTTTTTCCATTAAAGCATTTACGGCGCTGCAAATCGCATTTTTCACGTGCGCGTAGGTTAATCCTCCTTGGACATACGCGACATAAGGCGGTCTGATAGGTCCATCTGCTGATAATTCAATGCTTGCCCCCTGTACGAAAGTGCCCGCTGCCATAATGACATCGTCTTCATATCCCGGCATATAGCTCGGATAAGGCGTCACATGCGCATTAATCGGTGAAGCATATTGTATCGCCTGGCAAAAAGCGATCATCTTATCAGGGTCCTGAAACTCAACTGATTGAATCAGATCCGTTCTCGGCGCATTCCATGCAGGGTTTGACGTAAAGCCGAGCTTTTCAAGAAAACGGGCGGTAAATACCGCTCCCTTCAAGCTTTGCGCCACTACATGCGGAGCGAGAAAGAAACCTTGATACATTTCCTGCAGTGAATAAAGCGAAGCGCCGGCTTCACTTCCGATTCCCGGGGAGGTCATCCGGTAAGAGCAGGCCTCAATCCACTTGGCTTTCCCTACAAGATAGCCGCCCGTTTTAGCAAGGCCGCCGCCCGGGTTTTTAATCAGGGAACCGGCCATAAGATCCGCTCCGACATGGCAGGGTTCCCGCTCTTCTGCAAATTCTCCGTAGCAATTGTCCACAAAAACAATGACATCTTCTTTGATTTCCTTTACGAAACGAATCATCTCTTCAATTTCATTTATTCTGAAAGACGGACGATTCGCATATCCTTTTGAACGCTGGATGCCGATCACTTTTGTATTCGGCTGGATTGCAGCCCGGACCGCTTCAAAGTCCACTCTGCCTTCTGATGTTAAATCGACTGCATTGTATCCGATTTGAAATTCCTTAAGCGAGCCTGAATACTCCCCGCCTCTTACTCCGACGATTTCCTCGAGTGTATCGTAAGGCTTGCCTGTGATATAAAGCAATTCGTCCCCGGGTCTCAGCACACCGAAGAGCGCGATTGAAATCGCATGCGTTCCGGAAATGATTTGCGGCCGCACGAGTCCCGCCTCTCCTCCGAACACATCAGCATAGATCTTCTCCAGTGTATCTCGTCCGATATCATCATAACCGTATCCGGTTGAAGGCGTAAAATGCGTATCGCTTACTTTATGTTTTCTGTAGCTTTGCAGGACTCTCCATTCATTCCGTTCACTGATTTCTTCTATTCTTTTATGAACGGCGGAGATTTCCGCTTCTGTTTCTTCGGCGGTTTTTTGTAAAAGAGCGCCGTGGGTCAGTGTGTCAAACATGTTGTGTATACCTTCCTTACATGAATTTCTTCAGTTCTCCGAGTATGCTTTGTTCTTCCTGTACATAACCTGAGACTTCGTAGCGTTCATTTTCTTCATTAAAATAAAGGCTGTCGATCATGGTCTCTGATTTGATGCGTGACATCAATTTGCCTTCGGCGGCAGGCACATGAACTTCATACGGCGTCATCAGCTCCCGGCGCAAATAAGCTTCGATTTCCGCTTTTAGTTTTGCTTCATCCCCGGCGATTCTGGCGCTGATCATGATGTGGCCTTCTCCCGCTGTCGGGATGAAGTCAGGAAGTGTCTCATCACGTTTGTTATAAGCGGTCAGCACCGGAATATCATCTGCCTCAAGCTCTTTTAACAGACCGAGGACCGTCTGTTCATGCCCGGCATAATCTTCATTGGATGAATCAATGACATGAATGATCAAGTCTGCTTCCTTCACTTCCTCAAGCGTTGAGCGGAAAGCGGCAATCAGCGTCGTCGGCAGATCCTGAATGAAGCCGACCGTATCAGACAAAAGGACACTGTAGCCGCTTGGGAGCGCCATCTTTCTCGTCATCGGATCAAGTGTTGCAAACAGCAGATCTTCTTCATAGCTGTCTGAGCTCGTTAATTGATTGAACCATGTTGATTTTCCGGCATTGGTATACCCGACGAGCGCAGCCTGAAGCACGCCGTTCTTTTTACGTCTCTCCCGATAACGGCTTCTGTGGCGGATAACCGTTGACAGCTGCACGTTAATTTCGTGTATGCGGTTTCTAATGTGGCGCCGGTCTGTTTCAAGCTTTGTCTCACCGGGCCCTCTCGTCCCGATTCCGCCGCCTTGTCTTGAGAGATTGATTCCTTGTCCGCTCAGACGGGGCAGCGCGTATTGAAGCTGGGCCAATTCGATCTGAAGCTTTCCTTCTCTCGTCTTCGCCCTTTTTGCGAAAATATCCAAAATAAGCTGCGTGCGGTCGATGATCTTCGCTTCAATTGCAGTGGCGAGTGATTTAAGCTGGCTCGGTGACAGTTCATCATTAAAAATGACCAGATCCGCTTCAAGCTCTTCACACAGCGCCTTCAGCTCGTCTACTTTCCCCTTGCCTATATATGTAGCGGCATCCGCTCTGTTCCGTTTTTGCGTAATCCGGGTCAGCACCGTTCCGTCAGCCGTTTTTGTCAATGAAGCAAGCTCTTCCATGGAATGTTCAAAGTGCTCATCTGTCATGTGCGGAAGCTGGCAGCCGACCAAAATGACCGTTTCTTTTTTTCCTTCCTGTTCGTTCAAATGGATGTTCCTTTCTGTGTCGTATTGGGCAGTAGTACTATCATACCAAACCCGCAGGCCGTATACCACACATCCGGCGGGTTTTAAAGAGAGAAATAAAAAAGAGACCCCTCAGACCGGCTGAGAGGTCTATTCGTGAGCTGCCGCCTCATCTTTTATAAGTAAATCCTGGCTCTTGATCGTCATTAAATCGTTTTTTAAGTATTGGTCTCCCATTAAAAGTCTCATGGCCTGAGCGCGGATTGATTTTTCAATCACGTTTCTGACAAAGCGCCCGTTGCTGAATTTAATGGGGCTTGTCGTGCTTTTCACTGTCATTAAGTAATCTTTTAACTTCCACTCGGCTTCCTGGCTTAATTGATACTCCCGCTCTGCTATCATGCGCTTTGCGATGTCCATCAGCTGAGTGACAGAGTAATCCGGAAAATCGATGCTGATAGGGAAACGCGATTGCAGGCCGGGATTTAATGACAGGAAATGTGTCATTTCTCTCGAGTACCCTGCCAGGATCAGAATAAATTCATGCTGTTTGTCTTCCATATGCTTGACAAGCGTATCAATCGCCTCTTTACCGAAATCCTTTTCTCCGCCCCTTGCAAGTGAGTATGCTTCATCAATGAATAAAATGCCCCCGAGCGATTTTTTAATCAGATCTCTCGTTTTTTGCGCTGTGTGTCCGATGTATTCACCGACCAGATCAGCACGTTCCGCTTCGATCAGATGTCCTTTGGAAAGCACGTTCATTTCGAAGAAAAGCTTGCCGATCAGTCTCGCGACGGTGGTTTTCCCGGTGCCGGGGTTTCCTTTGAACATCATATGAAGAGCTTGTTTTCCGACTTTAAGCCCTTGTTCGGCCCGTTTTTGGTTGACGAATATCCACGCGTAAATTTCTTTAATGTTGCGTTTCATTTCTTCCATACCCACTAATGTGTTCATTTCTTTTTCAATTTCTTTCAGAATGCTGTGCTTGGCTTCATTTTTTTGCAGGGCGGCCTGATATTCCGCCTCAGCTTCCGCATTTGTCAGCACTTGCTTTTGGCCATTAAGAATGATGTTAATTTGTCCGTTATTTTTATAGGTTACAGCGCGCTCCAACATGCTCACCTCTCTGTTCTCTCTTTATCTTACTCATGATGAAGCGGTTCCGTGACATCCGCCTATCATCATGAGACCCGTTTTCCTCTTTATCTGTCACTTTTTCCGTTCTCTTCGGGAATGATGTTGAATCCTGCGCTTTCCCGAGAAATATTTTTCATTTCTTATTGTATTCAGCAGAAACGGGAGGACAAACCATTTATTTTTATTTTCCGGGAAATGTTGGGTATATTTCTCATTTTTTTTATGAATGACAGCCGTACAAGCACTATTTGAATATCATCATATGCTGTAATGAGGTGATGGAGAATGGTTAAAATTTTTATAGACCCCGGTCATGGCGGAACTGATTCAGGTGCAACCGGAAACGGACTTCAGGAAAAAGCGGTCACGCTGGAGATCGCGCTGGCTTTGCGCACGATTCTGACGAATGAGTATGAAGGAGTTTCTGTCACGATGAGCAGGACAAGCGATAAGACGGTCAGCCTGACGGAAAGAACGGATGCCGCCAACAGCTGGGGCGCAGATTATTTTTTATCCATTCATATTAACTCAGGAGGCGGAACCGGATTCGAAAGCTATATTTACCCCGGTGTCGGAGCGCCGACCTCGACTTACCAATCAGCCGTCCACACGCAAGTGATTCAAGCATCAGGTTTTAATGACCGAGGAAAAAAAACAGCCAACTTCCATGTGCTGCGGGAGACAAGTATGCCGGCGATTTTGACGGAGAATGGTTTTGTTGATACGTCAGCTGATGCAAACAAACTGAAAACAGCCAGTTTTATTGAAAGCCTTGCAAGAGGACATGCCAAGGGCTTGGAGCAAGCTTTCGGTCTAAAAAAAAAGCTGACTTATATAAAGTGCAAATCGGTGCATTCAAAGTGAAAGCAAATGCTGATGCGCTTGCCTCCGATGCGGAGTCTAAAGGTTTTGACGCGATTGTGCTTCCAAAAGGCGGCTTATTTAAAGTGCAGATCGGCGCATTCTCTTCCAGAGATTACGCTGAAGCGTTGGCAGCGCGGGCCGAAAAAGCCGGATTTGATGCCTTCATTGTGCAAGACTAAATGAAAAAACCCCGCTCTCCCTTTTTTTGGACGAACGGGGGTTTTTTGTTATTGAAGTATATCGGCGACAAACTGAGACCAAGCTTCAAGACGCTGATACACATTTTCCTCTTTCAGTTCGCTCAGTTTCATCCAGCGGCCGGCGATTTGATCTTTTTCTTTCACTTCGACTTGTGCCGCAGACGCTAACTGGAGCGCAGAAAGGATGCCGATATGCACCTTCCCTACATCGTTTTCATCATCATTGATCAGGCCGAGTGTGACAATGTTTTGTTTGTCCTCCTCGCGAATGTACAGTTCTTCCGCCAGCTCCCGGTCGGTATTCTGTTTCAGCACTTCCGAAAATGAAGCCGCCCCTTCCATAGGGTTCATGTGTCCGCCGAAGCCGAGAGAAAGCTTATTATGGAGGCGCGATTCCCCTCCGCCCGCGAGCCGTTCATACACAAACACCTCATCATCGCGGCGGATGACGACATACGGAATCGGCTGTTTAAATCGCGGGTCCTCTTCCGCGTCGCCTCTTCTGATTTCAAAAAAATGCGCCTCAATTTGAGCCATAATGTTTACGATACGTTCATCTTCGCTGTTGACTCCCTGAAATGTCAGCATTTCGTTTTGAAAGACGTCACTCCGCGGTGCAGCCAAGATGATTTCATCCATTTTATTCATGACCGTTCCTCCTGTCTTACCTCTCCATTCAAGCCAAAAGAGCAGATATTATATCTGCTCTTCATCTTGGCCAAAATAAAAATCTTCGTCCTTAATCGGTTCTACCGTCGCCTTTTTGTAGCCGTTCCCTTTCATGGAGAAGAAATCATGTGATTTTGTTTTGGTGTTTAATCCGTTTAATACGATCGGATTAATATCCTCTTCTTCAAAGTAAGGATCGAACCCTAAGTTCATCAAAGCTTTATTGGCGTTATAGCGGATGAATTTCTTTACATCGTGTGAGAGTCCGACTTGATCGTACAAGTCCTCTGTATATTCAAGCTCATTTTCATATAACTGATTCAGAAGGTCAATCGCAAATTCACGAAGCTCTGCTTTTTTCTCTTCTGTCTGTTTATTATAAATTTCCTGAGCAAGGAGACCGACATACACGCCGTGAATCGCTTCGTCACGAAGGATCAGGTTAATGATCTCACCGCTTTGCATCAGTTTTCCTTGTCCATAGAAATATAACGGATAATAGAAACCGCTGTAGAAAAGGAAGCTTTCCAGATAGACGGAAGCAACCATCGCTTTGAACAGTGAAATTTCATCATCTTTTTGAATGGCTTTGTAAAGCCCGACAATCATTTGCGCTTTTTTCTGCAAATATTTATTCTGCTTTACCCATTCAAATACTTCGTTGATCGTTTCAGTCGGAGCAAGCGTCATAAAAATATTTGAATATGATTTTGCGTGCACCGCGTTTTCCATCATCGCCATGAAATTAAGAACCGCTTTTCGCTGATGGCCTTCGACGTGCTCGGCCACAATCGGCATGCCCGTGTTCCCCTGCTCTGTATCAAGCAGTGTCAGGCCGGCGAGCACCTTCATGTACGTATCCTGCTCATTTTTACCCAAATACTTCCAAGTGAGGAGATCGCCGTTTAATGCGATCTCTTCCGGAAGCCAAAACTGCTTTACGTTTTGGTTGTAAAACATTTGGGTGAAATCATCTTCATGCTTTGACCAGTTTGCTGCGTCATAAATTTTTGTCACTGTAAACTCTCCTTTAATCAAACGACACAAGAAAGACAGCTGTCCTGCCCGGTATCTTTCGTTCTTGCATAGTAAATGGTTTTGATGCCTCTATGGTGGGCATACAGATCAATACGGTTCAGATCACGAGTTGTCATCGTATCTTTCAAAAACAGGGTAAAGCTGATTCCCTGATCGATATGCTGCTGGATTGTCGCGATCATATCCACCACTTTGAACATGTCCATATCATAAGCTTCTTTGTAGAAGAACCAGTTATTAGACGCTAACCCCGGCATCGGGTAATACGTTTTTGAATTTCCGTATGTTCTTTCTTCGATCCGTTCCATGATCGGCATAACGGACGCCGTGCTGGATTGGACGTAGGAAATGGAACCTGTCGGCGCGATGCACAGTCTGTAGCTGTGGTACATGCCGTTTTCGGCGACAAACGCCTTCAGCTCTTTCCAGTCTTCGATTGTCGGAATGTGCATGCCTTCAAAGAGCGCAGCGATTTTTTCATATGCCGGTGAGAACTCTTTTTCGATGTATTTATTGAAATATTCTCCCGTTGCATAAGTGGAGCCTTCATAATGCTCAAACGTTTCGCCTTTTTCTTTCGCAAGCTCAGCTGAACGCTGAATGGAATAAAAGTTCACCATCATAAAGAACGTATTCGCGAAATCTCTTGCTTCCGGGCTTTCATACGCGATGCCGTTTTGGGCCAGGTAGCCGTGAAGGTTCATGGCGCCTAAACCGATGGACTTCATCGCTTTGTTCGCGCGTCTGACTGCCGGCGCGTTGCGGATGTCCGTCGTCTCAGATACATGAGTCAGGGAATCCGTCGCGAGTTTCACCGTGCGCTCAATCGATTTATGTTTCATGACATTCAAAATATTTAATGAACCAAGGTTGCAGGAAATGTCCAAGCCGATTTCGTCTTCTTCATCATAATCTGTGTAAGCCGAAACCTGTGACGCCTGAAGCACTTCAGAGCAAAGGTTCGAGAATTTCACTTTTGATACGTGGTTATTCGCGTGCTCTTTGTTTACGTTGTCCTGGAACATAATGTACGGATAACCTGACTCAGAACGGAGAACGGCAAGCTTTTCAAGCAATTTGCGCGCATTCACTTTTTCTTTTTTGACACGCGGGTTGTCAACAAGCTCCTCATACATCGCCGTCATGTCCATTTCGTCCATATGCTGGCCGTATTCTTTATAAATCGTATGCGGATAGAATACATAAGCCGCTTTATCCTCACGTGCAAGCTCAACGAACTTATCCGGAATGACGACACCGATAGAAAGCGTTTTGACGCGCACATCTTCATCCGCAGAAATCTTTTTCGTATCAAGAAAATCATTGATATCGCGGTGGAAAATATTTAAATACGCCGCACCTGAGCCTTGTCTTTGGCCCATTTGGTCAGCGTAACGGAACGCATTATCAAGAAGCTTCATGACGCCTACAACACCTTTTGTGGCGTTTTCAACATCTTTAATCGCTTCGCCTTTCGCGCGAAGCTTGGACAGATTAAGAGAAACCCCGCCGCCTAATTTAGACAGCTGCATGGAAATATCGATCGCCCGTGAAATATCGTTTAAGGAATCATTGACTTCGAGCAAGAAGCAGCTCACCAGTTCTCCGCGGCGTTTTCTGCCGGCATTCAAAAATGTCGGTGTACTCGGCTGATATTCCTGGTTGATCATCAGGTTTACATATTCTTTTGCTTTCTCAGTGTCGCCGTTTGCGAAGAACAGCGCGACGATTGAGATTCGGTCCTCATAACGCTCGAGGATTCTTTTCTTGTCATTCGTTTTCAAAGCATAGTCATTATAAAATTTAAACGCACTCATGAAGGAAGGAAAACGAAACTTCTTTGCGTAAGCTGTCTTAAACACTTCTTTAATGTCTTCAAAAGAGTAAAGGCTTAAGAATTCCTCTTCGTAGTATTGGTTTTCAATCAAATAATCCAGCTTCTCTTTTAAATCGTGAAAGTAAACTGTGTTTTGATTGATATAGTCAACAAAATAGCTATGTACAGCCTCTTTATCTTTATCAAACTGGAATTTTCCATCCTGTTGGATCATGATTTCGTTATTTAACTGGATCCATTTTGGCACTTGATTTTGTGACAACTCTTTCTACCTCCTGAGTAAACAATTCAACGTCTTTAGATGTGCCGCTGAGTTCAAATTTGTGCAAGATCGGCACCTGATATTGTCTTGAAATGGTATCGGCGCTTTTTGCAAAGTTATCGCCCCATACTTTGTTGCCGCTCGCAGCGACTCCTAATAAGAGATGGGCGTATTTTTCGAGAAATGATTGTGTTGATGCCGGTACCTGACCGAAGTTTGTCGTGTAGGTGACCAAAACAAACGGAGTGTCCACGTGGTCCGTTTCGTCCACCTTGCGGATCAGCTGAAAGTCTGTTTTATTCACAAAACGCTGAACATTCCCTGTCTTTGAATCAAATATGATTTGAACCATCCTTATCACGACCTATCAAAAATAATGAATCTCTTAACACTATATATAGTATACTAACCTCTCAGAAAAACACAACATATTGAGAACGATTTATAAAAAATTCATATTTTTGAAAGAGCGGACTTTGGCTCTGGCCCGATTAACGCCCAAAAAAGAGAGCAGAACGAGAATCATCTCTCATCCTACTCAAGGTGTCATGTGTAAGCCGATGTCTATCATAACATGAAAAAAAACTGCTTAGTAGTCTAGACTTTTATTCTTATTTTTTGTAAGAATCACATTTTTTTTCGCTTTCAACGGTTTCTTCAATCTCCACATCAGCACCGATTTCTTTCAGTACGGCTTTCAGAGCGCTTGTGATGGAAGCCTCTCTGATCAGTTCTTTGCCGTCAACGATGATGCTGGTTCCATATTCATAGCAGGAATCATCTTCACAAGTTTCTTCCCAATGGTTGATTATCACCTTGTGTTTCAATCGTCTCACCCTCTGCATGATCAATGTCAGTACTTAGTGTAGCTTGTGCGGCCCGCTTTGTAAATTCGAACGCTTGTGAAATTTATTCAAGCTCATCCAGCGCCGTTTCTTTTTTCAGTTCGATTCTATTCGTTTTTTCATCATAGCGGTATATTTTTAAGTAACCGTCCTCAACGATGCCGAAACGATTATGTTCCAGCTGCACCATGCCTTCTGTCTGCGGTTCGGTATCCGTTGAACCGCCGTCATCATCCGTCACCACCGTCTCATGATTGCTGCAAGCTCCAAACAGCAAAAAAACAGCGATCCAAACGAGCGTAATTCTGATTCTTCTCAGTTCATTTTCACTTTCGAACACGATTTTCCGAACCCCCTTTTATGTTTCCGATATACAGCCTGCAATATACAGATGCGCATAGAAAAAGACCATTGTTCATGGTCTTTTTTCAAAAAGTCTATTCAAGCTCAAGCTGGACGTTTTTTTGCGGGGCGAACGTGGAGATGGCATGTTTATAAATAAGCTGCTGCTTCCCCTCCGTTTCGAGCAAAACGGTAAAGTTGTCAAAGCCTTTTACCTGGCCGCGAAGCTGGAAGCCGTTGAGTAAAAACACCGTGACGAACGTATTGTCTTTTCGGATTTGATTCAAAAACTGATCTTGAATATTAATCGGTTTCATGTTTCGTCCTCCTTGGTTCTCAATACAATACTGTTTCGATTAAATTTCCAGTTTTCCTGCTATGCACTTGAAAATTTCCTTTTTTTTCTGCTCAATATCAACAGGCGGGGTCATATCTGTCCATGAAACGGGCATTTTATTGCGAAACCAGGTCAGCTGGCGTTTCGCATATCGCCTAGAATTTTGTTTTAATTGTTCCACAGCCTGAGGGAGCGGCACTTTTCCATCAAGATATTCATACAGCTCTTTATAGCCGATCGCCTGAATCGATTGGCTGTCCCGTATATTCATATCATACAGCCGCTTTACTTCGTCAAGAAGGCCGGTTTCCAGCATCAGGTCAACGCGCTCGTTAATCCGGGCGTACAGCACTTCTCTGTCCATTGTAAGACCGATAAGAACAGCATTGTAAAGCAGCTCCCGTTTTTGGGTTTTAAGATGCTCTGACATTGTTTTTCCCGATACATGCAAGATTTCGAGCGCGCGGATGACTCTTCGCGTATTGTTTTGATGAATGGCTGCCGCCGCTTCCGGGTCGGCTGCCGCAAGCTTGGCATGAAGCGCTTCCGCCCCTTCTTCAGCCGCCAGTTTCTCCATGCGCTCCCGGAATACAGGGTCGCCGGAGTTTTCCGTGAACGTATAGTCATACAGCACGGACTGAATGTACAGACCCGTCCCTCCGACAATCATCGGCAGCTTTCCTCTATCGGCAATCTCGGTGATTTTTCCCCTTACCATTTTCTGATAATCCGCCGTTGAAAAAGTGTCGGACGGCTCCAAAATATCAATCAGGTGATGCGGCACGCCTTCTGTCTCTTCTTCGGTGACTTTGGCCGTTCCGATGTCCATCCCTTTATATACCTGCATGGAATCTCCGCTGATGATTTCCGCATTCAGCATTTTCGCGAGTCCGATGCTTAGTTTTGTTTTTCCGACTGCCGTCGGTCCGACGAGTATGACGACAGGCTGTTTTTTATTTTTCAATATGTATCACTCTCTTTTATAAATCTCCCCCTAATTATAGCATTCATTTCTTCAGGCACCTATCCATTTTGCCCTTTTTCCTGAGCGCTAAACGTCCGCTACCACCCGATCGGCTCGTTTCCGACAACCTCTCTCGTTTTTCCTTTGAGCGTATGGCGGTGCGTTTTCCGTCCTTCCTCCCGCGGATCGTAAACGACGCCGCCGTGCTGGATCTGAATCGGCTCATTGTAGGCGGCAAAGGTGGTCTCTGAAAGCTCATGGTAATGTGTTCCGTCAACCCTCGGGATGGCAGGGCCGGAAATGCCGTAATACCTATGAAAATGGCCGTTTTCAAACGAGGTGATGCCCGTATAGAAATGTGTATGCTTATCTGTATTGCTGCCGTTCTCCGGCTGCGAAAAGCCTTCAATCAAATGGTAATGCCCCTGCACTACATCCGTAACCGCCCGGTATGCGTGTGTGTGCGGAGGTTTTTTTGACCAATCGGACTGATACAGGCCCACAAAAGCTCACTCCTTTATTTTTTTGATAAACGCCCAATCAAAAATTGGTGGGCTGAATACTCTGTTATCATCTCAAATTTATTCTTGGAGGTACCTAAATTATGAATGAAGAATACACATACGAAGCAGATAGTGATATGAGACAGTTTGGACGGCCCGGATTTGGGTTCGGACGGCCGGGATTCGGATTCGGGCGTCCCGGATTCGGATTCGGCTTCGGACGGCCGGGTTTTGGTTTTGGCCGGCCTTGGTTTGGCCGCCCTTGGTTTGGCGGGTTCGGACGGCCGTTTGGTTTTTACGGCGGACCGTTTGTCGGAGGGCTTGTCGGGGGGCTTGTCGGAAGCGCTTTGTTCAATCCGTATTTGTACGGAGGTTACGGCTACGGCTATCCGTACGGAGGTTATCCGTATTACTATTGACGAATCAAAAAGGCTCCTCCCCGGGGGCCTTTTTGTATAGGCCTAATGTCTTGACTTGGCGGGCAAAGTTCGGATATTATTTTATTTTACTGCCTTAAACAAAAGGCATAAGGATTATGATGAGAGGGGGATTTGATATGATTCTGGGTTATATCTTCCTCACAATTGCTATTTTATCAGAGTCAATCGGCGCGGCCATGCTGAAGGTCTCCCGCGGATTTACGCGGTTTTTGCCGAGCGCGCTTGTAGTGGCAGGCTATTCATTGGCCTTTTATATGCTTTCACTGACACTGAATCTCATTCCGCTCAGCTTATCCTATGCAACATGGAGCGGAGCCGGAACGGTGCTCGCATCCATTATCGGAGCGAAATGGTTTCATGAAAAACTGGACAAGCAGGCCGTCATCGGACTCTTTTTCTTATTGGCCGGTGTCATTTTGATGAATTGGTAGAAAGGAGAGGCATGCTGATGAAAGGATTACTTTGCTTGGCATTAGCCATTGTATCAGAAGTGTTCGGGAGCACGATGCTGAAGCTGTCGGACGGTTTTACGCACCTGTGGCCCGCTCTCGGCGTCATTGCCGGAATCGGAGCCTCTTTTATGTTTTTGAGCTTCTCATTGAAAAGCCTTGATTTATCCGCCGCATACGCGACATGGTCAGGTGTCGGCACCGCTTTAACGGCAATTGTCGGCTTTTTTGTTTTTAAGGAGGCCATGACAGTCAAAATGATGATCGGGCTTGTTTTGGTCATCACGGGCGTCATCCTGCTGAACCGTTCCAAGTCTCAAAAAGCTAAAAAAAATCAAACGGCCCGGAGCTGACCGTTTGAACTCGTCAAGCGCGGGCAGCTTTTACTTCAACCTCAAGCTCCATCTCCACGTTTCCTTGAACCGCTCGTGAAATCATACATGAGGACTCTGCTTTATGCGCTAACTTCCTGGCGAGCGTAAAGTCCGTTTCGGCTGCATCCGGCTTTAATAATATAAACGGACGGTGAATGATTTTCTGGTACGTGAACACACCGTTCGTGACGTCTACAATTCCTTCAGATTCCATATGCAGATCTTCTTTATCCAGGCCGCTTCTTTCCATCATCGCCGCAAGCGTTATAATATAACAGGTAGCGGCCGCTCCAAGCAGCATTTCATCAGGATTTGTGCCTTCTCCGGGTCCGTCCATTTCCTTAGGAATGGACACAGCCGTTTCCAGCCGGCCGCTTTTAATATCGCCGACGTCATTGCGATTTCCGGGCCAATTTGCTTTTAAATAAAAGTGATGTTTTGCCAAGGGACAAACCTCCTTTTTTTCAGTTTACTCATCTTTCACTCGTTTGTCTTTTTTTAAGCTTACGAATACTCTTGATTGATCACTCTTTTTATCGTACGGACAAACCGGTAAAATTCCTCCGTTTTTGTGAATTCCCTTTCGCGGTAATCAAAATTATCAAAAAACGCTTCCCGCTGTTCTCTGCTGATCTCAAGCTGTATGCTCAGCCCGGTTTGCGCCTGGTTATTGATATTTTCGGTGTCAACCCCGGCCAGACCGGTTTTTGTGGTTGCCAATTCTGCAGAAAATCCGTTTCGTTCGAGAGCTCTCACCAATTTTTTCGCCCGCTTCCGGTCGCTTCCTCCGACAAGAGTATTTTTCTCGTCGCCTTTATAACCGTGAACTGCGATAACATAATGGTGCTGCTTAATGCTTTCGACTGCTGAAGGCTCATCGAACCTGGTGCTCGTAATATGAAGAGTCTGGTTATCATGCGTTTTTAATCCCTCAAACAGATAGGTTGAGTAATCATCTCTGAAAGAGCGGACGATCTCGCTCACCCCGCCCTCAATTCTCCCTCCGTGCGGCGACATGATCAATACGGGGCTCCCCTTTCGCTTATTGTACGATATATGATAATCATCGGGGTCTTCATGTTCAGCCAAATCTTTAAAATCTGTGTATGTATCAGAAGAATTCGAGGGATCAGGGTCTGACGCATAATGAGCACATCTTATTAGTAAGACCATTGCTACGATAATGATGACATTAAGTAAAATTCTTTTCATCAGCTCTCCTTCTTTGCTCCTTTCTGAAAAATGACATGTTCATTATATGGATTTTTGTCAATAGGTCTTATCTTAACATTCTATTAACATTATCATCAGTGAAAAACTTCCCGGTTTCGAAAAATCAATGGATTGTCACGGTTCAAGCGCTCAAATGCCGGGCATCAGTGAAAAAAGGTTGAGAGAGGGCAAAAAAAAAGGGAGGAACGCCCGAATTTTCAGGGGCGGGAGATTCACGGCCGGAAACGGACGGCATCAAGAATACGCTTTTAAAAATGAATATCCGCCTCCCGAAGCAAATGCGCAGGACAGAATGGAGCCCGTCAAAAAAGTTCTCATCTGCCTTTTTGTACAGCAAAATGCCGTTACAGCCCGCTCATCCCCTTTTTTTATCATAATGGTCCGTTTTGAAATGGAACCGTCTTTTTTCATATATATAATATCAATCGGAAGCTGTTTTTCCAAGGAATGTCTCAATATTATGTTCATGTATATACCTCCTTCCGCCGGCTTCATTATAAACGAACAAACATTCTGTTTCAACTCGATTTCTTCTCCTGAAAAAGCCGCAAGTAACCAGCGCTCCTGAAGGACAAACAAACTGACCGAACATACGGCCTGTTCATATGGTATAGAGAGAATCGCCAGAATGGGAGGAAAAGTATATATGTTTGGTTACTCAATGGTACAAATGGTGCGGTCAAATGCTCATAAGCTGGACTGGCCGCTCAGAGAAAACGTATTACAGTTATATAAACCTTTCAAATGGACACCTTGCTTTTTGCACAAGTTTTTCGAAAAAAAGGTGAAAAACAGAAAGAAAATGTCAGTCATCATTGAATTTGAAGAGGGCTGCCATGAATCCGGTTTTCACAGCACAGGACAGGTCTTATCAAAAGAAAAACGCTGCACCATAAAAAAGCAGTTTCAAACAATCAATTGCTGCAGCGCCGAAGTCACTCCGTCCGCCCTTCACATGCTTCTTTCGCAATGCCGGGATATCCGTAAAATCTATTTAAACCGTGAAGTAAAAGCGCTCCTTGATACGGCAGCTGAATCGTCTCATGCAAAAGAAGTGACCCGTAACGGCACCGTATTAACAGGAAAAGGCGTAACCGTCGCCGTTATTGATACCGGAATCTATCAGCATCCCGATTTAGAAGGCAGAGTTATCGGATTTGCGGACTTTGTCAACCAAAAGACAGAACCGTATGATGACAACGGACACGGCACCCATTGCGCCGGTGATATCGCAAGCAGCGGCGCTTCATCTTCCGGTAAATATCAGGGGCCGGCGCCGGAAGCCGATCTGATCGGAGTCAAGGTATTAAACAAATCAGGATCAGGAACCTTGGCTGATATCATTGAAGGTGTGGAATGGTGCATACAATATAATAAAGAACACACAAAGAATCCGATCAGAATCATCAGCATGTCACTGGGCGGAGATGCGCTCAGATATGATAAAGAAACGGACGACCCGCTCGTCAAGGCCGTTGAAGAGGCATGGAATGAAGGAATCGTCGTCTGCGTCGCCGCGGGCAACTCCGGTCCGGAAGCTCAAACGATTTCAAGCCCCGGTGTCAGCGAGAAGGTCATCACGGTAGGCGCCTATGATGACAATGATACGGCCGGCAATGAGGACGATACGGTCGCTTCTTTCTCAAGCCGCGGCCCGACGGTGTACGGAAAAGAGAAGCCTGACATTCTTGCGCCCGGGGTCGATATCGTATCTCTCCGTTCTCCGCGTTCATACCTTGATAAATTACAGAAATCAAACCGTGTAGGCTCCTTGTATTTCAGTCTGTCGGGCACGTCCATGGCCACTCCGATCTGTGCGGGCATTGCCGCCTTAATCCTTCAGCAGAACCCGCAGCTTTCGCCTGACGAAGTGAAAACACTGATCAAACAAAGTCCGGATAAATGGACAAATGAAGATCCGAACATTTACGGAGCGGGCGCAGTAAACGCTGAAAACGCCGTGCCGAAAGAGTAACCTTTTTATCATGAGAACGGAGTCGTCTGCACCTGCAGATGACTCCGTTTTTCAGGTGAACAGATGAAACATTTATAATGAAGAAACTCGGAACGCTTCACAAATCGGCTGTCAGAAAAAAAGATCAATGCAAGGCAGTGTATTTCTAAAAAAATAGGGAATAAGTATGGTGTAGATAAAAGGAGGAATCACAATGGCACTTACAAACACAGAATTGTCTGAATGGCTGCAAAAACAGATCGGACAAACGCTTGATATCAGAAAAGGAGAGCTGACAGACAGCCGAAACGAGATTTCTGATATGGACCAGATCATGCTTCACCTTGATGATGTTCTCGTCCGCCGGACAAACCATCCCGATGACTATGTAGCGGACGAAGAACTCGTCTTAAAAGGGCACGGCACAACCTATACGGAGGAAGGAAATGTCCCGCTTCCCCAAGATGCGTATGAAATCCCTCTGCTCGGTGACATCACCATCCAAAAGGAGCAAGACGGATTAAAGGTACATACAGATCGGGCCGTTTATACAATCGGGACCCGGAAAGAGCAATAAAAAGAAAAAACGCCCTGAATCAGCGGCGTTTTTTTATTGGTTTTTTTCTTCTGAATATCCGTGGAACATCGTGAATGCGCAAAGCATAATGCCTAAAATAATGATAATCGGGAGCCAGATCACGGCAAACTTATAATCCGGTTCGGCAAAAGCGCCTATAACCGCCCCAAAGCAATACAGCACCAAGGCAAGCGCGCGCAATACAGCATCTCTCGTAAACTGCTTCCGCTTGTCCGCTTTGTAAAACCTTGCGGTGAGATCTTCAAAAAAATTAGCGAGCGTTCCCGTTAATACGGTCGTGGAAATCCCCGCTACACCAAGTTTTCTCGCGGCTGTCGTCTGCATTCCCATTGCGAAGCTGAGCAGCATAATCAGCACATAAACAGAAATGGCATCTGCAAAAAAGCAGGAGAACAAAGCAAACAGCAGCAAAACAGCTCCTTCAATAGCTAAAGCGGCAGTTACCGCAGGGGGCCAGAATGATTTCTTTTTATTGCCTACAAGCAGGGCCGCGGCAATAACGCCCGCAATAAATCCGATTAACGAGGTTAACGATTTGAGTACGGCAAGGTGCCATGAGTTGCCGACCGCCAGGCCGAACAGAACGATGTTCCCCGTCATATTGGCGGTAAAGATATGTCCCAGGCTTAAATAACCGATCACATCCACAATTCCCGCTGTTAAACAAAGAAGTAAAAGTGCAATATTTCGGTATGTAGTCACTGTCAATGTGATCCAATCCTTTCTCATGCTGATTCCAAATAATAAGTTTACTCTTTGCCATTTCATATGTCCAGCCGGCGTGCCGCTTTTTCAGAGCATAAAAAAACTCCGGCGAACCGGAGAAGCTACTGAACGATAAATAATACTCTCGTGCCGTCGGAATATCCGCTCATTTGATTTCCAACCCATGAACCGGCCCCGCGGTTATCCGACGGGGTTACATATCTGATATCAGCCCCCGCCCCGCCTTCTGTGCAGACTGCCATGGGCCATTCATCACGGTCAAACCCGGGCTTTGTCGGAATTCCTTTCAATGATTCTTTCCTTCTATTTTCCGCTCCGCCCCGATCAATTGTACAAATCTCAGAATGACCTGCCGAAATGGCGTCTTTTATATGATTTCCCGTCTCCGGATATTTTGACAGCGGGAAATACAGCACCTGATCGTATCGGGATGCGGCACGAGCAGCACTGTCCGAATGGATGCCGGCGCCCGTAAAGCCGAACTGAAGAGAGATCACCAAAAGCAGACTTGCCGCCCATTTCATAAACGCATTCATTCACATCCTCCTTAGAAGTTGATATGAAGCGTAAATATGTATATTAGCCGGATTTAACACACATGATGAAATGGCAAAAAAAGTTTGCTGTTTTGTTGATAATCAACGAAAATGGCGGCTTTACGATTTGTCTATTGAACCGGCTACTGTTTCCTTATATATTTTAGACATACTTATGAGCCGTTGTGATCAGTGTCTTCGGCAGATAAAAGGAGGAATGCCGTCCGGTCGGCAGGCACCGGCTGTTTGTTATGTCGTTTCAAAAACATGAAGGCGGGGAAATCCAGATGGAAAAAACAATGTTTCACCCACACTCACCCGAGTTTCACGAAAACCCTTTTGCGGTTTTAAGCAGATTCAGAGAGCAGGACCCCATACATAAATTCGAACTGCAGCGTTTTGGAGGCACCTTTCCGGCTTGGCTCATCACGCGTTATGATGATTGTATGGCGTTTTTGAAAGACGGCAGAATTACGAGAGATGTAAAACGAGTCATGCCGAAGGAGCTGATCGCGAAGCTGAATGTCAGTGAAGATATCGATTTTGTCTCAGAGCATATGCTGGCAAAAGACCCCCCGGATCATTCACGACTTCGATCTTTGGTGCATCAGGGGTTTACTCCCCGGATGATTGAGCAGCTTCGCACCGGGATAGAGCAGATCACAGAAGAGCTGCTGGATGAAATGGAAACAAAAGCAGACCCTGATATCATGAGAGATTTCGCCGCACCGCTTCCGTTTATCGTCATTTCCGAGCTGCTCGGAATTCCGAAAGAGGACCGCGCCAAATTTCAAGTGTGGACAAACGCAATGGTCGACACGTCAGAAAGCGGACAAGATGCGACCAACCAGGCTCTCAAAGAATTTAAACAATATATGAAAACACTGATCGAAGAAAAAAGAAAACATCCGGGTGAAGACTTGACGAGCAAGCTTATTTACGCTGAAGAGGACGGCCAAAAGCTGAGTGAATCAGAGCTGTATTCCATGCTGTTTTTGTTAGTCGTTGCCGGGCTTGAAACAACGGTTAACCTTCTCGGCTCCGGCACCCTGGCGCTTCTTCTGCATAAAGACCAGATGGAGAAGATAAAGCGGCAGCCGGAAAATATCCAGACGGCGGTCGAAGAGCTTTTGCGTTATACCTCTCCCGTCATCATGATGGCAAATCGATGGGCGATTGAAGATTTCACTTTTAAAGATGTTTCTATTAAAAAAGGCGATATGATATTTATCGGCATCGGTTCAGCCAATCGGGACCCGGAATATTTTGATGATCCTGATACATTAAATACAGCGAGAACACCGAACCGTCATATCTCTTTTGGATTCGGCATTCATTTTTGTCTCGGGGCTCCGCTCGCCCGGATGGAAGCATCCATTGCCTTTACTGCGCTTTTAAAACGGTTTCCGAATATAGAGCTGAAAGGCGCGGCCGAGGATGTAACATGGAGAAAAAATGTGTTTTTGAGAGGGCTTGAAACATTGCCTGTCAGATTTTAATAGCGCCCCCTGTTTATCGGGGGTTTTTTTAATGTCTTATAAACAGAAATCAATACAACAATGAAAATTTAGTACATAGTAAATTTAGTTCTATATAGATAAAAAAAGCGGCCGGATTGCTCCGGCCGTTCTCTATTACCGTTTTACCAACTCATTTGTTTCGTCCAGCTTTTTTCTGAAAGATTTAAGGAAATTTGCGCTTATCGTTCCTTTGTTTGCGTACAGTTTTTCGCAGAATGCCTTAATGGCGTTTTGCGGCTTCGGTTCCGACAGCATTGTGACATGATTGGAAGAGTGAACGTCCAGCAGGTGAAACTGTTTCATCTGGTGTTCCCATTCTTTCCAATACGCATCATGGTCTAACGGAATTTGTTCTTCCTCTGCCGTCAGATAACGTTCAAGATCTCCGAGGAACAAACCGCTTTTATTACGGAAGTAATAGCATTGCAGCGCTTCCGGATGAGGCAGCGGCTTCATGTCATACTCTTCCATTCCGTAAGCGAGCTGCGTCTTCATCATTTGCTCCAGCTGCATCCGGATCGCTTCTTCGGATTTTGGCAGACCGCGCTTTTTGGCAAGGCCGATCAATTCTTTCAATACTTCTTCTTCCTCAGCCTGGGCGGTAATGTCTTCTCTGCTGATTAATGCCTCTTCAAGGTTTTCAGGCTTAAGATATGCTGTAAGCATCGTATTGATCGTTTGCAGCATGACTGACTTAACAGATGGTTTTCTTTCTTTCCATTTTTCACTGTACGGAGTGTCGATCATGACGGCGCTTTTTACCGTATGACCTTCCTCCTGCAAGAGGCGCGCGGTTTCATATGCAAGCATTCCGCCCAAGGAATATCCGCCGAGATCATAAGGGCCTTTCGGCTGTACCGCTTGGATGATTCTCTTATAAGAAGCGGCCGTCTCTTCGATTCCTTGCAGCGGCTCTTTCCCTGTCAAACCTCTTGCCTGGATGCCGTAAAAAGGTCGCTGACTCTTTTTGGCGAATGGCTGGTATGCTTCCACGCCTCCTGTTCCGCCGTGAAACCAAAAAACAGGACGGCCTTTTTCTCTTTCATTCAGCTTGACGAGTTCGGGAAAATTCCGGCCCGTCTCCTGTGGTTGGTCCGTTTTTAACAGCATGCCGATCTCCTGAAGAGTGCTGCATTTCTGAAGAGCCTCCAGACTGATGCGGCTGTCTCCGTCCTCAAATTTTTTCAACAGCTGAATAGAGGAGATTGAATCGAAGCCGTATTCAGTCAGCGGCTTATTTTGATCAATTTCCGCTGCCTTCATCCCCAGAATGTCAGCCACAATGTCAGCTGCGCTCTCGCGGCAGAGCTGAGGGTCCTGTGAAACCGGTGCAAGGCTGATGTCTTCTGGCTGACCGCCTTTCCAATACTTATGGTTTTCAAAAGGATATGTCGGAAGCGGCACTCTTTGAACAGATTTGCCTTGGTGGAGTCTGTCCCACGGTATATCCGCACCTTTCACCCAGCAAAATGCAAGTTTTTCGAGATTGTTTTCAGCCAACAGCGTCTCCGTGACGACTGTACCGAGAGTCCCTTCCAGTAAAATGCCGATATCTCCTGATCCAGTCTGCTGACTGCCTGTAAAGAAGCTTTTCATTCCATTGCTTTCTTCGGAAAATGCTCTGTACTCTTTCAGTTTTTCCAGCAATTCATCTTGATTGCGGGCAACGAGTGCCAGGCGGCAGTTCATCGCCTCACGGCCGGTCTGAAGCGTATAAGCAATATCCCGCAATGACGGAGTATCTCCAGTTTGCACAAAATCAGCCAGCTGACTTGCGGCCGCCTTAAGACGCCCTTCGCTCTTAGCAGAAAGCACGATAAGCTGCGGTTCATGCACAGATTCTTTGTCTTTATGGCTCGGGCTGTACTGTTCCAAGACGACATGCGCATTCATGCCGCCGAAGCCATAGCTGTTAATTGCGGCCCGGCGCGGGATCGGTCTGCCCGTATGGTCGGTGAGCTGTGTCCATTCCTGATTGTCTTCGGTGAAACGGAAGCGGCTTTTCTGAATGGCCATTTGCTCATTTGCAGCTGTAAATCCGGGAATGCCCGGGATGGTATGATGCTTCATGGCCATCGCCACTTTTATAAGGGCGGCCAGTCCGGAAGCGAGTTCGCCGTGCCCGATGCAAGGTTTCACGGTGCTGATATAACAAGGCGCGCTTTCCTCTTGATTTGCAGACTCGCCGTAACCCGCTTTGATTGCATTAAACTCCAGCGCATCTGCCATTTCGGAGGCAATGCCGTGCGCTTCAATATAAGTGACGGTTTGCGGATCAACATCGGTGTCTTCGTACGCTTTTTTCATCGCGGCCTTCATTCCCGCCGGATTCGGTGCGTGAAGCGACATGCCTTTACCGCCGTGAGACAATCCTGTTCCTTTAATGACCATGTGAATATGATCGCCGTCTTCAATTGCCGCCTCAAGCGGTTTGATGATGATAACGCCCGCCCCTTCGCTTCTGACAAAGCCATCGGCATCTTTTTGGAACGATTTCGCCCGGCCGTTTTTGCTTAAATACCCCATTGAATCAAAACCGATAAAACCCTTCGGCGACTGCAGAATATTGGCGGCGCCCACGACAGCCTGCTCACATTCGTTATGACGGATTGATTGAACCGCCCTGTGCAATGCCACCAGCGTTGACGTGCAGGCAGCCTCGTAATATTCACTCGGTCCTTGTAAATTCAAGGCATATGATATTCTGTTCGGAATGATGGACGGGATGGCTGTTCCATTGTTCGGATCGCTGTTGCCCGCGGCAACGAAAACGCCTGTCGGTCTGCTTGATAACGCCTTATTTGTCAGGCCCGCATCCTCCATTGCCTTCCATGTATGCATCAAAAGCAGAAATTGCTCCGGCCCCATTTGTGATGCCTCTTTAGGGGAAATTCCGAAAAAGAGCGGGTCAAATTCGCCGACACCGTCAATAAAACCGCCCCATCTGAGACTCGTGTCATTCTCATCATCGGCGTAACGGCGCCAGTCCCAGCGGTCCGCCGGAATTTCGGTAATACAGTGATCCCCGTTTACGATGTGCTCCCAAAAAGACTGGATATCCGGGGATTGCGGAAACTGAGCTGACATACCGATAATCGCGATTCCTTGCTTGATATCGGCGTTATCACAAGGCGTATGCTGTTTCTTCGGTAAAGTGCGCTCTTCTGTTTCCGTGACCCTGGCCTCTTCTGAATGCTTATGATCGGCAAGAAATTGAGAAAACTTGCTCTCATATGCTGACGCGAAGTGGCGGGTCAGCTCCTCCGCGGTCGGATACTCGAAAAACAATGTTGGATTCACATCGATGTCCGCCTCTTGGCCGATCTCTTTTGTCAGCCCGATCAGGCTCGCTGAATCAAGTCCCAATTCCATGATATTCGCGTCAGAACGAAGAGATGGCCCGGGTTCACCCATCATCTTGGCGAGCTTGCCAAGGACGTAGCTGCGGATATCATCTGTCAGACTGCCGGCAGAAATCGGTGCCCCCGTATTCTTAACAGCCGTTCGGGCCGGCTGATTCATCTGTTCGGTTTTCGGGCGGAACCGTTTCAGGGCATAGCCTTCAAAACGCATCACCACTTCCGATCGGCTGCTGATGACATCTGCGTTAATCAGAATCATTTCCCCCGTTTGTTTGGTCAGCTTGATGTGCAGCCAGCAATCGGTAAGATCTTCAGGGCTGCTGAAGGTGACGGAATTAATGCCGAACGGCAGATAGCTTTCCGCCTCCGTTTGATCCAATAAAGAAAGTGAGGCCAAGTAAGCACTGTTGGCGATTAACGGATTTACGGCATAATGATGCGCTTGTTGTGAGTCGCTATTGTTCAGGTTCACTTTCGCTAAAACGGCATCAGAGCCTTTGTACAGGCGGGTGATCGTTTTAAATTCTTCTCCCCACACGACGGTTCCCGTTCCGTCTCCGTATAACTCATCTATCCGGCCCACTTCCCGGTAAGATTGCTGAATGGCCGCCAGATCCGCGTGCTGCTTTTGAAACGGATAGGGGCTGCACTCGGCATACGCCGCTATGCTCCAATCAGGAGACGTGCGGCTGCGGTGCATTATGCTCAGTTCAAATCCATCCCCGTTTTGTTTCGATTCTGTTTTCAGCTCGATGCGATATCCTTTTTTTACGGTAATGGGGCTGACGTAATTCAGTTTTTTAATTTGTCCTCCTTCCGCTTCAGGAAAAAGATCACAAAAATGATCGACTGCCAGACTGTTATATGTAGCGCCGACGAGTACCGTTTCTCCGCTGAATTGATGCCCTTTCACGTATGGGTCGTCATCACTGTATACCGCCTGAACGCCGGCAGCGTTTTCTGATTCACCGAATTGAAAAGAAGTCCCGTGGTCAAAAGCGTAGGCCGGCAGATGAACGGCGTGCTCTTGCTGCAACTGATCAAACGCGATATTCTCTCCTTTTTCCCATTGCCGCGCACGCCGGCCAATATCAGATTCAGAGAAATTGAGATTCCGCTGATCCATGCGGTAAGCGGCCAGCTTTTCCAGCAGTTCCTGAACGGAAGCAGCCGTAAATGCCGCCCGATACTCCGAATGATGCGTTCTTTTTTGCAGCGCGGATGCGATGGCGGCCGGATGAAGAGATGGCGTCTTTTCTAAAAAGGCCGCCAGTCTGTCAAGATAGGCTTCAAAACTCCATTTTGTTTTCGCTGACACAGGGAAAATATATTCCTCATCGCCGTGACGGGCCTGATCGGAATTCGGGCTGATATATTCTTCTACGATGAGATTTGCATATGCTCCGCCTGCCCCGAAGGAATTAATCATGCTTCTCCGCGGGATGATGTCCCCCGTTTCGGCATCCCTCATACGCTCCCAATACTCGGTTTTTTCCTGCAGGTGAAAAGCCGTTTGTTCAAGGTTGATATTCGGATTTTGCGGTTTTGCATTAATCGTCGGGACTAATGTTTCCCGCTCCATTTGCAGCAGCACTTTCGCGAGCTGGGACATGCCGGAAGCCGCCTCTAAATGACCGAGATTTGACTTGACGGATCCAAGCGCGCAAAAACGTTTTTTATCAGTATATTGCGCGAACGCATTTGTCAGGGCAATGACCTCAATCGGGTCTCCCAATACAGAGCCGTTTGCCGCTGATTCAACATAACTGATTGTTTCCGGATTGATTCCGGCCTTTTCGATGGAAGCCGCCATGAGCTTCGTCTGCTGTTTCGGATCCGGAGCCGTGTACATCTGCCTTCCGCCGCTATGGCACAACGCGCTGCTTTTAATGACCCCGTAAATATGGTCTTTGTCGGCAAGCGCTTTGGAGAGCGGCTTCAAGAGCACCGCCCCGACTCCTTCTCCCGGCATCAGGCCCGTGCCGGTTCCGAAGCTTTTGCTTTCACTTCCCTGTTCAAGCAAATTCGCCCGTTCGAGCGCATCATATTTAGACGGTTCAAGCGTGAGATTGACCCCTCCGGCAATCGCCATGGAACAGCTGTTAAGCTTCAGACTTTCACAGGCGAGATGAATGGCGCTCAGTGAGCTGGAGCATGCGGTCGTAACGCCCATGCTCGGGCCCGTTAAATTGAAAAAGTGGGAAATGCGGTTGGCGATATGCCAATCCCCTCCGTTAGAGCTGAGCGCAGCTTTTTCCAATGACGGGATATTCCAGAAATATTGATTGTACATACTGCCCATAAATACACCGATGCCGCTGTCTGATTCCTGCCATTCGTTTACTCTTTCTAACGAGTAACCGCCATTTTCAAATGTTTCCCATACGGTTTCTAAGCTTAGACGGAGCTCAGGCGTCATCTCCATCACATGGTCTTCCCGGATGTCAAACAAGTGATGGTCAAAATCGTCAATATGCTGCAGAAATCCGCCGTACCGTGTTTTGCGTTCTTCTTTTCGTGTTTCTTTTGCCATTGTTTTCAGAAGACCGGATTTCCATCTGTTTTCCGGAGCTTCCGTAATACAGCTGTCTCCGGCTTTTAAATGCTCCCACAGCTCATCGAGGGTTTCAGACTCGGGATAGCGGCCGCTGATGCCGATAATGGCAATGTCGTCACGATCAGAACGATTAACGGTGACGGTTTCTGTTTCCGGCTTTGGCGCTTTTGGCTCTTTTTGTTCATTGATAAATCGCCGCGTTTCCGTGACAAGCGGCACCGGTTCATTCATTGCAGGTTCCGGATGCTTTGTTTCAGGAGGCGCTTGTTCGGCTCCGAATGCCTGTTGCAGCTTATCCGGGTAAGTTTCCAGCAAATACCCGGCAAGTTCTTTCGTATTCGTGTGTTCAAATAAGATCGTTTTCGGCAGCTCGCCCGTCAATGTTTCCAGTTCGCGGATAAAATTCACCTGCAAAATGGAGTCGATGCCGTATTTTTCAAAGCTGGTTTCCGGCTGAATGCGCTCGGGAGCAAGCTTTATGGACTTGGCTAACGTTTCTTTTATGAATTGCACAGTCCGGTCTGTGACTGAGAAAGACGGTTCTGTGAAATCAGCCGGCTCTTTGGAAGCCGCAGTTTCTTCAACCGCCTGCGCGTCCGGCTGCTTTTGCCTGATGACACCGTCGCTTTCTGCCGCCACGATCTGCTGGCCGAGGTGATGTGACGATTCCGCCATAAATGTAACGTACCGATATCCCTCGCTTTCCAGCGCAGACTGCCACGCTTCAGGATACAGCCCCGGGCATCCGGGAATGCGCAGTTTGGCGTCTTCATACAGCCACCAGCCTTCCAAAAGGCCGAATGTCAGATGAGAATAAACCGAATGGCTGCTGATCTCATTTAATAGCAAAATCCCATTCTTCTTAAGCACCGCTTTGGCATTGCGAAGTGTCCGCCGAATATTTTTTGTCGCGTGAAGCACATTTGCCGCAATTACCGCGTCATATGCGCCCGCCTCTATACCCTGCAAAGCCGGGGGCTCTTCCACATTAAACCGCTTATAAGTCAAATACGGATTGTCGGGACCGTATTCTTTTTCAGCATGCATGAAAAAGGCCTTTGACAGATCGGTGTAGCAATATTCTTTCACATGATGTTTGTACTCTTTTAATCTTTTGAAAACGGCCGCGCTCGTCCCGCCCGTCCCCGCTCCGATCTCTAATATCCGGATTTCCGCGTTCGGGTCTTCTTTCAGGCGTTCTTCAATGAAAGCCGTCAATGTGTCAGCGAGCACCTCATTAAAGTAGTCTGCCGTTTCATTGTTTTTATAGATTCCTTCCACCAATTCCATTGAGGAATCAGGAAACAGGACATCAGTGGCAGAAACTCTGCCGGATAAAATATCCGGCAAAGCTCTGAGAGCGGTCTCCACTAAGGTGATCATCGCCTGTTTGCTGCTGTCCTTGAGTAAAGGAGCTTTCTTTTCATCCCATTCTTGCCACAGAACGTCCGCACGCTCTATCGGACCCGTTAACACATACGTACTGCCTGACTGTTTCAAAAAGCCTTTTTGCACCAAGATGGAGATGCTTTCTTCCAGCCACCTGCCGTAAAACCCCTGCATGACAGGCTGCGTTTCGTTTTCCGTAAAAAATCCGACAGATTTCAGCTGGCCTGCCAATAGTTTGTAAAGAAGATCTTCAGTGTTTTGCAAAGCCGTCCCCTCCTTAACTCAATTGTTGTACATGTCTTGTTACTTTAGGCTGATAGCTTCGCAGTTTTTGCATCGCCGAGCCGTGATGTTCAGGGTATACTTCTATCATTTCTTCCGGTTTTTCCTCCGGCTCTTCCGCCTGTTTCATCATGACGAACTGATTCAACGGGCCGCCGAGCAATCGTTCAAGCGCCGCCATTGCTTCCGGCGCTTCAATTGATCCGACTCCCGCCTGTTTCATCCGTTCTTGATAGTCGGCAGATGATACGATTCCGACACTGCCCCAGTAGCTCCAATTCATCACTGCCGCCGAATACGGCCGAACTTGAGCCAAATGAGCGGCAAAGGCATCTTTGAAACTGCATCCGGCAGCATAATTGCTTTGTCCGGCCGCTCGTGCAAATGATTGAACAGATGAGAAGAACAAAGCAAAGTCCAGCGGCTCATTTCGGAACACGCGGGCCATATTCACGCTGACATTGACTTTCGCAGCGAGCACGCTTTTCAAACGGCTTTCCGGCATATTTGCCAGGCTCTGATCCTCTAAAACAATTGCGGAATGGATGATTCCGTTAATTTGCGGGTGCGTGCGTTTGATCGTTTCATACGCCCGTGTGAGCTCATTCGGATTTGCCGCGTCAGCTTCAATATAAATCGGAGCCGGGCCGAATTGGCTGAGTCTGTCGATTTTTTCCTGGATGGCGCTGTTATGTTTTCGTCTGCCGATCCAAACGACTCGCGCCTGATACGTTTTCACGGCATATTCGCTCCATGCCTCGCCGATGCCCCCCGCGCCGCCGATGACGACATAAACGCCGCCTTTTTGGTAGGCGGGCCGGCTTGACACCGGCTGCTGTACAGGAATAAGGCGCTGTTTGTACCAGTGATTGTTCCGGTACGCCCATGTATTGCCTTGCTCATCAAACGGCGCTGAGAACAGCTCCGCCTTTGAAACATCTTCCGGACATCCGGCATCAATCAGCCTTGTTTGCCAGTTCGGATACTCTTTTGCGAGCGAGCCGACCAAACCGTGAATGCCTGCATGAGCCGGATCAATAATGTCCGCCGGCTGTACGGACTGTGTTTTTATTGTGACTGCAGTCAAGCTGATTCGCTTGCCTCCATATCCTAAAGCAAGCATGGCCTTAATCACTCTGTACATCTGAATGACGCCCGCATCCTGAGCTTTTACCATGTCATCAGCGCTGTGAAAAGGAGCGATCCATACGATATGCCCGAAAGACCCTGTTGCTTTCAGTTCAGCCGCAACAGCCTCTATTTCATCCTCCTGGTTGATATGAAGCCGTTTCGCAGAAGGATGATGCAATTGAAAAGCCGCGCTTTCCTCATCCCCCGCGATAAAGACAACCTCTTCCGTCTTATATGCCGGGCTTTGATCACGGAATTCCGCGAGATCCCACACCGGAGCCAGAAGGTTTGCTCCATTTAATGATGTTTCCGGCGCCGGGCCTTCCATCATTCTGGAAGAAATCCCTTTAATTCTGACACAGACCCGGCCTGTCTCATCACATAAGTCAATGTCCATACGCTGTATTTTTTCATCCGTTCCCCGGGAGCTGACATACGCCCACATGCTTGTCGTGCACGGGCTGAAAATGTCCAGTTCTTCAAGGGCGAACGGCAGTGACAGCTGGTTATCATCTGCGTGCAGCTTCAGTCCGATTGTCGCTTGCAAAGCTGAATCAAGCATACACGGGTGAAGAACGTATTGATCTGCCGTTTCTTCGAGGAAGGAAGGCAGCCGGAGCTCAGCTAACGCTTGATTGCTTCCGATATGAATCTGCTGAATTCCTTGTTGTCCGGGACCGTAGTCAATGCCGATTTTGCTGAATAAGCCGTAACACTGTTCAGAAGTCAGTATACTGAGGCCGAATTGAGCTTTCAGTGCGCCTATATCACGGTGCGGAGCCTCCCCGGCGCTGAGAATGCCGGCAGCCCCCTGACAGTGTATCTGCCTGCCGCTTGCTTCTGTTTGTGAATCCGTGTAAACGTCATACACGATTTCACCGTTTTCCCTCGGGTTCAGGCTGATTTCCGCTTCAATCGGGCGGTTTCCCGCTTCGATCGGCCGAACCCAAACGATGTTTTTCAGGCGGGTGACAGAAGGACGTTCCTTTTGCCCTTTGACTGCCTGAGCAACCGCCGCCCTAGCCATTTCCAAGTAGGCAACGCCCGGCATAACCGGCTTGCCTTTAATAAGATGATCGGTGAAAATCGTCTCTTGTCCCGTAAATTCGGATCGGTACCGCTGCTCTGTTAAATCTGATACATTTTCGTGAAGCAGCGGGTGCAGCACCTGCGACGTCGGCACAGCTTGCGGTTTCTCTGCTTTCGGCCGATTGTCCGTGATCCAGTACCGCTCTTTCGCAAACGGGTAAGCAGGAAGACTCATCCGTTGAGGCTTGATATCAGAATATAGGCCGTCCCATTTGATATCCGCGCCCTGCACCCATAATTCCGCAAGCTTGTCATTCTCTCGGCGGCTTATCAGCTCTTCGATATCCGCTTCCCCGTTTGCGCCTGCCAGAATGGATTTCAGGGAGGTTTTACCCGCTTTTCCTTTATAAATGCCCGCTATATCATAACGTCCTTTCGCACAGCTCTTTAGCTTGTCCCGCAGTTCTTCAGCCGAGGAAGCGATAATGGCCGCTCTTTCTTCCATGGCATCACGCCCCTGCTGAAGCGTGTAAGCAACATCGGCAAGATCCGCATCCGTAAAAGAAGCTTGCGCCAGCTGCTGCGCCTGTTCCTGCAGACGTTCTTCTTCTTTGGCCGACAGCACAAAGATTTGAGGGTGTGTGAAAACAGCTGTTTTTCTTTCTTCCTTCGGGATATATTCTTCAATGACGACATGGGCGTTTACGCCGCCGATGCCGAAAGAACTGATTCCCGCACGGCGCGGCAGAAGATTGCCGTTTTCGTCTTTCAATGCCGTCCATTCTCTTTTTTCCTGTACGATGTAAAACGGACTGTCTTTCAGCTTGATATACGGGTTGATGACCTCGCTGTGGAGGCTTTTTGCAAGTGTTTTATGCTTCATCTGCATCAGCACTTTGATCACACCCGCGACACCTGCTGCCAGTGACAGGTGGCCGATATTGGTTTTAGCCGATCCCAGACCGCAGTGACTCGCGTAAACGGCGGGATCGCCTGTTTTTTCGTACAGCTTTTGAAAGGCGGATTTCAGGCCGTTGATTTCGACCGGATCGCCAAGCTCCGTTCCGGTTCCGTGCGCTTCTATATAAGTGACGGTTCTCGGATCAATGCCTGCTTTGTCATAAGCCGTTCTGACGACTTCCGCCTGGGCTTTCGGATTCGGCGTCGTCAAGGAGTTCGCACGTCCGCCGTGATTGACCGCGCTGCCTTTAATGACGCCGTAGATATGATCGCCCGCTTTTTCCGCTTCTGACAGCTTTTTCAAAAACAGAATTCCGGCACCTTCACTGACGGCAAATCCGTCCGCCCTGTCGGAGAATGTTTTACATTTCCCTTCTTTGCTCAGAGCGCCGGCTTTGTCATAAGCGATGTGGCCTTGCGGTGTGACGACGGTATTCACGCCGCCGGCGATCGCCATATCGCAGTTCCCGTTTTCAATGGCGCATACGGCGTGATGAATCGCGACCAGCGAGCTGGAACAAGCCGTGTCGATCGGTTCACTCGGCCCGTGCAGATTAAGCATATAGCTGACGCGGTTCGGCCCCGCTGACGGACTCATATTCGCGGCTGACGCACCGCCGATATCCAGGTCGGAAAACAGTGAGCCGTATCCGGTATTCCCCGTGCCGATATACAGGCCTGTTTTCGTGCCGGAAAGGCTTTTAGCGGAATATCCCGCATCTTCTATCGCCTTCCACGCATACATCATTAACAAGCGCTGCTGGGGATCCATCTGTTCGGCTTCCAGCGGTGAAATTCCGAAGAACAGCGGATCAAAATCCGCAACTCCGTCAATAAATCCGCCCCACTTTACATTTGTTTTGTTGGCTTCATTAAGCGGGTCACCGTAATACTCACGCCAGTCCCAGCGATTCGCCGGCACCTCTGTTATACAGTCTTTTCCTTCTTCTAAGTTGCGCCAATACTCATCAATATTTGCGGCCTTCGGAAACACTCCGCTCATGCCGACAATAGCGATCGGTTCCGGTTTATGTTCAGCCGCAGTCTGAACAGGCTGTACGGCAGTTTTTGCAAATCGTTTGTTCCCTGCCAGTCTGATGCCGCCATCATCAGTTACGCTGCTTTGTTTTTCTTCTTTCGGCTGTGTGCTGCCGGCAAATTGTGTTTGATAGTCTTCTGCTAAATGATGCGCCAAGGCTTGAATCGTCGCATATTCAAAAAATACGGTCGGTGTCAGATCAAGCTGATAAGTGTCATTCAGCTTGTTGGCGAATTCCGTCAGCGTAATGGAATCAAATCCGTATTGATTGAACTCCAATTCGATATCGATTTCTTCAATGTTTATTTTCAGAAGCCCGGAAACCTCTTTTGCCAGCAATTCCTGAAGTTTTGCCGTCAGGTCTTTCGGCGCAGGCGTTTCATCTGTTTTCTTAACCGGTGCAAAAGCTGCTGCAGGAGTCTTTTGAAGCAGCTTTTCCCGCATTACGGCGCCGTTTCCTTCCATGACGAGCACGCTTGTTTTCCCCATGCTCCATGCTTTGTAAAGAGCTTCTATTCCGGTCTCAGTGCGCATCGGCGTTACGCCGGTTCTTTTTTCGGTGAGCTTCGCCATTTCTTCATTGACTTGCATTCCGCCGTTTTTCCAAAGCGGCCAATTGACCGACAATGTGTGACCGTGGCGGTACATTGCGGTAACCAGTGCGTTGCGGTATGCCGCATAGCTGTCCATAAATGCGTTTGCCGCCGCATAATCCGCCTGTCCCGCATTCCCGGTGACGCCGGAAATGGATGAGAAAACGATGAAAAAGTCCAGCGCTAAATGCTCGGTTGCTTCATCAAGGTTGACAAATCCGTCCGTTTTAGGAGCCAATACACTGTAAAACTCTTCGGTTGTTTTCTTTGCGATATATTGATCTTTCATCACACCCGCGCTATGAATGATGCCGTGAAGGCCGCCATATTCCGTCTCAATTGTTTTGACCAGGTCTGCCGCAGTTTGAGCGTTTGTTACGTCAGCCTGCTTGTATTCCGCTTTTGCTCCGAGTGATTCAAGCGATTGCAGCTGCATCCGCTGATTCTCGCTTAATGCGGAACGGCCTGTCAAAACCAGTGTCGGCTCTTTGACTTTGCGGGCGATTTCTTTCGCGAAAATAAAGCCTAAGCCCCCGGCTCCTCCGGTAATGAGATAAATGCCTCCGTCGTTCCACGGAATGCGTATTTTGCCGCCGGACACGGCCGTTTCTTTGACATCTGCGCTGTACCGGATGCCGTTTTCATATTTGATATGGCTGTCATCAGCCCGTGTTTTATTTTCTCTGATGATGTCTGTGATTCTGCCGTTTTCCGCCGGTTCTATTTCAATCAGCTGGGTTTTCAGTTTTTTATGTTCCAGGCCGGCTGTTTTTAACAAAGCTGAAATGCCTGAGAGCAGCTGATGCTTATCTGTTTTAGAGAGAACCGTCTGGATGAGGACGTCTCCATCCGTCTCTTCCTTCAGCAGTTTTTGCAGCGTCTCCAATATCCGTCCTGTATAATCACGGAAGCGCGCCGCCGCTTTCCCGTGCCGGGAGGTCATTTCAATACATTCAGCTCCCGCGGCTTCAACGGCTTGTTTCAATCCGGCGTCTGTGTCACAAAGCAACACGATATGCCGGGCAAAAACCGGTTCCGTTTGAGTAGCAGTTTCATCGCTTCGGGTCCATACCGGCTCAAGCATGAGCGTTCCCGGAGCTTTTTCTTTTTTCTCAGGTTCTTTTTCAGCCATTCTGAATGACAAACCTTTCAGCCTTACGCACACCTTGCCGTTTTCATCACAAATATCAAGATCGCGTTTTTCAATCTGGCCGGCTTTGTGGTCTTCAGAAAGTCTGGCGTAAACCCACATCTCGGCAGCGCATGCGCTGAATACTTCAAGCTCCTGAACCGCAAACGGAAGCATCAGTTTTTCATCATTTGTTCCGGTTAATATGCTTGATGCCTGCAATGCAGAGTCCATTAAGCCCGGATGCATGACATACTCCTGTACCGTGTCCGCACAAGCCGCATCAAGTGACAGTCTGCCCAATACGAAATCATCACCTGTATAAATCGCTTTGACACCCCGGAAAGCCGGGCCGTAATCAAAACCGATTTTGCGGTACATATCGTACACTTCATCTGCAGAAAACGGTGTCTCGGCGGATTGTGATCTCAGCTTTTGGAGATCAATGACCGGTGCCTCGGCGTCAGGGCGGACTGATACTGCCCCTTGGCTGTAAACGGACGGCTGATCTGTTTCCCGGCCGCTGTAAATGTCGAATTGAACGTCATTTGCCGTTTCAGGAATGAGACGGATGTTGACATGAACCGGCTCGTCTTCAATGGTGATCGGCCGCACCCAAACCGTATTCTTAAGCTTGACGCTTCCTTGTCCGGCCGGAACTTCAGATGCCTGTTCCATTGCTGCGCGCGCCATTTCAAGATGTGCCACTCCCGGTAAAATCGGCACGCCTTTTACAACATGGTCCGCAAGGTAAAATTCTTTTCCTGTATAGATTGAACTGAACCGCTGTTCTGCAAGGTTTGAAGTATTTCTGTGCAGAAGCGGATGAAGCGCGTCTTGTTTTCCGGCAGATACAGTGCTTGTTTTTTCGTGTTTTCCGGTGCTTTTTGCCGCCCAATAGCGGTCTTTTGCAAAAGGATACGACGGCAGGCTCATGCGTTTAGGCGGCCGGTCTCCATACAGCTTCGCCCAATCGACGTTCAGCCCTTTGACCCATAATTCAAGCAGCTTCGCGTATTTGCCGCGTGCCATCCATTTTTCAACGGCTTCTTGAATTTCTTCATCTTCCGTCAGCATTTGCAGCGTGCCTTTGTCTATTCTTCCTCTGTACAAATCAGCATGCTTATCTCCAGTGATAAACTGTGACAGTTTTTCCTGCAGTTCTTCTGCAGATCCGGCAATAACCGCCAGACGTTCTTCCATGGCGTCCCTTCCGATTTGGAGGGTATATGCCATAGAAACGAGGGAGGATTGATCGTACCGTTTTTCAGTAAGCGCACGTTTCAGCTGTTTTGCCTGCTCTTTCAGGCGTTTTTCATTTTTGGCGGACAGAACGAAAAGACATGGGTCGATATGAAAATCATCTGCTTCCTCTCTGTCTTCTGGGATGTATTCTTCGATGACGACGTGGGCATTTACGCCTCCGATGCCGAATGAGCTGATGCCCGCGCGGCGAGGCTGTTCGTTTCCGCGTTCGTCCGTCCGCGTCTTCCATTCCATCGTCTCCCGCACCAGATAAAACGGGCTGTCTTCAAGCTGAATGTACGGATTTACCGTCTCACAGTGGAGACTTTTTACTAATGTCCGATGCTTCATCTGCAGCAAAATTTTAATAATGCCCGCTGCTCCTGCGGCAAGGGATAAATGGCCGATATTCGTTTTAACCGACCCTAAACCGCAATAGCCGGCCGCTTTCTCTTTTCCGTCTGCAAACGAGCTGAACGCTTGTTTCAGGCCGTTAATTTCAACAGGATCTCCCAGTTCTGTTCCGGTGCCGTGCGCTTCGATATAAGAGACTGTTTTCGGATCAATGCCCGCTTTTTTGTATGCGGCTTTAATGACTTCCGCCTGTTGTTTCGGGTTAGGCGTTGTTAAAGATGCCGCGCGGCCGCCGTGATTCACCGCGCTTCCTTTAATAACGCCGTAAATATGGTCCCCATCCGCCTCAGCGGCTTTCAGCTTTTTGAGGAAAAAGAGACCGGCTCCTTCACCATGGGCAAAACCGTCAGCCCGATCAGAGAACGTTTTGCATCTTCCTTCTTTACTCAGCGCGCCCGCTTTGTCAAAACTGATATACACATCCGGAAGAACAATCGTATTGATTCCTCCCGCCAAAGCCATGTCGCACGTTCCTTCTTCAATTGAAGAAACGGCATGGTGTATGGCAACGAGCGAGCTTGAGCAGGCGGTATCAATCGGTTCGCTCGGCCCGTGCAGATTGAGCGTATAGCTGACACGATTCGGTCCGACAGACGGACTTGTATTCGCCGCGGATGACCCTTCAATCGCCGCATCGGTATTGGCTAAAAGAGAACCGTAGCCGGTATTTCCGGTCCCGATAAACACACCTGTTTTTGTGCCTGAGAGACTCTTTGACGCATACCCGGCATCTTCGATCGCTTTCCACGCGTACGTCAGCAAGAGGCGCTGCTGAGGGTCCATTTGCTCCGCTTCCCGGGGTGAAATCCCGAAAAATAACGGATCAAATTCAGCAATTCCGTCAATAAACCCGCCTTGGTTGACGTTTGTTTTATTGGCTTCTTTTGCGGGATCCCCGTAATAGTCCCGCCAGTCCCAGCGGTCTTTCGGAATCTCGGTCATGCAGTCTTTGCCTTCTTTCAGGTTCTGCCAGAAAGCTTCAATGTCTTCTGCCATCGGGAAAATCCCGCTGATGCCTACGATTGCGATCGGTTCCGGCCCTTGGCCCCGCTGCACTGTCTGCGGAAGTGTCTCAGGCAGAGTGCGTCGTCGCTTAACGGCCGGGCGCGTGATTTGAGTCTCTTTTACCGGTCTTGCCGATTGAACCGTTTTTGTATTTACCGCAAACCGTCCGGCAAATTCCTCTTCGTATTCACTGATTAAATGAACGGCAAATTCATGGATTGTCGGATGATCAAAGAAAATCGTCGGCGTTAACGTAAGCCGGTACGTTTTGTTTAACTGGTTCGTAAACTCAGTCATCGAGATGGAATCCAGCCCGTATTTTGTCATTTCTTCATGAGGATCAATTTTGTCAATGTTTACTTTTAACAGTGAGGCCGTCTGCTGTTTTAACAGATGCTTCACTTTTTCAAGCAGGCTGTCAGCATCAATGTCATGACGTACGCCGGTCTCTGCTTCCGGATGATCATTCTCTTTGCGGAACAGTTTTGCTTTCATGTGTTTCACATCTCCTTCAAGAACCGTCATCCGGGCTGTCCCGCTCATCAAGCCTTGATATAAAGCCTTGATGCCGGCATCTGTGCCGAGCGGTGCGATTCCCGCCTCCTGCATCAGCATATCTTCCGTCTGCTTTCCTGCCTGCATTCCGCCTTCTTTCCATAACGGCCAGCTGACAGAAAGCGTCTTTCCGTATCTTTGTCCTGCGGCTTGTAAAGAACGGCGGTACTCGGCATACATCTCCATAAAGACATTTGCAGACGCATAATCAGCCTGGCCGACGCTTCCAAGCACACCTGATAAGGATGAAAAGACAATAAAGACATCTAATTTCTCATGTTGTGACGCTTCATCAAGATACACAAGACCCTTCACTTTCGGAGCGAGAACGTGTTGGAATTCCTCTGCCGTCTTCTTCACCATGTAGTTGTCTTTTATAATGCCGGCACTGTGAACAATCCCGTCCAGCCTGCCATGCCGTTTGCGGATATTGCGGATCAATCGGTATACTTCTGCTTCGTCCGTGACATCGGTCTGCTCGTAGAAAACAGAAGCGCCGGCAGCACGTACTGTTTCCAGCATGTCTTTCTGCTTTTCTCTGAGAGCGGACCGGCCGGTTAGTATGATGACGGCATCTTTTGTACAGTTTGCGATCTCTTTTGCAAAGATCAGACCTAAACCTCCCGCACCTCCTGTAATGAGATAAACGCCTTCGTCTTTCCACGGAATATCCGGCTCCGCTTGAGAAATATCCATCTCTTCCCAATCAGCGGCAAAGCGCTTGCCGTTTTCATATTTCACATGGACGCTTTCGGCATGCATACGGTTTTCGGACGCTTTTTCCGCTATGCCTTCAGCACTTTCTTTCTCCTCGGCTTCGATCATTTGACAGATCAGCTTGGAATGTTCAAGGCATGCGGTTTTGAAGAGGCCGGTAATGCCTGAGAACACCTGCTGTAAGCCTGCTGACTGCGTAACAGCCTGAAAAAGAACGCGGCCCTTCGGCTTGCTTTTCATTATGGTTTTGATATGGTCAAACAGCTGGCCCGCATAAGAATGATACCGCTCTGCAATAGATGCGGGACGATCGTCCAAGATAATGACGCTTGCATGTTCAAGCTTTGCTTCCACGGCCTGTTTTACGGCTTCATCGTACTCACAAAGGAAAATAATATGCTCTTCATACGTTGGCTCGTGGTCCGCCGGTTCCGGCTGCTCTTTCCAGATCGGTTCAGCGAGCAATGTGTCCGTACGGCTGACCGAAACGCCGGCACCCGCGTTTTCTTCCATGATCCGTGTTGAGAAACCTCTCATCCGCACACAAAGCCCGCCGTTATTGTCATATAAATCAATATCGGCTTTTTGGATAGGATCGCCGGCTTTATTGTTCGCACTGAATGTGACGTGCACCCACATATCATCAGCGCACGGATTCAGAACGTCCAGCTCCTCTAAAGCAAACGGCAATGCGGCTTTGAATGGTTCCCCGCTTTCTGCAAGCAGCGCTCTCGTCACGTTTTGCAAATATTCGGCGGCCTGAAGCGCACCGTCCATCATACTCGGATGAAGGATATAATCAGCTTTTGTATGAGAGACGGATTCAGGAAGCTTCAATTTAGCAAGCAGCCGGTCTTCGCCTTTGTATACAAGCTGCACCCCTTTGTAACCCGGCCCGTAATCAGCACCAATCATTCCTTTGTAAAACGCTTGAGATTCGATTGTTCCCTGCGTGCATCGGCGCTTCAGCTGCTCAATATCCGCCGCTTCCTCCGGTTCCTTCCGGATGATTTCAGCGATGCCCTGATTATAAAGAGGAGCTTCTTCACCGATAGAATCGTTACCCCCGTACATTCTGTATTGAATCTGTCCGTCCTCTTCTTCATAAAGTCCGATATGGACACGGACAGCCTCCTGATCGGCTATCACCGGACGGACCCATACAATATTCTTTAAGCGCAGGCCCAGAGATTCCTCTGTTGCCCCGCCGATGCTTTTCTCCGCCGCGGCCCGTGCCATCTCAAGGGTAACGGCAGCCGGCACGATCGCCATTCCTTTAATGATATGCTCGGCAATAAAATACTCTTTTCCCGTGAATTCCGAACTGAACCGCTGCTCCTGCAAGACGGATGTATTCTGATGTACCAGCGGATGCAAAAGTTTGGTATCCGTTTGCTTCACCGTTTCTTCCGGCCAGAAGCGCTCTTCTGCGAACGGGTAGGTCGGCGCACTGATTCTTTGCGGCGCGGAATCCGGATACAATAAGCCCCAATCGACACGCGCTCCTTCAACCCAGAGCGCCGCGAGTGCTTTCAGCTTTTCATCCCGTGTCTGACATGCTGCAAGCTCTTCCATCTCCTGAGCTGACACTTCTCTGCTTCTCACTTTTTCGCCCCGTAAGATGTTTTGGTCATTGCCGTTGATGAAATCCTGCAGCTGACGCTTCAAATCGTGACGATCATGACTGATAAAAACGGCTCTCTCTTCCATCGCTTCACGTCCGGTCTGATACGTAAATGCCAGATCATGCAAGGAAACATCGTTTTCGGCTTCATCCAGAAAGCCGGATAAACAAGATGCATAGGCAGTAAGACGCTGCTTATTTCTCGCTGACAGCGGAACGATATAAGGCGGCTGTCCGTCATTTGATCCGCTGATCGTTTTGTTTTCATACTGTTCAAAAATGGCGTGTGCGTTTGTTCCTCCGAGTCCGAATGAGCTTAACGCTGCGCGGTGCGGCGTCTCTCTCTCCGGCAGCGGTTTTCTCTTATCCGCCACATAAAACGGCGAACCGCTGAATTTGATATTCGGATTCGGTGACGTGTAATTAATGGTAGGCGCCAGCTCCCGATGATATAAACTCATGGCGACTTTGATGCACCCGGCCAGACCTGCTGCTGTATCCAAATGTCCGATATTCGTTTTTACGGAGCCGATCCCGCAATACTGCTCCCGGTCCGTGTAACGTTTATACACTTGCTGCAACGCGGACATTTCAATCGGATCACCCAATGTCGTTCCAGTGCCGTGCGCTTCGATATAGGAAATCGTCTCCGGGTGAATATTCGTGCTGTCTAAAACATGCTGGATGACGTCAGTCTGACCTTTTACACTCGGTGCGTAAAAACCGACTTTATCCGCTCCGTCATTGTTCAGACCGATGCCTCTGAGCATGGCGTATATGTGATCTCCGTCCTGAACGGCTTGTGACGCCTTTTTCAGCAGAATGACGGCAGCTCCTTCTCCGCCCGCCATACCGTCGGCTGAAGCGTCAAATGCTTTGACATGCCCGTCGCTTGAAAAATTCAATCCGTTTTGGTGCACATAGCCGATGCCGGTCGCTGCATGCAGAGTTGCTCCGCCGACGAGCGCGTATTCCGATTCTCCGCTCGTTATGCTTTTGTAGGCTGAATAAAGACCGACTAATGATGATGAGCAATTGGAATGAACGAAATAGCTTGGTCCTTTTAATCCGAGCTTATGGGAAACCATCGTCGGAATCGTGCCGCTCTGCGCTAACACCCATGACACATAGCCGTCGGGAGATTCATGGCTTTCTGTCGTTTTTTCCGGCAAAAGCGACCGATACGAATTATTGCTTGCCGACATATAAACGCTTGTCTTCGGAATCTCTTTCGATACATATCCCGCGTCCTCGACGGCTTTCCAAGAATGAAGCAGCAGAAGCCGAAGCTGAGGATCCATAAATTCTGCGTCTTTCGGAGAAATGTGAAAGAACTCAGGGTCAAAGAGATCTTTTCCTTCTATCGTCGATAATGCCGGCACATAGTCGGGATTTTCGATCAAATCTTCAGGCACGCCGGCTTCCCGAAGTTCTTCTTCCGAGTAGAACCGGACGCTTTCCTTTCCTTCTCTTAACTGCTTCCAAAACTCATGATGATTTTTCGCGCCGGGGAACTGGCAGGAAATCCCCACTATTGCCACACTGTCATCAAAGTAAGACGGCACCCCGTTTTGCGGTGTTTGTTCTCTTTCTCTCTCATCTTGGCCGGGCGCCACTGATTCAGCCGCCTGTTTTGTTTCAACAATAAATCGGCTGATCGCCTGAATGGTAGAGTGTTCGAATAAATCCGTGACGGTAAAATCGCATTCCAGCTCCTGTTTAATGCGTTCTGCCGCCGCAACAGCCAGAAGCGAGTCGCCTCCCACATCGAAAAAGCCGTCTTCGATTTTGATGCCCGCCGTATTCAGCAGGTCTTCCCATATTGCGGTCACTTTCGCTTCCGCTTCTGATAACGGCAGTCTGCCCGTCTTTTCAGACCGGTGAACGATTACCTTGCGCTGTTTTAGGTCTTTGCGGTTCACTTTTCCGCTCGGTGTTAACGGCAGTGCATCCAGGCGGATAAAATGGGCAGGCGCCATATAATCCGGCAGACTCGATAAAAGATGGTTGCGGAGCGCTTTTTCGTCTGCCGTATGACCGGAGCGGGCCGTATAATAAGCAATCAGCTTTTTATGTCCGTTCTTTTCCTGAACCACAACCGCCTGATCAAGAATGTCCGGATGTTCGCTCAATTTCGTTTCAATCGCTCCCAATTCGATGCGGAAGCCGCGAATTTTCACCTGACTGTCAATCCGGCCGGCATATTCTATATTTCCGTCAGGCAGCCATCTGGCCAAATCACCTGTCTTGTAAAGTTTTTCTCCTTCACTAAACGGATTATCAATAAATGATGCCGCCGTCAGCTCAGGCTGATTGTAATAGCCTCTGGCCAGACCGGCGCCGGCCACGCAAAGCTCCCCGGCCACACCGTCAGGGACGGGGCTGAGCTTTTCATCAACGATATAAAGCCGCGTATTGTGAATCGGTTTCCCGATCGGCGTATTCCTGCTTGTGATTTCCTTTTGGCCGCAGCTGTAGTAAGCGGCATAAATGGATGTTTCCGTCGGGCCGTATATGTTTTCAATTCTCGCATGTTTGAAGATGGAAACTGACTTTTTAACTAAATCTTTCGGAAACGCCTCTCCGGCCACCATCACATATTTCACAGGGCCGTCTTCTGTAAATGCCGTATGCCGCTTTACCGTTTCCAGAAATACATTAAACACGGCGGGCGCAAAATTCAGATGCGTGACCTGGTGGGTTTGGATATATTCCATGCAAAGCTGCGGATTTTTTTCTGCACCAGGCGGCAAAATGACAAGCCGTCCGTTTCCGATAAACCAGCCGAATAATTCAGAAATCGAAACGTCAAATACGTAATTCGTTTTTAACAGATAGGCATCCTCTTGTGCGACCGGATACTCAGCTTCCAAAAACTGCAGCGTATTCATGATGGCTCTGTGCTCAACCATGACGCCTTTCGGTTTTCCCGTGCTTCCGGACGTATATAGAATATAAGCGAGATGATGCGGTTTTGAACGCGGCGTCAGTTTAGCCCCGCTGACAGAACGTCCGCTGTTTTCAATTTCCACCGTGCTCACACCGCCGATGGCCAACTGTTCAATCATGCCGCGCGTCTTTTCCTGCGTTAATACGATTGACACGCCGCTGTCAGTCAACACGTGGGCCATCCGTTCGTTTGGAAAAGCCGGGTCCAGCGGTACATACGCGCCTCCCGCTTTTAAAATGGCGAGGATGCCGATGACCATCTCAAAAGAACGCTCCGTACAAATGCCGACCGGGCATTCCGGTGTGACGCCCTTTTCTTGCAGGTACACAGCGAGCGCCGTGCTTCGTTCATCTAATTCGCGATATGTAAGACTGTTTTCACCGAATGTGACGGCTTCTCTGTCAGGGTGGCGTCCGGCTTTTTCCGCAAACACTTCATGAATGCAGCGCTCATTCGGCTGATGGGATGAACGGCTTTCATCCCGTTTTTGATTGAGCAGGCCGGAACAGGCTTCAAAAGCGATCTCCGGATCAGAAAGCACCTTTTCTGCCAGTTTCATATAATGCTCCGCCATTCGTTCGATGAAAGAAGGGCTGTAGACATCCGGGTTGTACAGAAATTGCAGGACGGTTCCCGTTTCTTTTTTATAGACTTCAAGCGCAAGCTCAAATTCGCCTTCCTGATGAATGTCTTCTATCATTTCAATGCCGAGTGATTGATATAGTTCCGCCAGCTTTTCCGCTCCTTCTGTCCGGAAGAAGTTTTGATAGAAAAACGCGGTTTGAAAAACAGGCGACACCGCAGGCGAGCGTTCCGTCTTCAATTCTTTTACAAGCGCGGGAAACGGATACGCGGCATGGTCCAGCCCTTCTGCCAGTGTCAGCTGCAGCTCCTTCAAAAACGACGTAAAAGATTTGGCGCCCGTCTCCCTGCTTCTGACCGCGATCATATTAATGAAGTATCCGATGACAGACTCAAATTGAGCCTCAGAACGCCCCATCGTCGGCATGCCGACGATGACATCTTCCTGATTCGTATATTGATAGAGCAGTCCTTTGAAAATAGCGAGATACACAACGGATTCATTGACATTATGTTTTTGGGCGCAAACTTTAATCTGCCGGTTCAGTTCATCAGGAAGCAAGCGCTGATACGCCTGCCCCCTGCACGTTTGGACCGATGATCTCGGGTAATCCGACGGAAGCTCAAGCACCGGCAGCGGTCCTTCCAGCTGCTTTTTCCAATAAGAGAGATGCGTTTTTCCCGCTGCGCTTTCCAGCAGCTCTTTTTCCCATTTCACAAAGTCATGATAATCTGCGGCCTGCTGAAGCATGACAGGTTCTTTGCCTTCGCTTGCTTTTACATAAGCGTCCAGCAGCGCCGACATAAACGTCATAAGAGAGACGCCGTCAAAAATGATATGGTGAATGGTGATTAACACAATCGGCTCCCGCTTCGCCCGCCGGAATACTTGAACACGCAGGAGCGGCCCGGTTTCAAGCGAGAACGGTTCTTTTGCTTTTTCTTTAATAAACGTAAGCGCATCACGCCCGCTTAATTCAGAAAGATCCATTTCTTCAATCGGAAAATGCCGATCCGTATCTTCTATCTGATACGGAAGGCCGTTTTCCTCTTTTATCACACTGGTCAAAATAGGGTGCTGGCGCTGCACGGACAAAAGGGCGTTTTTGAATGTCTCGATATCCAGCTTTTGAAAACGAAAGCATAACGGAATGTTATATGCGCTCATCTCCGGAAACATTTTCTGAAGCATCCACAAACCTTTCTGGCCTTCAGAAAGCGGACGTTTTGCAGTTGTCCGCTTGAAAGCCTGAAGCTTTTGTTCTACTTCAGCGATGGTGAGCGTTCCTGATCTGTAGGCATCGAGAAGTTCTTTATGATTCATAGGTCTTACTCCCTTCTATGATGTCTTGCACTCTTTTAAAATCTAATGTCCCCTCAGAGACCTGTTTCATCATGGCGATGATCTCCTGATCCGTATACTCCTTGCTTTCCGGAGCGGCGGCTTCTGTTTCGGTTTCTTCCGTTCGGTAAAACGTTTCGATCGTTTCTTTATGTTCTGTCAAGTAATAGCTGATGACGTCTCCGAGCGTGGCATAGCTGTAAAATAACGCCGGAGTGACTTCAATGCCGTAATGACTCGTCAAAAGAGCGGCAAATTTGGCTAAATAGATGGAATCAAATCCGAATTCCGCCCAGTTTTTATGCAGGACGAGTTTATCTTTGGATATTTTCAGCAGACTGTGTATCAGCTCTTTCAAATCCGCTTCGAGCCGTTTTTCCGTGCTTTCTTCCGGGATGCGGCGGCTCACGGTTTCCAAAAGCGCATCCGGTTTTGATGAATCGTCCCGCCGTATGCCTAAAAATCGTTCGGCACGGCTTCTTTCGCCGGCAATGACAAGGCACTGGGTGTTATCTTGAGAAATGATGCGCTCAAAAAGCTCAATGCCTTCATCTGTTTCTAACAGGCGCTGGCCGCTTGATTTCAGGTACATGCCCGTCGTCTCTTCACCGCCGACGGCCATTCCGCCGTTTTTCCAGACCGGCCAGTTGATGACAAAAGCGTTTCCGCTTTCTGATTGTTCGTTTTTATAGTTGGCATACGCCATTTGGAACCTGTTCGCGACCGCATAATCACAGCAGCCGAAATCTCCTAAAACAGCCGATGTGGATGAAAAGTAGCAGATGAAATCAGGCGTTTCGTTTTTCAGCCACTCGTCAAGAAGCAGGCTTCCGTTTATTTTCGGTTCAAGCGTACTGCGGAAATTCCCGATTTCATTTTCAAAGACGGATGTTCTGCTTTCGATGCCCGCCGCATGAATGACGCCGTGAATGGCTCCGAATCGTTCTTTCGCGCGCTTGATGCAGTCGCCCATTCCGATCGGATCACAAACATCGGCTTCGGCGTAAAGAACACCCGCGCCGAGATTTTCCAGGTCTTTCATTTTTTCTTTCTTTTCCTCATTGATCGGCGACCGCCCCGTGAGAATGACATTTGCCTGGTAGTTCCGGGCGAGATGGCGGGCAAATAAGTAGCCGAGCCCTCCTAATCCGCCTGTAATGAGATATGTTCCGCCGGTTCTGATCCTGCTGTTTTCTTTCGTTAGTCCGGTTGGTTCGGTGTGATAGACATATCGTTTTCCCTCTTCCAAGAAAACGGTTTGGTCTGTTTCAGCTTTCAGCTCGTCCCAAATGGTCCTCATCCAGTCCGTTATGGCCGCACCGGCTTTTCTGAAGTGGCCGGTAACACTTGTTTTCGGGAGAACAATGCCGAGCGAACGCTCAAAGCCGATCCATGATTCCAAGTAGCACTTTTCCAGACCGGATGCATATTCCCCCGCCAATAACAGCCTTTCCGGCTGCAGACCGGTCTCAGCCATTGCTTTGAGAATATGGACGATACATGAATAATCTTCGATGCAGCTTTTATCTTCAAGCGCCCATAAATACAAAATGGCAGAAGCTTCACCGTACTCTTTTTGAATATCCGCAAAAGCGTTCACATATGATTGCGGATCTTCCCGCACCACTTGGCAGCGGCCGGCGGACAGAGCCTCATACCGGTCTCCCTGAGCGATAAAAATAACGCCAATGCCACTGTCATACGATTTGATCACAGAGACGGCTTCCTGCTGCTTCTTCTGATCAGATAAGAAAGAAATCACCGTTTTGACTTGCTTTTCTCCGGCAGCCGGCAGAGCCTGTTCTTTAAGAACTTCTCTAAAAGCCATCACTTCAAACTGTTCCGCCGGATCACTTTCATCAGCCGGCGCCTTAACGGGCGCGGCCTTGCTTTGTACAGGCTGCTGATGCCAGAAGCGTTCTTTCGCAAACGGATAAGCAGGCAGGCTGATGCGGGCCGGAGGACGGTCTCCGTATAATTTCGCCCAATCGATGTCCAATCCTTTTACCCAAAGCTCAAGCAGCTTAGAATATTTCCGTTTGCTGATCCAAGCGTCTATGATTGTTTCCAGATCATCATCCGCCGAAAATACGGCAAGCATCCGTTTGTTTTCTTCCGTGCCGTCACGGTGCAGTCCGGCGCTGTTTTGTCCGGCGGTAAACCCATTCAGTTTTTCCTCAAGTTCATGAAGTGAATGGACGATAAAACCAAGACGCTCTTCCATCGGCACCCGGCCCGTCTGAAGAGTAAAGGCTATGCTCATAAGGTCGCTGCCGCTGTATCTTTTTTCACGGATGGCGTCTCTGAGCTGTTTTGCTTTTTCAGTGAGCCGTTCGCTGTTTTTCGCGGACAGGACGATGATGGCGGGCTGATCTGCCGGCGTCTCATCAGGTTCTTTGTCTGCCGTATATTCTTCTATGACGAGGTGGGCGTTTGCTCCTCCCGCGCCGAAGCTGCTTAACCCCGCCCTTCTCGGAAGCTCTTGGCCGCCGATGACGGGACGTTTCCACTCACCGAGCTCCTGCTGAACGGCAAACGGCGTATACGCGAAATCAATATTCGGATTCAGCTGTTCCGCGTGCAGGGACGGCGCAATTTGGCGGTCTTTGAGCTGGAATAGTATTTTTGTCAGACCCGCAATGCCCGCGGCGCTTTCACAATGGCCGATATTTGATTTTGCGGAGCCGATGGCGCAAAACTGTTTGTCTGTTGTATCCTCTTCAAATGCTTTCGTTAATCCGGCGATTTCAATCGGATCTCCTAATGCGGTCCCCGTACCGTGGGCTTCAATATAACTGACGGTGCGCGCCGGGACGTTTGCCCTTTCGAAAGCTTCTTTTATTAAGGCGGCCTGCGCATTCGGATTCGGAACGGTGTATCCGTTCGTTTTGCCTCCGCTGTTAATGGTGCTTCCTTTAATCACACCGTAAATGTGATCGTTGTCGGCAATCGCTCGGTCCAACGGCTTTAATACGACCGCTCCTACCCCTTCTCCGTCGACAAAACCATCCGCGCGGTCTCCGAACGATTTGCACGTGTCGCCTGCGGAAAGCATGTTCATGACTGACAGATTCATATAATGGATCGGGTCGGTCACTATGTTTACGCCCCCGGCAATCGCACATTCGCTTGAACCGCTGTATATGCTCTCAAGCGCCAGATGAATGGCCGTCAAAGAAGAGGAGCAGGCTGTATCAACGGCAATGCTCGGCCCTTGGAAATCAAAAAGGTAAGATACCCTGTTGGCAATGGACCAATAGCCGTAGCCTGTCGGGTAGTTTTTGTTCATCGCGCCGGCAAAAACACCGATTTTTCTGCTCTGGCACAGGTTGTCAGGCGTATAGCCGGCATCCTCGATACTCGCATACGCCGTTTCTAAAAATAATCGCTCCTGCGGGTCCATTCGCTCCGCTTCCAAAGGAGAAATCTGAAAGAACAGCGGATCAAACTTGTCCATATCCTCAATGAAGCCGCCCCATTTCGTATAAATAGAGCCTTCTTTACCTTTCTCTTCATCGTAGTAATCCTGCCAGTTCCAGCGTTCCCGCGGGATTTCTTCTATGCAGTTTTTTCCTTTTTTAATATTAGCCCAAAGCTCAGCCGCTGTTTTTGCCTGCGGGTAGCGTCCTGAAACACCGATGATGGCCACGTCGCGAACCGAACTTTGCCGGACGGTCTCTTTGGCTGCCCGTTTTTCCCTCCGCCGCCAGTCAGTGTGAAGCGGCTTAGCAGGCTGTACAGCCTGAGGTTTTGGTGATGCCTTCCGTTCTTCCTGAACAGGCGTTTGTCCCGTCAGTTTGATCATCGCGTCTTTTTTCGTTTTGATTAAGTGAGCGACGAGCGCCTCAATCGTCTGATATTCAAAAAATAAAGTGCTGCTGACTTGGTCCAATACATTTCGTAACGCGTTTGTCAGCTGTACGACGACGATAGAATCAATTCCGTATTTTTCAAGCGGCGCTTTCGGATCAATTTGAGCCGGCGGAATTTTTAATGTTTCTCCGATTAACGTTTTCAAGTACTCGGTGCTTTTTTCTGTTAAAGACGTGTCGCCTTTTTGCACCGTTGTTTGCGCCTGAAGTTCCGGCGCATGTGCTGCTTTTGGCGGAGAGGTCCGTTTTCCGGCCCCTGCTTTAAGCGTTTTTTGGCGAACAATGCCGTTGCTTTTTGCCGCTATAATCTGATGGCTTAATTCATGTGCCGCTTCTGCCGGGAAAAAGACAGAATGCCAGCCTTCACTTTCTAACACGCGCTTCCAGCTTTCCGGATACAAGCCCGGGCACCCCGGAATACGAAGGGCAGAATCTTCATGCAGCCACCAGCCTTCAAGCAGTCCGAAAGTAATATGCGGGAACAGGCTGTTTCCCGCCATTTCATTTAAGAGCAGCAAACCGTTGTCTTTTAAAACGGCTTTGGCGTTTCTCAGCGTCTGGCGGATGTCTTTCGTCGCGTGGAGCACATTGGCCGCAACGACGATATCGAATGCGCCCGGCTCTATGTCCTGGCCGGCAAGCGGCGCTTCTGCGTTAAAAAGCTTATACGTCAGATAAGGATTCCGTTTGCCGTATTCCGTCTCCGCATGCACGAGAAAAGCTTTTGATACATCGGTGTAACAGTATTCTTTTATATGGTTTTGATACGGCCTAAGCTTTTCAAATATGCCTGCGCTTGTGCCGCCTGTGCCCGCTCCGATTTCCAGGATACGGATCTCGGCTTTTGAATGTTTGCTGATGTTTTCTTTCACATAAGCCGTTAATGTATCTGACAGGGCGCTGTTAAAGTAATCCGCGACTTGATTGCGCTTATAAATTCCTTCAACAAGTTCCATTGAAGAGTGCGGGAACATGATGTCTGTCGCCGGCACGTCTTCGCGCAGAATGTCCGGCAGTGCTTTAAGCATCGTCTCGGCTAAAACAGTCATCGCTTTTGTATCGGCGTTGTTGAGCCATTCCTCTTTTTCCTGCTCCCATTTTTGCCATAGCGAGGCGGTTGTGTTTTCGGCTCGCGCCGACAGTTTATATGAATCCGCATTCCCTTCCAGATAGCCATGTTCCAGAAGGAAAGCGATCGTTTGATTGAGCCATTTTTTAAAGTATTCATGTTCGGGCTCATACGCTTTAAGGCTTTGCGGCGTCAGCAAGTCTGCTTCTTTAAGCTGGGCGATCAACAGCTGATACAGATAATCATCGAGCTCCTGATGTTCAGCCTCTCTAACAAGACGTGCGCCGGGCGGAGCGACCTTCGGCTGTTGTGAAAAGACAAGCGGCTGAGGCGGATAAACGGAAATTTTTTCTCTTTCACTCATCCCTTCGACTGCGACCGGTTTTGTCGTATGAATGAAAGCCGCCTGATCAACCGGCAGCGTCATAAGGGTTTCAAGCGCCTCCATTGCAGCGTCCGGTTCGATCAATCCCAATCCGATCTGATCCATCAGCTGAATAAAATCACCGTCTTCAGCCGCTTCGCTGTTGCCCCAATAGCCCCAATTCATCACTTTGACCGGACAATTCCATGTCTGATCAAGTTCTTTCGCAAATGCGTCACTGAAAGCGCATCCCGCGGCATAATGGCTTTGTTTCACGTTATGAATAAATGCCACAAGCGAGGAGAAAAAGAGCGCAAAGTCAAGCGGCTCCCGTCCAAATACCTCCGCCATGGACACACTTACATCGGCTTTTGCCCGCAGCACCGATTTGAACTCTTCTGTCTTCATATTATTTAAGCTTTGCTCAGACAGATCCATTGCCGAGTGGATGATTCCGTTCATTTTTGTGTGGCGCTCTTTTATGAACTGATAAGCCCGCTCTAAGGAAGCACTGTCGGCGGCATCGGCGGAAACATATTCAGGCGCCGGGCCGAATGCGCTGAGCCGGTCGAGTTTCGCCTGTATGGAATCATTCAGTGTGCTTCTTCCGATCCAAATGATGCGTGCTTTGTAGCGGCGGATCATGTATTCACTCCATGCCTCGCCAAGATACCCCGCGCCTCCGATCACGGCATAAACCCCGCCTGTTTGGTACAGCGTGCCGTTTTTCGGCATATTGTCAAGCGGTATCAGTTGCCGCTCAAACAGCTGCTGATTGCGGTACGCCCAAATTTGACCGTTTTTCCCGGCAGAAAGACTGAGCGCCTCTTCGATCGGCCAGCTGCCGTCCGTTTCTGTGTCAATCATGCGGATATGCCAATGCGGATATTCTTTCGCCATTGTTCCGGCAAGTCCGCTGACTGCCGCTTGTGACGGGTCGGCGCTGTCTTGATCCGAAAACGGCTGGGCATTTGCTGTGACGATGCACCAGTCCAAACGTTTTTCTCCGTACCCTAAGGCAAGTAATGCTTTCATCAGCTTGAACACATGAAGAACGTTTCTTTCCTGTTCCTTGAGGCTGTCCGCACTCTCAGCCTGCGGAGCAAGCCAAATGATTTGCTCCAGTTCTTTTTGTCCTTCAAGCATGTGCGTAAGAGATGTGATATCATCCGTACCTCTGATCGGATAATAGGAAGCATTCGGCAGATGTTCTTTTATGCGCGTATGTCTCGAATCCGTTCCGCCGAATACTGCCGTCTGCTTATCCGCCGCTGCTTCCCCGGCTTTTTCAAGCGCAACAGGCTCCCAAGCCGGAATCAGCATCGTATGGCCGACAGGCGCCTCCGAGGTTTCTCCGCCCGCTGTTTGGCTTGTGTCAAGCGCCCGGACGGACGCGCCTTTCATCCGGACATAAACCGTACCGGCATCATCGCACATATCAATGTCAAATTTTCTTACGTTGTCATCTGCTTTGCTGCCTTCTGTGTACCGGATATATGACCAGATATGTTCAGGGCACGGTCCGAACACTTCCACTTCCTGCATCGCAAACGGCAAAGAAAGCTCGTGGCTGTCTGCATCATCATGTATCGATCGGACAAGCAGACCGACGGATGCGTGAAAAGCGGCGTCCATCATACTCGGGTGAAGCGTATACTGTTCTTTTTTGTCATGTACGGCAGCAGGGAGTGAAATACGGGCCAATAATCGGTCTTCTCCGAGCAGCAATTGCTGTACCCCCCTGTATGCCTCTCCGTAATCCAGACCGATCTTCTCAAAAGCACCGTAACATTCTTCCGCAGTCACGATTCCTAAATTGCAGGAAGCTTTGACAGACTCGATATCTATCTGGGCGCTGCCCGGTTCGGTAATGACCGCTTCACCCTGGCTGTGAATAACCGGATCTTCGCCGTTTTCTGCCTCACTGTATATTTCATAGGTAATCTCACCATTATCTTCTGGGTAAAGGGCAATATGTATTTCCTTCGGTTTGTCTTCAATCATGACCGGCCGGACCCAAACAACCTGTCTGAGTGTGACGCTATGGTCTTTTTCCGTCACGGCAGCAGCCTTTTTGACCGCCTCTGCGGCCATTTCCAAATAGGCGACGCCCGGCAATATTTTTTGTCCGTTGACGACATGGTCAGATAGGAAAAATTCATCTCCCGTAAAAAGAGACGTGAAGCGCTGCTGCGAAAAATCTGACGTATTTTCTTGTAAAAGCGGATGCAGTACTGTGCCTGACAGGCTTTTCTCCTGTTTTTTCTGCTGCGGAATCCAATAGCGTTCTTTTGCAAACGGATAAGTCGGAACGCTTGTTTTACGCGGTTTACCCGAAGCGTACAGCTTATTCCAATCTATTATTTTCCCTTCTGCCCATAACGCGGCAAGCCGTTTCGGATCGTCCGTCTCGGGAGCGGCTTCGCTCATCTCCGGCAGCTCAGCTTGTCCGCGCCATAAACCGGGGATGTTTTCGTTTCCTTTTACGAAATCATTCAGCTTTTCTTTCAAGTCGCGGATGTCATTTACAAGGAAGACAGCTCTCTCCTCCATTGCTTCACGTCCTGTCTGAAGAGTATAAGCCAGTTCAGACAGCACCGTCTTTTCTGAAAGCGATCGGGCTAGTTTTTCCGCATAGGCCAGAAGCCTGTCTTTATTTCTTGCTGACAGCGGGATGAGTTTTGCTGCCTCGTTTTCAGGTGCAAGCGCTTTTTGTTCAGGCTGAATGTATTCTTCTAAAATGATATGGGCATTCGAACCTGATGCACCGAAGGAACTGAGCCCGGCCCTGCGCGGATAATGTGTGACTTTACCGTTTTCTTCAGCTGACGGCTGCTTCCACGGAGCAGTCTGCTGCTGTACGTAAAAAGGAGATTCCTCAAATTTCAGGTGAGGATTTAATTCCGCAGAATGCAGTGATTTGACAAGCGTTTTGTGATGAAGCTGTAGCGCCGCTTTTGTTAACCCGCTGATCCCCGCCGCTGATTCTGCGTGGCCGATATTTGATTTGACCGAACCGATGGAACAAAATTGCTGATCCTGCGTCCCTTGGCTGAACGCTTTTGACAGACCTTCAATTTCAATCGGGTCTCCTAACGAAGTACCTGTGCCATGGGCTTCCACATAACTGACGGTCCGCGGGCTGATACCTGCTTTTTTCAGACAGGCCTTAATGACTTCTGCCTGTGCAGCAGGATTCGGGACGGTAATTCCGCTTACTTTCCCGACGTGGTTAACGGCGCTTCCTTTAATGACCGCGTAAATGCGGTCGCCGTCTTGTTCGGCTTTTTCCAGCGGCTTCAGCAATACCGCACCGACTCCTTCTCCGGAAACGTAGCCGTCCCCGCCCTCGCCGAATGTACGGCAGCGGCCGTCACTTGAGTGCATGCCCACGCTTCCGTAGCTGAGATATTTCGCCGGGTGCAGCGACAAGTTCACCCCTCCCGCAAGCGCGGCCTCACATTCGCCGCGGCGGATGCTTTCGATGGCCAGATGGACGGCGGTCAATGATGAGGAACAAACGGTATCCACCGCGATGCTCGGCCCGTGGAAGTCACAATAATAGGACACTCTGTTGGCGATCTGCGCATAATTCAGTGAAACCGGAAAAGGATCAGTTTCAGATAATTGTTCTGCGCCGATTAAGGAATAATCTTTATGCATCACCCCTGCAAATACGCCGATCGGATGCTGTTTCTCCCCTTTATTTCCCAGCGTTTCAGGCGTATACCCTGCATCTTCAATCGTTTCCCAGCATGTTTCTAAAAACAGGCGCTCCTGCGGGTCCATCGTTTCCGCCTCACGCGGTGAGATTCTGAAAAACTGGGGATCGAAGCAGTCGGCATCGTCAATGAAACCGCCCCATTTTGATACTGTTTTTCCAGACGGGGACGTTACGTTTTGATATGTTTTCCAATCCCATCGGGACTTCGGAACTTCAGTGATGCAATCCGTGCCTGCCTTCAGGTTTTCCCAAAACTCCGCCACACTTTTCGCTTTCGGATAGCGGCCGGCCATTCCGATAATCGCGATGTCTCCGGTGTTTTTATGATGTTCTGGCGCGTCCGGCGCTTCAGCTTCAGACCGTGATGGTTCGGCTGCACGTTCCGCACATTCAAATGAAACGGTCTTTTTCAGATAGGCTGCGAGTTCTTTTATATTTGTATATTCAAAGAGAAGAGTGGGCGCGAGGTCCGCACCCGTCTTTTTACTGATATCCTGTACAATCTCAAGCAAAGAAGATGAATCCAGCCCAAGCTCATAGTAGCCTGCAAGAACGTCCAGCGTCTCCCAAGGCTGCCCAAGCTTATCAGCCAAAAGCTTCTTTAAAAACAGAATGATGTCTTTTTCATCTGTGCTTTCCGGCTCAGTTGCAGCCTGTTGATTCTGTTCGGCTGTATTCTCGTCTTCTTCGAACCGAACCGCTTTTCCCGTAATGTTTTTAAGCTCCGCCACCTTTTGTCCGGATCGGCTGAAGTACTCGATCGTCATCGTTGTGAGTTCTTTTTCCTGACGGACGCCGGAAGCGGCGATACGCGCCGTGCACTCAGATTGCAGCCTGTCGGCGGCCGTGAACGATTCATAATATAAAGGCAGATGAAGCCGGTTTGTTTCAGAAAGCAAACCGCTCGCCCCGATTCCGCTCGCATCCAAAAGGGCCGGATGGAATAAAAAGAAATCTTTTCCTTCTTCGCAAGAAAGCTCAGCCAGCATGCCGCCTTCTGTTTCGTACAATCGTCCGTTCGATTTCATCATGCCGGAATGAACCAAGTCATGATCCAGGCAGCGGTTATACATGTCATCAAGATTCAGAGATCTGCCTGACTGCTTCACATCGCCGAAATCAATGGTTTCGTCAAATGTCACAGCGTCTCTTTTCACCATTTCAGCTGTCGCATATTGTATATTGTCTGACAGCTCGTCACCTTGCTGTTTCTGCCCTGAAAGGGAGATGAGCCACTTTCCATCTCCGCTATCAGAACATTGAATGGTCAGAATGATTGCAGCCGTTTCACTGACGGTTAAAGGCTGATAAATCGTAACGTGCTTCAATTCGAGCTCATTGTATACATAACCGTGTTCCTGAAAAACCTGATAAATCAAATCGATATAAGCAAGACCGGGCAATACCGCTTCACCAAAGACCATATGGCCCTTCATGATGGGATGATCCAGTGAGATATTGATTTTTTCCGATATCATTCCTTCCCACTCCTCTCTCATTTAAATGCTTTCCAAAACATTTTTTTCGCAGGAAGCTCTTGTTTCTCCGCCGGTGCGTCAGGCTCTTTTACCAGAGCCTTACGTCTTAATGACGGTACCGGCAGCGGCTTTCTTTTCATTCGGGTGTCTTTTTCTTCCCAAGCTTCCAGAATGACGTGGGCGTTCGTTCCGCCGTCGGCAAAGCAGTTGATGGCTGCTGACGGTCTGGATGCATCCCATTCGCCGGCTGTTTTATGAAAATGAAAATCTGTCTTTGTTATATCAAAATGCGGCATCGGTTCATCTCCTGAGAGGAACGGAACCGTTTGTTTATGCTTCAGCATTAATACGACTTTAATGAAGCTTGCGATGCCTTCTGCGCAAAGCGGATGCCCGATGTTCGGCTTAATTGACCCGATGCCGAGCGGAACATGCTGGCCAGAGCGGTATACGGATTGAATCGCCTTCAGCTCAAGCAAATCAGTTACAGCGGAACCCGATCCGTTTGCTTCGATATAACTGATGTCTTCCGGCTTTTTGCCGCTTTTGAAAAGCGCGCTTTGCATGACGTCTTTTTGCGCCTGCATATTAGGAGCTGACGGGCCTGCCGTTCTGCCGTCATTGTTCATGGCGGCAGCCTTAATGACCGCGTGTATCGTGTCGCCGTCTTTTTGCGCCTGGCTTACTGTTTTTAACAGCACCATGCCGACGCCTTCACCGAGGACAACTCCGCCTGAACGCTTGTCAAATACGTGAAATGCCGGCTTTTCGTTTAACAGCCCGCGCTCTTGGAACATCCGGTGCGCCGCATCCGTGTTCAGCAGGCTGACGCCGCCAACTACCGCCGCTTTGATATCGCCGCTTCTCAGTGCCTGAACGGCCATGTTCATTCCTGTCAAAGCCGATGAACAAGCCGTATCAAGCACGATGCTCGGCCCGCGCAGATCAAAAAATTGCGAAACGTTTGCCGCTAAATAATTCTGCCCGCCCGCAACGATCGGGTTGCGGGTATTCGCAAGAATTTCAGGATCAGGCTGATGCTGGCTTCGGCCTCCGATATACACACCGGCCTCTATACCCTTGATTTCTTCACGGGAATAGCCGGCATGGCACCAAAGTTTCAAGCTCTCTTCCAACACCGCCAATGCCTGAGGGTCCATCGCTTTCGCGTCGTTTTCCGGAATGAAAAAGAATTCGGAATCAAAGTGATCCATATTGTCAATCAATCCCGCAACGTATTGATTTGCATATCCGAAACGTTCCGCCGGGACGGAGCCGATTGCGGACCTGCCGCTTCTCAGCAAGTCCCAATATTGTTCTAACGATTCCGCTCCCGGAAAACGGCAGCTCATTCCGACGACGGCAATGTCTTCAGTTACGGCATCACGCTTTTGTTCAGTATGAACCGTTTGTACGGCAGCCGGAACCAAGATTTCTGTATCCGGTTCCTCCCTTTCTGCAAGCAGCGGCTGTCCATTGGATACAAGCCATTCGGCAAACGCGTCAATCGTCGGATGTTCATATAAAACAGACGGATCTAAGTCCTCTTTGAGCGCTTGATTCATTTGCTGTAAAAGCTGCGCTAAAATGATCGAATCAACCCCGTAATCCTGAAACGGTTCGTCTGTTTCCAGCTCTTCCGGAGCGATTTTCAGCTCATCGGAAAACAGTTTCACAAGCCACGCCTTCGTATCAAGAAGCAGTTCTCTGTCTGAATGTTTTTCAGCGGCTTTGCCGGTTATTACGGCTTCAGTCTCTTTTTGTTTTTTCTCTTGACAGAGCAGCCTGTCAGGATGCCATTCGCTCCGATCAATGATAGCCGGCAGAACGGACGGGCGGATGTTTTCAGATAAAATACGGTCCAGCAAGTCAAGTCCTTCCGCGTTGGACAGTCCCAGCAGCCCGGTCTGCTTCAGGCTTTCTGTGCGGACTTCACCCAATCCGGTTTCCTTCCAGTTCGGCCATTGAATACTGACCAGCGGATATTGATGCTGATGAGCCGCCGCGAAATAATCCATGTACGCATTTGCCATCGCATAATCCGACTGTCCCGCCGCGAGCGCCGGAACGACTGCAGATACTGAAGAAAATAAGACAAAAAATTGCAAAGGATCATTTGTGAAAAGGCTGCTTAATGTTTGAAGCCCTGCGACTTTCGGTTCCAGCACTTCTTGTATATCGTCAGCAGTCTTTCTGATAAACGCCGGATTTACTGAATTAACAGATCCCGCACAATGAATGACGCCGCCGATCGGTCCCATCGTGCGCCGGATCGTTTCAATTTCCGCTGCCGCCGCATCATGATCAGACAATTTCAGACTGATCACCGCCACTTGCACTCCTTTTGCTTCAAGCTCTTCAATCGCCCGTATCTTCTCTTTCAGCCTCGTATTAACGGCTGACCGTTTATGACGGGGAGGAATCGGCTCCCTGCCTGTCAGCACTACTTTTTTCACGCCGTGTTTTTCTGTGAAATGGCGGGCGCATAAGAGACCCAGTCCCCTCGTGCCTCCGGTAATGAAAAGCACATGGTCTTCAGGAAACGGTGCGGGCTTATGTTCTGCTCGCTTCCCGCTTGGAATCTCCCTGAATAAAGCACGGTATCTCTGTCCGTTTCGGCGGCAGATTTCCGGTTCTGTGCTGTCCGCCGCAAATTCATCTGCAATCTGTTTGGCAAGCGTCTGCTGATCCGTATCTGTATCGGCATCCATGTGTCTGGACGTCACGTTTTGATACTCATTTTGAAGCATTCTGTACAGGCCGCTTTTTGCCGCTCCTGCAAGATGAATCGTTTTCTGCTGAAATGGCTCCAAGCCTTTTGTTACATATAGCAGCGTCAGCGGCCGCGCCTGCCGGCGGCTTGTATCAATCAGAGTCTGGAGCCGGCTGATCCCTTCCAGTGAAGGGTCTTCGTCTCCGCATCCCGTCAGATCGATTGCGCCATCTATGTGATTCCAATCGCTAGCTGCAGTGTCAGCCGAATCGACCGGGAGAATGAATGAGTCAGTGAAATGCTTTGCAGTCTCTTCGGCTAGCTCCGCTGTTCTTACATCAGCCAGAATCATGACCGTCCTGCCGCTTTTCTCACCGGCCGAATCGATCTCACACGGAACCCATTGCTTTTCTAAAAGCACAGCCTCGCGCCGGTCTTCTGTTTCCTGCGGTACGGCTTTCGGCTCAGGCAGCCAGTACGGCTCCTTCGCAAATGGGTAAGCCGGCAGACTGATTCTGTGGGGTTTTTCGCCTTGATAGAGTCTGTCCCAGTCCATCTGAAGCCCTTTGGCCCACAATTCCGCTATTTTGGCGTATTTTTTCTTATCGAACCATGACCTCACAAGCTGCTTCAGGTCATCGTCCGTTTCAAATGCTTTGAGTTCTTTTTTAGCCGTTTTGATATGGGCTTCATATATCCCTTCACCCGTATTTCCGTTTACAAAATCGGTTAAACGGCTGATCAGTTCTTCTCTCGAACCGGCTGTAACCGCAAGACGGTAATCCATCGCATCACGCCCGGTTTGAAGCGTGTACGCCATATCTGAAAGATTGATATTCTGATTGGCTTTTGCAAATTCGATCACAGACTCGGCATAGGTTTTTACCTGGGGCGCTTTTTTCGCCGACAGCACAAAAATGTTTGTCTCATCAGGCTTACGGCTTCCCCGGTCTTTCGGCTGATACTCTTCGATAACGAGATGAGCGTTTGTGCCGCTGTAGCCGAATGAGCTGACACAGGCCCGCCGCGGTGCTCCGCCTGTTTCCCAAGGTTTGAGTTCGGTATTGACAAATAAAGGCGAGTCATCGAAATCAAAATGTTCATTCGGCGTGCTGAAATGAAGGGTCGGCACAAGCTGCTGATGCTTCATCGACAGCAGAACCTTCTGGACGCTTGCTACACCTGCCGCCGCCGACGTATGCCCAATATTCGATTTAACCGAACCGATGGCGCAAAATTGTTTGCGATCCGTTTTTTCCTTAAATACAGAAGACAGGGCTTCTAATTCAATCGGATCCCCCTGCTTTGTGCCGGTGCCGTGCATTTCCGCATAGGTGATGCTCTCAGGGTGGATGTTGTGCGCTTCATACACTTGGCGCTCTAAATCCATTTGGCTTTTCGCGCTTGGTGCGGTAATGCCGTTGGTTTTTCCGTCCTGGTTAATTCCAGATCCGATAATGACTCCGTAAATATGGTCTTGCTCGGCTTCCGCATCTTTCAGCCTCTTCAAAACGAGCGCCCCCGCGCCTTCGCCAGGCACAAATCCGTTCGCACTGTTATCAAATGCTTTACATTGGCCGTCAGGAGACAGCATTCCTGCTTCACACATGCTGATGTATGATTCAGGCGTTAAATACAAGGTCACACCGCCGACAAGCGCCATGTCAATTTCATGATTCAACAGCGCCTGACGCGCCAAATGAGTCCCGACGAGAGATGAAGAGCATGCCGTATCGATCGGAATGGCCGGCCCTTTCAAATTGAGATAATAAGGCAGGCGGGCCGCCGCGATGCTGAAACTGTTGCCCGTCGCGCTTCCTCCTGTCTGATGTTTGTTTAACATCATGCCGTATTCATTGTTCATAATCCCCAAATAAACGCCGCAATTTTTCCCGTTTAATTCTTTTGAGCTGTAACCCGCATCTTCAAAGGCTTTAAAACCTTCCTGTAAAAATATCCGGTGCTGCGGGTCCATAAGTTCCGCTTCAGACGGAGATATATTAAAGAACAGCGGATCAAACTCTTCAATGCCGTCAAGCATACCGATTGATCTGCAGTATACTTTGCCCTTCTTGTTTAAGGCCGGATCATAGTATTTGTTTACATCCCAGCGGGAAAGCGGGATGTCGCGAATGGCGTTTTTCGCACGGGCTAAGTTGTCCCAATATGTCTTTAGGTCCGGCGCATCCGGGTACTTGCCCGACATGCCGACGATGGCTATCGCGTCCGCTATCTCGTCTTTAGGCTCCCGTTTGGCCTGCACCGGTTCAGGTTCCTTTTGAACCGTTAATCTCTCCGGCTCGGCAGGTGTTTTCTCCTGCGGGGCATGTTGCTGCGTAAGCGGCTTTGGACGTACGGGAACCGCCTGTTTTTTTCTTCCGCGGACAGACGGCTGCGTACTCAGAAAATCGGCAAATTGACGGATTGTCGGATAATCATACACTTTCGTTACGTTACAGTCCGTGCCGTACCGTTTATTGACGGCCTTTATCCATTCAAGACCGGTAATCGAATCCATACCCAAGTCAATAAAGGCCTCATCAATATCTACTTCATGCCGCTCCATGTACAATACATCAGCCAGTGCTTTTGATAACTCGTCATGCACCGCTTCAATCGGTTCTTCCGGTTCGGCGGAAGCTGCCGTTTCAGACATCGCCTCCAGAATATCCGCTTCTGCTTGTGTCACATGCTGCTTATGAGCGTTTAAAGGCTGCAGCATGATGTTTGACGGTTTTTTCACGGCCTCTGTTTTCTGCGGTTCGGTTGCTTCCTCAAGGATCGGTTCTGTCCCGAGCTCTTTTTGCAAGAAAGCCGCAAACTGGCGGATTGTCGGATAATCATATACTTTCGTCACCGTAAGGGACGTGCCGTATGCTTTATTAACAGACTTTATCCATTCAAGACCGGTAATTGAATCCATGCCGATATCAATAAATGTGTCGTCTGCGTCGATATCGTCGGCATCCATATATAAAACGTCTGCCAAACTTTCGGTCAATACGGCACTTACTTTTTCAGCGGAAACCGCCGGACGGGAAACAGACTGTACGGTTCTTTTCGGTTTCGCGCCGCTCAAAGTCTGCAGTGTAATGTTTGACGGTTTTTCTTTGGCAGTCTCGTCGTGAAGAGTTGTTACTTCAATGACCGGTTCCGGGGCGGCCGCCGGTGCGATCGGCGCAGACTGTGTTTCGGCCGGTCTTTTGACAGCTGCATCTGCTGATATGTCGATCCAATATCGGTCTTTTGCAAACGGGTAGGCCGGAAGACTGATTTTTTGCGGTCTGCCCATTTGATACAGCTTATCCCAATTCAGCGGAAGGCCCTTCACCCAAAGCTCTAATACCTTTGCGGCTTTGCCTTTTTCAAGCCACGCCTCAATGGTTTTTTCCATGTCCTCATCAGCCGTAAACAGCGCCATCGTGTCTTTATTCTGTTTGACTTGTCCGCGGTAGAGCTGGTCAATTGACTCCTTGCCGCCCGTAAATTCGTCAAGCTTCTCTTCAAGCTCGCGCAAATTGCTGACAATCATTCCGAGACGCTCTTCCATCGGTTCACGGCCGATTTGAAGCGTATATGCGATCCGGCTCAGATCCGCTTCCCGGTAACGCCCGCTCCGCAGTGCATCAAGAAGACGTTTCGCCCGTTTTTGAAGCCGTTGCTCATTTTTCGCGGAAAGGACGATCATCGACGGATGAGGCGCGGCAAAAGCCGTCTCCTTATCCTCATCAGCGGAATATTCTTCGATGACGATATGAGCGTTGACGCCGCCGGCTCCGAATGAGGAAAGCCCCGCGGTTCTCGGCAATTCTTTATTTACTCCGTTTTCATTTATGACCGGTCTTTTCCACTCTTCAAGCGTCTGCTGCACTTTAAACGGCGTAGCGAGAAAATCAATATTCGGGTTAAGCGTCCGGGAATGCAATGACGGTGCGAGCTGCTTATGCTTCATTTGCAGGAGCACCTTCGTCAGCCCGGCGATGCCCGCGGCGCTTTCACAGTGGCCGATATTGGATTTCGCTGAGCCGATGGCACAAAACTGTTTATCTTGTGTTTGTTCTGAAAAGGCTTTTGTCAGACCCGTGATTTCAATCGGATCGCCGAGTGAAGTCCCGGTGCCGTGGGCTTCGATGTAGCTGACCGCCCTCGGATCGGTTCCCGCGTCTTTTAACGCCTGTTTGATCACCGCGGCTTGGGCGTTCGGATTCGGTACGGAATACCCGTTTGTTTTTCCATCATGGTTCACGGCCGTTCCTTTGATCAGGCCGTAAATATGATCACCATCCGCTTTTGCTTTAGAAAGCGGCTTAAGGAGTACGGCGCCCACTCCTTCACCGGGCACATAACCGTCCCCGCCTTCTCCGAAACTTTCACATCTGCCTTTGCTTGATAAAAATCTGTTCTGGCCGAGCATCAAATATTTATTCGGATGAACGGATACATTGACGCCCCCGGCAAATGCTGCTTCGCATTCCCCGATCCGCAAGCTTTGGCATGCCAGATGAATGGCTGTTAAAGAAGAAGAGCACATCGTATCCAGAGCCATGCTCGGGCCGTTAAAACCGAATACATAGGAAGCCCTGTTCGCAATTGATGACGGATTTCCGGTCAGCGCAAGCGATTTACCGCGCGCCTGTTCTTCGGCTCCGTAAAGCTGATATTCCTCGTACATGACGCCGACGTAAACACCGACATTGGCGCCAAGCAAATCACCCGATTTTTCCGTGAGCTTTTTGCGCGTGTAACCGGCATCTTCCATCGTTTCGTAGACACATTGCAGGAATAACCGCTCCTGCGGGTCCATCAATTTTGCATCCCGGGGCGAAATAGAGAAGAATTGCGGATCAAATTTGTCCACGTCTTTCAAAAATCCTCCCCATTTTCCGTACGTCTTGCCTTCTTTATCTTTATCAGCGTCGTAATAAAGACTGTGATCCCAACGATCGTTTGGAATTTCGGTTATGCAGTCAGTGCCTTCACTCAAATTCTTCCAAAATTCCTGAAGATTTTCGGCCTGCGGATATCGTCCTGATATACCGATAATCGCGATATCTTCACGCTCTGTCAGCTGCTGATTTTTCCGCGTGTCCGGACGGACTTGCGCAAAGCCTTTTTTGCCTTCATTCCGTTTGAAAACGGGCTTTACTTTCGCTTTCTCAGACAGCGCTGGTTTGGCTGCTGGGGTTTCTTCTGTTTTCACCCCGGTCACTTCCAGCAGCGTGTCCCGGTGTGCTTTCATAAAATACTGCGCCAGCGATTCGATATTCTGGTACTCGAAAAACAATGTTTTTGATAATGAGCCGAAGCTCTTTTCCAGCCGGCCCGTCAAATGCATAATCATAATCGAATCAATTCCGTAATCTTCCATAGGCGCCTTGGCATCAATTTTGCCGACAGGAAGTTTGGTCACTTCCGAAAGCACTTGTTTCAAGAAATGCTCCGTTTTTTCTGCAAGCATGTTCTCTCCGCCTGCTGTAAGACCTGCCGTTTCTTCCGTTTCGCTGCCCTTATCCGGCTGATCATCCGCTGATTTTTTCAGAAACGCCCGGATTTTTGCGGCGTAGCCTTCCGTCACCATGACTTGGGATGTGTTTGCCGCCCACCCGCGGTATAAAGCCTGAATGCCGTTTTCTGTTTGCATAGGGACCATGCCGCTTTCTTTTGTCAGCATGGCTTCCGTTTCAGCATCAACCGTCATGCCGCCGTCTTTCCAAAGCGGCCAGCAGATTGAAAGGGTATGTCCATAGCGTTCATTTCGGGCTTTTTTACGGTTTCTTTTTTCACTGAAGGCGTTCATAAACGCATTGGCCATCGCATAATCAGCCTGGCCCGCGCTTCCGGCGCTTCCGGCTCCGGAAGAGAAAAGAATCAGAAAATCAAGCTCAATGTCCTTTGCCGCTTCATCAAGATGAACCAGTCCGGAGACTTTCGGCGCCAGTACATCACGGACTTCATCTTTGTGTTTTTTCAGAATATAGTTGTCTTTTATCGTTCCGGCGCTGTGTATGATACCGTTTAATCCGCCGTACTGCCGACAGATGTCCGCTGTGAGCGATTGAACTTCTTGTTTTTCCGTTATGTCCGTTTGTTTGTACACGGCTTGCGCGCCGAGATCGGACAGTTCTTGAAGCTGGGCTTTTTTACGGTTATCCAACAGAGAACGCCCCGTTAAAATAAGAACGGCGTCTTTTGCATGCCGGGCGATTTCTTTGGCGAATAAAAATCCGAGTCCGCCCGCACCGCCTGTGATCAGATAAACACCTTTATCCTTCCACGGCTTTTCGGCGCCGAACTGTTCAAGCCCTGTTTCCTGCCATTGTGCCGTATAGCGCTTGCCGTTTTCATAGCGAATATGCTTGTCATCAGGTTGAGCGCTGCATTCTTTTACATATCGGGACAGCGTGTCTGCCTTGACGTCCGGCTCCAATTCAATCAGCTGGCCGGTCAAGTTCGGGTTTTCAAGCGCCGCTGTTTTCAAAAGCCCCGTTAAGCCGCAAAGGAGCTGCGTATCCGCTTCTTGAGGCACGACAATCTGAATGAGCTCGCGCCCGCCGGAATTTGAAGCGAGGATTTTCTTCACTTCTTCGAACGCCTGAAGCGCACAAGCTTCAAACCGTTCGTCTTCACTCTTATGCTGATCACGGAGCACATGACAGCTGAAGTCTGTCTGTATGCTGTTCATTTGATCCGTAAACCGGTCAGATATCATCACGTGACGGGCTTTGAAATGGATCGGCGCTTCTTCATGTACAGCGGCCTTCTCTTCCCATACGTGTTCAAAAAATAGTGTATCTGTTTTATCCGTTTCAATTTCCCGTGCGGAATAACCAGTCATTTTCACACATACATTGCCTTGTTCGTCACATACATCAATATCCAGCTTCTGCACGGCATCTTCAGGCTTACTTTCGCCGCTGTACGCAATGGAAACCCACATATCGCTTTTACAGCTTTTCAACACATCAATCTGTTCGAGAGCAAACGGCAGCATCGGCCGTATGTCAGTCCCGTCTCTGTCAAGCATTAACCCGATTGTCGCGTGGAAGGCCGCATCCAAAAGGCTCGGATGGAGGACAAACTGATCTTTTGTATGAGAAATAGATGACGGGAGTGAGAGCTTCGCGAGCACTTCGCTGTCTTTTGCATAGATTTCCGTGACCGCTTTGTGAGCATCCCCGTATTCAATCCCCATCTGTTTGTATGCCTGATAGCAAGCGTCAGGTGTGATCAGACGGCGTGACTCTCTTAATTTGTCAATCTCGATTTTGACCGGTTCGCCCGCTCGGACAAACGCTGCGCTTCCTTGCGCATAGAGTACGGGTTCTTCTTCCGAGGAAGCCGATTCACTGTAAACCGTAAATCCCATCTCTCCATTTTCTTCGTCATAAAGGCGGAGATACAGTTCTGCGGACTCATCCGCCGCTGTAAACGGACGTATCCATACGACATGTTTCAGACGGACTGTTCCTTCTTCCTTCGTTTCTGCCGCATGTTCAACGGCCGCCCGGACCATTTCCAGATAAGCCGCGCCCGGTAACGTCCGCTCGTTTTTGACGACGTGATCTTTCAGGAAAAACTCTCCGCCGCTAAACGAGGACCGAAAACGGACGCCTGACATGTTTGATACATTTTCATGCAGGAGCGGATGCAGCATGCCTGCATTTTTTTGCGGCAGCGATTCTCTTTTCTCCGCCTTCGGCACCCAATACCGGATTTTTTCAAACGGATACGTCGGCAGGCTGATCCGATTCGGGTTGTTTTCTCCGTATAAGAGATTCCAATCCATCGTTCCTCCGCCGGCCCACTTTTCGGCAATCATCTCCAGACTCCCGGAAGAAAGCCATTTATGTATCAAGTCCGGAGCAAGCTCTGCCTGTTTGCTTTTATCAGCTCGGTTCCGCCAGCACCCGCTGACCGTTTTACCCGCCAGAAAGCCTTCCAGCCGCTCTTTGAGCTGTGTCATATTCTGAGCGGTGAACGCAACCCGCTCCTCCATCTGTTCACGGCCGATCTGAAGTGTATACGCCGCATCCTCAAGCGGCAGGCCGGGATGAATAAATGCAGACAGCTTCGCAACATACTCTTTTAGCCGTTCTTCATTCCGGGCTGAAACCGGAAAAATGAATGTCTGTTCTTCTGCCGGTTCAGCATTTGTTCCGTGTGATTCTTCAGGGATAAATTCCTCCAGAATGAGATGCACGTTTGAACCTGTCGCCCCGAAAGAGCTGATGCCCGCACGCCGGGGATATACGGTCTCATTTCCGTTTTCGGTCACTGATGGCTGCTGCCATGCTTCGGTATGATGCTGGACGTAAAACGGTGATTGTTCAAAATCTAAATACGGATTCAGCTCCTCCGAATGAAGAGACGGCACCAAAGTTTTATGGTGAAGCTGCAGGGCAACCTTGCTTAAGCCGCTGATGCCCGCAGCCGATTCCGCATGGCCGATATTGGACTTCACTGATCCGATCGAACAGAACTGTTTGTCCTGTGTGTACTGGCGGAACGCCTTGACAAGGCCTTGAACCTCAATCGGATCGCCGAGAGAAGTTCCCGTCCCGTGCGCCTCAATATAACTGACCGTGCGCGGATCGATGCCCGCTTTGTCCAGGCATTCTTCAATCAAATCAGCCTGCGCGACAGGACTCGGCACGGAAATTCCGCTCACTGTCCCCACGTGATTGACGGCACTGCCCTTTATCACCGCATAAATCCGGTCGCCGTCTTTTACCGCCTCTCGCAGCGGTTTTAATAACACGGCACCGATTCCTTCAGCCGGTACATAGCCGTCTCCGTCTTTCCCGAATGTATGACAAACCCCGTCTGTTGAAAACATGTCCCATAAACCGTATGTCAGATATTTATTCGGATGCAGCGACAAGTTGACGCCTCCGGCAACCGCCGATTCACATTCCCCGCGCCGAATGCTTTCCGCAGCAAGGTGAACCGCAGTCAGCGAAGATGAACAGACCGTATCGACCGCCATGCTCGGCCCGTGAAAATTGCAAAAATATGAAACTCTGTTTGCGATTTGCGCATAATTAAGAGAAAGCGGGAATACATGATCTTCAGAAGAAGCTTCAGCCCCGACCAACGTATAATCCTTATGCATCACCCCTGCGAAGACGCCGACGCGCTGTCTCTTATTCCGTCCGCGCGCCTCTGCGAGCGACTTCGGCGTATATCCGGCATCCTCAATCGTTTCCCAGCATGTTTGTAAAAACAGCCGTTCCTGAGGGTCCATTGTTTCAGCTTCCCGCGGCGTAATCCGGAAAAATTGGGGATCAAAGCAATCCGTATCATCAATAAATCCGCCCCATTTTGAAATGCTCTTTCCGGAAGGCGACTTTACATTTTCAAACCGGCGCCAGTCCCAGCGAGACTCCGGAATTTCGGTGACACAGTTTTTTCCTTCTTTCAGGTTTTCCCAGAATTCATGAATATTTTCGGCCTGCGGATAGCGGCCGGCCATGCCGATAATCGCGATATCTTCATCTTGCGGAACACTGCTTTTCCGCCTGTTTTCTGTTTGCGGCTCAACCGGCTTCGCCATTTTTGCCGGAGGCGCGCTGAAATGGCTCCCGTACTGCTCAGTCAGGAAAGCCGCCAGCTCTGCTGCCGTCGTATATTCAAACAGCAAAGTCGGAGAAAGGGTTTCGCCGATTTTTTCGCTGATCGTTTCGACGACGTCAAGCAGTCCGGACGATGTCAGCCCCATTTCATAGTAGCCGACTTGAGAATCAATCTGTTCAAGCGGCTTGCCGATTTTTTCCGCCATCAAATTCATGACATACCTCTCTGCTTCCTCATGCGGGTGTCCGCCTTCAAGCGATGCCGCAACTTCCGGTAAACCGGCTTTTTCAGGAGACTTCTCAGCAGTCTTTCGTTCTGTATTGATCAGCTCGGCATCCCGCACGAGCTTGCTTGTGAAATCTTTCAGCTCGGCTACTTTCCGGCCGGATGCGTTAAAAAACTCCAGTGTAATGTAAATGAGCTCCTTTTCCTGCCGAAGCGACGAACGTTTGATTCTCGTGATGCAGCCGGCCTGCAAAGGTTCGGAAGCTGTAAAAGATTCGTAGAAAAGAGGCAGAAACAGCCTCTTTTCCCCGTTTAACAGCGATGAGATCAATAGGTTTGCGCCGACGCCGCTTCCGTCAAGAAGAGTCGGATGGAACAAAAACCCTCCGGCCTGTCCCATCGCGTCTTTTCCGAGCGATACATCAAAGGTGACGCCGTCTCGCTCGGAAAACACTTCTCCTTCTGCTTTCATATATCCGCTGTGAACCAATTCCTGGCTTCTGCATTGTGCATAAAGCTCATTTAAATCGATGGTGCGTTCCGCCCCGCGTTTGACAGAGTCAAGATCAAGCGTGTCACTGAAAATTGCGGGTGCCGTCTCGTGCATTTCCGCTTTGACGTAAATACGTTCTTCCGGCTGTACTCGTCCGCCGCTGACCTCAGCCCCTTTTGCGGTAAGTTTCCAGCGCCCTTCTTTTACCTTTGTACATTCAACCGTAAGCTTGACGGCGCTGTCTTCTTTCGCAATAAGCGGCTGATATATGGATAAATGGCGCAGCTGAAGCCCGTCGTATGAATAGCCGCGCTCTTTGAAAATCTGATAAAACATATCAATATAAGCCAATCCCGGAAGGACTTTTTGTCCGTAAACGTCATGATGTAAAATAAACGGATTTTTCAGCGATAAAGTGATTTGCTTATTGAAGTTCTTCACGTTAAACCTCCACTTCATAGGTATCCCAGATGTTTGCCGCAGCTTTTTCGTTCGTTTCTTCTTTGCTGTCCGGCGAAATCAGCCGCTTATTTAATGCAGGCGGTGTTAAAGGATGGCGCTTGATTCGGCGCCCTTCGTCTTCCTGCCACGCTTCCACAATGACGTGGGCGTTTGTTCCGCCGTCGGCAAAGCAGTTAATTCCTGCCGCCGGTATTGGTGACGGCCAGTCTGCCAGAGTGCGGCTGAACTGAATATTGGCCTTTTCTCTATCAAAATGTGTATTTTCATGCTCGCCTGATAAAAACGGGATAAAGCTCTTTTCTTTCAGCATGAGAACAACTTTTATGAAACTTGCAATTCCTTCCGCGCAAAGCGGGTGCCCGATGTTCGGTTTCACAGATCCGATTCCGAGCGGGCCGGCGTCTTTTGAACGGTAGACGGATTGAATGGCCTTCAGTTCTAACAGATCCGTCACGACCGTGCCTGAACCGTTCGCCTCAATATGAGTAATGTCTTCCGGCTGTTTTCCGCTTTTTTCAAGAGCCGTCTTCATGACGGATTTTTGCGCTTCCAGACTCGGCGTAGCCGGGCCTGCCGTTCTTCCGTCATTATTGACGGATGCCGCCTTCACTACGGCATAAATAGAATCTCCGTCTTCAATCGCCTGAGACACGGTTTTTAAAAGAACCATTCCGACACCCTCGCCCAGCACGACTCCATCGGCGCGTTCGTCAAATACATGGAACGACTGCGCTTTACTTAATATGCCGCGCTGTTCAAATAATTTATGGGTTTCTTCTGATTCAAACAGGCTCACCCCGCCGACGACGGCCGCTTTTATTTCTCCTGTTACAAGAGCCTGCACGGCCATATTCATTCCGACTAAAGCAGAAGAACAAGCCGTATCGAGGACAACGCTCGGGCCGCGCATATCAAAATATTGAGAGAGATTTGCGGCCAAATAATTCTGACCCAGCGCGACGATCGGGTTTTTCGCATCCAGCAGTTTCTCTTCACCCGGTCTGTGACGGCTGCGTCCGCCGAGATACACACCTATTGCTTCTCCCTTTATCTCATCCGGCGTATAGCCAGCGTGATACCACAGGTTAAGGCATTCTTCCAGAGCGGCCAAAGCTTGAGGGTCCATTGCCTTTACATCTTCTTCAGCCAGTAAAAAGAAGTCCGGATCAAATTGATTGATTCCATCGAGCATCCCCGCGTAATAAGGCGTCTTCAAACCCCATCGTTCAGCCGGAACAGGACGGATGGCCGAACGGCCTTCAGCCAAAAGCGACCAGTACGCCTCTAAGGAAGCCGCTCCCGGAAACCGACAGGACATGCCGACAACCGCGATATCTTCCCGGTGAATCTGTTTTCCGGCCGGCTCTTCTTGCACCTTAACGGCTTGTGTTTCAATTACCGGCTCAGCCGGCTTTTTCTTAACAGGCTCCGCCGCCGCCAAATCAAACCGTTCCGACAAAACTTCTGTATATCCTTCGAGAAGCCAATTTGCGAAAGATTGAATCGTCGGATATTCATACAGAATGGACGGGTCAAGCGATGCCGAGAGATTCCGATTGATCCGCTGCAGAAGCTGAGCAAGAATAATGGAATCCACTCCGTAATCTTGGAATAATACGTCTGTCTCAAGCTGGTCCTGGTCAATCCGCAGCTCTTCAGAAAATAATTCTTTCAGCCATTCTTCTGTTTTCTTTGTTAATTGAGCGTTGTCTGCGGCAGTATAAGCGGTTTTTTCCGCCGGTTTTACCATAGCCGGACTCATTGGCTGATCCTGCCTGCTCCGCCGCAGGAGTCGCTCCGGCTTCCACAGTTTAGGATTCAGAACGGCCGGCAGCACCGGGCCCCTTGCTGATTCAAGAAGTATGCTGTCAAGGAGCTGTAATCCTTCTGCATTCGTGATGCTGTATAGCCCGCTCTCTTTATAAGCTTTGTTCGTTACCTCGCCCATTCCGGTTTCTTTCCAGTTCGGCCACTGAATGCTTACGATCGGCAGCTGCTCTTTGTATGAGTTTGCAAAATAGTCCATATACGCATTGGCCATGGCATAGTCGGCCTGTCCTGCCGAAAGTGCCGGTATCGCAGCTGACACGGAAGAGAACAAGACGAAAAACTTCAGCGGCTCTTCGCTGAGCACACTGTATAACGCCTGAAGCCCGTCTACTTTCGGCTCGAGCACGCGCTGTATGTCTTCATCGGTTTTTCTGATGAATGCGAGCGTCTCTTTATCGGTCACACCCGCGCAGTGAATCACGCCGCCGATAGGTCCGAGCGTCTGTTTTATCTGACTCAGTTCCTGTCTCAGCCCAGCTTCATCAGCTAACGGGACTGACAAAACCTTCACTTGTACACCTTTGGATTCCAAGTCGAGAACAGCTTCAATTTTCGCTTTTACAGAAGCCGTCACCCCATTCAGTCCGCCCGTCCACTCACTTCGCGGCGGAAGGGTCTCGCGGCCTGTAAGCACCAGTTTTTTCACTCCGTAATGTTCGGCAAAATGGCGTGCGCATAAAAGACCGATCCCCCTCGTCCCTCCGGTGATCAGAAGCACATGGTTGGCCGGAAAATCAATTCTCTCGCCTTTCATATTCATATTTTCTGATCCGCTCAATACGGCGCGGTAGCGCAAGCCATCCCTCCGGCAAACTTCCGCGTCATCAGTGCGGGCATGAAACTCATCGGCAATCTGCTTCGCCAGTTTGTCATCCGAAAGCGCTCCTTCAAGGTCGAGATGCCTTGAAGACAGGTGACCGTACTCGTATGCCAGCATTCTGTACAGACCAGCCCGTTTTGCTCCTGTTGTTTGATTGGCCTCTTTATTTAATGACTCAAGGTCTTTCGTGACACAAAGCAGTGTCATCCCTTCTTTATGCCCATGCTCAATCAATTGCTGAAGCCATTTGATTCCGGCCATGTCTTGAGAATCTTCTTTCGCTGCGCCGAAGAGGTCGATGACTCCGTCAAACGCCTGCCAGTCATATTCACCGGTAAGGTCTGATGCGGTGATGATACGGTGATTCGGCATGTGCGCTGCGATCTCTTCTGCGAGATTGATCGTGTCCCCGCCTGTCAAAATCGCAACGGAACGTGCGCACGGTTCACCCAGTTCGAGCGGGCTCAGTTCCCATTGTTTCGTCAGAATACGTTTCATCCGTTCCTCTGTATGGACCTTCTTTTTGTCAGGATTCTCAGGCACCCAATACGTGTCTTTTGCGAACGGATAAGACGGAAGACTGAGTAAACGCGGCGTACCCTTTTCATACAGCCGGTTCCAATTCAATACGCCGCCTTTCACCCATACCTCTGCCAGCTTGGCGAATTTTCCTTTTTTAATCCAGGCGTCAATGACGATGTCCATATCTTCATCTGCCGTGAACAAGGCAAACGTATCTTTATTGCGGTGAGACTGGCCGGTATACAGCCCGGCAATGTTTTTCTCATTTTTCGTAAATGCTTCCAGCTTTGTTTCCAATTCCGCCATCGTCGCTGCAAGAATGGCCAAGCGCTCTTCCATTTCGTCCCTTCCGGTTTGCAGCGTATAAGCGACGCCCGCCAAGTCTTGATCTGTATACGGCGTTTGACGGATCGCTTTTTGCAGCTGCTGCGCCTGTTCAAACAGTTTTTCTTTTGATTTGGCGGACAAAAGGATGATTGCCGGATTTTCCGGGCTGTGCTCAGGCTGAGCGGCTGCTTTCGGGACATACTCTTCAATAACGATATGGGCGTTGACCCCGCCGATGCCAAATGAGCTGACCCCGGCCCGGCGCGGAATGGCATTTCCGTTTCTATCTTTTGCTGCCGTCCATTCCTGATTTTCCCGCACGATGTAGAAAGGACTGTCATCGAGCTGAATGTACGGATTGATCGTTTCGCAATGCAGGCTTTTCACCAGCGTTTTGTGCTTCATTTGCAAAAGCACTTTCATGACGCCTGATACTCCCGCGGCAAGCTCTAAATGGCCGATATTGCTTTTGACCGAACCGATGCCGCAGCGGTGACCGGAGACTTCAGGCTCTTGATGTGTTTTCGCCAGCTCGTGAAACGCCGCTTTCAAACCGTTTATTTCAATCGGGTCGCCCAATTCGGTTCCTGTACCGTGCGCTTCAATATACGTGACGGTGCTCGGGTCCACTCCCGCTTTCCGGTATGCTTTCACCAATAAATCAGCCTGCAGTTTCGGATTCGGCGAGGTTAACGTATTCGCCCGGCCGCCGTGGTTTTCAGCCGTACCTCGGATCACACCGTAAATCGGATTGCCGTCACGTTCTGCATCTGTCAGTTTCTTCAGCATCAGAATTCCCGCGCCTTCTCCTCTGACATACCCGTTGGCATCTTTGGAGAAGGTTTTGCATTTTCCGTCTTTGCTGAGCATGCCTGCTTTGCTGTAGCTGATATGCGCTTCTTCCGTCAGAATCGTGTTGATTCCCCCGGCAATCGCCATGTCGCATTCTCCGTTTTCTATAGCGGATACCGCCCGGTGAATCGCCACAAGCGAGCTTGAACATGCCGTTTCAATCGGCTCGCTCGGCCCGTGAAGATTTAACAAATAGCTCAAACGGTTCGGACCAATGGAAGGAATCATGCTGCCTGTCGCCGCATGTCCTTCCGGCGCAAGACCTGCCCTTGTGAACAAATCTTTATAACCGGTATTTCCGGTGCCGATAAAGACGCCCGTATTTGTACCGGAAAGGCTTTCCGGCTTACAGCCCGCATCTTCTATCGCCCGCCATGCATAAGTCAATAACAGCCGCTGCTGCGGATCTAAATATTGGGCTTCCCGCGGTGAAATCCCAAAGAACAGCGGATCAAATTCAGCTATTCCGTCGATAAAGCCGCCCCACTTGATATTCGTTTTGTTCCCTTCAAGATTCGGGTCGCCATCAAACGCTTGCCAATCCCAGCGTTCTTTCGGAATGGTTGTGATCGAATCCTTTCCTTCTTTCAAATTGCGCCAAAATTCCTCTATATCCTTCGCGCCCGGGAATCGGCCGCTGATTCCGACAATGGCAACCGGGTCAAAGCGGCGCGGCTCTTGTGTCGCTGCCGCAGCGTTCATTACCGTTGCGAAGCGCTTTTTCCGCTGCATTTTCGGTTTTTGGGCTTTTGGCTGCGCTTTTTTCGGAGACTCTTTCTTCTTTTCGCCGAAACGGCCCGGATGCTCTTTTGCCAAATATCCGGCGAGACCGCTGATCGTTCCGTGCTCAAAGAAAATCGTCGGCGCCAGCTCCAGCTGATACGCTTCATTTAATTGATTCGTAAAGACGGTAAACGATACGGAATCAAAACCGTATTCACTCAATTCCGTATCTGTATCTATGTCTTCACGGTCAACTTTTAAAATGCCGCTTACCATGGCTGTCAAAGCGGTGTGAAGCGTTTGAAGAGATTCTTCTGCATCGTGTTTTTCTTCCGGCTGAGAAGGAAGCCCGGCTTCTGCCTCATCCGTCAAATACTCCGCTAAACTGCGGATCGTCCCGTGTTCGAAGAAGATCGTCGGCGCCAGTTCCAGCTGATACGCTTCATTTAATTGATTCGTAAAGACGGTAAACGATACAGAATCAAAACCGTATTCACTCAGTTCCGTATCAATATCAATCTCGTCTTGGCCGACTTTTAAAATTGAACTGACCAATCTGATAAGCGCACCGTGCCATTTGTCTCCCGAAACGGCGGATACAGGCTCTATTTTCTGCACCTGCGGCTTTTCAGTTTCAGAAACGGACAGGAACGACTGTTTTAATTTCGCTGCGTGTCCTTCGGCTGCTAAAAGCTGCGGCTTTTCCTGAGCCATTCCTTCATAAAATGCAGCCAGGCCTGACGCCTTTTGAAGCGGAACCATGCCGAAAACTTTTTTCATCATTCTCTCCGTCTCGTCTCCCGCCTGCATACCGCCATCTTTCCACAGCGTCCAGTTAAAGGCGACCGTTTTTCCGTGCCGCAGGCCATTCTCCGTAAGGGATTGCCTGTAAGCGGCGTATGCATCCATAAACGCGTTGCCGGCGGCATAATCAGCCTGCCCGACATTGCCGAGAACGCCGGAAACACTGGAGAACAATACGAAAAAGTCAAGATTGCAGTCTTTGCTGGCTTCATCTAAATAAGCGGTTCCGATCACTTTCGGATCAAGCACTTCCCTGAACTCTTCCTTCGTTTTTTGCAGCAGGAAGCGGTCTTGTATCACTCCCGCAGCGTGAATAATTCCGTTAAGCTTTCCGAATTTCTCCGTAATCTCTTTGATCAGCGCTTCATTTTCCCGCCGATCTGCCGCATTCAGCTTTTTGTAGACGACATTTGCGCCTGAGTGCTGAAGCATAGCAAGCTCACGCTGTTTGGCTTCTGCCAGATTTGAGCGGCCCGTCAGAATGATTTTCGGGTGTTTTACGCGACCTGCGATTTCTTTTGCGAACATCAAGCCCAGGCTTCCTGCCCCTCCGGTAATCAGATATACACCTTCGTCCTTCCAGACGGTGCCGCCTCCTGCAGGATGCATTTCTTCCCAAGCCTTCACATACCGTTTTTCTCCTTTATAACGGATATGTTTATCATGCGGCCGATGACTGTCGTTTTTCAGTTTTTGAGCGACAGCCGGCATTTCGCCGATTGATTCCATTTCGATGAGCTGACAGTCAAGTTTTCCGTATTCCAGCTCGGCTGTTTTTAACAAACCTGTTAACCCCGCAAACAATTGCTGGCTGCCGTCTGCTGAAATAACGGTCTGAATCAGAATGCGGCCCTGCCTTTTTTCGCTGATGATCCGCCGGATGTGTTCGGCGATTGTCTGCGCATAGCTTTGGAAGCGTTCAGCGGCTGTTTCACCCTCACCTTCTGCAATCAGCAGTTCGGCGTCTTTCAGGCCGAATGCCGTTTCATCTTTTATACGGCAGGCATCTTCACAAAGTATGATCAAATGCTCATCAGCACGGACAGAAGCTTTCTCGGATGCGGCGGCTTCTTTCCAGACCGGTGCAAACAAGACCTTTTCCGATCCTGATGGCGGCTGAGCCGATTCTGCATCGCCTTCAAGCACTCTCGTAGAGAATCCTCTCACCTTCACGCAAAGCGCTCCTGTTTCGTCGAACAGGTCAATGTCGGCTTTCTGCACGGAATCACCGGTTTGATATCCATCGCTGAAGCGTGCATGCGCCCGCATAGTCGGCGTGCATGCTTTGATGACTTCAAGATATTCCAACGCAAACGGCAGAATCAGCTTTTGTCCGGAAAACTCCTGCATAATACAGATCGTCGCCGTCTGAATAGCCGAATCAATGATGCTCGGATGAAGCGTAAATTGTCCGTTCGTATGAGAAACAGAATCCGGAAGCTGTATGTCCGAAAACACTTCTTTCTCGCCGATAAAGGCGGACTTAATGCCTTGGAAGGCTTTTCCGTGGAACATCCCCCTGCTCCGGCCTTCCCGATAAAAGGCCGCCGGATCAAGAATGTCCGCTTTGCACCTGTTTTGTATGGCAGAAAGGTCGGCCTCAGGCTCTCGTTCAGCCTTTATGATCTCGGCACGCCCTTGGCTGTGCAGCACTTCTTCGCCGTCAGCGTTGACGCTGTAAATGTCATATGAGATGATGCCGTCCTCTTCAGGGAACAGCGCAATATGGACTTGGCGCTCTTGTTCGTGAACGACGATCGGTTTCATCCAGACCGTATGATGGAGCGTTATTCTGTCTTGGTCTTTTAATAAGCCGCCAAGCGCCCGTTTTACCGCTTCATAAGACATTTCCAAATATGCCGCTCCCGGCAGCACCGCTTTTTCCCTGACCACATGATCCTTCAGGAAAAATTCTGAGCCTGTAAACCGTGAGCTGAACCGCTGAACGGCCAAATCCGACGTGTTTTGCTGCACGAGCGGGTGTAAAACTGAGACTCCGGTGTGTGCGGCAGATGTGTTCTTTTCTGCTTTTTTCGGCCAGTACGGCTCCTTTGCAAACGGGTAGACCGGCACGCTGATTCGTTTCGGATGCTTGTCTTTGTAAAGCTTGTGCCAATTAATGGCGACGCCTTTACTCCACATTTCACAGAGCTTCGGTCCTTTTCCTTTCGCAAGCCATTTCTCAATGAGTTCAGCGCTGTCATCATCATCAGAAAGCCAGGCAATATCTTTCGCCTGCTGTTTTTCTCCTCTGAAGCAGCCTGTTACAGCCGGCTTATCATTGATAAAATCGGCAAGCTGCCGCTTCAGCTCCGCAGTGCCGCTTGTGATAAAGGCCGCGCGCTCTTCCATCGCTTCCCTTCCGACTTGGAACGTGTAGGCAAGATCAGCGAGGTCTGTGTCCGTTTTTCTTTCCAGAAAAGCCAGCAGCTGTTTTGCGTACTCCTTCAGACGATCTTTTTTTCTGGCAGACAACGGAATGATGAACGGACCGGCAGCGTCTGCTGCTTTAGATGCATCCGGATATTGTTCAAAAATCGCGTGTGTGTTTGTTCCGCCAAGACCGAAAGAGCTTAAAGCCATGCGGTGCGCTCTGTTCTCACGGGTTAACTCTTTCTTTTCTTCCGCTACGTAAAACGGAGAGTCTTCTAAATGAAGATTCGGGTTCGGCTCTTTGTAATTGATGCTCGGCGCGATTTCCTGATGATATAAGCTCATGACAACCTTGATGCAGCCCGCCATTCCTGCCGCTGTATCCAAATGCCCAAGATTTGTTTTGACTGAACCGATGCCGCAGTATTGTTTTTTATCTGTATATCGGCCGTACACCGATTGAAGTGCGGACAGTTCGATCGGATCGCCGAGTTTTGTTCCTGTGCCGTGAGCTTCGACGTACGCGATCGTTTCGGGATGTATGCCCGTCTGATCAATGACCTTCTGAATGACCTCAGCCTGTCCTTTGACGCTCGGCGCATAAAATCCGACCTTATCCGCTCCGTCGTTATTGACGCCGATTCCGCGCAGCAGCGCATAAATATGGTCGCCGTCCTTAACGGCATCAGACGCTTTTTTCAAGAGCACGGCGCCGGCTCCTTCACCGCCGATCATTCCGTCAGCATCCGCGTCAAACGCTTTAATATGCCCGTCGCTCGAAAAATTCAGCCCCGGCTGATGAACATATCCGGCGCTTGATTCCGTATGAAGGGTCGCACCGCCGACAAGGGCGTACTTGGCTTCGCCGGACTGCAGGCTTTGAAAAGCCGAATGCAGGCCGATTAACGAAGATGAACAGTTGGCATGGACAAAATAGCTCGGCCCTTTCAACCCGAGTTTATGAGAAATCATCGTCGGAATCGTACCGCTTTGGGCAAGCACCCATGACACGTAGCCATCCGGCGTTTCCAGCTGTGCTGTCGTCTCCTCCGGCAGCAGGCTGCGGTAAGAGTTCGTGCTGGCAGACATATACACGCTTGTTTCCGGAATTTCTTTGGAGATATATCCCGCATCCTCGATTGCCTTCCATGAATGGAGCAAAAGCATTCTCAGCTGAGGATCCATATATTCCGCATCTTTCGGTGAAAAGCCGAAGAAACCGGGATCAAACATTTCTTTCCCCTCTAAAACTGATTTAGCCGGAACGAAGCCGGGATGATCAGCCAGTTCTTCAGAAATACCGAATCGGCGGAGCTCCTCTTTTGAAAAGAAGGTGATGCTTTCTTTGCCTTCTTTGATGTTATTCCAAAATTCATAATGATCTTTCGCTCCCGGAAACTCACAGGATATACCGATAACCGCAAGGCTGTCCTCGTAATAATCGGGAAATTCTTCCGCCGGATGTTCCCGGTCTTCTGCATTCACTTTCTTTTGCGGTACAGGAGCCAAAACGGCTTCTTTCGGTTTTTGCTCAGCGATATACCGGCTGATGTCTTTTACCGTCGCGTATTCAAACAGCTCCGTTACACTGAATTCACAATCCAGTTCCTGCGTCATCCGGTCAGTGACAGTCACGGCAAGAAGCGAATCTCCCCCCGCATCAAAAAAGCGGTCATCAAGCTCTATATCTTTGCTTTTCAATACATCCTGCCAAATCGCCAGTACGGCCTGCTGGATATGAGATGATGAAAATGTTTGTGTGTCCGGCTGCTTTTCCGTCAGATCGCGGGCAGCAAGAAGCTTGCGGTCCACTTTTCCGTTCGGCGTAAGCGGCAGCTCTTCAAGACGGACAAACGAAGCTGGCGCCATATAGGCCGGCAGCGCTTGTTTCATATGATTGCGCAATTCCTTTGCAGACGGAAGCGGCTCTCCGTTTTTCCGGATATAAAACGCGCAAAGCTTCTCATTTCCGGAGTGATTGTTCACAACAACTACACTTTCCTGTACGGCCGGATGGGCATTCAGCCTGCTCTCAATATCTCCGGGTTCAATCCGGTAGCCGCGGATTTTGACTTGGGTATCCATCCGTCCCATGTATTCAATGCGGCCGCCGGGAAGAAAACGCGCCATATCGCCTGTTTTATAAAGCTTTGATCCCAGTTCGAGCCGATGGCTGACGAAAGCTTTATCTGTCAGCTCAGGCTTGTTGAAATACCCTCTTGCCAATCCGTCTCCCGCAATACAAAGTTCTCCCGGCACCCCTTCTAAAACAGGGTTGAGACCGGAATCCATAATATACACGCGGGTATTGGCGATCGGGCGCCCGATCGTAAGCGCGCTCTCATTTTTCGTTATCCGCTGCACCGCGGACCAGATTGTCGTCTCTGTCGGCCCGAACATATTCCAAGCCTCACTTTTCGTATCGAGAAACTGCTGCTTCAATTGTTCGCTAAGGGCCTCACCGCCGCAAAGGATTTTCACATTTTCTTCATTTGACCATCCGGAATGAAAGAGCATTTTCCACGTAAACGGCGTCGCCTGCATGATCGTCGGTTTGTACTCTTGAATCAGCTCTTTCAGCTTCCGTGCGTCTTTTGTGACTTCTGTCTTACAGATGTTGCACTCCGCTCCTTTGATTAAAGGAAGGTAAAGCTCCAGTGCCGCGATGTCAAAGCAATATGTCGTGACGGCAAGCAGTTTGTCTTCGGACGAAAGCCCCGGTTCATTCGCCATCGAGATTAAGAAATTGGTCAGCGCCCGGTGCGGAATCATGACGCCTTTCGGTTTGCCCGTGCTGCCCGACGTGTAAATGACATACGCCAGATCGTCAGGTGTCACTAACCGCTTCAGCGACGTTCTTTCCGCGGCTGTACTTTCAATATGAGACCACTCGCGGTCAATGGCAGTTGTCTGCACGCCTCCCCAGTTCAAAGAGTGCTCTAAATCAGCTGTCGTCAGGCACATTGAAATCCTGCTGTCGGCGATCATATATTCCAATCTGTCAGCGGGATAAGAAGGATCAAGCGGCACATACGCTCCTCCGGCTTTTAAAATGCCGAGAAGTCCGACAGCCATATGCAATGAACGGTCTGTATAAATGCCGATGAGATCATCAGGGCCTGCACCGTGCGCCTGCAAATAGAGCGCCAGCTTCGTGCTTTTTTCATCAAGCTCACGGTACGTCAGCTGTTGCTGTTCATACACGACCGCACAAGCGTCCGGCGTTTCTGCCGCCTGACGTTCGAATAATTCATGGAAGCAGGCATTCGGATATTCACGGCTTGTTTCATTCCAAGTCTTAAGAATCATGTGCTCCTCTCTTTTTGTCATGAGAGAAACGTTCTCAAGCGGCATATCCGGATTCGCCGTCAAAGCTTCAGCAGCTTGTACAAATTGGCTGAAAAGTCTGGCCGCCCCTGCTTCGTCGAATAATTCGGTGCTGTATTTAATCGTAAGATCCATGCCTGATGCTTCTTCCCACATTTCAAATACAAGATCATATTCCCCCTCCTGATGAATGTCTTTTACAAACTCACAGGAGAATTCCTTGTATTCATCAAGCATCGATTGATAGCTTGAATGCTGCAGAAAGTTCTGATAGAAAAAGGCATTGCTGAAAACAGGCGAACCGTTCTGCAGGGGTTTCGCATGCACATCACGCACCATTTTCGGAAACGGATAAAAGGAGTGATCCAGTCCGTCCAGAACGGCATCCTGCACCTTTTGAACAAAGTCAGCAAATGTTTCTTTTCGTCCGGCTCTGCTCCGTATGGGAAGCATGTTGAGGAAATGGCCGACCACTCCGTCAAAGCGTTCTTCGGGTCTGACCATTGCAGGCATGCCTGTCACAATATCTTCCTTATCCGTATATTTGCTTAAAAGCACCATATAGCAGCTCAGCATGACGGTAGACAAATGAATCGAACGGGATGCGGCAAACGCCGTTATATTATTCAGCAGCCGTTCGGGAAGACGGCGTGTCAGCGTATCTTCTGTAAACTCCGGAACACTGCTGTCCGTGCGCATCGGCGGAAGCTGAAGATCAGGCAGATCGCCCTCGAGCTGTTTCATCCAGTAAGCGCGGGCAGCTTTGCTTTCGTCACCCGCTAAATACCGCTTTTCCCAAGCCGCGAAATCGGGATGAATACCGGGAGCGGCAGCCGTAAACTCTTCTTTTCCCTCCAGCAGCGCCTGATAATGTTCCAGCAGACTGTGAATAAATGTAATGGATGAAATGCCGTCAAACACGATGTGGTGAATGACCGTCAAAAGATAATGTTCCTCGGCGGATTTTGAAAGCAGCTGCACGCGCAGTAAAGGTCCGCCTTCTTTGACAAACGGCTCTTTCACTTTTTTCCGTATCAGAGCGGATATTTGTGATTCATTGACGTCAGAAATATCTTCTTCCGAGAATACAAAAGGATCTGCCGCTTCTATGAAATAAAACCCGCCTTCTGTTTCATTCACGGCGCTTTTGAGCATCGGATGCTGCTTTAATACGAGCTGAAACGCCTGTTTCAGTTTCTCTTTGTCGATTCCGGATGTGAATCGGAAACAGAGCGGGACATGGTATGCAGTCGTTTCAGGCGACATTTTCTGCAATGTCCACAGCCCTTTTTGGACTTCTGAAAGCGCTGGTGCCGTTTGCCGTCTCTCCCGTTCTGCCGGCGGTTCGGCTTTTTGGGGATGATGGTCCGCTGACATGTTTGCCGCTTTTTCAGCAGTATAAGCCGCTAAAGCGCCAATCGTCGGGTTTTTGTGCAGCTCTCTTGCCGTCAGCCGGATGTGATACGTTTTTTCAATTGATCTGGCGAGTTTCATCATCTTGATGGAATTGACGCCAAGACTTTGAAACGGTGTATTTGGATCAACGAGCTCATCCGCGATGGAAAGTTCCTCTTTCAGAAAACGGATAAAATCCCGTTCAATTTCTTTCTCTGCAGAAGCCGTGTCTGAATTGCCGCCTTCTTGTCTGTTATTATGTAATGAATCAAATTGCCCTTGTTCAAATGAATGTTTCAGCTGAGTGCGCTGGATTTTCCCGATCGCCGTCTTAGGAATGTCTTCTTTTGCGACCGGAAGCAGATAATCAGGGGTAACGCCGATTCTCTGTGTCACGTGCTGGTGAATGTGATGAAGAAGCTTCGTCATGCGGTTCTCATCCAACGGAACAGATGTCACAAAGAAAATCGCCAGCTCATCTGTCGTGCTTTGATTCGGCCGGACGGCGCATGCCGCTGTATATGACGTTTCAATTTCCGGCAATTCCTCAACGGCTGATTCAATGGCATGGCTGTAATAATTCACACCGTTGATAATGATGGCATCTTTTGTGCGCCCCGTTATCGTCAGGCGGCCTTCACGCAGAAATCCGAGATCTCCCGTTTCAAACCAGCCGTCTTCTGTAAAGACACTCTCATTTAAGTCCGGGCGCTCATAATATCCGCTCGTTACAGTCAGACCCGACACTTGGAAGCGGCCGATTTCTCCTTCTTCCACCACTTGATTGCGGTCATCCGTAATTCTCATATTAAATCCCGGGATCGGCAGACCGATCTCGACGAAACGATCGTCGTCATTCGTGTTTTCCAGTGTAAACTCATCTGAGAAAATAACGCCTGAAGACGTTTCGGACATTCCCCATGCGGGTCGGATGGCATTAGCCGGCAGACCGTGCGGCTCTAAAAGCTCCATAATTCTGCGTCCGACTTTCGCAACCGCGGCCTCCCCGCCGTTCAGCATGTAACGCATGGAAGATAAGTCCCATTTCCGCGTTTGAATCTCTTCTGCAAAATCGGCAAGCAGCCCAAAGGCAAAATTGGGGGCCCACGTGACCGAAGCGCGGTAATGATCAATCAGATCGAGCCATTTTAAAGGGTCCATCAAAATGGATTCGCTCGGTATGTTGATTTCCTCACATCCGAGATAAACATCACGCAGATGAAGCATTCCGATGCCGCCGACATGGTCAAAAGGCATCCAGTTAAACGTGACATCCTCACTTGTATAGCCCTGCATCTGAATATTTCCTTTGACCATGCAGACGATGTTTTCATGGCTGAGCATCACGGCTTTCGGCGTGCCCGTGCTTCCCGAGGTCAAAAGCAGCATCGCCAAATCTTCGGGACGGGGATGATGACAGTCCGTATCCATTTCGTGCGCACTGAGATCTTCTGCCGCCAAAGCGCAAAACCCGGAAAGCTCCTGCTCCTCCGCCCATTCAGTCATCTCCGGCAGCACGTCACGGCTTGTGATGACATACGGCCGATTCAAAAGCGTCCAGGCGTCTTTCAGTTTTTGCGTCCCGCTGTTCATTTCTGTATAAGCCGGAGCGGCCGCAAGCGGAACCGGGATCGCTCCTAAAAAAACACAGCCCCAAAAAGCAGGAATCAGCTGGGAATTGTCACTGAGCTGTAATATGACTTCATCCTGAGCCTTCACTCCTGATTGGCGGAGCCCTTTCACAATCGAAAGAGCGATCTTTTTCAGGCCGCTGTAAGTCTGGTACACTTTGGTGCCGTCAGGCTGTATATATGTGATGCCCTTTTGATCTCCCGCTGCCGCGGCGGTTTTGTGCAGGACTTCAGGAATCGTCATCGGCTGATCCGCTGAAAGCCGCAATGATTTTCCATAGCTGACAGATGGCTTGAGTAACCCGCTTGCCTTCATATCACTTTTCATAGAGCTGCCTCCATTTCATCTGTATGTAAGATGTATGTCTTATACTCCGTACATCGTCGTGATTCGTTTTTTCACTTCATCATCATGAAACGTCTCATCGTGCATGATTAACTCCTTCTCAATGACGGCCGGAAGCTGCTCGCGAAACGGCGTCACCAAGTGCCTTTTCAATGTAATTAAAGAGTTTCTCGGTTTTTCCGCAAGCTCACGGGCCAATTCCTGCGCATAGTCTAGTACTTCCTGCCGAGGAAGCACCGGAAAAGGCACCCCTCTTTTCTCCAGGTCACCGCCGCGGTAGTGGCCGCCGTTTAACAGCATTTCATGGCCGAGGCTTGCCCCAAGCTTCTCCGGAACGATAAAGGTAGCGCCCATTCCGGGGGTGAAACCGTATTTCATAAAGTTTGCGGTATACACGCTTTCTTTGCTTAAAATGACAAAATCACTGAAAAGCCCCATGACAAACCCGCCTCCGATTCCGTGGCCCTGCATGGCGGAAATGACGGGAATATCACATTCCAGCGCCAAAGAGTACATGCGGTCTTCCGTAAACTTCGTGATGCCCTGCTGAATCCTGAGCAGGCCTTCCTGTGTGCCTCCGGAAGCAAAGTAATGGCCGTATCCTGTTAAAATCACAGCTTTATAGACTGACGATTTTTTTATACGGGTGAATGCTTCCATCAATCCATCCGTCAGTTCTTTGGAGAAGGCGTTTTTATGGGCTTTATCCTGCATTGTCACTTGGATAATATCCGGTTCAATTTCGAGCAGTTCAACTGCGGCGTTCGGCATGATATCCTCCTAACTGTTCTCCGTTTCCCAAGGAAGCCGCCCCGTTTCTGCATAACGGAAGATGGCTGATTGGTTATCCGGATCTGAAAACATCGCTTGATTTTCGGCTAGAGCAATGGATTTCGAACGATGAACAAGGTCGTTTAAGGAATCCATGTATTGTTTATAGCGGATGACTGCTTTTTTCGACAGAGGGCGAAGACGCAGCAAATGCTTTCTCAGCTCTGTTGCTGAGTCCGGGACGCATACGTCACAAAGTCCCCATTCAAGCGCCTGGCGTGCCGGCACGGGCTTTGTCATAATCGTCATATAATGCGCCTTTTGAAATCCGATTCTTTGAATTAAAAACGGCAGAACGCAGGCCGGATAAAGTCCGAATAACAGTTCAGATAAACTGAACGAAGCATTCTCCTCTGCAATGACGATATCGCACGCGGCGGCAAAACCGACACCTCCCGCATTTACTTGTCCGCGGACGCGGGCGATTGTGATGTACGGCCCGGATTTTAATGCCAGCCACAAACGGTAAAGCGGCTCCTGCGATTCCGCATGCTGCATTCCCTGCCTCATTTTCCGGTACATCTCATCAAAATCCGCCCCGAAACAAAATACCTCCGGCTGCCCTTCAAGCACTACGGAGGTCACGGAGTCTTCACATTCAGAAAGAATATGCAGGCATTCCTCCACTAAACGCTCATTAATCGTATTGTTGGCTTCAGGCCGATCAAAGGTGATGAAGCAGACATTTTGCTGAAAACGGACGTTTATCGTTTCATAGGTCACGATATCCACCTGTATTTCCGATGAAATTCCGTGATTTCTTCCAAATATAAACGAGGGCTCCCGGCATGATGGTCTAAAATGTTCGGAATCATATTAATATCCAATTTGACATTCCGGGTTCCGAACTTCACCAGACCGCTGCCTTTAAACAGTTCTTCATACTCTTCCATGGACAGCCTGTATCTGTTGTTCAGATGCTCTTCTATATTGAAAGAATGCTGCCGCGCTTGCCCTTCAGGCGTCACAACGCCGCTGTAAAATTCTGAACAGCATCCGGAGCCGTAGGAAAAACAGCCGATCCGCTTAGAAGTGTCGAATCCCCCTTGGTCAATCGTGCTTGCAAGAGCCAGTAAAGAGGCTGCTCCCATAATATTTCCGACTCTTTGGCAATAGCGGAGCCCCGGCTCTACTCTGGTTTGAAAATCCTGTTCGATTTCAGCGTTTTTCGCTTTTGCAAGCTTGCGCATCATCGTCCGGTGGGCCCCTTTGACCATGCCGCCAAACGGTGTATGGAAGGCAAGATAGTGAAACGTCTCTTTGTAGTCAGCGCCCGGCACACGGTTTTTGTACTCGCGAAATGTCTGTTCACAGCAATCGAGGTAAGACATCAATGACAAATCGGCGTCACCGGCTTCACTGTCCGGGATCGGACGGCATGTATCCATCACCTCATAGCCGTAGTAGCCGTTAGCGCCCGCATCCGCCTGAAATACAATTGGATTTTCACCGATCAATAAGGCGACGGCACCCGCTCCGGCGCTCGGTTCTGCGTAAGACCAATCCTCGCTTAACGCATCGCCGCCTTCGGCAATTAAAAACCGGGAAATATCCGTCGCGACGACAAGCGCCTTCGCTCCGGGGGATGTCTGCGACAAAATAAAGTTAAGCGCCATCTGCAAACCCGCCGTTCCTGAATAACAGGCTTGTTTCAGTTCAAATAAACGGCAGTTCCGGTTGAGGCCTAAGTAATCATGAATATATGTACTGAGTGATTTTCCGAAGTCAATGCCGGACTCCGAGCAGGTAATCAGCAGCTCGATTCTGTCTTTTTCAGCCTCTGTCAATCGGTCGATAATCGGCTTTGCCGCGTTAACGCCGAATGTAACAGGGTCTTCGTACGGAAGCGCCACCGCTTTTTCTTTCATCAGTAAATTCTCAAATCTGGCAGGGTCTAAGTTTCTGTACTCCGCCAGCTGCATGACATCAAGGTATGCTGTCCCGCCAAACACATTTATCGCTTCTATTCCGGCAGCCGCCATGAACTTCGCCTCCAATATGAATTTTGAGTTTCCGATTTTTCCACCGTTTTATCAGACAGCCTGTACCTTTTCATAAAGCTTTTCCGCCAATTCGCCGATGTTTGACACTCCCGTCAGCTCAACACGCGGGATCTGCAGTGATAATTCTTCAAGCATCATCGTGATAATTTCGGCGCGGTCCACTGAATCCGCCCCCAGATCAACTAACCGGTCTTCCTGTGAAAGCTGTTCGCCTTCTAAATCAGGTAAAACCTCGTAGATTGTGTTCTGCAGCAATTCAAAGATTCTTTCTTTACTCATTGTCAGTTCCTCCCTGTTTCATCTTTTATGAATATTCCATGTTTTCAATCTATCATTTCGTCTTGTCAACACGTTTGCAAAAATGAACCTAACTTCTGATTCAAAAGCGTGGCCGTCTCTTCCATAAGCCGCATGCCGATACCATCGGCATGGCGGTTTTTCCAGGACTCCAGCTCCGTACCTTTCACCCATTGATTAAAGGCGCCTAATGCCGGGCCGCAATGAATCTGGAAGTCTACCTTGGCATCCGGGTCTCCTTTAATCGCCGAAGCAGAACTTTGCCTGAAATACCATTTGAATATGAGCGCCATTTTCTGTTTCGGATTCCGTTCGGCTTTTGAAATGTCTTCATTCGAATAATGAGCCTTCACTTTGTCATAAATACTGCTTACACTTGCCTTAAAATACTTCTCTTCTATTTGTCTGAGTGTCTTTTCATCAATTTCTTCAATTGAGCGGTGACGCTGATACAGTTCATGCAGCTTAGAGGCGCGGGTCGGAAAGAACAGCCCTTTCTTTAATACCTGCACCTTGCTGCCTGATTCAAACATATCGCCGGCCGGCGCGTAGGCCGTGTCCTGCACATTCATCTGCTGCAGGAGGTCCTTTACGAGGCCGCTCGTCGCTGCCTCAACGGTGCATTGGTTAATAGATCCGGTCACAATAAAATCAGCGCCGAGCATAAATGCAGCCATGGCAGCCTCGGGCGTTCCGATTCCCCCTGCGGCTCCGATGCGGACGGTTTTGCCGTATCGGTATTTTTTCATCATGTCATCTCGTAAACGGATGATCGCCGGCATGAGACTGTAAGCAACTCCGCCGTCAGTGTGGCCGCCTGAATCAGCCTCTACGCAGATGTCATGCGCAACGGGTATTTCTCTCATCAGACTTGCTTCTTCAGCGGTAATTTTGTTTTCGGCTGCAAGTTTCTGCAGAATGTGATCAGGCGCCGGGCTGAGAAACGCTTCCGCTACTTCCGGACGGGACAGCTTGGCGATAATCCGCTGACGCGCTATTATTTGTCCGCCGGCACCGCGTTTTAACCCCTTAGCGCGAAACCTTACTAAAGCGGGAGTAACCGTTAAAAACGCTGATGCTTCCAAGTTCTGAATCCCATGCTTCAGTAAAAGATCAATCATTTTTTCTTCTGAATCTGTATGCTTCATATTATGTACAACATTTATGCCGAAGGAACCGCCGTCACGAAGCTCATGCTGAATTGACAAAATGGCGTCCTCAACGTGCGCGATGTTCAAACCGCCCGTTCCGAAAAAGCCCATCATTCCTTTTTCAGCCAGTTTGACAACCATTTCCTTCGAAGAAATTCCGCGGTACATGCCGCCGGCCAAGTAGGCGTATTTCAATTGATAATCGCGCTTAAACTCTTCATTTCCTAAAGACGCTGCCGTAATTGAGCTTTTTCCAGCCTCAGCCGGGACTTTGATTTCATCTGTTATCGGCTCCGCTTCAGCCGTAATTCTTTGTATCAGCCCCGTCAGCACTTTTCCGGGACCGATTTCCTCAAAGCTCATGTTCTTTCTTCCCATTAAGTAACGGATGCTGTCTGTCCAGTTCACCGATCCCGTTATTTGTCCGGCGAGTGTCTCTTTCAGCTCTCTCTGCTCATAGGGTCTTGCCGTCACATTTGAAATGACCGGGATGGACAGCGGCTTAAAATGGAAAGATTCAATAAACCGTGAAAACTCTTCCTTCGCTTCCAGCATGTATCTGGAGTGAAAGGCGCCGCTGACATTTAAGCGGTGAACCATTTTTACGCCGTTTACGGCTTCAAAAACGGATGCTGCTTTTTCAATATCTTCTTTATATCCGGAAATGACAATTTGCTGCGGTGTGTTCATGTTGGCGATATCAATCATATCCAAGTGATTTTCTCTTAAAACATCCGTCACCTGCTCATGAGTCAGGCCGATCACCGCTGCCATGCCGCCTCCTTTGGCGCGGCTCATCAGTTCGCCCCTTTTTTTGACCAACTGTAAGCCTTCTTCAAAATCAAAGGCGCCCGAAGCGTATAACGCGTTATATTCGCCCAAACTGTGTCCAGCGGTAAAATCCGGTTTCAAGCCGGTTTCTTCTGTTTTTTTCAAATAACTGAGGGCATTGACGACATAGAGCGCCGGCTGAGTGAATTGAGTCTGATTGAGACGTTCTCCGTCCCGGCACAGCTCCTGAATGGAATATCCGAGAATGTGATCGGCCTTTGCGGTTAATTCAGGATAGCGGCCGAACAGGTCCTCCCCCATCCCTATTCTTTGCGAGCCTTGGCCTGGAAAAACAAAGCTGATCATCTTACAGTCTCCTTCCGGGCGGTGATAAAATGCTGTCTTCTATTTGCTGCAAATGTGTTTGTTCTTTATGAAACGGCGTCATAATGGCACGGATGCGTTCAGCCGATCCTGCAGGAAGAATCTGTTTGGCAAATGCGGCCAATGTTCCGGAAGGCCCGGCATCAATATACAATCCTTTTTGGCGGCTGTCTGCGAATTGAAGCGCTTCGCGGAATCGAATCGGCTTTCTTACGATATCCCAGAAAAAGTCCGCTTGTATATCGGTCTCAGCCCCTCCGGTCGCACTGGAGATGTACGGTATAAACGGAGTCCGGATTGATTTCTGAGCTAAAAAGCGCTTGTACGGCTGTTCCGCCTGATCAACCAGCGCTGAGTGAAACCCGTAAGATACCGGCAATAGCTGATGAGGAATCTGCTTTTCTCTCAGATCGTCCATGATCTTTTTGATATGTTCCCGCTCTCCCGAGATGACAAAGTGAGAATGATAGTTTACAGATGCCAATTCACTATGTTCGCCGAGCAGCGGATCATCTTGATATAAAGCCGGATCACCCAGTATCGCAAGCATGCTGCCGTTACGGCAAGTTTCCGTAACGATTCGGGCCTGTTCCAGCACGCAATCTAAAGCATCCTCGGCGCTCAGCACCCCCGACACAGCGGCCGCTGCATACTCTCCGAGGCTTGCTCCGATCACATAATCGGGACGTATGCCTCTTTGCTCCAAAGCATATGCAAGTGCGTACTCAGCCATAAAAATGGCAGGATGGCTGAAAAGAAGGCGGTCAAATGGATCAGACAGACGATTGCCTGTATGATACATCTCTTTAAGGACAGAGTAACCGAAACGGCTGACTGCAAAATCGTCCAAGTCAAGCATTTTCTGCCGAAAAGCGGCGTTATGTGCAAACAGCTCTTTCCCCATTTGATAGTATTGGGAACCCTGTCCAGAAAACATGAAAACAATTGGCTGGTTCATTTGTTCTCCTTTTTGCTCTTTATTTTTTCAAAATATTGATTTGTGAGTTTTTCGTGATGTCGTGTGCAGGTGAAGTGGTCGTGATGTTGTATGGCTGGCACTATTGTGTGAGATAAGAATTTTGACTTGCATTCCGCTACATGGCGGGTGAAGCTTCAGTTTCTTTTTTGATGCGGTGAATAAGTCCTGTCAGCACATGGCCTGGGCCGACTTCTTCAAATTCCATCCGCCCTTTGTCCAGCAGATAGCGGATGCTGTCGTTCCATCGCACTGAATGGTCGATCTGATCGGCCAGAACGGAGTGGATTCCGTCTTGCTCATAAGGTCTGGCATGAACATTAGAAATGACAGGAATTGATATAGCAGAAAAATGAAATGACTGTAAAAATTTTTCGAACTCTTGTTTTGCTTCACTCATATATCTCGAGTGAAAAGCGCCGCTTACGTTTAACGGATGAAACATCGTAACGTCTTTTAATCCTTCGAATACGCTTTTGGCTCTTTCAATGTCTTCTTTGCGTCCGGATATGACAACTTGGTAAGGAGAATTCATATTGGCAATATCAATCGTATGTAATCCGTGCGTTTGAAGGGCGTCTGACACTTGAGCTGCAGTTAACCCCATAACAGCGGCCATTTTTCCGTCAGTGGCCATACTCATTAATTCGCCTCTTTTACGGACAAGCTGCAGACCGGTAATAAAATCAAAAGCACCTGCTGCAAACAGCGCATTATATTCTCCCAAACTGTGGCCGGCCACATAATCCGGCTTTATGTCATTGTCTTGGATTTTTTTCAAATAGCTTAACGCGTTTACAACATATAAAGCAGGCTGGGTGAACTGCGTCTTGTGAAGGTTGGAATACGGATTCTCAAGACAAAGCCGTTTCATAGAATATCCGAGTGTTTCATCAGCCTGCTCCGTTAAGTCTTTAAATTCATCAAACAATGAGCTCCCCATTCCCTGCTTTTGAGAACCTTGTCCGGGGAATAAGTATGTGATCATTTTCTCAGCCATCCTTTCTCGGATTCAGATAAGAAGCATGTTCAAGTTGATAGTAACTTCACAAAAATACCATGTCAAGTTAATTTATCCTATGCGAACTCCTGAATAATGCCTATTTTTCCCTGTCGAAAGGCGGACTCAGGGCTTTCGGAACAGGCGTAAGCAGAATGTCCCATCCGGCCTGCCCGGCGTTCTCTTCCGCAAACTCCCGTTACTCAGCCATTCATCACCAGAAATCTAGTAATAACTTCCATTCCATTTCAGAAGTTCCTTGCCTCAAAAGAAAAGCTAGTTAGATAGAACTAAATTACACATTACTTAAAATGAAACAGCCCTTTTTGATTTTTTCTGTTGCGGAAATTCACAAAATGTTCTTTTTTTTCAATCTGAAAGTAAATATTGTTTTTCAAAAGACTCTCCATTTTTTGACCCGGCTTCTCCCCGAAGGAGTGCCCCGGATACACACGCACATGCGGCGGAATGGAGGCTTTGATCCTCTGTATACTGTGAAACATATCTTCAGCTGAGCTGCCCCTGTCCCCACATATACCGCACCCTTCTGTAAACACGGTGTCACCGGTAAAAAGATGATCAGATAGCAAATAGCACATTCCCCCGGCCGTATGTCCCGGGGTCAGTATACTTCTGATGATAAACCCTCCGGCCGCAAAGGTTTGGCCGTCTTCAAGCGCTATTAAGTTTCTGCACCGGAATTGATAGAAATCGATTTCCGCCGACGACATGTATATATCAGAATGATAGATTTGCTGAAGCGGCTTCGCCAAGTTTACATGGTCATAATGCGAATGTGTTAATAAAATAGCTGATAAATCAACATCCAATTCATGCAGTTTATCGGTTATTTTATCGATTTCCCAGGACGGGTCCACCGCTATCGCAGATTTTTTTGAGCGGTCTGCGATAATATAACAATAGTTGGACCACATCTGGTGATAAGTTTTGATTTGATGCACTTCATATGTATGATCCATTGTCACCATTCCCATTTAAAAGATCCGGGCAGACTGCTGCCGCCGCCCAGCCGACTGTAACCACTTTACCAGATGACACCACGTTTTTCCATGGATTTTCCGGTAAAGTTAAAAAAACTTTCTGCTCCCGCCAAAAGCACCAGTCTGGACCTTTTTTACAAATTGCTATGCTGATATATAAGTAAATCAGAATATTAATTTAGATGAATTCTTTAGGGAATTTTATTCAGAAAATGAAGGATGAATATGAGTTTCGGATAAAAAGAAAACAAATTGAGCTTTTGTTTTGAAAAGCAATTGCCGAAGCGGCCGAAGGGGATAATCAGTTTTTAGAAATGACCCGCAATCAAGACTATTATTTCAATCCTTTTCTTCAAGATAAACTAAACCATACGGGCTCTCGAAATATATCAGAATACCTTAGTTCTTACACCGAATTCAACGTTATGTTGACATTAACATAATTGAACTTAGAAAAGTACGGCGTAATTTACACTCTTTTCAAATCAGCCCTAGCTGCAACAATTCACGAAAGCGTCGCGCAGCTTTTTACTGTGCAAAAACAAAACTAACATAAAATCATTAAGTGTAAAAAGTAAATATAAAATATTAAACATTAGACAAATAGACTATGTTATATGGGTCGGAGTTTACTGCTCAAGGTAAATTGCCCTGGGATGCAATACCTGCTAAAGCTGCCTATGGGTAGAATCGGCGTTTTGAAATAATTCTTAATACGATCGACAATTTTACTGGTGCAGTGGAAGATGCGTGCTATGCGGGTGCTCTAAAAGAACTGGCAACCCAACAGCCGCTTGGCGGATTACTAAAACTCTTAGGCTTTTCATTTAAACGGGGCTATTGTTGGTGTTTAACAAATTTATCCTGTGTTAAGCTTTAAAGTGATTATTTTCTAAAGTGCTAAGATCGGAGGTAACTATGGAACATAAAAGTAATGCTGAACCGAGCCCAAAAGCTATAAAAATTCTAACTTACATTATTCCTATAGTTTTAATAGGGCTTATCCTTGTTCTTAAGAATATTAATACCGCAGCAGCAGAACTTTCATTTTATATTGTTGCTATCGGTGTGGTTCTCTTAGTGGTTTTCAGTTTGATCAAAAATAGAAAATACCGCAGGAAGAACTAAATGTAAGGGGGGGCTAATTACTAGTCCCCCTTGACTGACTTGCGGATAGTATAACCCGCCAAATTCCAATTTTATTTAAATTCTTCACAAATAACATGAGATTTTTCAGGAACCGTTTTCTCCAATTATTTCACTATTAATGCAGTCAATGGACGATATAGACGGTTACACCAAACACAGGATACTACATCGCCAATCCCAAATACTCTCCAAAAACAATTTTTATATGACGGAAAAGCAGCTGGATGTTAAACAAATCATTTTCATGATTGACGGCATACCGATGCACCAATTATGCCAGAAATTAAAAAACTCAAAAGTTATCTCTGAAAGGCTGGGTCATTCAAACTAGTAAGGCTGCTTGTAGGCAAATAACGGTTTAGTCTCACATAAACGTTGTTATTACATCACACGCTTAAACATCTTCTCCATCTCATACGTACTGTGGTGGATAATGATCGGCCGGCCGTGCGGGCATGTGAACGGGTCTGTCGTTCGGCGCAGGTCGTCCAAGAGCGCTTTGATTTCGTCGTTTCGCAAATGGCGGTTCGCTTTGATTGAGCCTTTGCAGCTCATCATAATGGCCGCTTCCTCCCGCAGTTTTTTAATATCGATCTGTTTGGCGTCAAGCACCTGCTGAATGATTTCTTCAATCAGTTCAGCTTCTTCCCCTTTTGGAAACCAGGCCGGATGGCAGCGGACGATGTAGCTGTTCGTGCCGAATGCTTCTAAAAATACTCCGACGCTTTCAAGCTCATGCTGATGCTGGTCAATAATCAGCGCTTCATTTGCCGCGTAATGAAAGGTGAGCGGCACGATCATATCCTGCACTTCAGGCTCGACCTGCCCGACTTTCTCCCGGAAATATTCGTATTTAATCCGTTCTTGGGCCGCATGCTGGTCAATGATATACAAGCCGTTTTCGTTTTGGGCTAAAATATATGTCCCGTGCATTTGGCCGATCGGATACATCACCGGAACTCTTTCTTCCCGTATTTCTTCAGAGACAGCTTCCGGTTCCGGAGTATCGGAAACAGGCGCTGCCGTTTCGGGCATACCGATCTTCGGCGGCACATCGTGATCCGCTTCATTCGGGAGGATCTCTTCTTCTATTATTACCGGCTCAGGCTCTTTTACGACCGAACTCAGCTTCATTGGTGAGTAAGACGGCTCCGGCGTTTTTTCAGGAAGTTTCCGCTCAGGCGCGCTTTCCTCGAATGTCATAAATTGCTGTTCGTTTTTGGCCGGCGCCGGCGCTGATTTTTTCGGGAGCTGGGCGCTCGGAATAAGCCGCTGCTTTTGAAACACTTCCTTTATCCCGTCACGGATCAGCTCATGCAGCTCCGTCTCTTTGCTGAGGCGGACTTCAAGCTTCGACGGATGGACATTGACATCAACCAAAATCGGGTCCATCGTAATTTCGATAAACGTAATCGGATGGCGGCCGATCGGCAGAAGTGTGTGATAGCCCTCATGCACCGCTTTTACAAGCGGGAAATTCTTAATGTATCTTCCGTTAATGACAGATGACATGTAGTTTCTGGATGCACGCGTGATTTCCGGAAGCGCAATGTAGCCCTTGACTTCAAAATCAAGCGAGCTGACATGGAGCGGTATCATTTTTTTCGCAACCGCCGTCCCGTAAATTGCGGCCAGCACATGGCGCACATCCCCGTTACCGTTTGTCTGCAGCAGATTTTTCCCCTGATGGCGGAGACGGATCGATACTTCCGGATGCGCAAGAGCGATCCGGTTGACAACATCCGTAATATTGCCGAGCTCCGTATGCACGGTTTTCATATATTTCAATCTGGCGGGTGTATTGAAAAACAGGTTGGTAACGATAATCTCCGTTCCTTTTCTGCTGGAGGATTTCTGCTCAGAAATGATATTCCCGCCCTGAAGAATGAGATGGGTTCCCGCTCCCTCGCCGATGCTCGTTTTGATTTCCAGATGAGAAACAGACGCGATACTTGGCAAAGCTTCTCCGCGGAAACCGAGTGTTCTCACCCGGAACAGGTCGTTTTCATCTTTGATTTTACTGGTCGCGTGGCGGCGGAAAGCCCGCTTGCAATCATCGGTTTCCATCCCTTCGCCGTTATCGAGCACCCGAATCGACGAAAGCCCCGCTTCCTCTATGTCGATTTCAATGACTGTGCTGTTTGCGTCGATGGCGTTTTCCACCAATTCTTTAACGACTGAGGCAGGCCGTTCGACCACCTCGCCGGCCGCTATTTTATTTGAAAGTTCATCTGACAGCTGGATGACTTTTGCCAAGTCCGTCACCTCTTTCTATTTTAATTTTTTTTGCAGCTTGTACATTTCGTTCAACGCTTCAAGCGGCGTCATATCGAGAATATTGATTGACTTAAAGGCTTCAAGCACTTGTTTTTCTTTATTAGAAACAGCCGGTGCCTTCTGTTCTTTTTCACCGTCAGCAAAAAAGGACAGCTGTGCCGGTTCTTCTCTGACGGCGGACTTTTTCTCAGATACCGCCGGAAGCTCCGGCTTATCTCCCGTCTGCTCAAGCTGTTTCAAAATCTCCTGCGCGCGGCTGATCAGATCGTCCGGGAGCTCGGCAAGCTGGGCGACATGAATGCCGTAACTTTTATCTGCGGCTCCTTCTTTGATTTGATGGAGAAACACGACCGTTCCGTTATATTCCTCTGCGCGCACATGAACGTTTTTCAGCTGAGGAAGCTTATCTTCAAGCACCGTCAGCTCATGATAATGCGTGCTGAACAGTGTTTTAGCGCCGATATGATCATGGACATACTCAATAATCGCCTGTGCCAGCGCCATTCCGTCGTACGTTGATGTCCCGCGGCCGATTTCATCAAACAGGATCAGGCTGTCTTTTGTGGCGTTCACAATCGCGTTTTTCGCTTCAAGCATTTCCACCATAAAGGTGCTTTGTCCGGAAATCAAATCATCCGCTGCCCCGATTCTCGTGAAGATTTGATCAAAAATCGGCAGAACCGCTTCTTTTGCGGGCACAAAGCAGCCGATCTGGGCCATGATCGATAGAAGTGCGATCTGTCTCATGTACGTGCTTTTACCTGACATATTCGGACCTGTAATCAGGAGCATTTCCCGCGAATCGCCCATCAGGCAGTTGTTCGGGACGTATTCTTGACTGTCCATCACCTTTTCAACGACGGGGTGTCTCCCTTCAATGACTTTTACTTCATTATCAGAAAAGACGGGCTTTGTGTAATGCCTGTTTTCACTGATCGTAGCAAAGCATTGCAGTGCGTCCAGCTCACTCATTTGTTTGGCAAGACGCTGCAAGCGCGGAATAAATTGTTTCACCTTTTCACGCAGTCCGGCAAAAAGCTCATATTCCAGCTCGCAGATGTTGTTTTCCGCTTCTAAAATAAGCGCTTCTTTTTCCTTCAATTCCGGCGTAATGTACCGTTCGGCGTTTGTGAGGGTCTGCTTCCGCTCATACCGTCCGTCTTCAAGCAGATGAAGGTTTGCTTTTGTGACTTCAATATAATAGCCGAACACTTTATTGAAACCGACCTTTAATGAACGGATGCCCGTATAAGCGCGTTCCTGCTGCTCCAGTCTGGCAATCCAGTCTTTACCGTTTTTGCTGGCGTCACGGTACTCATCGAGCTTCTGATGATAGCCGTCTTTAATTAAATTGCCTTCTTTTAACGATAACGGCGGGTTTTCATGAAGGGCTTCTTCTAACAGGTCAAGCAAATCTCCGCACGGATCAATCAAGCCGGCGCGTTCTTTTGCTTTTTTATGGTTAAGAGACCCTACAAGCTCTTTGATGCTCGGCACTTGTTTTAAAGATTCTTTCAGCTGGATTAAATCCCTTGCGTTGACGTTTCCGAATGCGACCCGGCCCGCCAGACGTTCTAAATCGTATACTTCCTTCAGGCGCTCTCGCAGATCTTCACGCTCAAACAGATGATTGATCAGCGTCTCGACCATTTCCTGGCGTTCCTCGATTTGGGATGCCCTGATCAGCGGGCGGTCAATCCATTGTTTGAGAAGCCGGCCGCCCATCGCTGTTTTCGTCTCGTCTAAAAGCCAAAGCAATGACCCTTTTTTGCTTTTCGAACGGATCGTTTCCGTCAGCTCAAGATTCCGTTTTGAATACAGGTCAATTTTCATCGCTTCTTCCAATTCATATACTTGAACCGGCTGCAGATGATCCAGGCTCCGTTTTTGCGTTTTCTGCAAATACGTATATAAACGCATAAACGTCTCTGTCAGCTCTTCGCCCGGCAAGTGATTTGCGATTTCAATGCGTTCTGTTATTTCCCCGTCTTCGATGGAAATCGTGGCGCCGCACCGTTCTTTCAGCTGAGCAGCTGTATGTTCGTTAAACTTGCTTGATACGACAATTTCCTTTGCGCCGACTGAGTAAATTTCTGACATGACATCTTCAATCCGCTCAATAAATACGGCCAGGTTTTCTCCGGTCGTTAAGTCCGATAAAGCGAGACCGTATCCGTCACGGAATTCGGAAACGGAAGCGATAAAGTTGTTTTCCGATTCATGAATGCCTTTTCCATCCATCACGGTTCCCGGTGTGATCAGCTGGACGACTTCTCTTTTTACAACGCCTTTAGCCGCCTTCGGATCTTCCGTCTGCTCACAGATCGCCACTTTATAGCCCTTTTTAATCAGCTGTTCAATATAAGCCGCCGCGGAATGATACGGCACGCCGCACATCGGAATTTTATCAGCCGAACCTCCGTCTCTGCTTGTCAGTGTAATTTCAAGCTCTTGTGACGCTTTTTTTGCATCTTCAAAAAACATTTCATAAAAGTCACCAAGCCGAAAAAATAAAAAGGCATCTTGGTGCTCTGCCTTTATCTTCAAGTATTGCTGTATCATAGGCGTGTAACTAGCCATCATTTAATCCCTCACTATGTATCTTCTCTTATCCGAATCCCATTATAACATAAACAAAAGAGTGATATCTTTATATATAAAAAAGAGACTTGGGGTGTTAAACTCCCCTAGCCTCAACTTATTCTTCAGGATCTCCGACTAAAAATTCAGGGTTAATGTCCTCTAATTCTTCATCAAGATCGTCTTCCCAATCATCATCATCGTCTTCTTCCCAGTCAGGATTGACTTCGACGACGACTTTCGTTTCACCGACCACTTCTGCTAAAAATTCTCTCTCTGCCTGAACCACGATTTTATTTCCGTTAGGAGAAATGGTGACTTCAAGACAATTCGGCTGCTGCAGCACTTTGGCAATGACTTCGTGTTCGTCATCTAAGTAATTTGTGTCTCTGTATCTGAGTTTAATCACATCGACATACTTTACTCTCTCGGTTACAACTTCCGTTTTTGTATTATCGGCGTAAGAGTACCAGACGTTTATATCATAATACCCTTCAATTTCTACAGTCTTCCCGATCTTTTCGGCATCGTACTTGTGGTTGATAATCCAGCCGCCCAATATACTTGACGGTTTTTCTCCAGGTGAGATCGTGTTGGTGCATTGGGTGAATTTTCTTCCTTTCGCAACTACCGCTTTCGTAATAATTTCCCTGTATTCAGACATTCCGGCAGGCCTCCTTGTTCTTCTTCGTGTTATCTTATGCTGGGCATTTGTCTCATGTGCATTTTTATAATAAAAATATAAAAATACAAAGTTTCTGTTTCATTGTATGCAGCCCTGCCCAGAAACTTTACTTTTAAGTATGATAAAACTTTCCAGTAAAATGGGACAAAACGGTGAGTTAATGAAAATTTAGTACATATTACAATTAGTTCTCAAAAGCAAAAAAACACGGGCCGATGAAGGCCCCGTGTTTAAATAGAACAGCTGTTATTCGAATGTTTTACTTTTGAACCGGTTTCTCCCGTCAGCAGGTTGCCTCCGGTAGATGTAATGATTTCGTTTGTCACCTGATTTGAGATCGTATGTGCGACAAGCTGAAGAAGGTCATTGACCTCAATCTGGGAATCTCTGAATTCCTGAATGATCGGAATCCCTTCAAGCTCTTCCTGCAGGGCGTCAATTTTACTTTCCACTTGTTTCAGCGCTTCAAGCTTTTCGTAGTGCTTCAGGTTAACGGCTTGCTTTTGCAGGGTTTTAATCTGATTAATAATTGCAGAGACTTTTTCATTTTCGTTAATCTGCGCCTCGGCGCGTTTGAAAAAATCAACTTCTTCTGTTTCAGAAATCATTTTCGCAAGGTTCCTAGCCTGCTGTACAATGTCTTTCTTTGAGTAAAGCGTCATTATTATTTCACCTCGATTGCTTCTCCTGCCATCACACCGTCAAGCGACCATGTTTTCGCCTGTTCGATTTTGACGCGTACAATCTTGCCGATGGCGTCTTTCGGCCCTTTGAAGTTGACGAGCTTGCTTTTTTCCGTATAGCCGGCAAGAATGTCAGGGTTATTTTTGCTTTCTCCCTCAACTAATACTTCGACAGTCCTGCCTTCATATTCCTTCATTTTTTTGGCTGAAATTTCTTTCACCAAATCATTGAGGCGCTGAAGACGTTCTTTCTTGACCCTCATCGGAACATTGTCTTTCATCTTCGCTGCCGGCGTGCCTTCACGAGGAGAGTAAATAAACGTATATGCGCTGTCAAATTCCACTTCGCGATATAACGAAAGCGTTTCTTCAAATTGTTCATCGGTTTCATTCGGAAAACCGACAATAATATCGGTCGTCAGTGAAGCGTTCGGCATCGCCGCTTTAATTTTTCCGACAAGCTCCAGATAGCGTTCTCTGTCATATTTGCGCGCCATCATTTTTAACATCGCTGAGCTTCCTGATTGAACCGGAAGATGGATATGGTCAAGAAGGTTGCCGCCTTTGGCGAGCACTTCGATCAGATGATCATCAAAGTCACGCGGATGACTCGTCGTGAATCGGATTCTCGGAATATCAATTTTGCGCAGTTCGTCCATTAAATCACCGAGTCCGTACGTCATATCCTCAAAATCTTTTCCGTACGCATTCACGTTTTGACCGAGCAGTGTGATTTCTTTATAGCCTTCACTTGCAAGTCTTCTGACTTCCTGGATAATTTCCTCAGGACGGCGGCTTCGTTCTTTTCCGCGGGTATACGGTACGATGCAGTATGTGCAGAACTTGTCACAGCCGTACATAATGTTGACCCAGCCTTTAATTTTTCCGTTGCGGACTTTCGGAAGGTTTTCAATGACATCCCCTTCCTTCGACCACACTTCAATGACCATCTCTTTTGATAAATATGCCTCTGATAACAGTTCCGGCAGACGGTGAATGTTGTGCGTGCCGAAAATCATATCGACAAACGGGTGCTTCTTAAGGATGCGGTTTACGACTGATTCTTCCTGTGACATGCAGCCGCAGACGCCGAGAATCAGGTCCGGGTTATTTTTTTTGAGCGCCTTTAAATGGCCGAGCTCGCCGAACACTTTGTTTTCAGCATTTTCCCGGATAGCGCAAGTGTTTAATAAAATAACGTTCGCGTCATCAACCGAATTTGTCGCTTCATAACCGAGCGCCATAAAAATACCCGCCATGACTTCCGTATCATGCTCGTTCATTTGGCATCCGTACGTGCGGATATAAAATTTCCTGCCTTCACCGAGGCCTTTAAATTCTTCTGAGATTTTAAAATCGTTATGATATTGAACGGATTCTTTGCCCCGTTTTTTCGCATCTTTTAAAGAAGGCGGAATATATACGGCTTCAAAATACTTGCTGTAATCCTTTTCGGATGTTTTGTCCGCCGGATTCACTTGTCCGCTTTCCTGCTTTTGCTTTTCATTCATGTTCGAATGTCTCCTTTCAACCGAAACTTCCACCCTCAAGTATACTGGTTAAAAGCGTTTGGCACAACCGCCAGCCTATTATTGTACACCTTATTGAGAATAAGAATCAATAAGAAATAAAAAAGAGGGAATCATTTCCCCCTTACACAAGCTGCAGCTCTTTTGCGGCTGAACGGATAACTTCCAAGGCCCGGTCAAGCTCCTCATTTGTATGCTCCGCCGTAATAATGGTGCGGATTCTCGCTTTTCCTTGGGCGACCGTCGGATACACGATGCTTTGTGCAAAGACGCCGCGGGTCAATAAAAGGTCTGATAATGCCTGGGCTTTTTCTTCCTCCCCTATTAATATCGGCACGATCGGTGTTTCGCTTTTTGTGAGGGTCAGCCCCATTTGAACCAGTTTGTCTTTGAAATACGCCGTGTTCTCCCATAGCTTTTCCATATGCTCAGGCTCTTCCAGCAGGACGTCAATGGCTTCTATGCATGCGGCTGTTACCGCAGGCGGATGAGAAGTGCTGAATAAGAAAGGACGCCCTTTATGGCGCAGGTAATCGATCAGAACCTGCGACCCTGCGGCGTAACCGCCAAGCACTCCGATGGCTTTGCTTAATGTGCCCACCTGTATATGGACTCTTCCGTCAAGACCGAAGTGATTAACCGTTCCCCTTCCGTTTTTTCCGAGTACGCCGGAAGCATGCGCGTCGTCGACCATCACAAAGGCATCGTACGCCTCTGCAAGTTTGACGATGTCAGGCAAAGGAGCGATGTTGCCGTCCATTGAGAATACGCCGTCGGTGACGATCAGGCGCATGCGGTAATTCATTGATTTTTTCAGCACTCTTTCCAAATCGTCCATATCAACATGGCGGTACACCTTTTTATCTGCTTTCGTCAGCCTGATCCCGTCAATAATGGAAGCATGGTTCAGTTCGTCAGAGATCACGATATCTTCTTTTGTAAGAATGCTTGATAAGACGCCCTGATTCGTTGTGAACCCCGATTGAAAAACAAGTGCCGCTTCTGTTTTTTTAAAGTTTGCCAATTTTTTCTCCAGCTCATTGTGCATTGTGAATGTTCCGGCGATTGTCCGGACGGACCCCGTACCCGCTCCGAATTCTTCCGCGGCGCGTTTGGCCGCTTCGACAAGCCTTGGATGCGACGTCAAACCGAGATAATTGTTCGATGAAAGCTGTATCACGTTTTCCCCTTTGACTTCCACCGACGGACCCTGCTTCGTTTCAATTTGTTTCATTTGCTGCCACGTTTTATTTTCTTTCATTTTATCAAGCTCTGCTTTTAGAAATTCAAATTCTTTCATTATAGAACCCTCCCCTTATGGAATCAAAATGACTTTGCCGCACTGGCCCTTTCTCATCAGGTCAAACCCTTTTTCAAAGTCTTCAAGCGGAAACTGATGCGTGATCACCGGCGTCAGATCAACAAGGCCGGATTCAAGCAGGTGCGATACCTGCCGCCATGTTTCAAACATTTTTCTGCCTGTGATGCCTTGGACGGTAAGTCCTTTAAACACCACGTCATTTGTCAGGTCAACCGTCACCGGACGTTCCGGCAGACTCAGCATATGGAACCTTCCCCCGTTGGCCGCCATCTTTAATCCTTGTGCGATAGCTGCCGGGTGGCCTGACATTTCGCAGACAAGGTCGATCCCTTCTCCGCCTGTTAAGGTGTCGATCACCTCAAGCGGATCTTCCTTATCAGCTGAAATGGTGATCGTGGCTCCCAATTTCTTCGCAAGAGCCAGCCTGTAATCATTTTTATCAATGGCCGCAATACGGGATGCACCGGCCGCTTTAGCCACTGCCACCGCCATCAGCCCGATCGGTCCGCAGCCGATAATTGCAGCGGAACCGCCCGCAAGCTGGCTGCTTTCCAGCACCGTATGCACCGCGTTGCCAAGCGGCTCTTGAACAGAAGCGACGGCGGGGTCCATATCAGCGGGATTTTTCCAAACATTTCGAGCCGGCACTTTGACATATTCAGCGAAGGAACCGGCTGTATCTACGCCGAGGATCTTTGTATGGGTGCACACATGATGTTTTCCTGTTAAACAAGGGACACAAGTACCGCAGACGAAGTGGGTTTCAGCCGAAACGTAGTCACCTGTTTTGACATTTGTGACGTGCTTGCCCGTTTCCGCTACGATACCGCTGAATTCATGTCCGAATACTTGAGGTGTTTTGATTCGTTTCTGCGCCCATTGATCCCAATTATAAATATGCACATCTGTACCGCATATAGATGCGGCCTGTACTTTAATGAGAACTTCATTCTCATTAATGGAAGGTATGGGAATTTCTTTCAGAGTTGCTCCGAAAGCGTTTTCATTTTTGACGATAGCTTTCATCTTTCCTCCCAACATGTACACTCCTCCTCGAAAAAACACTGTAATAACTGGATTGTAACATGATATAAAAAGGAGGTAAACACCAGTGTCCACTCCGAGAAAACAACTGCTTCCGTCCGGAAAAATGGGCGGGATTTTTTTTGAATATTATATGAATAAAGCCATTTATCATCTCTTCGTACTATCAATATAATATTGTGAGAAAATATGACAACAATAAAAACAACCCGCTCGCCTTACGCAAGCAGGTTGAGAATGTCATGTTTTTGTTTTTAACGGGGTTCGACGATTAACTTAATCGCCGTTCTTTCTTCTCCGTCAATCTGTATATCTGTAAAAGCCGGAATACAAATCAAATCTACGCCGCTTGGCGCGACAAAGCCTCTGGCAATCGCAACCGCTTTAACAGCCTGATTTAAGGCACCCGCCCCAATTGCTTGAATTTCGGCGGCTCCGCGTTCCCTCAATACACCGGCAAGCGCGCCTGCTACTGAATTTGGACTTGATTTTGCTGAAACTTTCAAGATTTCCATTTCTGCTCCCCCTTAGTTTTACAATGGATAAGTGAGTGTTCATTAGAACAATCATTATTAGATGTTGCTATCCAAAAAGCCATCCCCACAATGCTTTTCAAAAATAGCGGGCTACCTTCCATTTCTACTATATTCACTAAGAAGTTGCTATATTCCTGCTTTTCCTTTTAATATTTTTATAAAATAAACACATGATCACCTATTCAAAGAACATATGGTCATCATTGATTAATATCCGTTCGATATTTACGGCCTTTTTCGTTTGATCGTCGATGTCAATGAGCACTCCGCTCAGCGTAGTTTTACCTTCCGCCACCGTAAACCGGACGGGAAGATTGGTTTTAAACCGCTTGATGACCGTTTCTCTGTCCATACCGAGAATTCCGTCGTACGGACCCGTCATGCCTACATCAGTAATATATGCCGTTCCTTTCGGCAAAATGCGGTTATCTGCCGTTTGCACGTGTGTATGGGTGCCTACCACGGCAGAGGCTCTTCCGTCTGTGTACCAGCCGATTGCAATTTTTTCGCTTGTCGCTTCGGCGTGAAAATCAATAAAAATGTACGGCGTGCGCTTTTTCGCTTCTTCTATTAATTCATCCGCTTTAGCAAACGGATCATCAAGCGGCGGAAGAAACGTCCGTCCCTGTAAATTAATGACGGCAAGCTCTTTTCCGTTCGATTTAATATAGGTAATGCCTTTGCCCGGCGTACCTTCCGGGAAATTCGCCGGCCGGACAAGATGCGGCACATCATCAATAAAGTCGAAGATCTCTCTTTTATCCCACGTATGGTTTCCCATTGTAATGGCATCTGCTCCCGCTTCCATCAGGCTGTGGTAGATCTTTTCTGTCAGTCCTTTTCCGTGTGCTGCATTTTCTCCGTTAATAATTGTAAAATGCGGTTTATGTTTCGCTTTCAGTTTCGGGACATATTCTTTTACCATGTCGCGGCCCGGGGAACCGACAACATCTCCGATAAATAAAATTCTCATACATTCCATTCCTTCCTTTTCAGGGACTCAAAAAAATAAAGTGATGCGCTAAGCATCACTTTATTTTGCATACTCTACGGCTCGAGTTTCTCTGATTACGGTCACTTTAATGTGGCCCGGATAATCAAGCTCGTCCTCAATTCGTTTACGGATATCACGTGCCAAACGATGGGCTTCTAAATCATTAATGGAGTCCGGCTTTACCATGATGCGAACTTCACGGCCGGCCTGAATCGCAAATGATTTTTCAACACCTTCGTAAGACTCGGAGATTTCTTCAAGCTTTTCAAGTCTGCGGATATAGTTTTCGAGCGTTTCACTTCTCGCGCCCGGTCTTGCGGCTGACAGTGCATCAGCGGCAGCAACCAGAACGGCGATAATGGAAGTCGGCTCTTCGTCTCCGTGGTGTGACGCAATACTGTTAATGACGACTGGATGCTCTTTATATTTGGTCGCAAGCTCCACTCCGATTTCCACGTGGCTTCCTTCCACTTCATGGTCAATTGCTTTTCCGATGTCATGCAGAAGACCGGCCCGCTTGGCAAGCTTTGCATCTTCTCCAAGCTCGGAAGCCATTAAACCGGCTAAAAACGCAACTTCCATAGAATGTTTCAGTACGTTCTGCCCGTAGCTTGTACGGAATTTCAACCGGCCGAGGATCTTGATCAGATCCGGGTGGAGTCCGTGAACGCCGACTTCAAACGTCGTCTGCTCACCCATTTCCCGGATATAGTCATCTACCTCACGGCGGGATTTTTCAACCATTTCTTCAATGCGCGCCGGGTGAATACGGCCATCCTGAACGAGTTTATCAAGAGCGATTCTTGCCGTCTCCCGTCTGATCGGATCAAATCCGGAAAGAATGACTGCTTCAGGTGTGTCATCAATAATCAGGTCAATACCTGTAAGCGTTTCAAGCGTACGAATGTTACGCCCTTCACGGCCGATGATACGTCCTTTCATCTCATCATTCGGAAGATTGACGACCGATACCGTCGTTTCGGCAACATGATCTGCTGCACAGCGCTGCAAAGCAAGCGACAGAATGTTTTTCGCCTTTTTATCTGCCTCTTCTTTCGCACGGTTTTCGGTTTCTTTTGTCATGATGGCGATGTCATGTGAAAGCTCATTTTCAACCCGGTCAAGAATGATTTGTTTCGCTTCATCCCGTGTCAGGCTCGAAATGCGTTCGAGTTCTGACTGCTGCATACGAATCATCTCATCCACTTTGCTTTCCATCTCTTCAATATGTTGTTGTCGTTCATTCAGAGAATGATCTTTCTTCTCCAACATCGCTTCCCGTTTATCAATTCCTTCATGTTTACGGTCAAGATTTTCTTCTTTTTGAAGTAAACGGTTTTCTTGTTTTTGAAGCTCATTTCGTCTTTCACGAACTTCCTGTTCAGCATCTATTCGAAGTGTATGGATTTCGTCCTTTGCTTCAAGCAGAGCTTCTTTTTTCAGTGCTTCAGCATCACGCTTTGCATCTTCAAGGATTTGCTCGGCAGCACCGCGTGCGCCCGCAATCTTTGCTTCGGCAATGGTTTTACGAACATAGTAGCCAACAACTAAACCGAGCAGAGTCAGCAAAATGGAGATGAGAACCGTCATTGGGGTCATACTTTCACCTCCTCTTGCTATGAACTTGGTTTTTGCTTAAATAAGTGCCGGCATGTACATTGTCTGATTTTCTCAACATACAGAACCTTCACAGGGAATGAGTCTCTCATGCCCTTGTCAAGTTTAAATGGTTTAACAATCATGTTAAAAAAACAAATGTTACAACTTCATTGTAATTGTGTCGGAAATACTTGTCAAGCTTGCCAGCTTAACGATTCGCCTTCAGCTCGGATCTTCGCCCATGTATATATCATACCATACCTTCATCCGCTTTTTGTGAATGACGGCTCTGTTAGTCCGCCTGGTTAAGCAATTGGTAAATTCTATTGTTTACCTGTCCTAATTTGGCGTTATTCTGAATGTTTGACAGTAATATGACATATTTGCTTGCCGAATGGCTGAAGCTGTTCAAAATGTTGTAACCGGGCATAACACCGTGATTGGAATAGCTTCCCGGATCAATGTAAAACCCCATGCCGTAAGCGGCACTGCTTCCTGCTGTAAACATTTTTGTGAAGCTTTCTTTTGAAAGGAGCGTGCCGTTTACGATCGCTTTATCAAATTTATAGAGATCTTCAGCGCTCATATACATGTCGCCCGCCCCGTACAGCTGCGATAAGTCCAAAAGGTGCGGCGTTACAAGACTGCCGCTCTCATCGACTTTGTAGCCGACGGCAGGATATTTGGCTTTGACAAATGTTTTGTAAAATCCGGCATGCTTCATTCCGGCCGGTTTGAACACGTGTTCTTTTATATATTGTTCATAAGACTCCCCGCTGACTTGAGATACGATATAAGCAAGCACTGAATAGTTGGAATCCCTGTAATCCCAAACCCCGGGCTGCCGTTTAATTCCGCGGTATTCTATATCCTTGATTAAATCAATTGGAGAAATCGGTCCCTGTCCCTCAATATGCCCGTTTATGCCGGACGTATGATTGAGCAGGTTTTTCAATGTAATGCGCGTGCCGTTGGGAAAATTCGGCAAGTATGTACTGACGGGGTCACTCGTCTGCAGCAGCCCTTTTTCTTCAAGCTGCAGGACAGCCGTCGCGATTAACGCTTTTTGTGAAGAACCGATATAATATGATGTCTCCGGATTGTTTTTAATTTTTTGTTTTCGGTCCGCATAGCCAAAGCCTTTTTTCAGCACAACTTTTCCATCTTTTACGATCATTGCTGTGCCGCTGAACCCGATCTGTTGCAAGTAATTGCTGATCTGTTTATTGTGATCGATTGATTTAGGTGTTTTCTCTTTTTGCGTCTTTTCTTTTTTCTGTTGAGTCTGGTCTTTTGAAGTATCAGATTGAGCGGCGGGAGCGTTTTTAACGGATTCCTTCTCCCGGTGATGCGCTGTGACGGTCCAGATCATAATAAAAACAGTGACAAGCAGCAGAAAAAGAAACAGCCCTCCCGTTTTCATCAGCTTCTTCTTTCTTTTTTTATTTATTCTTGTGCGGCGGGGGCTCGTCATCTTTTTTCCTCCTCAGATATAATTTCAACTTTCGCCATGATGTTAGACGAGTGAAGGGTGAAAAAAGTTGTAACATTCCAGATAAAATTTTCCGAAACAGCCAGTGTTTTTTTGAAACACACAAAAAAAGAGCGGAAATTGCTTATTCCGCTCTTTTGATCGTGTTTTTATTCTTCTAATTCCATCTCTTCCTGAACTTCTTCCGCTTTGTCCGTTACACCGTTATTGTCTAAACCGTAATATTCACGGATTTGTTCCTGAATCATCAGCATGATGTCTTTATTTTCTTTTAAGAACTGCTTGGCGTTTTCACGGCCCTGACCGAGGCGTTCTTCTTCATAAGAATACCACGAACCGCTTTTTTGCACGATATCCAGTTCAGTTCCAAGGTCGATGATTTCCCCTTCTTTGGAGATTCCTTCACCGTACATAATGTCCACTTCAGCCGTACGGAACGGAGGAGCGACTTTGTTTTTTACGACTTTAATTCTCGTTTTATTCCCCATCACGTCGTTGCCCTGCTTTAATTGCTCGGCACGGCGCACTTCAAGGCGCACGGAAGAATAGAATTTCAGCGCGCGGCCGCCCGGTGTCGTCTCCGGATTTCCGAACATAACGCCGACTTTTTCACGAATCTGGTTAATAAAGATTGCGATTGTTTTAGATTTATTGATGGCGCCGGAAAGCTTACGGAGCGCCTGAGACATAAGACGCGCCTGTAAACCGACGTGTGAATCACCCATGTCACCTTCAATTTCAGCTTTTGGAACAAGCGCCGCAACAGAGTCAACGACTACGATATCAACAGCTCCGCTTCGCACCAGCGCTTCAGCAATCTCTAGCGCCTGCTCTCCCGTATCCGGCTGAGAAAGCAGAAGCTCTTCGATATTGACACCGAGCTTTTGCGCGTAAACAGGATCAAGAGCATGCTCAGCATCAATAAATGCTGCCTGTCCGCCTTTTTCCTGAACCTCAGCGATTGCGTGAAGCGCTACAGTCGTTTTACCTGAGCTTTCAGGTCCGTATACTTCAATAATCCGTCCGCGCGGGTATCCGCCTATTCCGAGAGCGGTATCAAGTGCAAGGGAACCGCTTGGCACCGTTGAAATTCTTGTATCCGTTTTTTCTCCGAGCTTCATGATGGAACCTTTGCCGAATTGTTTTTCTATTTGCTTAAGAGCCATATCTAAGGCTGCCTGACGATCACTCATTTATTTTTTCCTCCTTTATCTTGCCACTACATATACTATACCTTGTTTACTGGCATTTGCCAAGAAAAAAGCGAACGCATATTCGGATTTTTTCCGCGTTCGCTTTTCTGCAAAAGAGCATAATTTCCCTTGTAAAACTTAAAAATCAGAGAAAACGCCTCTTTAAAACTTTATTTTTGATCCAGCATTTTCAAAATGAGATGGCAGCCGTATTTAGCGGCGCGCTTTCTGATTCCGGTTCTTGAGCCGGCAAAGTTAAATTCGTGCACCTCTTCTTTTCCTTCCGCCGAAATGCCGATAAAGACGCGGCCCGGCGCATGCCCTTCCTGCGGGTCGGGACCCGCAACCCCGGTAAAGCTGATGCCGATATCGCTTCCGGTCAGCTTTCTCACACCGGCTGCAAGCTCTTTCGCACACTCTTTGCTGACCGCTCCGCTTTCTGCGAGCGTCTCAGCTTTCACGCCGAGCACATGCTGTTTCACGCTGTCGGAATAACAGACAACGCCCCCTGCAAATAGTTGAGACGCACCGCTTAAATCAGTCACCCACTCTGAAAACAGGCCGCCTGTAAAGCTTTCGGCAGAGGAAATCGTAATTCCGTTTTGTCTGCATGCTTTTGAAAGCTCCTTCACCAGAGACGTATCATCATATCCGTAGAAAAATTCACCGACACGTTCTAAAATGGCGGCTTCCGTTTCTTTTAAAAGCCGTTCTGTTTCTTTTTCGTCAGCATGTTTCGCCGTTAAACGCAGCGTGACCTCTCCGTCAGCAGCAAGCGGCGCAATCGTCGGGTTCGTCTGCGCATCAATGATATCTTCTAAATCAGCTTCAAGCTGGGATTCACCGATTCCGAAAAACCGCAGCACGGTTGAAACGATTTTCTCATTAGAACCGAGCTTTTTAAGAAGCAGCGGCTTCGCTTCATTTTCAAACATCGGACGCAGCTCGCTCGGCGGCCCGGGAAGCAGCATATAAAGCCTTGAGCCGTGCTCTGCAAGCATTCCCGGCGCCATGCCGAAATGATTCGCCAAAACGTCTGAGCCCTCAATGACGAGCGCCTGTTTGCGGTTATTCGGCGACATGGTCCGTTTTGTTTTCGCGAAATATTCTTCGATCGACCGGAACGCTTCGTCATTCAGAACGAGCGGGCGCCCCAGTGTGTTTGCAATGGTTTCTTTCGTCAAATCGTCCTTGGTCGGTCCGAGGCCGCCTGAAAAAATAATCAGGTCTGAGCGCTCTTCGGCAATGCGGATGACTTGCTTAAGCCGCTCCGGATTGTCACCGACAGCGGTATGATAAAACACGTTTACACCAATTTCCGCCAGCTCTTTACTGATAAACTGCGCGTTCGTATTGGCGATCTGGCCTAGCAGAAGCTCCGAGCCGACTGCAATGATTTCTGCTTTTTTTGCTATTTCCATCTTTAAGTCCTTCTTTCTTAGTTAGATGTTTTTAACGCATCCCAGTTCTTCGCAAAATAATCCCAGCCGGAAATGACTGTGAACAGCACGGCCACCCATAAAGCGATATCGCCGAACGGGAAAGAAACGAGCTCAAACGGAAGATTATGCAGCAAAAGCGCGGCAACAGCGATGATCTGAGCCCATGTTTTAATTTTCCCCAGCATATTGGCGGCTACAACTTCCCCCGTTCCCGCCAGCACAAGTCTTAATCCCGTTACGGCAAATTCGCGGCTGATGATGATGATGACCATCCACGCCGGCGCAAGGTCAAACTGCACAAGCGTAATTAATGCCGCGGACACCAGCAGTTTGTCAGCCAGCGGATCTAAAAATTTCCCGAAGTTTGTCACGAGGTTCAGTTTTCTGGCGTAGTAGCCATCCACCCAGTCAGTCGTTGATGCGATAATGAACAAAACAGCTCCCGTAAGATGTGCGACCGGAATCGATTCATCCCCTATATGAACGCTGCCCCACTGAAAAGGAACAAGCATGATAATCATAAATACAGGAATTAAAGCGATTCTTGCCAGTGTGATTTTATTCGGTAAGTTAAACATAAAGCCCCTCCAATAATATGTACTCGGACGTGAAGAAAAAGTCATCTTAATCGTTCAGATGACTTTTCCCCTTTTATTTTTTCATCTTGATTGTGATGGTCTGCGCCATTACATCATGCGGATTGAGTTCATAGGACAGAACCTCTCCGTTGATTTTAATTTTCAGGTTAGGGGCATAGCCCGTGCGGATTTCAATCTGCTTTTGATCCGTGACGTCTTTTTTAAAGGTTTCGCCTTTTTGCAGTGTTCCTTCTTTTAAAGAACCGCCGCTGTCATCACGGACGCGGATCCATGCGCTGTCAGAAGCAATCAGTTCAAGCTTATACTTATCTGCCCCGGAGACGTTGTATGAAGAAGCCGAGCCTTCCGTTCCGGCCGCTTTGATCTCCGTCTTTTCACTGCTTTTTTCTTTCTTTTTCTGCTCTGACGCTTTTGTGTCCTTTTTGTCTTTTTTGCTGTCAGATTGCGCTTCGTCATTTGTATTGCCGTCGTTTTTCAGCGCAGAATCCTTAGGAATCTCATACTTGCTCTCACTTTGGGTGACTGCCTTATCTCCGTCTGTCTGCCCGGATTTGCTCATTCCGAGCTGAATAATCGCATAAATGATCGCGATGACGATAATGACACCGATGACGACAAGGACGGTCGGAAGCCATTCCGCCGCCTTTGAAGCGGACTTAGGAAGCTCCCTTTGCATGGCGAGACCGGAGATTTTTTCCGACACATCGTCATGGTACGTGTTAGGGATGTCTTTTTTATATTCTTCAAATAACTGATCTGAATCAAGCCCGACAGCTTCAGCGTATTGCTTGATAAACGCCCGCACATAAAAATTGCCGGGAATGACGTCATAATTGCCTTCTTCCAGAGCGGTTAAGTATCTTTTCTGAATTTTCGTCGCCGCCTGGAGTTCATCCAATGACATCCCTTTTTCCTCTCTGGCTTCTTTAAGCCGGATTGCTAATTCTGTCACAACAAACACCTTCCAATATTAAAAATCAAAGCTTGAAAAACCGGTCTGATCAAATATTTGCGGTTCTTCTGCATGTTCATATGTAATAACTTCGTCAGGATCATTTCTGAGTTCGATAATATAATCGAAATCATCGAGCGTATACTCCGAATTTTGAACAAAAATATCGGGGTGCTCCACGACCTTTGTCGCCGGAAGCCGCATAATTTCACTGACGAGCTGAAGATGGCGCTCAGATCCCCGTCTTGTCGAAACGATGCCGTCGAGGATAAACACGTTTTCCGTGCTGTATTCATCGGCAACCAGCTGGCTCCGGATCGTTTGTTTTAGCAGCGTTGATGATACGAAAAGCCATCTTTTGCTGGCACAAACGCTTGACGCAACGATGGACTCCGTTTTTCCGACCCTCGGCATTCCCCGGATTCCGATCAGTTTGTGCCCTTCTTTTTTAAACAGCTCGGCCATAAAGTCAACCAGAAGACCGAGCTCGTCCCTTTCAAAACGGAAGGTTTTTTTGTCATCGGCATCACGCTGAATGTATCTTCCGTGGCGAACTGCGAGACGGTCGCGAAGCCTCGGTTCTCTCAGCTTCGTTACTTTAATGGTCTCCATTGTTTTTAAAATTGATTCCAATCGTTTAATTTGATCTATATGCCGGCATCTGAGCAGCATTCCCCTTCTGGAAAGGTCGACACCGTTAATTGTGACAATATTAATTGACAGCATCCCGAGAAGAGATGAAATATCCCCGAGCAGGCCGGGGCGGTTCACTTGAATTTCATATTCAAAATACCATTCGAGCTTTGCCAAATGATATACCCCCTCCATTGTGGCAAATTTTTACCTTCCTTTATCATAAAACATTTTTCTCTAATTAGAAAGAAGAATGTTGCTCTATAGAGGAAAACATAAAAAAAGAGAGGAGAAATCCCCCCTCTTAATGAGTGCTGTTATTTTCAACAAGCTTCACCATCATATTTGCGATGGCGCGCTGTTCATCTTCAGAAGCAACGCTCCAAAGATCAGCAAGCACTTTTTCCTGATGGTTTTTCGAGTCGACTTCGTTCGCAAGGTAACCGCCGATTTCTGTAGCGAGGTCAGTGATCGTTTCATCACTCATCCCTTTTTCCTGCGCATAGTTCAATCTGTCGCCAAGGAAATTCTTCCAATTATCCCAGTTTTCTAATACTGACATGTTGGGTTCCTCCATTTCATCTGTTGTTACAAAATTATTTTGTCCGTACAGATGCAAACTATACACACATTTTTTTCAGCAGTGCCAGCCGCCGTTTACGGATAATATATGCCCCGTAATATAGGAAGCCTTGTCCGATAATAAAAAGGCCGCCGCTTCGGCGATTTCCTCCGGCTTTGCCAGCCGGCCCGCGGGAATTTCCTCTGCCAACGCTTCTTTTTCATCAGACGTGAACTGATCAAGCATATTTGTATCAACGGCACCCGGCGAGACTGCATTCACGCGGACGCCGCTCGGAGCAAGCTCTTTGGCAAGCGCTTTGACGAACGAATGCTGCGCTCCCTTGACCATGCTGTATAATACCTCGCACGATGCGCCTGTTTCTCCCCAGACGGAACCGATCGCGACGATGCCCCCGCTTTTTTTCCGGATCATGCCGGGCATCAGATTACGCGCCAAAAGAAACGGACTCGTTACATGCAGCTGCACCATCTCCCGCGCCGTGTCATCCGTAACGTCCGTAATCAGGCCGAAATGACTTTTGCCGCTGTTTAATATCAGAGCATCCACAGGCTGCTTAACGGAACGGCTGAGTGTCTCCGCTCCATCCGGTGAGGACAGATCCGCCTGAATAACGGAGGCTTTTACGCCGAATGATGCGCTCAGCCTTTCCGCAAGCCTGTGTGCGGCTTCCTTATTAGAATGATAATGCAAGAGGACGTCATATCCGTTTTTTGCGAGGACTTCACTTATACTTTGTCCGATTCCGCCGCTTGCTCCGGTTACGAGCGCTGTCTGTTTCATCAATCAATACTCCTTCTTTCCCCAGAAAAATATCCCTCAGGGCGTGAGGGATGTTTTTGTTATGATTTTGGCACGACTTTGCAGACTGTCAGCCTGTCTTCTGATATTTCTTCTTTAATGACCCGCTTTACGTCTTCCAGCGTAATCTGCTCCAGTACGGTTACGACATCAAACAGACTCATATCTAAAAAGGCGTAGCGTGTGAATTGGTTGGCGATATATTCAGGCGAATTGAGCGCTTTTAAGAATGACCCGATCTTCTTTTTTCTTGCAAGATCAAGTTTTTCCGCAGTCACGGCTGATTCTGCATCAAGCAGCATGTGTTTTAATTCGTCAGCGAGCTTATCCGGCTCCGGTGTATCTCCTCCGACAGAGGCAAAACCGAATCCGTATTCAGCCGTGTAATCAAAGCTGAAGGTTTCATCAATGTAGCCTTTGTCGTACAAGTCACCGTAATGCGGTGAGCTTTTTCCGAAAAGACATTCAAGCATGAGGTTCATGCTGAGCTCGTGCTTCAACAGATCCTGCCCCGTTTTATAAGGATCTTTCGCCTTTAAGCCGACAAGACATTTTGAGCCTTGCACGTTCATTTTTAATTCCTGCTCCCGGCGGAAAACCGCTTCCTGCTCCTGAACTTCTTCACGTTTGATTTCGGGCTGGTCTGTAAACGGCTTTTTCTCCTGGTTTTTCCGCACCTGGCTGATGACCGCTTCAGGATCTACGGGACCGACGATAAAGAGCAGCATATTGCTCGGGTGATAAAACGTTTCATAGCACTCATACAGCAGATCTTTCGTAATATGTGAGATGCTCTCCACCGTTCCGGCAATGTCAATTTTCACGGGGTGGTCTTTATACATATTTTCGATAAGGCCGAAAAACAGCCGCCAATCCGGATTATCATCATACATATTGATTTCCTGGCCGATGATGCCTTTTTCTTTTTCAACTGATTTTTCCGTGAAATACGGGTCCTGAACAAAATCTACGAGTGTTTCCAGGTTTTTCTCCACATTAGAAGTGCTGGAGAAAAGATAAGCGGTTCGTGTAAATGATGTAAAGGCATTTGCCGACGCCCCCTGCTTACTGAAGTCCTGAAACACGTCGCCGTCCGCTTTTTCAAACAGTTTATGCTCCAGAAAATGCGCGATTCCGTCAGGGACGTGTACCATTTCTTCCTTATTTAAAGGAACGAATTGATTGTCAATGGAACCGTACTTTGTCGTAAACACGGCGTATGTTTTATTAAAGCCCTGTTTCGGCAGCACATAGACATCAAGGCCGTTTGCCATTTTTTCATGATACAGCGTTTCCTGAAGCTGTTCGAAGTTTATCGGTTTAGTCAAGATGCTCCCCCCGTCCCTTTTAAGAAATAAGTCGTATCCAGCTTAATGTTCTTTCCGACATTGATAATGTCCTCTTTTGTCACTTTCTCGATATTGTCAAGGAATCTTTCGATCGGTATCTCTACTTGGGCTGAGGCCTGCTGATACAGAAATTCCGCTAAGCCGTATGCCGTATCAATGGTTTCTAATACTTGATTTTTAATAACGGCTTTCGTTTGGGCGATATCATCTTCTGAAAAGTCACCGTTTTGCATAGCCTGAAACTGTTCTTCAATGATGGTGACGGCCTGCTTGTAATTTTTCACCTCAATGCCCGACATGACCATCAAAAGCCCTTTGAAGCTTTCCACCCTTGAGGCTGCATAATAGGCGAGGCTCGCTTTTTCACGGACATTTATAAACAGCTTTGAATGAGAGAAACCTCCGAACAGCCCGTTAAACACCTGCAATGCAGGATAATCCGGATCTGTATATGTCGTATTGGTCCGGAATCCGATATTCAGCTTGCCCTGCTTGACGTCCTCTTCATCAATGACTTCCTTCGGATCGGGCTGCTCATTCGCCGCGCTTCTTTCAAAAGGCTGAAGCTCCCGTTCTTCCGTTTTAAAATACGTATCAACGGCCGTTTTCACCTGATCTGTATCAACATCGCCGATGACGTACAGGTCCAGCTGATCTTCGCGTATGGCTTTTTGATAGGCTTCATACAAATCTTGCGGTGTAATGTGTTCAACATCATCGAACTCGCCGTTGACGTGAAGGGCATACGGTTCGCTTTTGCACATTTCCTGAACGAGACGCAGATTAGAATACCTCATCTTATCATCATATACGGCTTGAATCCGCTGTTTCAGCGTCCGTTTTTCCTGCGTGACATAAAGGGGCAGGAAGGCGCCGTTTTCCAAAGCGGGCGAAAAGACAAGCTCTGATAAAAGCTGAAGGCCTTTTTCCAATAACGGTGTGCGGTCCTTCAGATACTTTTCATTAGGAATCTCAAGCCTGAACGTAATGACATGACGTTCTCCCTTTTTTGTCAGATCAGCTGAAACGGATGTGCCGTACAGTTCATCAAAATAAGACCGCAGATCAGCGGTTTTCGGGCGGCTTTCTGTTCCGCGCAGAAGCACATGCGGAAACAGCGCCCTTTTTGTTACGAGCTCTTTCGTTAAAGGAGCCAGCATTTTAAACGTCAGCGAAACGGTTTTAAATTTCTCGGTCTTTACGATGTGGGCGGTGATCCCGCCGTGCTTTGACTTCATTTCATTTACGTAAGTCATGTGAAACCTCCTTCGTTCATTCTTTCATAGTATGTATTATGACCAAATTTCAGCATTCGCAAAAAAGAGTGCGCAGATGTAATTATATCAACTGGAGGATTTATAAGGAAACAAAAAACCTCTGCCCGAAAACAGGCAGAGGCATTGAACGTTATTTTTTCAAATTGAAAGGCCACCAGTTGGCGCTTCCGAATATTTTCACCATGACCGGTACAAAAAACGGAAGGACGACAATTGCGTACATGAGAAGGCCTGTTAATACCACGGTTGCAATCTGTAATAAGGAAAGAACGCCTGACGGCAGCATGGCCGCAAAGGTTCCCGCTAAAATAATCGCCGCAGAAATGATGACGGAACCCATATTTTTCATACTGCTGATCATTGCGGGTTCCGTTCCTTCTTTTTTCAGCTCATTAAAGCGGTCCATTAAAAAGATGGAATAATCTACGCCTAGAGCCATCAAAATGACAAAGCCGAAGAACGGCACGGCCCAGTTTACGCCCGGGTACCCGAAGAAGTGTGTAAAGATGTATTCCGTCACGCCGATGGATGCGAAATACGTCAGTACGAGCGACGCCACTAAATAAACAGGCATAATGAGGGAGCGCAGCATCACGATGAGAATCAGAAAAATTCCCGCCAGCATAAACATGGCCGTCCGTTTGAAGTCTGAATCCGATACTTCCTTCAGATCGGCATTCATGCTGGAGACTCCCGAAACGCCGAAGGAAGCATTCTTCAGATCCGTGTTCGGAATGGCTCTTTTTACGCTCGCTTTGATCGCTTGAATATCTTGAATGGCCGTATTTGAGTAAGGATTGTTATCAAGAACGACGGTCAATTCTGTCGTTTTTCTGTCATCTGACATGTACGTATTAAACACGCTTGTGAAATCACTGTTTGTCAACGCGTCTTTCGGCACAAACCAGCCTGTCATTTCTTTGTCTGACGCCTTGTGAAGCTCACCCAGGTAATCATTCGCCCCCATCATGCCGCTTGATACTTTCTTAAGCCCTTTTACACTATCGTTAAGGCCTGAAGAAAGATCGCTGAGCCGGGAAGAAAAATCACCAAGGCCGCTCTTCATTTTTTTCTGGCCCTCCGCGAGCTGTCCTGCCGCCGATTCAAGGCGCGGCATTTGTCCCGCGAGAGCCCCCTGTCCGTCTGACACTTGCTGCAGACCGTTTTCAATACTGGTCAGACCATTGATCATTGCGTTAATTTGAGTGTCAATCTTCTTCTGAGCGGCTGCCAGTCGGGCAAATTGTTTTTCCGCTTGCTGCAGATGAGCCTTTTGACTGTCGACCTGTTTAGAAAACGCTTCTGCATCCGCGTTTGCCTTGGAAACGGCTGACTGTACACCCGTAAAGGCTGATTTGATTTCTTGGTAAGAGGGATCGGTTTTGACTGACGGTATTGACGCTTCCAATTTTGCAAACGGCAGCCGGGCAAGCTGCTTGTTCAAATCGGCAAGCTGTCTGCTGGCTTCATCTTTCATCGGCAGGACGGTTTTTACCGATTTTAAAGCGTTTTGCGTTTCTGAAGCGAGACCGCTGTTTTGTTTGAGCTGTGAAGTCAGCATTTGTTTTTGCTCTTCAATCTGCTTTCTCATCTGGGCGACGCCGGCTTTATTCTCGTTCACGCCAGCCTGCAGTTTATTCAGGTTTTCTCCTATATCAGAAAGCCCGGATTTCAGAGACAATGTTCCGTCAATAAGCTGATTGACGCTATTCCCCGACTCTTCGATCTGCGGCTGTGAATCAGCTAACGACTTTGCGGCATGCCCTAATCCGTCCGTGATTTTTTCAAGTCCTGTATTGCCTTTATCAAGCCCTTCTTGAAGCTGCTTTGCCTGATTTGTGACAAATAATTGATTCAATCCGTTTCCAGCAGGGCGCGTGGCGCTTCTGACCGTTTTTACACCCTCTGTTTTTTCAAGTTCTCTGCTGATTTTTTCGATATCAATCAGGTGTTTTTCGGTATTTAATGTCTCATCATTTTTGATGACGACTGTGGCCGGAAGAAGTTCTCCCGGGCCGAAGGCGTCTGAAATCGTATGAAACGCGCGGACGGATTCATATTTATCCCCGATTTCGTCAAGACTGTTGTAAGACAGCGACCCTTTGTAAAGAAGGATAGGCGGGACGGTGAATACCGCAACGATTGCAAGACTGATGAGCGGCCTTTTAAATGAAAACCGCCCTGACGTTTCCCATGCTTTGCTTTGAGGATGCGAAATATCGCCCTTAACAGGCCAAAACAGGCTTTTTCCTAAAACAGCCATAAAAAACGGCACGATCGTCATGAGCGCAAGCAGCAGCACCGCGACACCGACCGCAACGGCTGCTGCCGACTGATACAGCTTAAATGTCGCAAATCCGATGCAGGCAAATCCGATCAGCACCGCACCGCCGCTGTACAAAACCGTCTTTCCGGCCGTTTTGTAGGTGACGACGATCGCTTCTCTTATATCAGCGCCATGCGACAGTTCTTCTTTAAATCTGCTGAGAAGCAGAATGCAGTAGTCTGTGCCGATCCCGAACATAATCGCAACCATAAAAATCTGAGTAAAAGTTGAGAGCGGAAAATTCAGCTGATCGACTAAAAATGCGACAATCGACTGGCTGACTAAATAAGATATCAATACTGATAAAAGCGGCACGAACGGAGCGACCACTGACCGAAATACAAGGATCAGCACGATCAGGATAAAAGCGACCGTTATATATTCAGTCTTTTTCAAGCCGTCCTGTGAGCTTTTTAACACATCTTCGTCGATCAGCGATTGGCCTGTAATGCCGTATGATACGCCGTACGGTTTCAGCTCTTTATCTATTTTATTTTTTATTTCGATGATATCGTTTTTGGATGTATCAAGCTGCAGCTGAACGAGCATCGTTTGTCTGTCTTTTGAGAGCAGCTGTTTTTTAATGTCGTCATTTTTCTCCCCGAAGTATGAAGTCACCGTTTTAATCTGAAGCGCTTTTTTATGTTCAGACAAAGTGCTGACGGCTTCTTCCAGACGATCTTTTTTGTCTGTCATTAAGCCTTTTTCGTGGAATACGATGACGGCAGAAGAAGACGGTGCATCTGAATCAGACATTTCATCAAGCAATTCATGGGCGTAAGAAGAGGAATATCCGTCCGGTACGGAAATCTGCCCTTTCTCCCGTGTCAATTCAGCCATATCAGGCGCTGTAAGCATAAATATCACCGTTGCGGCGACCCACACCGCGGCGATGATCCAGCGGGCTCGGATAATGTTTTTCATTATGTCTGCTGATCCTCCTCAGTCATCATCAATCGATATAATTTTTCATATGTATTCACGAACATCTCCGCCTCGTCTTCATCAAAATACATAATATATGATCGGACGAGTTCCTCAATCCGCCGCTCCACACGGTGAAATACTTCCGTCCCCTTTTCCGTGACATTTAAAAGTATGCTCCGGCGGTCGCTTTGGCTGCGTTCTCTATTGATGTAGCCTTTTTCATACAGGCGGTTCGTCATAGATGTAATGGCGCTTTTGTTGACGTGGCACACCGCGGCCAGTTCAATTGATTTGCAATCGGGATTGAGCATAATATAGCGGAGGATGTAATATTGATCCAATGTCAGTTCTTTGTTCACTTTTTCAGCGATAATGCTGTCAATTTTTTTTAAGACGTGCAGGTATACATCGGAATAACGCTGAATCAGCTGCTTTACTTTTTCTTCATGCACCTTTTCCCCCTCCTTCCGATAGTTAATATGTTTAACTATTAAAAAGGATAACGACTTGACGGTATCATGTCAATCTTCAAAATAAAATAAAAAAAAGACAGTGCAGATTACACCGTCTTTAATGATTCCTTTTTTTCTTTTGCTTGTGATGAGATATTTAACAGCGCTAAAAATACAGACACAATGCCGCAAAAAGCGGATAAAATAAAAATCAGCCAGCCTGCATTTGACATCAGGGCAGCAAAGATCGGCGGTCCCGCCGCTACTCCGATAAACCGCATGCTGTTATAAAATGAGGTGATGGTTCCCGATTCCTCGTTGTCTACGCCTTCTGTGATGACAGCGTCTAAAGCCGGCAATGCCATTCCGATACCGATACCGCTGACACACAAAAAGATAAATAATAAATAAAAACTGTGATTCCACCATAGGCCGATAAACGACAGTGTCACGGCACTCATTCCGAAAACGATGCAAAACTTCATTTTGCCTTGGTCTTTTCCGATTTTCCTGCCTGCTATATATGAACTGACGGATAGAAATAAAAGCGGGATTGCCAAAAGCGCTCCTTTAGCCACACCGTCAATGCCGTATTTCTTCTCCAGTGAGTCTGATAAATAAAAAAGAACCCCGAACAGCAAAAACATAATCACGCAGCCGATGATAAAAACCGTAAAGAGCCAGCGTCCGTCACGCTTAAATATGCGGCCGACATTTTTCACAAATTCGGAAATAGAAGGCGCTTCTTTTTGTTCCTCCGGCTTTGCCACCAAAAACAATACGAGAAAAAAACTGATGAGCGAAAAAAACGGAATGAACCAAAATGGCATAAACCAAAACCATGCAGCCAAGAGCGAACCGAGAATCGGGCTTATTACTTTCCCGGCAGTGTTAGACGTCTCAATATCGCCGAGCCCCGCGGTAATCCGCTCATCATCCCCTTTGAATAAATCACCGATAAACGGCATCACTACAGGAGCCGCCCCTGCCGAACCGATTCCCTGCAGCACCCGCCCCGCCAAGATAATGGGATAAGGATGCTTGAACGCGGTGGAAGCTATCGCGGCAAGCGCTCCGCCCGCACCGGCTATGAGAAGACAAGGCAGAAGAACCTTTTTTCTTCCGAATTTATCGGACAGATATCCGGCAATCGGAATACAAATAATCGCCACAATCGAATAGACCGTTATAATTAACGATACTTGAAAAGACGATATGGACAGCTTCTTTTCAATCATCGGAAGCACAGGAATCAGCATGGAATTCCCGAGTGTCATCACGAGCGGTACAGAAGCCAGAGCAATGATATTTTTCGTTCCATTTTTCTTCTTACTCAACTTATTCACCCATTCACTATACTTGGTTGTTTCCTGTTTTATTGTGCCTTGCAGAAAACAAAGTATGTACTGAAACGGCAAATAAAAAAACAGACACATGACGCGTCTGTCTTAAAAACGTTTTCTTACAACATGAAAACTGAACTTATCAGCCCGGAAATAATTTAATGAATACAGCACAGGTTCATCATTCTGATTATAGTGGGTTTGCTTCAGCAATAAAAGCGCCGTCTCCGGCTCGCATTCCAAAACCGGTGAAATCGTATCGTGATATCCGATCGGTTCGATATCAGCAACGGCATAGCTGATCACAGACCCGGAGTTTTTTTCCAAAAGATCAAAAATAGACTCCTGTTCATGACAGAAAGAATTCGGCAGAATGTGCATCGGAATCGTATCTAAACAGTAAACGACCGGAGTGCCGCTTGCCGTTCTCACGCGTTCCAAATAAAAAAGCTCCTGCTCAGGCTCAAGCCGGAATCTAGCGATATCTTCATCAGACGGCGTGATGACCTGAGACGACAAAAAAATCGTACCCGGCACCATGTTCGCCTGCTGAATCGTTTTCGTCACGCTGTTGAGCTGTTCAATACCTGAAAGAAACAGCGGTTTTGTATGGACGAAAGTGCCCACACCGTGCCTTCTGATAATCACATGCTCCTCTTCAAGGATACGCAAAGCTTCACGCAGAGTTGCCCGGCTGACACCCATTGATTTTGAAAGCTCAAATTCAGAAGGAAGCTTTTCCTTTTCGGTGTAAATTCCGTTTTGTATATCCTCTTTGATTCGCTCAATCACTTTTAGATACAAGTGACGATTGTCAGCTTTTGTAGACATGTTTCCCCTCCGTAAACCACTTTCATAAATTATTGAACAATTGGGACAACTATATCATGTTTTAATAAAAAAATAAATAGGAATGATTTTGGTGATATCATTTTCAGTGAAAACTCTCTCCTTTTTAAGAAGAGAGCTCATCATATTGTTCCTTAGATAATAGTACTTCCCTCGGTTTGCTTCCTTCATACGGCCCGACGACGCCCCGTTCCTCCATTGCGTCAATCAGACGGGCAGCTCTCGTATATCCGATTCTGAACCGCCTTTGGAGCATGGAGACTGATGCCGTCTGCATGCCGATAATCAAATCGACCGCTTCGTCATAGAGATCATCCGTTACTTCACTGTGTGTTTCCGAAACTTCTTCCGGAATCATCTCTTCTTGGTACTGCGCTTTTTGCTGCGTAATGACATGATCAACGACATGCTCAACCTCTTCATCGGATAAGAATGCCCCTTGCACACGCACCGGCTTATTTGCGCCTACAGGCAGAAACAGCATGTCTCCGCGCCCCAGAAGCTTTTCAGCGCCGCCCATGTCTAAAATTGTCCGTGAATCGGTCTGAGATGAGACACTGAAGGCGATTCTTGACGGGATGTTGGCTTTAATAACACCGGTAATAACGTCGACTGAAGGCCGCTGTGTCGCGATAATCAAATGAATTCCCGCCGCCCGCGCCATCTGTGAAAGTCTCGTAATTGAATCTTCCACGTCGGAAGAAGCGACCATCATCAGATCGGCAAGCTCGTCAACGATGACGACGATGTACGGCAGCTCAGGCTGCTTGACTTCTTCTTCGGCATTTGACCGCTTAATATGATCGTTATAGCCTTCTATATTTCTCGTACCCGTATGGGAGAACAGCTCATAGCGGCGCTCCATCTCATTGACGACCTTTTTCAAAGCCTGCGAGGCCTTTTTCGGATCTGTCACGACCGGCGCAAGCAGATGAGGAATGCCGTTATACACATTCAGCTCAACCATTTTCGGGTCAATCATCATCATCTTCACTTCATGCGGTTTGGCCCTCATCAGAATGCTCGTAATAATACCGTTGACACAGACGCTTTTTCCGCTTCCCGTTGCCCCCGCTACGAGCAGATGGGGCATTTTGTTCAGTTCGGCAAGCACGGCTTCCCCGGAAATATTTCGTCCCAAGCCGATCAGAAGCTTCGCGTCCGGCTTGTCATTGAGCTTGGATTCAAGCACTTCTTTTAACGAAACCATCGCAACTTCAGCATTGGGCACCTCGATGCCGATTGCCGATTTACCCGGAATCGGCGCTTCGATCCGGATATCCTTCGCGGCAAGCGCGAGCGCGAGGTCATCGCTCAGATTCACGATTTTACTGACTTTGACCCCGACGTCCGGATACACCTCATATTTTGTGACCGCCGGACCGAGATGAACCTGCGTCACTTTCGCCTTTACGCCGAAGCTTTGAAAAGTCCGTTCGAGTTTTCTTGCATTCTCGTAAATGTTTTTCTTATCGGTCTGCTGGCCGGTATGTTTCGGGTCAGCCAGTATGTCCAATGAAGGCATTTGATAATCTTTATTTTCAAGCTCTGTAAACGTCATCGGCGGAGCCGCAGCCGTTTCGCCACTGTCTTGAGCGCCGCCGGAAGGCTCATCTTTTGCCGCTTGTGCAGCCTCCTGCGTTTTTTCCGGAATCAGCGGTTTGGAGGGCTCTTCCTGACGGTCTGAAAAGCTTGAAATAATCGGCTCTGAATGGATGATCGGCGAAATGATTTCCTCATCCTCTTCCTCCGGTTCAGGCTCTTCTTTTTTCTTTTGAACCTGTTTTTGTTTTTTGCCCGATTTTGTTTTTGTTTTCGGCGAAGACATATTCGTTCTGACCGTCTTCATATCCTCAAGAAATGCCTGCCATTGACCGCGGATAAACCGGCCGACGGGGCTCGTCCACTTTTTGAGCGTTTCCTGCAGTGAACGGCCCGTTACAAGAATCAGCCCCATTAAGATCAGCACGATCGCCATGATCTGTGAACCCGTTGATGCAAATAAAAAGTGGGAAGCTGCAAACAGTACCGCGCCGATCATGCCGCCGCCCAAATCAGGGGAAGCAGCCTGCTGTTTCATGTCAATCATAAACAGCTCCCACGTGTTGCCGATGACACTTGCCGACCGAATCGACCCGTGATGAGACAGATTTTTAAAGAGCTGCACGTGAGACAGCAGCAATATACTGGCGATAATACAGTACAATCCTGCCTTTCTTCTCGTTAAAAGGCTTGGACTCTTCTTTTTCCAAAACAGCGAAATTCCGAGAAGGAAGAGCGCAATTAAGCATAAAATAAACCACTCTCCGGCAAAAAAACGGAACAAGTACACAAATGTCTGTCCCACAACGCCGAGCTGCAAAACAGCAATAATTGAGATTGCAACACAGAGCAGTCCGCTTAGTTCGTATTTTAGATTGAGCTTACTCTCTTGTTTCTTTTTAGATTTCCGTTTTTTCTTTGCCACACTCATCACCTTACTGCGTTAAAAAATGTAAAATCATACATCATGAAGAAAAGCAGCCTTTTGCCGGCTGCATTTTTCTGTAGGATTCCCCTATTATAGCATATTTTGCCCCCGAGAAACGGACTGAATGCCGGTTAGATTTTCAGCTTGATTTTTTGTCCCGGAGCGATGTCCGGATTCAAGAAATCCATCGGGTTCGTACTTAAAATCTGTACGACTTCAGCTTCATTTCCCTTCATCTCAACTAGCAGCGGCACGCCGGCGTAATCTACCTGTTCATGCACGCTTTGCTCTATATCCTGACCGTAAACGACTTCTTGGGGCATGACGGTATAAAGGATCATTGAATCATCCTTCCTTCCTCGCCCTTTCGTTCCTCAATCAGCTGGTTCAGCTTTTTTATCGCCTGTCCGACGCCGCCCACGGCATCAATTAATCCGTAATCAGCCGCATCTTTCCCGACTACGTTCGTCCCGATGTCCCTGGTTAAGTTTCCTTTTGAAAACATCAGCTCTTTGAATTTTTCTTCGGAAATATTTGAATGATGGGTCACAAAGTTGACGACCCGCTCCTGCATTTTGTCCAAGTATTCAAATGTTTGCGGAACCCCGATAACCAGACCTGTAAGCCGAACGGGGTGAATGGTCATAGTCGCTGTTTCCGCGATAAAACTATGATCACATGACACGGCGATCGGCACACCTATCGAGTGTCCCCCGCCGAGTACGATTGAGACGGTCGGTTTTGATAAGGATGCGAGCATTTCCGCAATCGCAAGCCCCGCTTCCACATCGCCTCCGACGGTGTTTAAGATGATCAGAAGTCCTTCGATTTTCGGATTTTGCTCAATGGCGACGATTTGCGGAATGACGTGTTCATATTTGGTTGTTTTATTTTGCGGCGGGAGCTGGACGTGCCCCTCAATTTGGCCGATGATCGTCAGGCAGTGAATATTGGTATCTTGGGACATTTGCGGCAGAGATGTCTCTCCCAGCTGCTGAATTTTGCTCATAATGCTGTCTTTCGCATCTGATTTTTCGGGCTGCTGTTCTTCGGTGTTTTCCATACGATGATCCATTTTATCTTTCACCCTTTCCGAATGTCTCTTTGTATTATGAACAAAGATGATGATTTCCATCCGGGACATGAACAAAAACACAGCCGGAGCATCATGCGCTCCGGCTTTGTATACATTATACTTCCATAATGATCGGAATGATCATCGGCTTGCGTTTTGTTTTTTCATAAAGGAATTGATTCAGCGCATCACGCATGGCTTGTTTCAGCGTGGACCATTCTACGGCAGATGTTTCCGTCGCTTCAGTCACGATAGAGCGGACGAGCTCAGTAGCTTGTACAATTAGACCCTCTGATTCTCTGACATACACGAAACCGCGCGTAATGATCTCAGGACCTGATACGAGGTTCTTTTTCTGCTTATCGAGTGAAATCACGACGATGAGAATGCCGTCTTGTGACAATAAGCGGCGGTCTCTCAGCACGATGTTGCCGATGTCGCCGACTCCGAGGCCGTCAATCAGAACGTTTCCGTACGTGACTTTATCCCCGATTTTCACATTCTGGCCGCGGAATTCAACGACGTCACCTTTTTCAATCAAGAAAATATCGCTGCGTTTCATGCCGATCTCTTCTGCGATTTTGGAATGCGCTTTTTGCATTCTGAATTCACCGTTAACCGGAATTAAATATTTCGGTTTCAGCAAATTAAGCATGAGTTTCAATTCTTCCTGCGAACCGTGCCCGGACACATGCACGCGTTTTTGGGCGAAAATGACTTGAGCGCCGGCGCGGGCAAGCAGGTTGACGGTTTTGGAATATATCAATTCATGCCCCGGAATCGGTGTTGATGCAATGACAACGGTGTCTCCTTCTTCAATGTTAAGCTGCTTGTGCGCCTGCTTGGCCATCCGCGTAAGAGCGGCCAGCGGCTCACCATGGCTTCCGGCTGTAACAATTGCCACTTCCCGCTTCGGATATTTTTTCACATCCTGCACAGGAATAAACATTTCATCTTCGGCTTCAATATAGCCGAGCTTGCGCCCCAGCTGAAGCACGTTTTGCAGATTTTTTCCGGCGATTGCAAGTTTGCGGCCGTTCTGGACGGCAGCCTGTATCACTTGCTGGATCCGGTTGATATTAGACGCGAATACAGCAATGATGACACGGTTTTCTGAATTGTTCATCGCATCGGAAATTTCACCGCTTACATATGCTTCTGACGGAGTATACCCCGGGCGCTCCGCATTGGCGCTGTCAGAAAGCAGGGCGAGCACGCCGCTGTTTCCGATTTTGGCAATTTCGCCAATATCACATGATTGGTGATAAGCAGGCGTCTGGTCAAATTTGAAGTCTCCCGTGCACACAATAGAGCCAAGTGATGTTTTGAAGCTGACTCCCACTGAATCCGGAATACTGTGAATCGTTTTAAAGAACGATACTTTCGTTGATTCAAATGTAATGACTGATTTAGAGTGAACTTCACGCAAATCAGCTTTTCGATTATGCCCGTACTGCTTGAGTTTTTCTCTCAGTAATGCAAGCGTAAGTTTCGTTCCGTATACCGGCACCGACAGCTTGTTCAATAAATAAAAGACGCCTCCGATGTTTTCATCGTGCCCGTGTGTCAGAAAGATGGCCTTCACGCGGTCAGCCCGTTCTACTAAGTAGGAAATATCCGGAATGACGACATCAATACCGAGCATTTCATTTTCAGGGTGCATCAGCCCTGCATCCACTACAAATATGTCTGAGTCAATTTCAATGACATATAGGTTCTTCCCAATTTCTCCGACGCCGCCAAGGGCGATAATTCTGACGTTTTCTGTATTTTTCTTTTTCAAAATCTGTATCCTCCTAGTCTCATACCCGTCCATCATCACTTGTTCCTATTATAACTGATATCAATTTTAGAAAACAAGAAGAAGCGGAAGGTTTAGGGAAAACCAATATGTATACAAAACGGTCAAACTCACGATAAAAATGAGAATGACCGCGTATTTTAACTGTATAAATTTTTTCTTACAGTTCGCTGATGACGCTGCTCAGGCTCAGACGTTCATCTTCATTCAGCGGGATAAGAGGAAGACGCACAGATCCGACATCAAGGCCTTTCAGCTGTAGCGCCGTTTTGACCGGAGCCGGATTAGGCGCTTTAAAGAGCTCCTTCATGATCGGCAGAAGCTTCTGATGAATCAGTGCCGCGGTTGCCGTCTGCCCGTTCGTATAGTTTTTAATCATCTGCTGCATGTCAGAACCTACGATATGGCTGGCCACTGACACGACTCCTCTTCCGCCGACTGCGAGAATAGGAAGCGTTAACCCGTCATCACCTGAATAGACGTAAAAATCTTCCGGTGTTTCGGCAATGATTTTCGTAATGGCATCAAGATCGCCGCTCGCTTCTTTAATCGCAGAGATATTCGGTATCTCCGCAAGTCTGATGGCCGTTTCCGGCGCAAGCGAAGCGACCGTTCTGCCCGGCACGTTGTAAAGCATCACAGGAAGAGACGTTTCTTCCGCAATGGCTTTAAAATGACGGTACATCCCCTCTTGGGAAGGCTTATTATAATACGGCGTGACAAGCATAACGCAATCGACGCCGGCTTCTTCAGCTTTTTTTGTCAGTTTAATGGAGTCTTTCGTATTGTTGCTTCCCGTACCCGCAATAACAGGCACGCGTCCGTTCACTTCTTTGACTGTAAATTCAAAGAGTGCAATTTTTTCTTCCGTTGAAAGTGTCGGAGATTCGCCGGTCGTGCCTGCGACGACTAAAGAATCCGTGCCGTTTTTCAACAAATAGTCGATTAATGTAGACAGTTTTTGAAAGTCTACATTCCCTTTACTGTCAAAGGGGGTAATCATCGCTGTAGATATATTTCCGACATTCATTTTTTTCACCTCATCATGATTCAATCACATTTACTTTGAAAGTTCAAACACTTCATGCAGCGCATTTACGGCCGTTACCATATCTTTTTCATGAACGAGCACCCAGATCGTCGTATGGCTGTCGGCAGATTGCAGAATCGGAATGCCTTTATCAGAAAGTGCGGAGACGATTTTTGACGTGACACCCGGAACACCCATTATTCCGGCGCCGACCGCTGACACTTTCGCACAGCTCTCCGTCACTGTCGGCTCATATCCTAATTCAGCCAAAATGCTGCGCGCGGCTTCCGTTTTACTGCCGGCTACGGTATATACGATTTCACTCGGCGTAATGTTAAAGAAATCTACGCTGATTCCGGCATTTGCCATTGCTTTAAAGACTTCAGTCTGAACGTTGTATTGCCCCATTTTGGCGGGGACCTTAAATTGCGTCACATCTTTCACATGGGCGATCCCCGTGATCAGCCGTTCGAATACATCGCTGCCGATGTTAGACGAATGATGGGACGTCACCAAAGTGCCTTTGTCTTTTGAATAAGTGGAGCGCACGCGGATCGGCACCTTTGCCTGCATGGCGATTTCCACCGCGCGCGGATGAATGACTTTCGCGCCTTGATAGGCAAGGTTGCAGATTTCCGTATATGTGACGTTCGGAAGCGGCTTAGCATTTTCCACGATTCTCGGATCGGCTGTCATAACGCCTTCCACGTCCGTAAAAATGTCGATAAACTCAGCATCTACCGCCGCGCCGAGCGCCGCTGCTGAAGTATCGCTTCCTCCTCTGCCGATCGTCGTCGTGTCGCCTTTTTCAGTCGCTCCCTGAAATCCCGCGACAACGACAGCGTCATGGCTGGCAAGTGCAGCGAAAAGCCGCTCTGTTTTCATTTCTATAATTTTGGCGTCAGTATGCTGGGCATTGGTTAAAAAGCCGGCCTGGGCTCCTGTTAAAGCTGCGGCTTTTATGCCGTTTTCCTTCAGCATGCTGGAAAAAACAACGGACGAAATCGTTTCTCCGCAAGACAGAAGCATATCCTGCTCTCTCGGAGAAATGTCGGACTGGCTGCCGTAAAGGAGCCCGATTAAAGAATCTGTCGCGTACGGGTCTCCTTTTCTTCCCATCGCCGATACGACAACAACAACTTTATAACCTTCACTGATGGCATCTTTAATGTGTGCTAGCGCAAGCTTGCGGCCTTTGTCATCTTTTACGGATGTTCCGCCGAATTTTTGAACAATGATCTTCACTATTTTCACTCCAAATTAGTCTGACGTAACAGAAGAGAGCAGGCAGAGCCTTACTCTCTTCTGTTCGCCTATAGAAAATACGTTTGTTTATACGAGGTTCAGTTTTTGCAGGCTTTCCGCGATTTGGACTGAGTTCCAAGCGGCGCCTTTTAACAGGTTATCAGAAACAACCCACAAATGAAAACCGTTTGCTCTGTCCAAATCTTTCCGGATTCTTCCTACAAATACATCGCGTTTGCCGACGCAATCAGCAGGCATCGGGTAAAGCTGCTCCGCCGGATCATCCTGAAGCGTAACACCCGGAGCTTCTTTTAAAAGCTGTTTCATATCTTCAACGGTTGCGTCATCACGGTCAAGCTCAATGTAAACAGATTCTGAGTGCCCTGTTTCAATCGGCAGTCTGACACATGTCGCAGCCACTTCCAGATTCGGCATATGCATGATTTTTTTCGTTTCATTAATCATTTTCATTTCCTCAAACGTATAGCCGTTATCTTGGAATTTATCAATTTGCGGAATGGCGTTAAATGCGATTTGATAATGCTTTTTGTCGCCTTTAACCGGCATAATGGACGGTTCTGCGGGTTCATTGTTTAAAATCGCCTTTGTCTGGCTGTACAATTCCTTCGCCGCTTCATTGCCGGCCCCGGACACAGCTTGGTAAGTAGATACAATGACTTTTTTCAATCCGTACGCTTTGCGGATCGGTTCAAGCGCAGCCACCATCTGAATCGTTGAACAGTTAGGGTTGGCGATAATGCCGTTATGTTTGTGCAGATCACCTTCGTTCACCTCAGGCACCACGAGCGGTGTATTTTCGTCCATACGGAATGCGCTGGTATTGTCAATCACGATGGCTCCCCGTTTTACAGCCTCAGGCGCCAAGCTTTGTGATACGCTTCCGCCGGCGCTGAATAACGCGATATGAACGCCTTCGAAGCTTTCAGGAACAGCTTCCTGCACTGTATATTCTTCGCCTTTAAACGTTACTTTCGTACCAGCAGAACGCTTTGAGGATAGTAGTGTGAGTGTTTCGATTTCAAAGTTTCTGTCTTCCAGTGTTTTCAGCATTTGCTGTCCTACGGCTCCCGTCGCTCCGACAACTGCTACGTGTAATCCTCTTCCCATCTGTAAAACTCCTTCCGCCAATTAAGCATCATTTGTTGAATTGACTTTGCATTTTACGTTTTATTTTACCATAGAATAGTCACGGATTGATCGAATTTTTTTATTCCGGAATGATTTTCTGTCATCATGATTTTTTATTCATGGTGGTGTACGAGCACCGGCTGAACCTGCTGGTGCAAAAGAGCTTTTTCTACCGTAATCGGAAGGAGATCCATTCTGGCGACGAGCGATGTCGGTTTTTTCACGTGGTCGTCCTGGCCGAACGGGATGAAATATATGTTTTTTGCGGACATCAGCCTCATTAAGTTCGTTCCGTTTAAACCGAGTCCGTCGTTTGTCGAAATTCCGAGCACGACCGGGCGGCCGTTGCGGATCGTGGCTTTCGCAGCCATAAGGACGGGGCTGTCAGTCATCGCATTTGCGAGTTTGCTCATTGAATTTCCGGTTAAAGGGGCGATGACCATGCAGTCGAGCGGAAGTTTTGGCCCGAGAGGCTCCGCTTTTACGATGGAATCAATCGCCTCAAAGCCTGTTGCTTCTTCAATTTTTCTGACCCAATCTCCCCCCTCCCCAAAGCGGGTATCGGTCGATTGAACGGTTGATGTCACGACCGGCCGGACTTCAGCTCCTTGACTGATAAGCGCCTCTATTTGCGGAAAAACTTCCTCATATGTGCAATGCGAGCCGGTTAATCCGAATCCGATTCTTTTCCCTTTCAGAGACATGGTTATTTCCCCTCTTTCTTTAAGTCTGCCAAAAGCTTGCTCAATACGTTCGCAATAATCTGTCCGGCTGTTTTCGGGGCCACAATTCCCGGAAGACCCGGAGCAAGCAGCGCTTTAATGCCTTGTTTTTCAGCATATTTGAAATCCGTTCCGCCCGGACGGGATGCTAAATCCAAAATCAAGGTCTTCGGCGTCATGCGTGATAAAACGCTTTGATTCAGAATCAAGCTCGGTACGGTGTTAATGCAGATATCAATATCATTTACATGTTCAGTAAGCTCTTCAAGTTGAAAAGGAAAAAGCCCCATTTCCGTTATACGGGCCAAATGAGCCGAACTCCGCGCGCCCACTTTTACCTTCGCTCCTAACGCCGCAAACGTCCGGGCGATCGTCATACCGGTGCGCCCCATGCCGAGAACGGCGACATTTGATCCGTGAATGGTATAATCCGTATGCTGAATCGCCATCATGATTGTTCCTTCAACAGTGGGAATCGAGTTGAATATCGCGATATCGTCCCGTTCAAATAATTTCACAAGTTTGCGGCCGGCTTCGCTGGCGATCCCCTCAAGATACGCGTTGGAGATGCCTGAATAAATGACGCAATGCTCCGGTGTCCGCTCAAGATAGCTCTGCTTTAATACCACTTCTTCATTTGAAAAAACCGTGGAAACAACGCCTTCTCCGGTCGTTGCCGATACGGGCAGGATGATACTGTCTATTTTTTGAAAGGGAATCTCATCAATTTTGCATTTGACGGTTCCTGTAAAACCGTCATCCAATTGGTCAAACCCTGCAAGATAAATATCGGCATGCTGTTCTGTCAGCTTTCTTATAATCTCAAGCTGTCTTGCGTCACCGCCAATGATCGCAATTGTCAATCCGGTTAACATCTGAAACGTTCACCTTCTTTACAGTTACTGGATCTTTTAAGTGTCATCCTCCTCTTCATCGTATGTGCAAAGAGAAAGGGCGGTGAATGTACAGCGTTCTTTTTCATGAAAAAAGCACCGGCTGTATGAGCCGGTGCTTGCAAAAAATGAATAAGATCTACTCTTCGGGAGGCGTGATCTCCCCCGGAACGTCTAAAATGATCATGTCTGACCCGATTTTTTGGATATGGTTCCAGGGGACGCGGATGTCGTGGCCTTGTTTTCGCAATCCGAACCATTTTACCGTCGGTATCAACAGCGCGGTAATTTGTCCGTCCTGTTCATTAATTTCCAAATCGGTCTGGCCGAGCACGCCGAGCCGCTCTGCCCGTTTAATGTCCACAATTTCTTTACCTGAAAGTTCACTGAGCCTCATGATAGCCACCCCCTTGTACTATATGACCCGGAGCAAAAAAAAATGCCTGCCCCGTATAGAGGCAGACTGCTTTTCCGATTAAGACGAGGCCGGCATATTGCCGGTCGGGCTGATGAGCGATAGTGCGTAATCATCCGTAAATAAGCGGCGGCTGAGGCCGTTGACGCTTTCCAGGCTGACCGCATTTAATTCAGTGATAATTTCATCCATGGTCTTATGCTTTCCGAGCAGGAGTTCGTTTTTCCCGTTCCGGCTCATTTTGCTGTTTGTGCTCTCTAAGCTGAGCATTAAGCTCCCCTTCATTTGCTCTTTGCTGTTTTCCAGCTCTTTCGGGGTGATACCGTCACGTTTTAGAACCGATAACGTTTCCTGAATAGTTTCAGACAGAAGTCCGAGCTGATTCGCGCCGGTGCCTCCGTAAATCGTCAGCATACCGCTGTCTTCATAGGAACTGTGATAACTGTATACAGAATAGGCCAGTCCTTTATCTTCGCGCACATCCTGGAAAAGACGGCTGCTCATGCTTCCGCCCAGCACGTTGTTTAAGACGATCAAATCGTAAATGTCCGGATCTCCGACTTTCAGGCCTTTGAAACCGAGACAGAGATGCGCTTGTTCGGTGTCTTTTTTTCTGGTCAGCTTTTCATAATGAAACTCAGGCTCGCTGATGCCGCTTGCTTTGCCCTTCGCTTCGTATGTACCGAACCATTTCTCCACGTCTTTAATGAATTGTTCCGTTACATTTCCGGCGACAGAAATGACGACGCGGTCCGGCGTGTAAAAGTCATCCATATGCTGTCTGAGAGAATCGCCGTTAAATGACGAAAGCGTTTCCTCCGTCCCGAGAATCGGGTAGCCGAGCGAATGATTGCCGTATGTCGCTTTGCTCAGCAGATCGTGGACAATGTCATCCGGCGCGTCTTCATACATTTTGATTTCTTCATATACGACGTTCTTTTCTTTTTTGAGCTCATCTTCGTCAAAAGCAGAATGAAAGAACATATCAGCCAGCACATCAAGTGCGTAGTTTGCATGCTCATCCAGCACTTTGGCGTAATAGCACGTATATTCTTTTGAAGTGAAGGCATTCACTTGGCCGCCTATCCGATCGAAGGATTCTGCGATTTCACGTGCGGACCTGGTATTTGTTCCTTTAAAAAACATATGCTCAAGAAAGTGCGAAATACCGTTTGTATCCGGCGTTTCATGACGTGATCCCGTCCCGATCCATACGCCGATTGCCACAGACCGCACCGTTGGATTATTTTCAAGCACAACTCTTACACCGTTTTGGCATGTATAGCGTTTTATCAAGTCTGTTCCTCCTATTCAAAGACAGGCAACTGCCGCCTGCTACTTCATCAGCCTGTTTTCATCCATTAAGTCAGACACTGAGCCGAGCGCGTAGCCTTTTTCTTTGATTTTTGCAATCAGTGTATCCAGGCTTTTCGCAGTCGGATCAGTCGGATGCATTAAAATCATGGCTCCGTTATGTATTTTGCTCAACACCCTTGTTTGTAAAACAGCCGGAGACGGTTTTTGCCAATCAATGGTGTCCACGGTCCACATGATGGTGCCCATTCCTTTTTCCGCCGCAAGATCGACCACAGCTTTTCTGAAGCTGCCGCTTGGCGGCGCAAACCATTTCGGCTTTATGCCGAGCGTCTCGCTGATTTGTGCATTGGTTTTGTCAAGCTGTTCGGAAATGCTTCCTGAAGTCAGTTTGCTCATATCAGGGTGATTGTATGAATGATTTCCGATTTCATGTCCGTCTGCCGCTATTTTTTTCCCCAGCTCCTGATTGTTTTTCAGCCATTTCCCTTCAAGAAAGAAAGTTGCTTTGACCTGGTGCTGCTTCAGAATAGGCAGCATTTGCTCCACGTATTCATTTCCCCAGGCGACATTTATCAGGAAAGCGACCATCGGTTTGTCGGGATTTCCTTTATAAATGGGTTCGGGCGCGAGAGAATCAAGATGGACTTTCGGTTTTACCTGCTCATAGACAAGGCCGTCTTCGTGAAATTCTCCGTCCTTTTTCATTTGTTTATAGGATTTTTCCACATTGACTTTTAAACCGTTATATCCCGGTATACTCTTCCATATTTTATCAATCCGCGCGTCTTGCGGCTTCACTTCATACTCTGACGCTTTTTGCAGTAATTCTTCATAGAGCGGATCTTTTGATGCTGACACAGTTACAGCGTCTTTTTTCATTGCGTCTATGTAATCAACTGTATACGGATTTTTTAACATTTCAAACGAAACAAAAAAAAGAAATAAAAAAACGGCAAACGGCACGAATTTTTTCAACATGTCCTTCCCCCCTCCTCACACATTATGTATGAGGAGGACAAGGTAGAACCCGTCTGTTGTCTTTCTCAAAATAAAGAAGCCGGGTCTCCCAGGCTCCTTGTTAGGTTTTCATTTAAGATTGTTGTTGTTCCTGTTCTTTTTCTTTCTCTTCGCGCAGCACTGCTTTACGCGACAGATTCACTCGTCCCTGTTTGTCAATTTCAGTTACCTTCACAAGGATTTCGTCACCGATTTTCACAACATCCTCAACCTTGCCGACCCGTTCGAGCGCTAGTTCAGAGATGTGAACGAGACCGTCTTTTCCGCTGAAGATTTCAACGAAAGCGCCGAATTTCTCAATCCGTTTGACTTTACCGAGGTAAAGCTGGCCGACTTCGACTTCTCTGACAAGATCTTCGATGATTTTTTTCGCTTTTTGGTTGCTGCTTTCATCAGTAGAAGAAATAAAGATGGTGCCGTCTTGTTCAATGTCAATTTTAACACCGGTATCTTCAATGATTTTGTTGATTTGTTTACCACTCGGTCCGATAACATCACGGATTTTATCCGGATTAATGTTCATCGTTAAAATTTTCGGCGCATATTGAGAAAGTTCTTTTCTTGATTCACCAAGCGTGCTGAGCATGCTGTTCAAGATTTCCATTCTTCCTTTTTTCGCCTGCTGAAGCGCTTCTTCAAGAATTTCTCTTGAAAGGCCTTCAATTTTAATGTCCATTTGCAGCGCTGTCACGCCTTTTTCCGTGCCGGCTACTTTAAAGTCCATGTCACCGAGGGCGTCTTCCATCCCTTGAATATCCGTTAATACCGTATAGTACTCGCCTGATTTCACAAGTCCCATCGCGATACCCGCAACAGGGGCTTTAATCGGAACACCTGCGTCCATCATGGCAAGCGTGCTCGCGCAAATGCTGGCCTGTGAAGTGGAACCGTTTGATTCAAGCACTTCGGATACGAGGCGGACCGTATACGGGAAGTCTTTTTCATTCGGAATGACCGGCTCAAGCGCACGCTCTCCAAGAGCACCGTGACCGATCTCACGGCGTCCCGGTCCGCGCATCGGGCCTGTCTCCCCTACGCTGAACTGCGGGAAGTTATAATGATGCATAAAGCGTTTTGATTCTTCCACGCCTAAACCGTCAAGAATCTGAACGTCCCCAAGGGCGCCTAATGTACATACGCTGAGCGCCTGCGTCTGTCCTCTCGTAAACAGCCCGGAGCCGTGCGTTCTCGGCAGAAGGCCGACTTCTGAAGAAAGCGGGCGGATCTGATCAACGCCGCGGCCGTCCGGACGGACTTTTTCTTCTGTGATCAAACGGCGCACTTCGTTTTTCACAAGTTTAGACAGTGTCTGTTTCACTTTTTTAATCGTATCTTCATCATGCTCTTCTTCTTCGAATTTCGCGACAACTGCATTTTTCACTTCATTAATCGCGTCTTCGCGAGCATGTTTTTCGTGAACCTGAATGGCGCTGAGAAGATCCGGCTCCGCAAGGCTTTTTACTTTTTCGCTGAGCTCTTCGTCAATTTCATACAGTTGGATTTCTGTTTTCTCTTTGCCGACTGCTGCGACGATTTCTTCTTGGAATGCGATCAGGCGCTTAATTTCTTCGTGACCGAACATAATCGCCTCAAGCATGATTTCTTCAGGTACTTCATCCGCTCCGGCTTCCACCATGTTGATGGCGTCTTTTGTGCCTGCAACGATGAGGTTGATATCACTTTTTTCAAGCTGGTCAACCGTCGGATTGATGACGAATTTCCCGTCAATGCGGCCTACCGTCACACCCGCGATCGGGCCTTCAAACGGGATATCGGAAACGCAAAGAGCGAGTGATGAACCGAACATTGCAGCCATTTCAGATGAGCAGTCCTGATCAACACTCATGACAATGCTGATGACCTGTACTTCGTTACGGAATCCGTCTGCGAAAAGCGGGCGGATCGGACGGTCGATCAGACGGCTGGCTAAAACGGCCTTTTCACTTGGACGGCCTTCTCTTTTAATAAAACCGCCCGGAATTTTACCTACTGCGTATAATCTTTCTTCATAGTTAACAGTAAGCGGGAAAAAATCTAGCGGTTTCGGTTCTTTTGATGCGGTTGCTGTGCTGAGCACTGCAGTATCGCCGTAGCGGACCATGACAGCGCCGTTTGCCTGTTTGGCAAGCTGGCCGGCTTCTACTGTAAGCTGTCTGCCGGCCCAATCTATGGTAAAGACATGTTTCTCTTGTCCCATTCGATTACGAGCTCCTCTCTTAATGTGTGAAATAATCAATTACTCCTATTATGAACGAAATGAATTGAACATATCAATGTCAAAGTAGTATGTAAAAGGATTTCATTGTTTTTTTATTATTATTTTTTTCGCTTTAATACGATAAAAAAGCGGGAATCCTCCCGCTTTTTACGATTATCGACGTAAGCCTAGTTTGTTAATTAACTCACGGTAACGAGTTACGTCTTTATTACGCAGATACGTAAGAAGATTACGACGTTTACCTACCATTTTAAGAAGACCGCGACGTGAGTGGTGATCTTTCTTGTGAGTACGCAAATGCTCGTTCAAGTTGTTAATTGAGTCTGTTAGGATAGCGATCTGAACTTCTGGAGATCCAGTATCAGATTCGTGTGTTTTGAACTCACTGATGAGTTGATTTTTACGCTCTTGAGTAATTGCCATCCTGTTTCACCTCCATATCATAATTAGCCCCAGTTACCTAGCAACCGTCGGTGACTTCGGATTGCCAAGCAATGGTTTTAAGACTACGAAACATATGATACTAAAAATCGCGCCCATATGCAAATCTTTTAGAAGAAAATTTGTGTACTTTTGATGTTTTTTCCGTTATTTGCTGAAAAAACGGATCGCTTCTTGTTTGTCTTTCCCGATCTGAGCCGTCAGTTCATCGATGCCGTTAAACTTCCGTTCGCTTCGGATTCGTTTGTACCACTCGATTTTAACGTCTTCTCCGTATACATCCTGCTGAAAATTAAACAAATGGACTTCAATTGACGGCTGATCGGGGCGCTTTTCATAAAAGGTCGGTTTGTAGCCGATGTTGCAGACGCCTTCATACACCTCGCCTTTTATTTCGGCTTTCACTGCATACACGCCTGTCGGAGGCACGATATAGCTGTTGTGCAGGCCGACATTCGCGGTCGGAAAACCGATGGTGCGGCCTCTTTTGTCTCCGTGAATCACAGTGCCCCGGATAAAATACGGCTGGCCGAGAAGAGTGTGCGCAAGTTCAACGTCACCATCCTGCAGCGCTGACCGGATATAAGTGGAGCTGATCTTTCTGTCCTGCTCGGTCTGTTTCTCGACAGTCGTGCATCCGGCCTTGCCGTTTAAATCGTCCGGCAGCGTCTCCATCGTGCCTTTTCCGTATTTTCCGTACGTAAAATCGAAGCCTCCCACAGCGTGCCGCGCGTTTAACCCTAAAATATACTCCTCGGCAAACTGTTTTGGAGAAAGAGACGCAAACGCTTCATCAAACTTTACGACATACAGCACATCAGCGCCTAAACGCCCGATCTGGCTGATTTTATCTTCAAGCGGCGTAATCAGATCCTTTGGCTCTTTGTCCCTGCCCAACACATGGGAAGGGTGGGGATGAAACGTCATAACGGCCAGCGACAGGCCTTTTTCTTCGGCAATTTGTCTGGCTGTTCCGATTACTTTCCGGTGTCCCAAATGAACGCCGTCAAAGTAGCCGAGCGCCATGACAGACGCCGGCTGCTCTTCTTTTTGTAAATGATGCGGATGAGAAATATGTATCGTCTTCACAGAACGGTCACCTTTTTTCTTATTGTTCGCTTTTTTGCATGAGCACTTTAGCCGGTTTCAGCAGTCCTTTTTTTGAAGGATGCGGCATATAAATGGCCACACATTCTCCGTCTTCAGTACAGACCGCTATACGGGCGTCAGCTGTCATTGCAGAAAATTCCGCCGGGATGTCAAACACTGACCCGTTTTCAGCTTTCTTAGCTAATGTATCACTTATGACCCATTTCGGCAAATGATTGAGCGCTCTTTCAATCGGCACGGCATGCTCTGCAACCGTGCCGTCTGAAACCTGCTGTTCAAGTTCCTCAAACGTGAAACACTCATCAAGGCTGAAATCGCCGGAAGCGGTGCGGATGAGATGCGACATATGCGCGGGATAGCCGAGTTTTTCACCGATTGTCACCGCCAATGTTCTCACGTAAGTGCCCTTTGAGCACGTGACTGTAAAGCGGAATGATGCTGTGTCTTCTTTATAAGTGACAGGGGAAGTGAGCGCGATATCTTCAATCGTGATATTCCGCTTCGGCCGCTCCACTTCAATACCCGCCCTGGCGTATTCATAGAGCTTTTTCCCGTTGACCTTTACAGCGGAATACATCGGCGGCACTTGCTCCTGCGGTCCCTTCAGTTCGTCTAAAACGGCTTTGATATCCGCTTCTTTCAGCGGCTCCTTGACAGGTTTTACGCTGACCGTTTCTCCAGTCTGGTCTTCGGTCGATGTGGAGAAGCCGAGAGTGATCTCAGCATCGTACGTTTTTGACTTGTCGGTGACGTACTCAACAATCTTTGTGGCCCGTCCGACACAGATCGGCAGTACGCCTGACACTTCCGGATCAAGCGTTCCCGTATGTCCGACTTTCTTTGTTTTTAACAGTTTTCTTATTTTCATTACACAGTCGTGAGAAGTCATGCCGACCGGTTTATGTAAAAGGAGAACTCCGTTAACCATCTGTCTTTCGCTCCTTTGTTATCAATTGTATCCCGTAAAACGCAGAAAAGAGGACAGACGACACTCGCCCATCCTCTTTCCTTGTTATTCAGACGGTTTATCTGAATGCAGTTCGTGAATCAATGTTTCAATACGGTTGCCGTACTCAATTGATTCATCAAATTCAAATTCAAGCTCAGGCGTTTTGCGGAGTCTGATTCGGCTGCCGATTTCGGAACGGATAAATCCTTTCGCTTTCTCAAGCCCTTTCAGCGCCTCCTCTTTCTTTTTCTCTCCGCCGAGAACGGAGATATACACCTTCGCTATTTGTAAATCACCTGAAACACGTACGTCTGTTACAGTGAGAAATCCGATTCTCGGGTCTTTCAGCTTTCGGCTGATAATATCCCCGAGCTCTTTTTTCATCTGCTCGCCGACACGGTTTGCTCTCATACTCAATTCAATCACCTCTAAGTTAAAACCACTCTGTTCTAGTGATCGTCCGTTCTATTTCGGGAAAGGAGTCAATAAACGCGAGTACACGCTGGATCTCCTTTTCCGCCTGAACGTGAGAGGAGGAGACGACGGCGATTCCGAAGCTGGTCCGCTGCCAAGTGTCCTGATAGCCGATTTCTGCGGCCGACACGTTGAACTTATTCTGAACCCTCGTTATAATCCGCTTCAGAACGGCTCGTTTCTCCTTTAATGATCCCGCATCATAAATGATGCATTCACATTCCGCAAATCCGATCACTTTCTTTCGATTTCCTGCATGACATACGCTTCAATGATGTCGCCTTCGCGAATGTCATTGTATTTCTTAATTGTAATACCACATTCATATCCTTGTGAAACTTCTTTCACATCATCTTTGAAGCGTTTCAGAACGTCTACTTCCCCTTCGAAGATGACCACGCCGTCACGGATCAGGCGGAGTCCGCTGTCACGTGTAATGTGGCCGTCTGTTACATATCCGCCGGCAATCGTACCGATTTTCGACACTTTGAATGTTTGGCGCACTTCAACCTGGCCGATGACTTTTTCTTCGTATTCAGGATCAAGCATTCCTTTCATCGCCGCTTCAATTTCTTCGATGACTTTGTAAATGATACGGTGAAGACGGATATCTACATTTTCAGCTTCAGCCGTGCTCTTAGCATTTCCGTCTGGGCGCACATTAAACCCGATAACGATTGCATTTGAAGCAGATGCGAGAATGATGTCTGATTCCGTAATCGCACCGACGCCTGTGTGAATGATTTTCACTTTTACGCCTTCTACTTCAATTTTTTGAAGAGCGGCTGTTAACGCTTCGGCTGAACCTTGAACGTCAGCTTTTACGATTAAATTGATGTCTTTGACATCGCCTTGTTTAATTTGTTCAAACAGATCATCGAGGCTCAGCTTCGCTTTGTCGCTGCGCTGTTCTTCCAGTTGCTTGGAAGCGCGTGCTTCACCGACAGAACGGGCTGTTTTTTCGTCTTTAAAGACGAGGAATTGATCGCCAGCCTGCGGTACGTCGTTTAAGCCAGTAATTTCTACAGGTGTGGACGGTCCGGCTGTTTTCACGCGGCGGCCGAGATCATTGACCATGGCCCGCACGCGGCCGAATGTATTTCCGACAACGATCGGATCTCCGACATTCAATGTTCCCGTTTGAACGAGAAGTGTCGCGACAGATCCTCTTCCTTTATCGAGCTCAGCTTCAATAACCGTTCCTTTTGCCTGACGGTTCGGATTGGCTTTCAGCTCTTCCACTTCACTGACAAGCAGAATCATTTCGACAAGCTCGTCAATTCCCTTGCCTGTAAGAGCGGACAGAGGAACGAAAATCGTTTCTCCTCCCCATGCTTCAGGAACGAGTCCGTATTCAGTCAGCTCCTGCATGACACGGTCAGGGTTCGCGCTTTCTTTATCCACTTTATTCACGGCAACGATAATCGGAACCTCAGCCGCTTTCGCATGGTTGATGGCTTCGACTGTCTGCGGCATAACGCCGTCATCAGCCGCTACGACTAAAATGGTAATATCAGTTACTTCCGCACCGCGCGCACGCATTGTTGTGAACGCCGCGTGTCCCGGAGTATCTAAGAACGTGATTTTTTTGCCGTTTTCTTCGATCTGGTAAGCCCCGATATGCTGGGTGATTCCGCCGGCTTCACCTTCAACAACTTTTGTTTTTCTGATGCTGTCAAGGAGGGTCGTTTTCCCGTGGTCAACGTGGCCCATGATCGTCACGACAGGCGGACGGATTTGAAGATCTTCTTCTTTGTCAGCCTCTTCATATTTTTCAAGCTCAGTTTCTTCAAGCACAATCACTTCTTCTGTTTCTACACCGTATTCAGATGCGATCAGTTCGATTGTGTCTTTGTCAAGCTCCTGGTTAATGGTAGCCATTACGCCCAGAAGCATCAGTTTTTTAATGAGTTCAGACGGCTCTTTGCCCAGTTCCTCGGCTAAAGCTCCGACTGTTAAAGAGCCGGAAAACGTAATTTTCTCAGGAAGCTCTTTTTTCGGCTTCAGCGGTTTTTGCTGATACTGATTTTTGTTGTTATGATTGCGTTTGTTTTTGTTTTTGTTGTTGTTATTCTTCTTGTTTTTGTTAAATTGATTATTCTGCACGTCATTCTTCTTTCCGTCTCGAATTTTGTTTGGTTGATTCCCAGCAGGCTGCTGATTAATCCCTTGCGGCTTGTTTTTGTTCGTTTCCGCAGGCTTCTGAGATGTAACGCCGGCGCCGCCTTTTTTAAATTTCGCATCAAGCTGCTTAATGGTCTTTTCTTCAAGCATTGCCATATGGTTATTTACTACTATATCCATGTTTTTCAGCGCAGTCAAAATTTCCTTGCTTGAAACATTGATGGCTTTTGCATATTCGTAAACTCTCATTTTAGCCATTCGTTCACCCCCAAAAATATTAATCGAGCAAGCTGATCAGCTTATTCGCAAAACCTTGGTCAGTGACGGCGACAACGACACGTGATTCCTTGCCGATAGAGCGGCCGAGATCAGCGCGGCTTTCGACTTTTTTATAAGGCACTTTATAATAATTGCATTTATCGGATACTTTTTTTGCAGTATTCGCAGATGCATCTTCTGTCAGCAGAACAAGTTTTGCACGCGCATTTCTAATTTCTTTTATAACCAAGTCCTCGCCCGACACGACCTTACGAGCTCGATTGGCCAGACCCAGCAAGGGAAACCATTCCATTCCAGACATGTTATTTTTTCACCTTTTCCGCCAGTTCCAGCAATTCTTCGAAAATCTGGTCATCGATTTGTGATTGAAATTGATTTTGCAATGTGTTTTTCTTTTTCGCAGCTAAGATGCATTCTTTCTCAAGGGTGATATAGGCACCCCGCCCGTTCTTCTTTCCGGTCGGATCGACTGAAATCTCTCCTTCTTTAGAACGGACAATTCGGATCAGTTCCTTTTTAGGCTTCATTTCCCCCGTTACCACGCATTTGCGCAGAGGAATTTTTTTTCGCTTATTCACCTAAAGTCACCTCTTATTCATCCGATTCGGCTGTTTCAGGCTCCATAAAGAGCGGCTCTAAATCGTCATCTTCTTCATGCTCTCTCGGATAGATGCCAAGGTCTCTTGCATCCGTTTCACTTTTGATATCGATTTTCCAGCCTGTCAGTTTCGCAGCTAAGCGGGCGTTTTGCCCTCTTTTTCCGATTGCCAGAGAAAGCTGGTAATCAGGAACGATGACAGTCGTGGCTTTTTCTTCTTCGCTGACGATGACATCCAGCACTTTAGACGGGCTGAGCGCATTGGCAACAAATTCAACCGGATCATCAGACCAGTTGACGATATCAATTTTTTCGCCTTTCAGTTCATTGACGATCGCCTGCACGCGCTGGCCTTTAGGACCGACGCATGAACCGACCGGATCAACGTCAGGATCATCAGTGCGGACGGAGATTTTAGAGCGGTCGCCCGCTTCTCTGGCAACGGATTTCAGTTCGACCGTTCCGTCATAAATTTCCGGCACTTCGATTTCAAAAAGACGCTTCAACAGACCAGGATGCGTTCTTGATACATAGATCTGAGGCCCTTTTGTCGTTTTTTCGACTTTTGTGATAAATACTTTAATCCGATCGTGCGGTTTATAGCTCTCATTCGGCATTTGTTCATTGACGGGCAGCAGCGCTTCAATCTTGCCGAGAGACACGTAAATAAACTTGCTGTCTAAGCGCTGTACAATTCCCGTCATAATGTCTTCTTCACGATCGATAAATTCTGAGTAAATCACGCCGCGCTCAGCTTCACGGACACGCTGCGTCACCACTTGTTTCGCCGTCTGCGCAGCAATGCGGCCGAAGTCTTTCGGCGTTACTTCTATTTCAACGACATCTCCGACAAGGTAGTTCGGATGGATGTGCTGAGCGTCGTCAAGCGAGATTTCAAGTCTTGAATCGTATACCTCGTCTACGACATCCTTTCTTGCGAACACGCGGATCGTGCCCGTCTCACGGTTCAGATCGACCCGTACGTTTTGCGCCTGGTTAAAATTTCGCTTATACGCGGAAATTAAGGCAGCTTCAATTGCTTCGATGATAATGTCTTTACTGATGCCTTTTTCTTTTTCAAGAATAGTGAGAGCATCTAATAGTTCACTGCTCATGTTAGCGGTCTCCCCCCTTAAACACTAATACTTCATTCATTAAAATGTTACAGCTAATCTTGCGTTAGCTATTTTTTCATACGGAATATTGACCCGTTTCTTTCTTGTTTTGACCGTCATCTCTATTGTAACAGTTTGTCCATCGAATTCAGCCAATTTGCCTTCAAACACTTTTAAACCGTCAATCGGTTCGTACGTTTTCATGTACACATTTTTGCCCAGTGATTTTTCGAAGTCGGCTTTTTTCTTTAATGGACGCTCGGCTCCAGGAGAAGATACTTCAAGAAAGTAGTTCTGGGTGATCGGATCGGCCTCATCCAGCTTTTCGCTTAACGCTTCGCTGACTTTGGCGCACTCCTCAATATCAACACCGTTCTCGGAATCAATAAACACGCGAAGGAACCAGTTTTGACCCTCTTTGACAAATTCAATGTCTACGAGTTCAAGCTGAAGGTCATCCAGTATGGGCTGAGCCATTTCTTGAACGGTATCAGTCACTTTTTTGCTCATGTTTTTCCTCCTTGTGCTGTCGATATCATATCAGCCGTTCCTCTGCATAAAAACCCTGCTTCAAAAGAGCAGGGGCATTGAGAAAACGATGGACATGTCGAGGCAAAATTGCCTGTTCAATACAAAAGAGCGGGTTTCCCCACTCTTTGCCTCGGTAATCGTTAGCATTTCCAATAAAACTATACCATAACCATATATTTAATGCAAATCAAACTCCGCTCGGAGGCTGTGCACAAAGCTTAAAACAGAGACAGCTGATTTTGGTCCGGAAGCGACTCAAGACAGCCGTGACGGTCTAAATACTCTAAAATGGTTTTTGACACTTTTCCGCGTTTTTGAAGATCCTCTTTTGAAAGGAACTCCCCTTCCTTCCGCGCTTTCACAATATTGAGAGCGGCGTTGGTTCCGAGTCCCGGAATTGAGTTGAACGGCGGGATGAGACTGTTGCCGTCAATGATAAATTCCGAAGCGCTCGAACGGTATAGATCGACCTTCTGGAAGGAATAGCCGCGCTCACACATTTCAAGCGCAAGCTCTAACACGGTAAGGAGGTTTTTCTCCTTCGGCGAAGCATCAAGCCCTTTAGAGCTGATATCATCCATCACCGCTCTGATGGCAGTCGAGCCTTTAATCATTGTATCAATGTCAAAGTCATCTGCGCGGACGGTAAAATACGCAGCATAATATAAAAGCGCGTGATGCACTTTAAAGTATGCAATCCGCACCGCCATCAGCACGTATGCGGCGGCGTGGGCTTTCGGGAACATGTATTTGATTTTTTTGCATGAATCAATATACCAGTTCGGCACATTGTTCTTTTTCATTTCTTCTTCCCATTCCGGCGTCAGGCCTTTGCCTTTACGGACGAATTCCATGATTTTAAAGGCCAGTGAAGGCTCAAGGCCCTGATAGATCAAGTAAACCATAATGTCATCACGGCAGCCGATCACTTCGCTCAGTTCACACGTATTGTTGTGTATCAGTTCCTGCGCATTGCCGAGCCATACGTCCGTTCCGTGAGAAAGCCCGGAAATCTGGACAAGCTCGGAGAACGTCGTCGGCTTCGTATCCTCAAGCATCTGCCGCACAAATCGCGTCCCGAATTCAGGAATGCCGAGCGTCCCCGTTTTACAGCCGATCTGCTCTTCAGTAACGCCGAGCGATTCTGTGCCTTGGAAAATCTTCATAACTTCCGGATCATCTGTCGGAATCGTCTTCGGATCAATTCCACTTAAATCCTGGAGCATCCGGATGACGGTCGGATCATCGTGCCCCAATATATCAAGCTTCAGCAGGTTGTCATGAATGGAGTGGAAGTCAAAATGAGTCGTTTTCCATTCAGACCCCGTCGCATCTGCCGGGAATTGTATCGGTGAAAAATCGTAAATATCCATGTAATCCGGGACAACGATAATCCCCCCCGGGTGCTGGCCGGTCGTTCTCTTAACGCCGGTGCAGCCCTGCACCAGACGGTCGATCTCCGCGCCGCGCATGTGTAGGTTGTGGTCGCCCGCATAGCCTTTCACATATCCGTAAGCCGTCTTTTCCGCGACGGTGCCGATCGTTCCAGCGCGATACACGTTATCTTCACCGAACAATACTTTCGTGTAGTTATGGGCATGGGGCTGGTACTCACCTGAGAAGTTCAAGTCGATATCGGGTACTTTGTCACCTTTAAAGCCTAAGAACGTTTCAAACGGGATATCATGTCCGTCCTTTTTCAAAGGGGTGCCGCAAGACGGGCAGCTTTTATCCGGAAGGTCAAAACCGGAACCGACTGATCCGTCATTAAAGAATTCGGAATATCGGCAGCTCGGGCACACGTAGTGCGGAGCGAGCGGGTTCACTTCAGTGATTTCCGTTAAGGTCGCCACAAGCGATGAACCGACGGACCCCCGGGAGCCGACGAGATAACCGTCATCCAGAGACCGTTTTACAAGCTTATGAGAGATGAGATAAATAACGGCGAATCCATGACCGATGATACTTTTTAATTCTTTTTCTATTCTCGCTTCCACAATTTCGGGAAGCTCTTCACCGTAAATGCTTCTGGCGCGCTGATAGCTCATTTCACGGATTTCTTCATCGGCCCCGTCAATTTTCGGCGTGTACAGATCGTCTTTGATCGGTTTGATCTCATCGATCATCGAAGCGACTTTCTGCGTATTGTCAACCACGATTTCTTTCGCTTTTTCCGCACCGAGGAAGGAGAAAGCCTCCAGCATTTCATCTGTCGTTCTGAAGTGCACTTTAGGCAGTTCGTGTCTGTTTAACGGGTTGGCGCCGCCTTGGGAAGATATTAAGATCTTCCGGTAAATTTTATCCTCATCGTTTAAATAGTGGACATTTCCCGTAGCCACGACCGGCTTATTCAATTTTTCTCCGAGCTTCGTAATGTTGGCGATGATTTCTTTCAGCGCTTTTTCATCCCGGACGAGCTCAAGCTGCAGAAGGTGTCTGTATACTTCCGGCGGCTGCACTTCAAGATAATCATAGAAGGATGCGATATCTTCAACCTCTTCAGGAGATTTTTGCATCATGCCTTCAAAGACCTCACCCCTGTCACAGGCAGAGCCGATTAACAGACCTTCTCTGTATTTATTAAGCTGCGACCTCGGAATGCGCGGCACTCTGTAGAAATATTGAATATGAGAAATGGACACGAGCTTAAACAGATTTTTAAGGCCGGTCTCATTTACGGCAAGCAATGTAGCGTGATAAGGTCTTGATCTCTGATAAGCATTGGATTGTCCCATATTCTCATTCAGCTGATCATGATAAAAAATGTCTTTTTCAGCGGCATCTTTGAGCATTTTCAACAGCAGGTAGCCCGTTGCTTCAGCGTCAAAAACCGCTCGGTGATGCTGGGTTAATTCGATATCAAACTTCTTACATAACGTATTTAAGCGGTGATTTTTAAACTCAGGATACAGGAAACGCGCGAGTTCCAGCGTATCAATGACCGGATTTTTCGCTTTTTCCGTTTTCAAAAGACGCTTGTACGCCACATTTAAAAATCCCATATCAAAGCTGGCGTTATGAGCCACAAGCACGTCATCGCCGATCCATTCTTTAAAATCCCGGACGACGTCAACGACATCGGGAGCGTCGCGGACCATGTCGTCCGTAATCCCGGTAAGCTCTATCGTCGTTGCTGACAGCGGATGGTGCGGATTGGCAAACGCTTCGAATTTATCGATAATTTCTCCGCCTCTTATTTTGACTGCAGCAAGCTCAATGATGGTGTCATACACTGCGGACAGACCTGTCGTTTCAACGTCAAAGACAACGTATGTGTCTTCTTCCAGAAGACGGTGAGCTGGATTGTATGCGATCGGAACGCCGTCATCTACGATATTGGCTTCCATTCCGTAAATCATTTTAATGCCGTGTTTTTTCGCGGCGGAATAGGCATCCGGGAAAGACTGCACAACGGCATGATCAGTTAACGCAATCGCTTCATGTCCCCATTTTTTCGCCTGTTCGACAAGCTTTCCGATGCCCGTTACAGCATCCATTTGGCTCATCGGAGAATGCAGATGAAGCTCAACCCGTTTTTCGCCTTCAGGAGCGGTGTCTTCACGGGTTTTGGCTTTTATTTCATTCACGTCATTTGCAATCATGACGAGGTCTCTAACGAATGTATCGTTTTGAATGCTTCCCCGCGCCTTCACCCACATGCCTTTTTTCAGCGTTTTCATCAAAGCGGCGTCTTCTTTTTCTCTGGCGAACATTTTTACTAAAATGCTGTTTGTATAGTCCGTGATTTTGAAAATACAGAGCGTGCGTCCGCTTTTCAGCTCGCGTGTTTCAGCATCAAACACAAACCCCTGCACCGTAATTCTTCTTTCTTCATCCATGATGCTGTCAAGCGTCCGGATTTCTTCGTTCTCTTTAATTTGATAGCCGATGACAAGCGGTCCGGACGGTGCCTGATCCTCATCGCCCTCTTTTTCCTTCTTCTCCATCTCGATAAGCGCCTGCATCGCCCGCTCCTGATCTTCAGCAAGCTTTTGCTCGCGGAATTTCTGGACTTCTTGGTCAGATACGAAAATTTCGGTATCCAGCTGCAGTTCCGGAAAGCCGAATTGGCGGTAGCTGTGCTGAATCAGTGCGCTGTATTTATTTTTGAGCGCAGATGCTTCTGTATCTGTTTTTGTTTTCACGATCAGTTTGTTTCCCTTGAGCTTCGGCTTCTGCTGATTCAAAAGAGCCACCATCGGCGGCGAGGTTCCTTCAAGCTCTTCAATACAGCGTGTCCAATAATCCTGTACAAGCTCCTCTGTCACTGTAGGGTCGATGACCTGAACGGACGATGTGACACGGGCGATGTGAGCAAACGATTGTGTTAACCTCATCATGAATGAATCATATATTTGATACGGCAAAAGAGCCTTAAAGCGAAATTGGAAATGCCAGGCCTTTTCTGCTTTATGGATTGTCAGTTTATCAATCTCTCCGTCTTCAAAGTATGTCATGAAGGTATCATCTGTCATATTAAGCTGCTGCAGAAGAATCTGAAACTGTCTTCTGTTTACTGATAACTGTTCCATTCAGACAGTATCCCTCCCTTAAAACATCATAAGTGAAGGTACCTCCGCAGGTGATGAGGTACCTTCTTTTTTCTCTATTTTAACATGATTTTGTATGATTCGTTATGGTAATTACTTCGTCTTGATAAATTCAGAAAGCTCATCCACTGAAACTTCGGCAGATTCACCGGTTTTGCGGATTTTCACTTCTACGATGCCTTCGTCGGCACGTTTTCCGACAGTGATGCGGATCGGAAGGCCGATCAGATCAGAATCAGCAAATTTCACGCCTGCGCGTTCAGCGCGGTCATCGTATAATACCTCATAACCTTCCGCCTGGAATTTGCCGTAAAGCTGTTCAGCAAGCTCTTTTTGTGCTTCGTTTTTCATATTCAGCGCCAAAATATGAAGGTCATACGGAGCAACGCTTTTCGGCCAGATCAAGCCTTTTTCGTCGTGATGCTGTTCAGCGATGGCTGAAAGCGTTCTGGACACGCCGATTCCGTAACATCCCATCAGCATCGGCTGCGCACGCCCGTTTTCATCAAGGTATGTCGCATTCATCGCTTCAGAGTAACGCGTGCCTAGTTTAAAGACTTGTCCGACCTCAATCCCTTCAGCGAAACGGATCGTGCCTTTTCCGTCAGGTGACGGATCGCCTTCCTGAATGATTCGAAGATCGGCGTATGCTTTTACAGACGCGTCACGTTCGATGTTTACGTTTCGGTAATGACGGTCTTTTTCATTCGCGCCGCAAACGGCGTTTACCATTACTTTCACGGCTTGGTCGGCATAAATCTCAATGTCGCCGGCAGCGCCGATCGGCCCCGCAAATCCCGGCTCCGTGCCAAGTTTCTCGGCTACTTCTTCATGAGACGCAAGCTCAACCACTTCCGCGTTCAGAAGGTTTTTCACTTTCACGTCATTGACCTCATGATCGCCTCTTACTAACACGAGAACAAATCGGTCATCCGCTTTAAACAGCATTGATTTGATGCAGGCGCTCGGCTCGATCTGCAAGAACGAAGCGAGCTCTTCAATGCTTTTGACATTCGGCGTATCAATTTTCTCCAATGCCTCGGGTGTTTCATCTGACGGCTCGCTGTTCATGACAACTTCCGCCATTTCCGTATTGGCTGCGTAAGAGGATCCATCGGAATAAGCGATGGTATCTTCCCCTATTTCAGAAAGAGCCATAAATTCATGCGTGTCTTTTCCGCCCATCGCGCCCGAGTCGGCAATAACGGGACGGACGTTTAATTCACAGCGTGCGAAAATGCTGCTGTATGCGCCGTACATGTTTTGGTATGTTTCCTCCAGACTTTCTTCAGAAGCATGGAAAGAATACGCATCTTTCATGATGAATTCGCGTCCGCGCAATAAGCCGAAACGCGGGCGTTTTTCATCTCTGAATTTAGACTGGATCTGGTAAAGAGTGAGCGGCAGACGCTTATAAGATTTCACCTCATCGCGCACGAGAGAAGTAATGACTTCTTCATGTGTCGCGCCTAAAGCAAATTCACGGCCGTGGCGGTCTTTCAGACGCATTAATTCAGGGCCGTACGTATACCACCTGCCCGATTCCTGCCATGTTTCAGCCTGCTGAAGGGCCGGCATCAGCATTTCCACCGCGTTGATTTTTTCCATTTCTTCACGCACGATCTTCTGAATGTTTTGAATGACCCTGTAAGCCAGGGGCATGTAGCTGTAAACCCCGCTCGTATTTTGTCTGATAAATCCCGCTCTCAGCAGAAGCTTATGGCTTTTTGCTTCAGCATCAGCCGGCACTTCTCTCAGGGTCGGAATAAGCGTCAAACTTTGTCTCATGTCTTCGCACCTCTGATTTTTTACTAGTCAATTATAAGAATAAACGCTGGATATCGTTCCATGTGACAACCAGCATAAGAAGCATTAAGAAAGCTACGCCGATAAATACGACAAATGCTTCCTTGTCACGGTTTATCGGCTTGCCGCGGATTGCTTCAATGAATAAAAACAGCAGCCGCCCGCCGTCAAGCGCCGGTATCGGCAGCAGGTTGACAATTCCCAGGTTGATGCTTAAAAACGCCGCAAACTGGAATAGGTTGATAATACCGGTTTTTGCAACTTGATCCGTCATATCATAAATGCCGACAGGACCCGAAAGCATATCAAGCTTAAACTGGCCTGTCACAAGTTTGCTCAGATTGGTCAGAATCGCTTTTGTGACATCAACGGTAGATGTCGCGCCATAGGCGATCGCTGCAAGCGCGCCTTTTTCAGTCGGCGCATAAGAGCCGAAGCGGCCGATTGTTTTTTTATTTTCATCTTTTACAGCTTCAGGTGTAACCGAGATATGAAACGATTTGCCGTCCCGTTTGACGGCGACATCGATTTTTTTTCCGGGATTTTCTTTTACCGCTGTCACGATGTCTGTCCATGACCTCATTTTTTCACCGTTAATGCTCTGGATATAGTCGCCTTCTTTTAAACCGGCAGCCGCTGCGCGTCCATTGTCTGTCAGCTTCCCGAGCTCAGGCTGATTCGAAGGCACGCCTTGAATGAATCCAAGCATGACGAGAATGACATACGCTAAGATGAAGTTCATTATCGGACCGGCAGCAATCGCCTTAATCCGCTTCCATACGGGTTTAGACCCGAATTGTCGATTGTAAGGCGCAATCTGCACTTCTTCTCCGTCTACGATAAAAAAGGAGGTCTGACTGACAGTAAAGCCCGCCAGTTCATCTTCTTTCCCCTGCTCGTACCCGGTAATCTTCATTTCGTGCTCAAGATCAGCCGTCTCCACCTCGATCATTAAAGCGTCGGGATATTTTTCTTTTTGATTAATGATGACTTTTTCCACTTCGTCATCTTTATTAAAAAGAAGCCCGACGGTATAACCGGGTTTGACTTCGATCATCTCCGGGTCTTCACCGGCCATGCGGACGAACCCGCCGACCGGAAGGAGTCTGATCGTATACACGGTTTCATTCTTTTTAAATGAAAAGATTTTAGGGCCGAAGCCGATCGCAAATTCACGGCAAAGGATTCCCGCTCTTTGGGCGAGCAATAAATGCCCGAGCTCATGGAAAAAAACGAGCGTTCCGAAAATAATAATAAACGCGATAACTGTATTCACGAACATACCACCTTATGTGAGTATTGAATTAACGTATCCCCGGGTGTCTTTGTCCACTTCTTGGATATCCGCAAGACTCGGATCCTGAATTACGCTGTGGCGGTCCAATGCTTGTTCAATCAGGTCCTCAATCGATAAGAATGAAATCCGTCCGGCAAGAAAAGCGGCAACGGCTTCTTCGTTGGCCGCATTTAAAACCGTCGGCATCGTTCCTCCTATTTTACCTGATTCAAAGGCAAATTGTAAGCAGCGGAACCTTTCAAAGTCAGCTTTCGCAAAATGGAGGTTTCCGATCTCCCATAATTCAAGCCTTTTAGTTTCAGGCAGAGGCAGACGGTCCGGATATGTCAGCGCATATTGAATCGGCACCCTCATGTCCGGATTTCCGAGCTGGGCGATGACGCTTCTGTCGTGAAATTCAACCATCGAATGAATGATGCTCTCCTTATGTAATACAACGTCAATCTGTTCATACGGAATGTCAAACAGCCAATGCGCCTCAATGACTTCAAGTCCTTTATTCATCATTGTAGCCGAGTCAATCGTAATTTTTGCACCCATCGACCAGTTCGGGTGGTTAAGGGCGTCGGCAATCGTTACAGACTCAAGCTCCTGCCGTGTTTTATCTCTGAAACTGCCGCCGGATGCCGTAATGACCAGGCGCTCGATATTTTTGCTCTGTTCGCCTTGCAGCGCCTGAAAAATAGCGGAATGTTCGCTGTCGACCGGAAGAAGAGGAACACCGTATCGTTTTGCGTGTCCTTTCACTATATGCCCGGCAGTGACGAGAGTTTCCTTATTTGCAAGCGCAATTGTTTTTTTCTGTTCAATCGCTTTCAAAGTCGGGATTAAACCGACGCTTCCAAGCAGCGCATTGACCACGATATCCACTTCGTCCATGACTGCCGCTTCAATCAGGCCTTCTTCTCCGATGCCGATTTGACATTCATGAGAAAAAGACGCTTCTTTCACTTTTTGGTATGTATCCATGTCGCCGACTGCTACATATTTCGGCTGAAACGTTCTGATCAACGGGATCGCTTTCTCGGCGTTTTTACCGAAAGTCATCGAGACGAGACGGAACTGATCTTGATGCATGCGCAATACGTCTAACGTCTGCTCCCCTATTGATCCTGTTGCTCCTAAAAGACAAATATTCTTCAAAATGCCACTCCCATTCTATGCGTCCAGATCGGTCTTATTTTCATATTAGCCTTTCTCATGAAAAAAGCGCAAGCAGAAAGTATAAGAACGGCATGACAAACAAAAAGCTGTCAAATCGATCTAAAATGCCCCCGTGCCCGGGAAGGATTTTTCCCGAATCCTTCACATCATAGTGCCGCTTAAGCGCTGATTCAACCAAATCCCCGATCTGTCCGAATACAGACAGAACAAGCGTGATGACCAAAAGAACCGGGTATGAAATCGGAAGGTGCGCAAACAGCTGAAAAACAGCCGTAAAAATAAGGGCGATGACAATACCGCCGAGAAACCCTTCCACCGTTTTGTTGGGACTGATTTCGGGCCACAGCTTCCGCTTCCCGAGCGACTTTCCGACGAAATATGCGCCTGAGTCCGTTGACCATATGACAACGCAGGCATAAAAGATATACAAAAGCCCGTTTGTTTCAATGTTTCTGATTTCAATAAAATAATGAAAACACAGTCCGATATATACCGTCGCGAGAACGATAAACCCGACTTCGTCAAACGTAAAAGTGTTTTTCACGAGCACCGTATAGCTGAGCAGAATCAATACGGCGAAAATCGTTACTTCCATTTTCGCATCGAAAAAATGATACTTGTCCGGCATCATATACAGCCATAACAACAAGAGGCTGATCAGACCCGGAAAAGAAAAAAATCTGAGCTTTTTCATCCGCAAAAGCTCAAAAAGCGCTATACTTCCCATCACGTAAACAAATACGGTGAACGGCAATCCTCCGAAAATAACCAAAAATAAAAATAGTGCCGCTGCCAGAACACCCGTTAACAATCTTTGTTTCATTTCCACCATCCTCTAAATTCCGCCAAACCTCCGGCCCCGCTGTTGAAATTCTCCCACTGCCTGCAGAAAGTGATCTTCTTTAAAATCGGGCCACAGGACATCTGTAAAAACAAATTCACTGTAAGCCACCTGCCAAAGCATAAAGTTGCTCAATCTGATTTCTCCGCTCGTTCTGATGAGCAGCTCCGGGTCCTGGATTGATTCTGTCATTAAATGCCCGGAAAAGAGCGCTTCATCAATGTCTTCGATATTCAGCGTGCCGCTTTTCACCTGTTCGGCCAGTGCTTTTGCCGCATTGACGATTTCCGTGCGTCCGCCGTAGTTCAAAGCGAAATTGAGAATCAGCCCGTCATTTTGTTCTGTATCTTTTACGGCCTTCTCAATCGCCCTGTACGTATGAGAAGGGAGCGCGGATTCATCTCCGATAATTTTCACCTGTACATTTTCCTCTATTAATTCAGGAAGATACGTATTCAGGAACTCTTCCGGAAGCTTCATCAAAAAGTCGACTTCCATCTTCGGGCGCTTCCAGTTCTCCGTTGAAAACGCATAAAGAGTCAGAACTTTAACGCCGAGCTGACTTGCGAGCTTTGTCACCCTTTTTACCACTTTCATTCCTTCATGATGTCCTGCAATCCGAGGGAGTGAGCGCTTCTTCGCCCAGCGTCCGTTTCCGTCCATAATAATGGCAATGTGTGCGGGAATTTCACCCTTCAGTATGTCTTCTTTTGTATACCGTTCTAAGTTGGAAGCCGCATTCTGCTGATTCTTCCAATTTTTGAGTATGTTGAGCATGAGATTCCTCCGTCACCCAAAAAGGTTGCGTTGCTGATGATCAATGTAATCAACAGTATTAACAAAAAAACCCCCTGTAAACATGAGAGGGTCTTTTCACATTATCTATTGTACATAGTTTTTCATTAAACTTCCATGATTTCTTTTTCTTTGTCCTTCGTGACGCTGTCAATTTTTGACACATATTCATCTGTCAGCTTTTGAACGTCTTCACTGGAAGCACGAAGCTCGTCTTCTGTAATGTCTCCGTTTTTCTCAAGTTTTTTGAGGTCATCGTTGCTGTCACGGCGGACATTACGGACTGCTACTTTCGCTTCTTCCGCGTATTTTTTCACGACTTTGACAAGTTCTTTACGTCTTTCTTCCGTCAGAGCCGGGATCGCGATGCGGATAATTGTGCCGTCACTTGTCGGCGTTACGCCAAGATCAGCTTTCAGAATCGCTTTTTCAATATCGCCGATTGCCGTTTTGTCATACGGTGTGACAACAAGCATACGCGCTTCAGGCACATTGATGGAAGACAGCTGGTTTAAAGGTGTTTGGGCACCGTAGTATTCTACTGTCACTTTATCCAATAGAGATGGGTTGGCACGTCCTGCGCGGACTGACGCCAATTCGCGTGAATAAGCGGCAACCGCTTTTTCCATGCGTTCTTTTGTTTGTGTTAATACTTCGTTTGACAACGTTATTTCCCCCTTACGATCGTTCCGATAGATTCGCCGATTACGGCACGCTTAATATTTCCTTCTTCCATAATAGAAAAGACGATCAGCGGAATATCATTATCCATACATAGTGAAGAAGCCGTAGAATCCATGACTTCCAGCCCGTCTTTTAACACATCGAGATAAGATAATTTTTCGTATTTAACGGCTGACTCATCTTTTCTCGGATCAGCATTATACACACCGTCGACATTATTTTTCGCCATTAAGATCACGTCCGCTTCGATTTCAGCGGCACGCAGCGCTGCGGTTGTGTCCGTAGAGAAATAAGGGTTTCCTGTTCCCGCGGCAAAAATAACAACGCGTTTTTTCTCCAGGTGGCGGATGGCTTTTCTTCTGATGTAAGGCTCAGCGACCTGACGCATTTCAATTGATGTCTGCACTCTGGACTGAATTCCGAGCGTTTCCAGGCTGTCCTGCAGGGCAAGTGAGTTCATGACAGTAGCAAGCATGCCCATATAATCGGCCGTCGCACGGTCCATTCCTAAGTCACTGCCCGTTTTTCCGCGCCATAAGTTGCCGCCGCCTACGACTACGGCCACTTCGACGTCAAGCTCAGCGATTTCTTTTACCTGTTTAGCGATGGATTGGATGACAGTTGGATTAATGCCGTTTCCCTGCTCTCCTGCCAATGCTTCTCCGCTAAGCTTTAAAACGATACGATTGTATTTTGGTTTTTCCATAATAACCTCCAAGTGTAAACATTGCCGTTTCCTATTATGCAAGAGAAAAAAAGGTTTGTAAATATAGTTTTAAAAATAGGGAACACAAGTAGTGTCCCCTATACTGCCTGAAAAGCCGCGAAAGATTCGCCAAGGCTTTCCGCCATTATTTTTTCACTTGGTTCATAACTTCTTCAGCAAAGTTTTCTTGGCGTTTTTCAATACCTTCTCCAACTTCGTAGCGGACGTAAGTTTTAACAGATGCGTTTTTCGCAGCCACAACTTGTTTCACTTTTTCGTCTGGGTTTTTAACGAAAGCTTGGTCTAATAAGCAAATTTCTTCGAAGAATTTGTTCAGACGGCCTTCAACCATTTTAGCTACGATGTTTTCCGGTTTGCCTTCTTGAAGAGCTTGCTGAGTCAGAATCTGACGCTCATGGTTTGCTTCTTCTTCAGACACTTGGTCGCGGGAAATGTAACGAGGATTTACCGCTGCAACATGCATCGCGATGTCTTTTGCAAGATCTTCGTCAGTTGTTCCGCTAAGAACGGATAATACGCCGATGCGGCCTCCCATGTGAAGGTAAGCACCGAACGCTTCGCTGTCTTCTTTTGAAATAACAGCAAAACGGCGAAGAGTGATTTTCTCTCCGATTTTAGCAACGTTACTTGTGATGTATTCTTCAACAGTAGAACCGTTTTCCATCTTTTGACCCATTGCTTCTTCAAGATCAGCAGGAGCGTTTGCAAGAAGGTGGTCAGCAAGCGTGTTCAGAAGCTCTTTGAAGCCTTCGTTTTTCGCAACGAAATCAGTTTCAGAGTTTACTTCTAAGATAACGCCTTTGTTGCCGTCAGTTTTAATAAGAGTAGAACCTTCAGCAGCGATACGGTCAGCTTTTTTAGCTGCTTTCGCAATTCCTTTTTCTCTCAGAAGGTCGATTGCTTTGTCCATATCTCCGTCAGTTTCAGTCAATGCTTTTTTACAGTCCATCATACCAGCGCCTGTTTTTTGACGCAGTTCTTTTACCTGCTGTGCAGTAATAGCCATTTGAATTCCTCCTTATATGTGTAAACAAGATATGTATAGATACATTTTTCTTGAAAAAAGGTGATAAAAGGCAGTCCCTCTTATCACCTTTTGATTAGGTTACGCAGTTGTCGTTTCTGTTTCAGGTGCAGTCTCTTCAGCAGCTTCCGCTTCTTCTTCGCCTTGCTTCGCTTCAAGAATAGCATCTGCCATTTTAGAAGTAAGAAGTTTGACAGCGCGGATTGCGTCATCGTTTGCAGGGATTACGACATCAATTTCATCAGGATCACAGTTTGTATCTACGATTCCGATGATAGGAATGTTCAATTTGCGAGCTTCCGCAACAGCGATGCGCTCTTTGCGAGGATCGATGATGAATAATGCATCAGGAAGATCCTTCATGTCTTTAATTCCGCCGAGGAATTTTTCAAGACGCTCTAATTCTTTTTTCAATTGAACAACTTCTTTTTTCGGAAGTACTTCAAATGTACCGTTTTCTTGCATTTTCTCGATGTCTTTCAGACGCTTAATGCGTTTTTGGATTGTTTCGAAGTTTGTCAGTGTACCGCCCAACCAGCGTTGGTTGACATAGTACATGCCAGAGCGTACAGCTTCTTCTTTAACAGAATCCTGAGCTTGTTTTTTTGTGCCGACGAAAAGGATTTTTCCGCCTTCAGCAGCAAGGTTTTTCGTGAAGTTGTAAGCTTCCTCTACTTTTTTCACTGTTTTTTGAAGGTCAATGATGTAGATTCCGTTACGCTCCGTGAAAATGTAACGCTTCATTTTTGGGTTCCAGCGGCGTGTTTGGTGGCCGAAGTGAACACCAGCTTCAAGCAATTGTTTCATAGAAATAACTGACATGTGATTTCCTCCTAATAAAATGGTTTTTTTCCTCCGCTTAGGTCATTTTTGTGCAGAACTGCCGTTTGCAGCACCCTCTGCATAAATCGTTAAGCGTGTGTATTTAACACCAAGACATAATATAACACAGCTTTATGCGACAATCAAGAATCCTTTACAGCTTTGCCGCGAAATTTTAAAAACAGCTCGATTTCTGTCTTTCCGCTCTGCATCCGTTTGGCGATTTCCGCGGGGGTGAGCCCTTGTTCATATAATTCTGAAACACGTTCTTCAAACGAATGCGCGCCGTTGTTTTCATCACTTTCAGCCCGTTCCGTTGCACTGATGAGCTTTTCCATGTGGTCCGGAATATCAGGCTCTTCTTTCGGTTCCGCCAGGGGTTCGGCGTCTTCTGCGTCCGGCGCTTGACGGCTTTTTGCGTCTTCGAGTCTTTCATTTTCTTCTTTCAGCTCAAGCAGAAACGCTGCAAGGGTGTTTTCCGTCTCTTCAAGAATCTTCTTCTGCTGGCGCTCCGTCTCCTTGAGGGCTGAAAACCTCGTGTACAGAATAATGACGGCATAAAGCAGTACGCCGTGAAGCACAAAGCTTAAAAGCCATAATAGTGTTGACATGTTTTTCACTCGCTAACCATGAGTTCATTATTGAATTACTTTTTCAAGCAGATGCTTTAATTTAAACAGCGCCTTTGAATGAATCTGTGAAATCCGCGACGTCGAAAGGTTCAGGACTTGTCCGATTTCGGTCAAAGTCAGTTCTTCTTTATAGAATAAACTGACGACAAGCTGCTCTTTTTCGGAGAGCTCGTGAATTTTGCCCGCAAGCTGAGTGATCAGCTCGTCCTTCATGATTTTTTCTTCCGGCGGCACATTTTTGTCATCTCTGATCATCACTTGAATATTCTCACCGTCATCCTGGTCGTGAAGCTTTTCATCAATTGATAAGAGATTGGCAAAAAACCCTTCATTCATCGTTGATACTACGTCCTGCTCCGTCATCCCCAGCTCTTCTGCGATCTCTGAAGGCGTCACATTCCGAAGGTAGCGCTGTTCAAGTTTTTCGATCGCCGCTTCGACTTTTTTTGTCTTCTCCCGTGAAGTTCTGGGCAGCCAATCTTCTTTACGCAGCCCGTCGATGATTGCACCGCGAATTCTAAACGAGGCATAGGTATCAAATTTTAAATCCCGGCCGGGGTCAAATTTTTCCAGGGCATCATATAAACCAAGCATACCAAGGCTCATTAGATCGTCTTTATGCACCGATTTCGGCAGTCCGACGGAAATTCTGCCGACATGATATGTGACCAGCGGCATGTAACGGCGCATTAAATCATCACCGGCTTTAGGATCTTTCCACTCTTTCCAGCGCGACCAAAGCACCTGATCTTCATAATTCAAGGATTGCATTGTTATCCCCCTACCTCATACCTTTATTAAATCGTTGTTTCACCTTGTTTAACAGTTCGAATGTGCAGCATGCAGGACCTTGGCTCAAATTCAATCGTCCGGCCGCTTGAGCCGCCCGTATCTTCACTGATGACCGGAATGTTATACAATGAAAGCTGCTCTTTGATGGCCGCTACATTCCTCGGACCGATTTTCATCAGGTCGTTTGTCATTTTAAACTTAAACATCTCCGCTCCCCCGGCGAGTTTTGCCTTCAGGGCAAACTTGCGGCAGCCGGCTTTCAAAAGCATATCAATCGTCATCTTAACGGCGGTGTCCGCGTATTTTGCACGGTTGAGCTCCGCCGTTTTTGATAAACCGGAGTCCGGCAGCATGACGTGAACGAGTCCTGCCGTTTGTTTGTCTTTATCGTATAAAACCAGCCCCACGCATGAACCGAGTCCCGAGGTCCGGATTTTATCCGGGTAACGCGCGACTTGAACATCCGCAATCCCCACTTTAACGACTGCGGCTTCCGCACGGCTCATAAAGCCGCACCCAATGAGACGAAGAGCTTTTCAAAAGAATCATAGTCCGGGAGCATAAACATGTGAGCTTTGAGCTCCTGCCGGCTGCCCTGGTCAAAAATAGAAGTATCCACGACAATGGCATGCTCTCCGACTTGGCTGAGCTCCATCAGCCCTTCACTGATAACCGCGCCGAACATATCAAGTGAGATTTCCGGCACGCTCGGGTAAATCTCAAGTTTTGTCAAATCAGCCAATGCCGTTAAATAGGAACCTGCTAAAATATTGCCGAACTCATGTAAAGCAGAAGAACTCAAATGATCTTCGCCCAACTGGTCAATATCAAAATCCGGATTTCCGATCAGCTCTCTGATAAACTGTTCCGCCTGATGGAAAGGCATGATGAGAAAGATAGAGCCGGTCATGTCGCCTTCCATTCTTAAAAAGATACTGGCGACCGGCGTTTCAGCCCCGCCGAAAAAATCAGCAAGCTCATCAAATGTCAATAAAGTCGCAAACGGCACTTCCATGTCTATCTTTCTGTTCAGCAGCTGAGCCATTGCAGAAGCCGAGTGACCCGCCCCGATATTTCCGACTTCCCGCAAAATATCCATCTGCTCTTCTTTGATCGCTTCAAACTTACTCATGTTGTCTTTTCCCCTTTAAGCATTAGGCTCTCCGGACGCAGATGCCGAAGCACCTTTATCCAGCACCGCATGCGCATCGATAATATTGAGGAGCCTGTTATCTTGCTTGACGATCTGTTTAATCCACACATCCGTTTCCTTTGTCTGGCTTTCAGGCGCGGATTCGATTTCATTTTCATGCACGGTGATGACGTCATTGGCCTCATCCACGACCCATCCGACATCGGCGTCACGGTAAGAAATGATGATAATCCGAGTCTCTTCTGTGATGTCCTGTTCAGGCTGATTCAGACGTTTTCTTAAATCAAGAACCGGGGTAATCACTCCGCGCAGATTGATAACACCGCGGATATAAGATTCCACACCCGGGACCCTCGTCGGTTTTTGCCACTTTTCAATTGATTTCACCTGGGAAACTGAGATAGCGTATTCTTTCCCGTTTATCATAAACACAATCATTTTTTCACCTGTTTTGATTTCAGCAGTCATTCGGGCACCTCCTCGTGTCGTTTTAGTAGATCAGCGCATTGCAATCAATAATCAGCGCCACTTCTCCGTTTCCGAGAATCGTAGCGCCGGAAATCGCAAAGACGCTTGTTAAATAGTCGCCGAGTGATTTCAGTACGACTTCCTGCTGTCCGATAAAAGAGTCCACGACAAAAGCAGTGGATTTATCGCCCTTTTTCACGACGATTACATGGAACTGATCGGCATCCTGTTTTGAATCCGTAATGCCGAATTCTTTTTTCAGATAGACGATCGGAACGATTTGGCCTCTGAAATCAATCACTTCTCTGTCATGCGTCTGCAGGATATCTTTCTTATCAATAACAGCCGTCTCTATAATAGAAGAAATCGGTATCGCAAACGTCTCTTCTTCCAGTTTAATGAGAAGAACGGATATAATTGAAAGTGTCAGCGGAAGCTGGATACTGAAAAGAGAACCTTGACCTTCCGCGGATTTGACACTGACAGAGCCGCCGAGTGATTCGAGTTTATTTTTTACGACATCCAGGCCGACGCCCCGCCCTGAAATGTCAGAAATTTGATCGGCAGTCGAGAAGCCCGGAGCAAAAATAAGCTCGTAAATCTCATTATCTTCAAGCGTTTCAGCATCACGTTCGGTGATTACACTCCGCTCGAGCGCTTTTTCAAGAATTTTCTTTCTGTTCAGGCCGGCCCCGTCATCTTCAACCTCAATAAAGACGTGGTTGCCGCTGTGATATGCCTTAAGCACAACATGACCTGATTCCGGTTTTCCTTTATTCACCCGTACTTCAGGCGATTCAATGCCGTGATCGATGCTGTTTCTGATTAAATGAACAAGCGGATCGCCGATTTCATCAATCACCGTGCGGTCCAGCTCCGTTTCAGCTCCGATGATGGACAATTCGATTTTCTTGTTTAATTCTTTTTGAAGCTGGCGGATCATTCTCGGGAAACGGTTAAAGACGGTTTCTACCGGCACCATCCGCATATTAAGAATAATAGACTGAAGGTCGCCCGAGATTCTGGTCAGGCGTTCAACGGTTTCAGTCAGCTCATTGTGGTCAAGCTCTTTGGCGATCTGCTCAAGACGTCCGCGGTCAATGACAAGTTCTTCAAAAAGGTTCATTGAAGAATCCAGTCTTTCAATGTTGACGCGAATCGTTTTCGAGCCGCTGTGATGCTTCGGCTGTTCTTCCGTTTTCGCTTGCGGCTTAGGCTGTTTCTCAGCCTTTTTAACCGGAGCTTCCTTCACCGGTTCAGCCGCTTGCGGTTTTTCGGCCGTTTTTAACGGCGCACCGGCAGAAATTTCGACATTCTCCACTTCTGAAATGCCGCTGATGAGTTCTTTAATTTCTTCAGCAGGCTGCTTTGTTAAGAAACACACCTGAAAATCCGTTCCGAAATCTTCCGTCTCAAGCACTTCCGCGGCGGGTATCGTTTTTGCGACTTCCCCGGCTTCATTCAGCTTTTCAAATATCATGTACACGCGCACGGCTTTGAGCATGCAGCTTTCATTCAGGGAAACCGTTATTTCATAGCGGCTGAATCCTTGCTCTTCCGCCTCTTCAATAACAGTCCGTTCGAACTCATCATAATTCCATTCAGTTGAAGCCTGTTGTTTTGAAACCGGCGGTTCTGCTGTTTCGGCTGAAGCCGCAGTTTCATGCACCACCGCATTTACGTCGAGCTTCGCACTCACTTCAGAAATATCACGTTTGCCGTCTCCTCCGTCAATAATGGACTGCACCATCTCTTCAAGATGATCAAGCGCTTCAAACAGCACGTCCAGCCAATCTGATGTAACGGGCATTTCTCCATTGCGGATAGCGTCCAGCACATTTTCCATCAGGTGGGTTAAATGCGCCAGATCTGTATATCCCATCGTTGCGCTCATGCCTTTCAGCGTATGGGCAGCTCTGAAGATGTCATGCACAAGCTGAAGGTCTGCCGGATCTTTTTCCAACAGCAGCAGCTTTTCGTTACATGTCTGTAAGTGCTCTTTACTTTCATCAATAAAGACATCTAAATATTGATTCATATCCAATTGATTCACACCCTCTCTTTTTTCACACATCCGGTGATGGATGCCGCGATATCTTCCACATGTTTAATCTCATGAATGAGACCCGCCTTTATCGCTGACTTCGGCATTCCGAACACAACACAGGATTCGTCCGATTCCGCAATCGTTTTAACGCCGCCTGTTCTGAGCATTTCTTTTACGCCCTCGGTTCCGTCGCTGCCCATGCCGGTCATAATGACGGCTACCTTTTCGTAATCGGATAAGCGGCTTGCCGACCGAAACAAATAATCGGCTGACGGTTTATGCCGGCTTTCCGTATCATGAACGTCAAGAATGATGCGGAGCCTTCCGCCTTCCTCTGCAACCGTCATATTTTTTCCGCCGGGCGCGATGTACACCCATCCGTCTTTCGCTTCTTCACCGTTTTCCGCTTCTTTGACCTGAATATCTGACAAATGGTTGAGTCTGTCTGCAAGTGAAGCGGTGAAGCCTTCAGGCATGTGCTGAACGACAAATACAGGCGCCTTTAAATCCTTCGGCAGTTTCGGAATCACCTTTTGCAGAGCCCGCGGTCCGCCTGTAGAGGTCGCGATGAATACGGCCTGCTTGGCGGATTTTGCTTTCGGTCTTTCAAATCCCGCCAAAGCCGGACGTTCCGGGATAGAAGACTCTTTCACTGCCGCCTCAGGTTTTTGTGCGCAGGACAGCCCGGCTGCAATCACCCTCTCAATCAGCTGCTCTTTAATTTTATAAAGATCAAGTGAAATCGCTCCGGAAGGCTTGGTGATAAAATCAAAAGCGCCCATTTCCAGACAGTTGATCGTTTGGTCCTTCCCTTGCTGTGTCTGGCTCGATACCATGATTACGGGAAGTTTATATATGCTGATGATCTTCCGCAATGTGTCCGTTCCGTTCATGACCGGCATTTCAATATCAAGCGTGACAACATCAGGCTTGAGAAGCTCTATTTTCTTCAGCGCCTCTTCCCCGTTTCTGGCTGTCCCGATGACTTCTATCTGCACTTCCGCAGCCAGAAAATCGGTAATCATCTTTCTCATAAAAGCTGAGTCATCAACGACAAGCACACGAATCACTGTAAAGTCCTCCTCAATAAAAAAGAAGATAATCTCTCAATAAATGCCGGTTTCTCTTCTCTTGGTTTGTTTTCTTCCGTTTGAAACAAGACATCCGTCAGAAGACGGACGGACCTGCTGGCTTTTGCTTGAGGACTTTTTATTAAAAAAGGCACCTGGTCAATGACGGCTTGACTTACTAGCGGGTCATCGGGTATGGAGCCGGCGAAACGCACCTCCGCGCCTAAAAACGTGTGAATTGCATGAGAAAGGCGGTTGTACGTGTCCAGCGCCTGTTTTTGGGCGCGGGCGCGATTGACGGCAATGTTTACGGTCAGCCGTTCATCCGCGAGCAAGAGATGTTTGATCGCGCTGTAGGCATCCATAATGGCCGTCGGCTCAGGCGTTGTCACGGCGAGAATGTCTTCCGCCGATAAAATAAACGGCAGCTGTTCTTTTGAAAGTCCCGCTCCCATATCAAACAGAACGTAATCAAAATCGCTTAATACAGCGGAAAGACCATTCATAAAAGCCGCCCACTTCTCTCCGTCTGCTTGATAGATCGCCTCAAGCCCCGTTCCTCCGGATATGTAGCGAAGGCCTTTCGGACCGGAGGACAGTGATTGCGCCAATGCGTGCCGATTCTCCATCACATCAATAATGGTGCGGGAAGAAGCAGCGCCGATCAGCACATCAATGTTGCCCATTCCGATGTCAAGATCAATGATGAGTGCTTTTTTTCCTTTTTCCTGCAGGGCAACTGCCATGTTTAATGTTAAATTAGATTTTCCGACGCCGCCTTTACCGCTGATGACGGCTAATGTCTTCGCTTTTTTCTCATAAAGCTCCGGCTTGATCATTTGCCGCTCTCTCATTTTCCTTCTTAATGACTCTGCCTGATCGGGTTTCATGTCAAAAGCATCCTTACAAACTCTTTTGGTGAAGCCGATAGGATGTCTTCAGGCACATCCTGTCCATTTGTCAAATAGGCGGCGCCGATCCTTGATTCCGACAGCACTTGAAACACGGAGCCGAGTGAGGCGGTTTCATCCGTTTTCGTGAAAATGAATTGATTGACCGGCACACCTGAAAACTGTTTCAGCACCTGTTTCATATCGTCATATTTTGCAGATGCCGATAATACGAGAAAGGATTGTAAGCCTGATTCAAACGGAATCATCTCTTGTAATTCCGTAATATACTGCTCTTCTTTAAAGTTTCTACCGGCTGTATCAATGAAAACATGGTCATATTCAGCGAATTTTTCCAGTGCCTTCAGACATTCTTCCTTTGAATAGCATACTTCAAGAGGAGCCTGAAGCAGCTCCGCATATGTCTTCAGCTGCTCGACCGCGGCAATCCGGTAAGTATCCGTCGTCATAAAGGCAATTTTTTTATGCTCTGTCAGCATTGATGAGGCCGCGAGTTTCGCAAGTGTAGTCGTTTTGCCGGCCCCGGTTGAACCGAAAAGCACGACGTATTTTGATTGAATCCCTTCCTGCCACCTGTCTGCCGAAGGGAGTTTTTTCACTAACAAATCCTGCAGTTTGGAGCTGACATTATCTTCAGTTAAATCTCCGGAAACAATTGAAGAACGGAGCAGTTCACTGAGTACGGCGTTTTGCGTATGATCAGGAAGCCCGGCTTGCTTCAATAGTCTCTCGGCTTTTTTTAATGGTTCAGGGAGCACTTCTTTAAAATGCGCCAGTTCGCCGGAAATACTTTGATCCGGAAGACGCGGCGGCTGAACAGGCTCAGCTTTCTCCGCCGTTTTCGTCTTTTTCACTTCTTCAGCGGCAGCCGGCGGCGTTTTTCTCGCTTCCCTGACGTCACGATCTAAAACCGCTATCACTTCGACGGCCTGCTGCGACCGCAGCCCCAGCCATTTTCGTTTCTTTACTTGTTTGGAATGTAAAATAACGGCATCATTGCCGAGTTCCTTTTTGATTTGCTTCGCGGCATCCTGCATTGAAGCGGCTGTAAATTTTTTTATTTTCATTAAATATCCACCACTCCAATGCTCTGTACTTCAACATTTGCTTCCAGCTCATTATAAGAAAGAACCGGAAGATCAGGGAAATACCGTTCTAACAGCTGTTTTACATACATTCTGACAGCAGGCGAGCAAAGAAGAATCGCCGACTCCTGGCGGATGGAAAGCTGCTCGGCCTCTTTAGCGACAGAACGGATGATGCTGTCTGAAACCTCAGGGTCGAGTGACAGGTAATTGCCCTGTTCAGTCTGCTGAACCCCGTCTGCAATCGCTTTTTCCACCCGGCCTGAGCATGTGATGACCTTCAGCGTTTCATGCTCTCTCGCATATTGTGCCGTGATTTGTTTGGCAAGCGACTGTCTCGCGTATTCTGTCAAAAGGTCTGAATCTGTCGTTAATCTTCCGTAATCGGCAAGAGTTTCAAAAATGGTCACCAAGTTTCTGATTGAAACTTTTTCTCTCAGCAATTTGGCAAGCACCTTTTGAATATCGCCGACAGAAAGAGGGTTTGGCGTGACTTCCTCAACAAGCACAGGATAATTTTCCTTCAGATGATCGATCAGCTGCTTTGTTTCCTGTCTGCCGACCAGTTCATGGGCATGCTGCTTAATTTTTTCTGTAATATGCGTAGATACGACTGACGCCGGATCAACAACTGTATACCCCAGCATGTCCGCTTCATCTTTTGCAGCTTCACTTATCCATTTTGCGGGAAGTCCGAACGACGGCTCTATCGTTTCAATTCCTTCAATGACGTCATCTTCAGGCGTCGGTGACATCGCTAAGTAATGATCTAGCAGGAGCTCTCCTTTAGCGACTTCATTGCCTTTAATTTTCAATCTGTATTCATTCGGCTGGAGCGCGATGTTATCTCTGATGCGCACAACCGGAATGACAAGTCCCAATTCAAGCGCAAGCTGACGTCTGATCATGACGATGCGGTCAAGAAGATCACCGCCCTGCCCCGCGTCTGCAAGCGGCACGAGTCCGTATCCGAACTCAAATTCAATCGGATCAATATGTAAAAGCTGCACAACGCTTTCCGGGCTTTTCAGTTCATCCGCCTGAGCCTCTTCTTCAAGAATTTCTTCCTCTTCTTCGCTCGGCTTATCCGCTTTGGACAGCATGTAAGCGCCGAATGCAAGCAGACCGGCGATCGGCCCCGTCAGCAGAATGCCGATCGGTGTAAGAAGACCGAGCAAAAGTACAGTTCCCGCGGCTACATACAAGAGCTTCGGATAAGCAAACAGCTGGCCTGTAATATCATGACCGAGGTTTCCTTCAGATGCCGCTCTCGTCACGACAATCCCCGTAGCCGTTGAAATGAGCAAGGCCGGCATTTGAGAAACGATACCGTCACCGACCGTCAGCATTGTAAAGTGAGACGCAGCTTCTTGTATGCTCATCCCCTGCTGCAGCATGCCGATTACGATTCCGAAAATAATATTGATCATCACGATGATGATCCCCGCGATGGCATCCCCTTTGACGAATTTGCTCGCACCGTCCATGGCGCCGTAAAAATCCGCTTCCCGGGCGACTTTTTCACGTCTGTGCTTTGCATCCTGCTCCGTAATCATGCCGGCATTTAAATCCGCGTCAATACTCATTTGCTTTCCGGGCATCGCATCGAGCGTAAATCTCGCCGCCACTTCCGATACCCGCTCGGCGCCTTTTGTAATGACGATAAACTGAATAATAATCAAGATAATGAAGACAACAAGCCCTACCAGCACATTTCCGCCGACAACGAAATTCCCGAATGTCTCAACAACCTTTCCCCCTTCTCCGTGAGAAAGAATCGAACGTGTCGTCGACACATTGAGCGAAAGCCGAAACAGCGTCAATAACAGCAGCAATGACGGGAATATCGAGAATTGCAGCGGTTCTTGCATATTCATTGTGGTGAGAAGCACGATCAACGCAAGAGAGATATTAATGATGATCAAAATACTTAACAACCATGGAGGGAATGGAATCACCAGCATTGCCACAATGAGGACAACACTTATTAAAACCGATAAATCTCTTGTTGACATGCTGTTTTTCTCTCCTTTTGAATCTGAAATTCACTATACTTTTTGTTTCGTTTTATATACATAAGCCAAAATTTCCGCAATGACTTTGAAAAACTCTTCCGGCACGGCCTGGTCAATGTCAACCTGATCATATAACGCACGTGCGAGCGGCCTGTTTTCAATCGTCATGACATCGTGTTCTTTGGCGATCTGTCTGATTTTTAATGCGAGATGGTCGACCCCTTTGGCAACAATGTAAGGGGCGTCCATTTTCTTTTCATCATATTTTAAAGCTATCGCATAATGGGTCGGGTTGGTAATGATGACATCCGCTTTCGGCACTTCCTGCATCATCCGCCTCATCGCCATTTCCCGCTGCTTCTGCTTAATTTTGGACTTGATTATCGGATCACCCTCCGATTTTTTGTATTCATCTTTTATATCCTGTTTTGACATTCTGATATTTTTCTCATAATCAAAACGCTGATATAAGTAATCAAGCCCGGCCAGCAGCATTAAAGCCCCTGATCCCGCAAGCCCCATCCAAAGAGTGAGCTTGGAAACGAAAGTGAGCACTTCCGCAGGAGTCAAAAGCGGAAGGCGGAGAATATCGCCATAATGCAGCCAGAGCACCATAAAGGCGGCAAAACCGACCACAGTAATCTTCAAAATGGATTTGACCAGTTCAACAATCGCCCTCATGCTGTAAATCCGCTTAAATCCTTTCAGCGGGCTGAGCTTATTCAAGTCAGGCTTGAGGACTTCCGCAGAAAACAGAAAACCCACCTGCATGTAATTGCTCACGACACCTGCCACAAGCGCGACCAGCATAATCGGCGCGAGGATGAGGCTGATATCTTTCACCGTATCCACGAACAGTTCATGCACGGCAGATGCAGACAGATGTAATGATATCGATTTCGTATAAAACGTTTTAATAAAGGACAGCAGCCTGTCCCGCATATAAGGACCGAGCGCGATCAGCGAAAGAAAGATAATCAGTAAAGAAACGGCTGTATTCACATCCGTACTTTTCGCGACCTGTCCTTTCTTTCTTGTATCCTTCCGTTTTTTCGGCGTGGCTTTCTCCGTTTTTTCACCGGCAAAGAATTGCAGATTCAGTCTGAGCCTCATCATGTCACACCGACCAATGCCAATAGATTCCGCATGGTTTCAACGGTAAGGCTGAAGATGTTGCGGACAACGACAAACATCACCGCCATACAAACGATCAGCATAATAAAGCTCACGGCTATTTTCAGAGGAAGCCCGACAACGAAAACATTCAGCTGCGGCACCGTTCTCGCCACGATACCGAGCGCCAAATCAACTAAAAACAGACTGGCCACAACCGGCGCAGACATTTGAAAAGCGATAATAAACATGGCATTGAAGCTTTTTGCGATAAAAAGTCCAAAGTGATCATTTCCAAACGACGGAAATGCCTGATCAAGCGGGATATACTGAAAGCTGTAATAAATCCCGTCCAACAAAAGATAATGGGCGTTTATGCTGAGCATAAATAACAGCGCCAGCGTATAAACGAATTGTCCGATCAGCGGGCTTTGCGTTCCTGATTGCGGATCAATGACATTGGCGATGGAAAAGCCCATCTGAAAATCAATAAAGGAACCTGCTATCTGAATGGCTGTCAGCATCATGAAAGCGATCAGCCCGAGGCTCAAGCCCACAACGGCCTCTTTTATGACAAGAAGCATATACTGTTCCCCTATTTCTATTTCCGGCGCATGTTTCAGCGTGCTGAAGCAGATCACCGAAAGAAAAAAAGCAAAGCCGATTCGGTGAACCGCCGGCAGATTCCGATGCCCGAACACCGGCACCGTTACAAAAAAAGCAGAGATTCTGATAAAGACCAATAAAAAAGCGGGAAATAAATCAATGATGGAATTCATTTGATTCTACCCTGCAAATCGGTTCAGATGAGAGAACAGATCAGTTGTGAACGAAAGAATCGTCGACAGCATCCAAGGACCGAAAAAGATCAGTCCAAGCATTACCGCCACGATTTTCGGAATGAACGCAAGCGTCTGTTCCTGGATTTGAGTTGTCGCTTGAAAGATACTGACGAGCAAACCGACGATCAGCGCGATCGCAAGCAGCGGCCCGCTGATCATTAGTGTTACATATACGGCTTTTTCCGCCATGGAAATTACAAATTCTGAACTCACAATTAGCACCTACCCTAAAAGCTGTCAAGCAAAGATTTCACGATTAAATACCATCCATCGACCAAAACGAAAAGCAATATTTTAAAGGGCAGAGAGATCATAACCGGCGGTAGCATCATCATTCCCATTGACATTAAGACGCTCGCCACGACCATATCGATAATTAAAAACGGAATAAAAATCATAAAGCCCATTTGAAAAGCGGTTTTGAGTTCTGATATCGCATAAGCGGGCACCATCGTCGTCAAAGGAATATCCTGAATCGATTCAGGTTTTTTCATTTTGGCATAGTTCATAAACAGCGCCAGATCCTTCTGCCTTGTATGCTTGCTCATATACTCTTTAATCGGCTTCTCGGCTTTTGTATATGCTTCATCGAGACTGATTTTGTTGTCCATCAGCGGCGTTAAGGCTTCCTTATTAATCTCTGAAAAAGTCGGCGCCATAATAAAAAACGTCAAGAACAGCGCAAGGCCGATTAAAACCTGGTTGGGAGGCATGTTCTGCGTCGCCAGTGAGGTTCTTACAAAAGACAGGACGATGACGATTCTCGTAAAGCAGGTCATCAAAATCAGAATCCCCGGCGCCACTGAAAAGACAGTCAAAAGCAGCAGTAATTTAACAGTGGAGCTGACTTCGGTCGGACTGTTTGAATTAAAAAGATTAATGAATTCATTCATGGTGATAAGGGCCTTTCTTCTTTCCTTCAGAACGGCTTTGTTTCAGCTCGTTCAGCTGTTCTTTCAGCGCTTTTGAAAACGACGGAAGCATCGTTTGCGGCTTTTTTTCTCCATCCTTACGCGGATTTACGAGCTTGGTCCATTCCACTTTTGAAGACATCGACTCTTCGTATTGGCTCAGAATCGCCTCGCGCTCTTTTTCATCTTCAATTTCTTTTAAAAGCTGTATCGTTTCGCCCACACCGACTACGAGAACGCTGTTTCCCACTTTGATCAGCTGCACGGAACGGTTTTGGCCGACTGACGTTCCGCCGATATTTTCTACATATTGAAACGGCTTCAGCAGACGGTTTCTTCTATTCATCAGTTTGACAAATCCATAGATCAGCAGAATGACGAATAGTAACGCCCCAATCATCTTTACAAAATCAAAAGCGGAGACAGAAGATGCAGAAGCATCCCCTATCTCTTGATCAGCCGTTTGTTTCGATGTATCGCTTTTTTTCTCTGTTTTGTTTGTTGATTGTTTGTCAAACCATTCGTTGACGGTGGAATTGTCAGACTCCGCCGCAAAAGCAGGGAACGGATGTACATTGAGTAAAACGAAACAACAAATCAAAGCTAGTAAACCATGACTCTTTTTCAACAGTCGTACACCCTTTAGCTTAATGTTTTATTAATAGCTTCAAGCACGCGGTCCGCTTGGAACGGTTTCACGATAAAGTCTTTTGCGCCGGCTTGAATCGCGTCAATAACCATTGACTGCTGGCCCATAGCCGAACACATGATGATTTTCGCCTGCGGATCGATTTGTTTAATTTCCTTTAAAGCTGTAATCCCGTCCATTTCAGGCATTGTAATATCCATTGTCACAAGGTCGGGGGAATGCTCTTTGAATTTTTCGACTGCCTGCGCTCCGTCTGAAGCTTCAGCTACAACGTCAAAACCGTTCTTCACTAAAATATCCTTGATCATCATTCTCATAAATGCTGCATCGTCTACAATTAAAATTCTGTGTGCCATAATGTTTCTCTCCTCTATGTTCGCTTATTTTAAATTGTTAAGGCGGTCTGCCTGACTTAAAATATCAGTGACTCTCACGCCGAAGTTTTCTTCTATGACAACGACCTCGCCCTTTGCCACGATCCGCTGGTTGACCAGGATGTCAACAGGTTCACCAGCCAGCTTGTCAAGCTCAATAATGCTTCCCGCAGAAAGTTCAAGGATTTCTTTGACGCTTCTCTTCGTTCTGCCGAGCTCAACCGTAACGGAAAGCGGAATATCCATCAGCATATCAAGGTTATTCCTTGATCCTTGCGCCGCTTCGTTATGATCAAACGCCTGGAATTCTACCGGAGCGACTTGAACAGGAGCAGCTTTTTTTGCGGTTCCCTGTCTCTTCGGAAGCTCGGGTTTTGCCTGCGGCTCCGGCTGCATGGCAGGTTCCGGCTGCGGCGTTTCGTATGTTTCCTGTGGTTCTGATACGGTTTCTGCGGCCTCTGACTCATGCTGGTCTGCAGTCATCAGGTCTGCGATCAGATCTTTCGCAAACGTAATCGGATAAAGCTGCATGATGCTCGAATCGATTAATTCGCCGACTTTCAGACGGAATGACACTTTTACGAGCAGGTCATCCTCAGGTATTCTGTCAGTCCCTTTTTCTTCCGTCACATCCAGAAGTTCAACCCTTGGCGGAGAAATGTCAATCTTTTTACTGAACACGGTCGACATTGACGTAGCAGCCGAGCCCATCATTTGATTCATTGCTTCCTGCACGGCGCTCAGGTGGATTTCACCGAGTGACGGATCGGCGCCCCGGCCGTCCCCGCCGATCATCAAATCCGCGATGATGGCCGCGTCGCTTTGTTCGACGACGAGCAAATTGCTGCCGTCAAAGCCTTCTGTGTAGTTCACTTCAATGGCAACATACGGATGAGGAAATTCATCACTGATTTTGCTTTTTGAAATGACGGTCACACTCGGCGTCGTAATGTCCACTTTTTGATTTAAAAGAGTGGACAGCGCCGTAGCCGAGCTGCCGAACGAAATATTCCCGATTTCTCCGATCGCATCGCGCTCAAGTTCAGACAAGTTCGCCCCTTGAGGCTGTTCTGTATCCTCTGACTGACTGCTTGTGCCGTTAAGAAGAGCATCGATTTCATCTTGAGATAATCTATTGTTCATCTTGTTCACCTCTTATGTCGTGATCTAAAATTTGCACTGCCTGTCTTCGATTCACCCGGCCGGCCTGCCCTAAAAACTTCGGTTTGTTTCCGACCAATACAGTAAGAGGATCAGTCACTGATTTGTCCAGAGTTATACAGTCCCCGACTTCCAAACTTAAAAATTCTTCTATTGTCAGTTCAGAAGCGCCCAAGAGAGCCACAACGGGAATTTGAGCCGTCATGATGCGCTTTTCAAGCAACTTCGTTTCTTCGGGCTTCGCTTCATTCCGGTCTGATTGCATCCAATAATGTACGGAAAGCTTAGGGATAATCGGCTCAAGTACGACATGGGGAATACAAAGATTAATGACACCGCTGATTTCACCTATCTGTGTATTGAGAGAAATGACAACGACTGTTTCATTTGGGGAAACCATCTGCACAAACTGAGGATTCACTTCAAATTCAGTCATTTCAGGGTCAATATCAGCAATCGATTGCCAAGCTTCTTTGTAGTTGCCCAGTGCATTTTCAAATAAGTTAGAAATAATATTCGTTTCAATTTCCGTAAGGCTGTCAGCTTTGTTATGAGTGATGCCGATGCCTCCCATGACGCGGTCAAGCATTGCGTATGCGATGGTGGGATTAACCTCCATCATGATTCTGCCTTCCATCGGATGAACATCGAATAAATTTAAAATCGTCATGTTCGGTATGGAACGGATAAATTCTTCATACGGCACCTGGTCAACTGAGCTGACGGATATATGAATATACGTTCTGAGCTTGGCGGAAAAGTGTGTTGTGAGAAGCCTCGCAAAGTTATCATGTATCCGGGTTAAACTGCGTATCTGATCTTTCGAGAATCTGAGAGCCCGTTTAAAATCATATACCTTTACTTTTTTCTCTTTAACTTCCTTTTTCAGCTCTTCCGCATCCGCCTCACCCGTGGAAATGGCGGAAAGCAGTGCGTCTATTTCATTTTGGGAGAGAACTTCTCCTGACATTTTCTTCACCTCCGTATTCTGTCAAATTTGTTTTTATTGCAGATTAAAGGAGGTAATGTACACTTTCTGAACTTTTCCTTCTTGGAGATAGCTGTTTACTTTCTCTTTTAATGATTGTTTAAACGCTTCTCTTCCTTTATCTCCCTCAATCTCTCCGGCGCTTGTGTCAGCTAAAATGGAAATGATGTTGTCTTTCACCTGAAAATCGCGTTTTTCAAGTTCTTCCTTCGCTTTAGCCGAGTCGGTTTCAAGCTTGATGCCGATACGGATGATGCTGTCAGACTTTAAGTTTGTCGTGATATCGTCGACAGACACAGTGGCTGCAACGACTTCGTCAATTGTCGGCTTTTTATCTTTGCCGGAATGTCCGCTGACGACAAAATATGCTGCCGTTCCGAGGCCGGCGATGACAATTAAAATAATCAGCAAAATGATGACTAATTTTTTCTTCATTCTTCTTCCTCTATTCCCTGATCCAGTGAAAATATTTGTATGCTATGGTAAAACGATATGACTTTTTTGAGAACTGCTTCTTCCGGTTCTTTCACTACGAACTTTTTGCCGTTGGACAGTGTAATCGTCGTGTCGGGGAAGCACTCAATCTGTTCGATAAACAGCGCGTTCAGCGTAAAAGGCTGGCCGTTTAAACGGGTGACTTGAATCATGCAATCCGGAGAAGCGGCCTAACCGCCTCTCCTCCCTCCTTACCGTTTCAGATTAACCAGCTCCTGAAGGATTTCATCTGAAGTCGTAATGATTTTTGAGTTTGATTGGAAACCGCGCTGAGCAACGATCATTTCGGTAAATTCATCTGTCAGATCTACGTTTGACATTTCAAGATAGCCTGCCAAAAGCTTACCCGTTCCGTTTTCGCCCGGAGTGGTGACTGCGCTCGCAGCTCCTGAACTTAATGATTCTCTGTAAAGGTTTCCTCCGATTTTTTCCAGACCTGCGCTGTTAGGGAACGTGACCAGACCGATTTGTCCGGCATCATGAACCTCATCCCCTGCATCAGTGTATGTAACGGTTCCGTCTGCACCGATGCTGTAATCTTTCGCATCAGTCGGAATATTGATTTTACCGCCGCCGATTTTTTCAAGGTAGTACCCGTCAGTCGTAACAAGGTTCCCTTGATTGTCCTTTCCGAAATTCCCCGCACGTGTGTAAACAATTCCCGCACCTGTATTAATCTGAAAGTAGCCGTCTCCGTCAATGGCTAGGTCGGTTTTATTCTGTGTAGCCTGCGGGGCGCCGGTTGAATGAACAACATCAATGGAAGAAGTCGCGGCACCCAAGCCGATTTGTTTTGAATTGGTCACGTTTGAACCGCCGGCGACTGTCTGGCTGATCATATCTTTAAATGTAACGCGGCTTTTCTTAAATCCCACTGTGTTGACGTTGGCGATGTTATTGCCGATTACATCTAGTTTTGTCTGAAAGTTTTTCATGCCGCTGATACCGGAATATAATGAACGTAACATGTTAAATTCCCCCTGAGTTTCTTATTATTTAGATGTTTCGCTGACGGCCGTGACATTCCACGGACTGACCTCTTTGCCGTTTTCAAGCACGAGCACGTAATTGCCGTTTGAATGCTTGACTGAATTGACTGGGCTTGTCTGATCCTTCCCGTCGCTGTCGCTGAATGTGACATTTTTGCCGATCCAGTTCACATACATCGTAAACGGATCTTGATTTTCTACAAATTTAGTCATCGTCGTATTCATATTCATCATTTGCTCCAATGAAGAAAATGTCGCCATCTGGCTGATGAATTCTTTGTCATCAACCGGATTGAGCGGGTCCTGGTTTTGAACCTGTGTCATTAAGATCTTCAGAAATTCGTCTTTCCCTAAATTCGTGCTGCTGTTTACTGCGGCGGTGCTCTTCGCGCTTGAAGTGGTTGAAGCGCCCGCCGCGGCATAATCCGAGTTTACTGATGTCAACTATTCTTCCTCCATTTCATTGAGAGAAAGCTCCTCCAGCATATCTCCGAAATCGCCTGACTGCTGCTGGTTCTTCTGCTCTCTCTGTCCCTGATGCTGCTGTTTATTGTGATCGGCCGTCTGCCCGTAAACAGGCTGCTGATCCCCGCTTTGAAGGGGGACTGTAAAACGGTCGACCTGGACCGACATATTCGGAAGCGATTGTTTCAGCTGAGGAAGATGCTGTTCCAGCAGCTCTTTCGCGGACTGGCTGGATGCGATTATTTTGCTTTGAAACATCCCGTTTTCGTTTGTCACCTTAATTGTGACAAATCCGAGGTTCTCGGGATTAAGACGAATCGTAAAGCTTCCGGTTGTTTTCCCGAAAGGCGTGTATTTCATCTGTTTCCAGCCGCTTATGACCTGATCCGTTAACGGTTTATTTTCTGCCGGCTGCTGTTCAGTTCCTGCGGACGTTTGCTGAATGCCGGCAAGGCTTCTCGTTCCCGAAAACAGTATATGTGCAGACAATTTGCTGTCAGGCGCCTTTGCGTGAGAAACCGTGCCGCCGTTTTGCTGTTCTGTTTTCCCGGCTGACTCTTGGGATGATTCAGATGATTGAGATAACACAAAAGCTTTCAGCTCAGTTTCAGCCATATCCCATTCCTTTGTTCCCTTTTGAGAAAGGCCCGCAAGCTGCTCCGCGACGCTTTGAAAGCTCTTCAGCTCAGCGGCTGTCATGGAGTAAAGTTTAGATGCAGATTCGTTTTTCGGAAAAAATGTCTGCCGCAGGTCTTGAATCACGCGGTCTGGGACACCTTGTTTTTTCAATGCCTCTAATAAACGGGCGCCTTCCTGGTAAACCGCCTTTGCCTGCGCGCTGTCCGGCAGTTCCTGCTGAGATGTGAAGAGCTGGGATACGGCTTCTTGAATGAAAAGCAGGCCCTTCTCAAGCGCATCCTTGACGGAATCCCCGTCTTTTGCGGAAGAATCCGGCTCATCCGTTTCAGGCTTCGCTCCATGCTGTTTTCCCGCTAACATGTCTTCAACAGATTCGGCAAGCTGTTTCAATAAAGGAAGAGCTGTTTCAGCCGTCTGCTTTCCTTCAAGAGCTTTTACCGCCTCAAGCAGCTGTTTTAGCTGCAATTCTTTATCTTCCGGGCCGGCTTTCAGCCAATCACCGATTTTCGATAAGGCATCATTCAGCTCTGCGTCACTTGTTTTTGTTTCATCTCCGGGCTGCCGGGGAGAAGTGATTTCCGACAGGAGCCAGTTCTGAAATAGACCTAAGCTGTTTACATTCATCTTCACATTGCTGTTTTGCACAGTCTGCGTACGATTACCCGTTAATTCAAGCAGCTTCAACTTACATCACTCCTTATTTCCGTCAGCGGATAGTTTTTCTGTATATTTAGCCGCTTGTTCAGGAGTCATTTTCGTCAAGATTTCAGCAAGCTGCTTTTTACTTAATCCGTTTAAAATATCGAGGGCTTCTTTTTCTTTCAGCTTTACGATAATGCTTGCCGCTTTACCGCTGTCCATACTTTTATAGATGTTGATCATTTTATCTTTTCCGGCTGATTCCGAAGCGTCTTTTTTCATTTCATCCGTCTTCGTTTTCTGCTGCTGTTCAGCTTCCTGTTTCAGTGAACGGATTTTCTGATTCAGATTATCGATTTCGGACTTGCTTGTGTCTAAATCTTTATTCAAAATGTTAATTTCACTTTTTTGTTCCTTTATGGTCTTTTCAAGAGAAGCCGTTCTGTCTTCCTTCTGCTTTTCCGCCGCGCTTTTCATTTCTTTCGTTTCGGGAACCAATTCTTTTAAAACAGGCGTTTTAGCGGCTGTTTCCTGAATCGGCTTCATCACATCAACGCCGGCAGCCCAAAGGATGATGCTTGCGACGATGATCAGAAAAATCAGCGGGATCATGATAAAAAGCAGGATTGAACCGAACTTTCCAGATCTCTTTTCTTTATCGGCCATTTCATTCGCTCCTAATGCCCCTGAATCATAAACTGCTTGATTGAAATGTCGTCCATTTCCCTCATCTCTGCAGCTTTGTCTTCAAGTGCGAACATATTAAATTGTTTTTCCCGCATTTTTTCAAATTTCTTTACTTCAATGTTTTTTTCGGTGAGCTGTTCCTGCTTCTCATTCATTTCATTTCGTTTCATGATGACAAGCTTTTGATAATGATAGATGGTGTTCTCAAGATTGGAAACGAATTGCTGATAATGTCTCATTTCCTGAACGCTCATCCCGCATTTCAGCTTTGATTCTTTGTCTTTTTCGAGCAATTCTTTTTTGCTCATATTTTCATATAGTTTTTCAGCCACTGTCTCAAATTCAGAAACCGATTGTCTGTATTCAGTCAATGTTTGGTCTTTTTCATTTTCTTTTAATTCCAGCAGCTTTTGAAATCTGAATTGGTATGCCACGATGTTTATTCCTCTTTTCCTGTCAGACTCGTCAATGCCGCAATGCTGTCTTCCAATTGAGCAGGTTCTTCCGTTCCTTGTTTTAAAAATTGAATAAGCTGCGGATAAAACTGAATCGCTTCATCAATTTCTCTAGATGACCCTCTTTTGTAAGCTCCGATATTAATGAGATCTTCAGAGTTTTGATAAGTTGACAGAAGATCGCGGAATTTGTTGGCCGCCTCTATATGCGATGTGTCTGAAATATTAGACATGACCCTGCTGATGCTTTTCAGGATGTTCACGGCCGGGAACTGCCCTTTGTTGGCAAGCGCCCGATCGAGAACGATATGCCCGTCTAATATTCCGCGCACCGTATCGGCAATCGGTTCGTTCATGTCATCTCCGTCTACGAGAACCGTATAAAAAGCGGTTATCGTTCCTTGTTCATTCGCGCCCGTTCTTTCCAGCAAACGGGGCAAAATAGCGAACACAGAAGGTGTATATCCTTTTGTTGTCGGCGGTTCTCCCGCTGCCAGGCCGATTTCCCGCTGAGCCATCGCGACCCTCGTGACAGAGTCCATCATGAACATCACATTCCGGCCTTTATCCCGGAAGTACTCTGCAATGGCGGTGGCCGTATACGCCGCTTTCAAACGCATTAAGGCAGGCTGATCAGAGGTCGCGACTACGACTATCGAGCGTTTCAGGCCTTCTTCGCCTAAATCCTTCTCGATGAATTCACGCACCTCGCGCCCCCGTTCCCCGACGAGTGCGATAATGTTTAAATCAGCTTCAGTCTGCTTCGCGATCATTCCCATCAGGGTGCTTTTTCCGACTCCGCTTCCGGCAAAAATCCCGATTCTCTGCCCTTTTCCTACCGTCAGCAGACTGTCAATCGATCTGACACCGACACCCATCTTTTCCCGTATCGGCGGGCGTTTCATCGGGTTTGGCGGCGGCTGTTCCGTCGAAACGGGGGACAAACCTTTCGGAAGCGCCCGGCCGTCAAGAGGTTCGCCGAACGCGTCGACAACTTGTCCGATTAAACCCGCGCCTACTTTGATGCGGAGCGACTCCCCAGTGGCCTCCACAATGCTGCCCGGCGCAATGCTGGCCGCTTCCAGATAAGGCATTAACAGAATGTTTTCATCTTGGAAGCCTACAACCTCAGCTTTAATCGCTTTTTTCGCATGGCCTTTCGGATAAATGAGACAAACATCTCCGATTGAGCTTTCGGGCCCTTTTGATTCAATCATCAGCCCGATGACCCGTTTAACCTTGCCGTAGCGCTTGTACGGATCCGCTGTTTCAATTGAGTCTATTAAATACTGTGTCTTCATTGCTCCGCTCCCGCCTCAAGCGCCGTTAAAAGTTTTTGCTTTAATTGCATCAGCTGGGTGTCTATGCCTGCATCAACACGTCCGAACGGAGTTTCTATCGAGCACGCTCCCTTCGCGGCTTTTTCATCGGCATATAAGCTTAATCTGCATTCTTTGTATAACAGCTGCTGAATTTCGTCCATATGCTGATGAACCGTCTCATAATATTCAGGGTCCACATAGATGGAGATGTCATCATAATCTTTTACTTCGGCTACTACCTGTTTGACCAGCAGAAGAAAAGCCTCTTTATCATCACTTTTTTGCCGCCATACTTTTTTAGCGAGCGCAACGGAAAGCTCAATGATTTCTTCCTCAGCGCTTTCCAGTTTTTCCTCGACTGACTGTCTCGCCATTTCCATAACGGCATTGGCCCGGCTGATGAGATTGGCGTATTCAGCTTGAGCCTCGGCTTTTCCCAATGCCATGCCTTCTTCATATCCTTCTGCCTTTGCTTCTTCTATCAATCTTTGTTTTTCTTCCGCCCAGCGGTTTTTCTCTTCTTCAATCTGCCGAAGAGTGTGCTCAAATTGATTTTTCGCTTCTTCAGACACCCTGTCGGCTTCTGCTTTGGCAAAAGCCATGAGAGCCTCCGGATTTTCGGGTTCCTCCCGGTCTGGATGGGAATGTGTTTTCCTGACTTCCTGCAAGGAAAGCTTGCGCCGTTTTTGTTCAGGAGAAAATGATGATTGCTGTTTAATGATATTAGACAATAATATCGTCTCCTCCGCCTCGCGCGATTACAATTTCTCCGGCTTCTTCCAGCTTGCGGACGACGCCCACGATTCTTGATTGCGCCTCTTCCACATCACGCAAACGCACAGGCCCCATAATTTCCATTTCCTCTTTAAACGTTTCAACCATACGCTGTGACATATTGCTGAAGACGATTTCTTTGACTTCCTCGCTCGCAACCTTCAATGAAAGCAGGAGGTCGTCGTTTTCAACGTCTCTGATCACGCGCTGAATCGCACGGTTATCAAGGGTGACAATATCTTCAAAGACAAACATTCGTTTTTTGATTTCATCCGCCAATTCAGGATCTTGGATTTCTAATGAATCAAGGATCGTTTTTTCCGTTCCTCTGTCTACACCGTTTAACACTTCAACAACGGCTTCTATGCCGCCGGTCTGCGTATAATCCTGCGTAAAGGAGGAGGACAGCTTTTGTTCAAGGACCCGCTCCACTTCATTTATGATTTCAGGAGACGTTCTGTCCATAACCGCAATCCTTCTTGCCACCTCAGCCTGAACGTCCGGGTTCAGCTCAGACAAAATCTGTCCGGCCTGCACCGGGTCAAGGTAGGATAAAATCAGCGCCATCGTTTGCGGATGTTCCTGCTGAATGAAATTTAAAATCTGTTCGGGCTCCGCTTTTCTCGCGAAATCAAACGGCTTTACCTGCAAAGAAGAGGTGAGCCTGTTTAAAATGCTTACCGCTTTGTCTTCTCCGAGCGCTTTTTCAAGCACTTGGCGGGCGTAATTTAAACCGCCTTGTGAAATATAGTCCTGAGCGATTGCGATATTATGAAATTCTTCAATGATTTCATCTTTTCTTTGATGATCGACGCTTCTGACTCCCGAAATCTCGAGTGTCAATCTTTCAATTTCTTCTTCAGACAAATGCTTGTACACAGAAGCTGATACATCAAGGCCTAAGGAAATCATGAGGATGGCTGCTTTTTGTTTTCCTGTAAGCTTGTTCTGATCACGTTTCGCCATTTTCCATTCCCCCTAATCCTCGTCCAGCCAGCTTCGAAGCAATTTAGCAAAGTCTTCCGGTTTTTCTTTAGCCATTTTTTCAAGCTGTTTTCGTCTGACTGTTTCTTCCGTTTCAATTTTCTCTTCGTTGATATCAGGCAATCGAACCGGCTCGGGCGGTGTTTCATATTCATATTCTTCGTATTCATCCTCTTGTGAGCGTTTCTTTCTGATGAGGAGAATAATAAGCAGAATAATGGCCGCAAGCAGTACGCCGCCTGTAATGTATACCCAGATCGGAAGACCTGAAGATTGTGCCGAATCTGTGTTCAGGCTTGTTTTTCCGTCAAACGGCTGAACGGATACAACGATTTTATTGTTGATATCATTGTCTGTCAGGTTTTGATTTTGCGTTTCGTTTTTATCAAGAGACGTTCTGACGACCGTTCCTAAAATCTTCTGTATATCAGCCTGTCTCTGTGCTGATAAGGAAGCGGCATTTTTCGGATTAGGCGGCTCCACCATGACCTGAATGCCTAAATCACGCACTTTATACGGGCTTTCCGCGATTTCTTTATGAATGCGGTTGACTTCATAGTTGATTTTATTGCTGCTTTTTTCGTAGTCCCCGCTGTTTGAACCGCCGTTTGTCTCGGCATAGTTCGCGGTGTCATTGCTTCCCGTTCCGGCCGTGCCGCCGTTGGCCGCGCCGTCGCCTTTATACGTTTCCGCAACTTTTTCGGCGCTTACCGCTATGCCTTCCATGTTATCTTTATCGACAGGTTCGACAGTGTCTTCAGTGCGTTTTTCCTTCGTGAAGTCAACATCCGCCGTCACGGAAACAACGACCTTATCCTGCCCCATCATTGTGCCGAGCAGTGACTGAACATGTTTTTGAATGTCCTTTTCGACCTGCGACTTAATACCTTGCTGAGAAGCATAACTGTCAGAAACGGACCCTGCACCGCTGTCACTTTTGTCATAATATGTAGAATTTTGATCCATTATGACGATATTATCTTCTTTTAAGTTCGGAACACTTTTAGAAACGAGATGGTACAGCCCGTTGATCTGGTTTTGATCAAGCGAGTAGCCCGGTTTCATCTGCAAAACGATTGATGCGGACGCTGCCGGCTGATCTTCACCGACGAACACGGCTTCTTTCGGCATATTGATCATGACCTTCGAGCTTTTAATACCGTCCATTTCATTTATCAGGTTTGACAATTCGGTCTGAGTCGCCTCAACCTTTAAAACGTCAAACTCATTATCCGTCAGGCCGAAGCCCGCATTTTGTCCGAAAAACGAATAATCAATTGATCCCGTTTTCGGCAGGCCTTCCGCGGCAAGCTGGACTTTAAGCGAATCCACTTGGCTCTCAGGAACCTTAATGACCGTGCCGCCGTCAGCAAGTTCAGAAGACACCTTTTTCGTATCGAGCTCTTCTTTAATCTTCCCCGCTTCTTCCGCGGACAAATCTTTATAAAGAGGCACCATCTTTTCAGACGAAGTAAAAATAATAACGACGATGAGTAAAATAATGAATGCGGCCAAGCCGCTTACCATGAGTATCTTCTGTGTTTTTGATCTGTTGTTCCAAAACGCTGCCGTTTTGGTTTTCATTTGCATTAGAGTACGATTCATGTTAACCCCCGGTCATTCCAGTCATTCTCTTCAATCTGACCACTACATCTGCATTCTCATGATTTCCTGATAGGCTTCCACGGCTTTATTGCGGAATTCGGTAGCGGCCGTCAGAGAAATATTTGCTTTTTGGGCAGCGATCATGACCTCGTCAAGGTTTACATCCTTTCCTGCAGCCAGTTCGTTCGTTATTTGGTCAGATTTCACTTGTGACTCATTTAACGAATCAATAGAGTTTTTTAAAAGCTCCGAAAAGCTTGTTTGGTTTGAAGAATCAGTTTTTTGAGTTTGGTTTAATTGATTCGTTACGTTTTGAGTATTTTGGGTTTGTTGAAGCTGAAAAGGAGTAATAGCGTTAACCACTTACATCACCTTACTTTCCGATTTCTAACGCCTTCAAAAGCATGCCTTTGGAGGCGTTTAATGCAGTTACGTTTGCTTCATATGATCTCGAGCTGCTGACAAGATCCACCATTTCTTTTAATGGATCTACATTTGGTTTTTGTACATATCCGTCTTTATTCGCATCAGGATTCTCCGGATCATAAACGAGATTAAAAGCGGACGGGTCTTCCGTAACACCAGATACCTTTACGCCATTTCCCGCGCTTCCTGTTCCGTTCATCTTGGAATGTAAAAGGGACGAAAATGATTCGCCTCCGGATTGGAGAGATACCAGCTTTCTTCTGTAAGGCACCCATTCGCCATTTACCTGCTTCGCTCTCGTTGTATCCATATTGGCCAGGTTGGACGATACGACGTCCATCCGGACACGCTGTGCAGTTAAAGCGGAGCCCGAAATATTTAAGCTTTGAAAGCCACTCATTATTTTCCTCCTGTCAAGACGGTTTTCAGAGAATTGAATTTGCCGCTCATTCTTTCAACCAAAGCCTGATAATTAATTTGGTTTTCGGCTAAATCTGTCATTTCTTTGTCGATATCGACATTGTTTCCGTTTTGCTGGTACGATGTATCACTGCCGGACACGATAGAATAATCGTCCCCTGAACCCGTAAAGTCAACGTGCCGATAGTCGGTTTTTACCGCCTCAAGATTGGATGTTTCCTGATCTAACAAATTTCGGAAAGAGACTTTTTTTGCCTTATAGTTCGGTGTATCTATATTGGCGATGTTATTAGTTAAGACTTTTTGCTTAATGTCCGCTCTCCCCAAGGCATTCTCAAGATTTTGTATAGTTCCAGAAAATAAGTCCAAATCCACTTACCTCCATTTCAGATATTTTTCTCCTAAAAATCCTTGTCGAGAATTGTAAAACCATATGCTTATTGTAAGAAATAACAGGCTTAAAGTCTATGAAGTTAGGCTAAAAAAAAGTACTCATTTGTATCCATTTTACACATAGGTATAAAGTCCTAGAGTATTTGGACTACAAATATTTGATTAATATAAGACTGAAAATAGCCGAATTTCTGTATCTTCCCCTTATTTTCACACAGCAAGATGGATTATCTCAGATCAGATTCCAATAAGCAACTTTAAACTGCAACTTTTCACCTATTGTCCATAAAAAAAGCAGGACCTCCATTTTTAGGGATCCTGCTTTTGTCTTAATGAGATTTAAGGTTTTCCAATTCGATAAGGAATTTGTTGTTCAGAACTTTAATGTACGTCCCCTTCATTCCCAGTGATCTGGATTCAATGACACCTGCGCTTTCCAGCTTTCTCAGCGCATTAACGATTACTGAACGCGTAATGCCGACACGGTCGGCAATCTTACTTGCCACAAGCAAGCCTTCGTTTCCGTCAAGCTCTTCAAAGATATGCTCAATCGCTTCAAGTTCACTGTAAGACAGAGAACTGATCGCCATTTGAACAACCGCTTTGCTTCGCGCCTCTTCTTCGATTTCTTCCGCTTTTTCTCTTAAAATCTCCATTCCTACAACGGTTGCTCCGTATTCAGCAAGAATGAGATCATCATCTTCAAATTGATCCTGCAGACGGGACAGAATGAGCGTGCCCAGTCTCTCTCCTCCGCCGATGATCGGCACGATCGTTGTTAAGCCCGCTTGGAACAGGTCTCTGTTTTCTACAGGAAACGCCGTGTATTCGCTGTTGATATCAAGGTTTGAAGACGTCTCCGGAACATTGAACAGATTTCTCGTGTACTCTTCCGGGAACTGGCGGTCTTCAAGCATTTTTTTCATGCGGTCATTTTCAATCTGCTGATTAATAGAGTAGCCCAAAAGCTTTCCTCTGCGGCTGACGACGAAAATATTAGAATCAATGACGTCACGAAGCGTTTCAGCCATTTCTTTAAAGTTTACGGGTTTGCCTGCCGCAGCCTGCAGCATGCTGTTAATAATTCGTGTTTTTTGTAGTAAAGCCATGATAAATAATCCTCCTAGAATTCCTCTTATTAAATTTTCACAATATAAATTGACTTAGATCTTTGTTGTTTGCAATCGTTCCGAGCTTTTCTTCAACGTATTGCGGCGTGATAGCGACTTTTTCCATCGTTACGTCCGGCGCTTCAAACGACAGGTCTTCCAAGAGACGTTCCAATATCGTGTGAAGCCTTCTCGCTCCGATGTTGTCCGTATCCTGATTCACATGATAAGCCACTTCGGCGATCTTACGAATAGCTTCGTCAGAAAATTCAAGAGATATACCTTCTGTCTGCAATAAAGCCTGATATTGTTTTAACAGCGCGTTATCGGGTTCGACGAGAATCTTCACAAAATCATCTACCGTCAGCTTGCTCAATTCTACACGAATCGGAAAGCGGCCCTGCAGCTCCGGAATCAGATCAGACGGTTTGGCCATATGGAATGCCCCGGCTGCGATAAACAGCACGTGATCTGTTTTGACGGAGCCGTATTTCGTGACGACGGTAGATCCTTCGACAATCGGAAGGATATCTCTTTGAACGCCTTCTCTCGATACATCTGCTGAGGAAGAAGCCCCTCCGTTTTTTGCGATTTTATCTATTTCGTCAATAAAGATAATGCCGCCCTCTTCAGCTCTTAACACGGCCTCTTGGCCGACTTCATCCATATCGATTAATTTGCCTGCCTCTTCATTGGTCAGAACCTTCCTTGCTTCTCTGACCGTCATTTTGCGGCGTTTTTTCTTTTTTGGCACCAGATTGCTCAGCGCATCCTGCATATTCATGCCCATCTGCTCCATCCCGGAGCCTTGCAGCATGTCAAACATCGACGGCTGCTGCTCTTCCACCTCTACGGAGACGTAATGGTCTTCGAGCTCTCCCAATGCGAGCTGATGCGCCATGCGCTTTCTTTTCTCTTCAAGGCTTGCTTCTTCCTGCTGGTCGGCTTCATCATCATTTGCCGCCTGGTTTCCTCCGAAAAGCATTTCAAACGGATTTTTCACACCCGCTTGTTTTTTCTTTCCCGGAACGAGAAGCCGCACTATACGTTTGTTTGCATTTTCTTCAGCCTGTTCTTTCACTTCGCTGATTTTTTCTTCTTTAATGAGCCGCACGGATGTCTCAACGAGGTCTCTGACCATTGATTCGACATCTCTGCCTACATAGCCGACTTCTGTAAATTTTGTCGCTTCAATTTTTATAAATGGCGCACCGGTAAGCTTGGCGATCCGTCTGGCGATCTCTGTTTTCCCCACCCCGGTCGGGCCCATCATCAGGATGTTTTTGGGAACGATCTCGTCTCTCAGTTTTTCATCAAGAAGACTTCTGCGATAGCGGTTTCTTAATGCCACGGCGACAGCTTTTTTCGCATCCTGCTGTCCTACAATGTATTGATCCAACCGATCTACGATTTGTCTCGGTGTTAACGGTTTGTTTTCCATGCGCCTCAAGTCCTTTCTATTCAAGTTCTTCCAAAATGATCTGATCGTTTGTGTACACACAAATCTCGCCCGCGATTTTCAAAGCGGCTTTTGCAATATCTTTGGCGGACAGATTCTCTCCGGCATAGGTTTTCAGCGCTCTTCCTGCTGACAGGGCGTAGTTTCCGCCGGAGCCGATTGCCAAAATGCCGTCATCCGGCTCAATCACTTCACCTGTTCCCGATACGAGAAGCAAGGTATCCTGGTTCATGACAATCAGCATGGCTTCCAGCTTGCGCAGCACTTTATCGCTGCGCCATTCTTTCGCAAGCTCAACCGACGCACGTTTTAAATTGCCGTTGTATTCTTCAAGCTTCGCCTCAAACATTTCAAAAAGTGTGAAAGCGTCCGCAACAGATCCCGCAAATCCGGCCAGAACCTTTCCGTTAAACAGCTTTCTCACTTTTCTTGCAGTATGTTTCATGACTACAGCCTGACCGAATGTGACCTGGCCGTCTCCTGACATAGCGCTTTTCCCGTTATGCTGGACGGCAAAAATCGTTGTCGCATGAAAAGATGACATGAGAAGGGCCTCCTTTTAATTTTCTTTAAAAGCTCTCGGGTGGTGGGACATATATGTGTTTCTCAGCATTTCCTTCGATACATGCGTGTAAATCTGCGTAGAAGACAGATTGGAATGGCCCAAAAGCTCCTGGACGCTTCTTAAATCAGCCCCTTCATTCAGCAGATGAGTCGCAAACGTGTGCCGAAGCATATGCGGGTGTATATGTAAAGTGCCGGATGCTTTTTTTACAAGCCCGCTTAAAATATACCGGATTCCTCTGGCGGTCAGCGGGCCGCCTCTTTGATTGACAAACAGCACATCATGAGGCTCCTTTGCTTTTTCAAGCAGGCACTGCCTTCCGCTGTTGATATACAGCTCCAGCGCATCACGGGCATATGAGCCGAACGGGATATAGCGCTGCTTCTTGCCTTTCCCGTGAACGAGCACCGTATCCATGAACAGGTCAAGATCGCTGACAGTGAGCGTACAGCACTCACTGACCCTCATTCCGGTCGCATAAAGAAGCTCAAGCAGGGCCTGATCGCGCATCCCTGACGGCTGACTTCTGTCTGAAACAGCGAATAGTTCCTCAAGTTCTTTTTCATAAAGAAACTTCGGAATCCGTTTCTCTTGTTTCGGCAGATGAACAAGCTGAAACGGATTCTCTTCAACAAGCTTTTCCCTCATTAAAAATTTATAGAAGCTTCTCAAAGCTGAAATTTTCTTGCTGATTGTTTTTCTTGACAGGCCTTTTTCATAAGCCTCTGTCAAAAATATTCTCACATCATGATATGCAGCTTCTTTCATTCCATTTATATTTTGAGCATGCAGAAACATCCCAAATTCTTCAATCGAATTAACATAATTCACAATAGTATATTGTGAATAATTTTTTTCAATTTGTAAATATTCAACGAATAACTTTAAAAAAAAGTTAACATTCTCAGTCATTATGAAGACCTCCCTCTCCGAAGGGCTTTTAAATGGTATCATATAATGCATCGAAGTTGCAATGAAAAGCTATATCGTTTTCGAAATAGTTTGAATAGTCTCAATTGCGCGTTTAGCGTATTCTTCATTTCGTTCTTTTTTGTTTTTAATTCTTACAGGCAATTCTTTTAAGAGGCCGAAGTTTGCATTCATCGGCTGGAAGTTCTTCTGATTTGTCGTCGTAATGTAGTGAGCCATGCTTCCTATCGCCGTCTCCTGCGGGAATGTCACAAGATCCTGACCGAGCACAAGTTTGGCGGCATTGATTCCCGCTACAAGACCTGAAGCGGCAGATTCAACATAACCCTCTACGCCGGTCATTTGGCCCGCGAAAAACAGATCGTTCCGCTGTTTAAATTGATATGTCGGATTCAAAAGGCTCGGCGAGTTGATAAATGTGTTTCTGTGCATGACGCCGTATCTGACGATATCAACATTTTCAAGACCGGGGATCAGTTTAAGCACTTCTTTTTGGTCTCCCCATTTTAAATGTGTCTGAAAACCTACAATATTATAAAGCGTTCCCGCCGCATCATCCTGTCTGAGCTGAACGACTGCATAAGGGCGCTTGCCTGTTTTCGGATCTTCCAGTCCGACCGGTTTCATCGGTCCGAACAGCATTGTTTTCTTGCCTCTTTTCGCCATGACTTCAATCGGCATGCAGCCTTCAAAGAAGATTTCTTTCTCGAATTCTTTTAAAGGTACCGTCTCAGCCGTCGTCAATGCTTCATAGAAACGGTCGAACTCTTCCTCTGTCATCGGGCAGTTTAAGTACGCCGCTTCTCCCTTGTCATAACGGGATTTTAAGTACACTTTCTCCATATCGAGGCTGTCTTTTTCGACAATCGGCGCCGCCGCGTCATAAAAATACAGATACTCTTCTCCCGTGAGCTCTTTCAGCTGCTGTGAAAGCGATTCTGACGTAAGCGGTCCGGTCGCGATAACAGTCGGGCCTTCCGGAATCTCTGTTACTTCCTCAGTAAGAACCGTTACGTTCGGATGGTTTTTCACGAGATCCGTCACGCTTTGCGCAAATTCATGACGGTCAACGGCAAGCGCTCCCCCGGCCGGAACCGAGCATTTATCAGCAGATTGAATGATTGCCGAGTCAAGGGCCCGCATTTCTTCTTTTAATACGCCTACCGCATTGGCGAGTGTATTTGAACGGAGGGAGTTGCTGCATACCAGTTCGGCGAATTTATCAGTATGATGGGCTGCCGTCTGCCTGACGGGCCGCATTTCATATAGTTTCACTTGAATTCCTCGTTTTGCAAGCTGCCATGCCGCTTCACTTCCGGCAAGGCCTGCTCCGATTACATTAACTGTTTGCTGGTTCATTTCTTTTCATCTCCTGTTGTTTGTCCCTTCCACACAAAGAAGGTGAGCAAGGCTCTGCTCACCGCTACTTCTGTGGTTCTTCCTTATAATCGCATTCGACGCATTGGACTTGTATGCCTTTTTTAAGCTTTTTCTCTACGAGCATATTTTCACATTTCGGGCATTTTCGTTCAATCGGTTTGTCCCAAGATACGAAGTCACATTCAGGATAACGGTCACAGCCGTAAAAGATGCGTTTCTTTTTTGATTTTCGTTCGACAATGTTTCCTTCATGGCACTTAGGGCATTTTACGCCGATTTGTTTGACAATCGGTTTTGTATTCCGGCAGTCAGGGAAATTGGAGCACGCCATAAATTTGCCGTATCGGCCCATTTTATAAACCATCCGGGAGCCGCATAACTCACAATCTTCATCGGCGTATTCAGGTTCAATTTCCACTTCTTTCATTTCGGCTTCCGCTTTTTTCACGCGTTTTTCGAAATCGGTATAGAAGCTGTCAATGATTTGAACCCATTCTGTCTGGCCATCTTCAACATGGTCAAGGTCTCTTTCCATTTTAGCCGTGAATTCAACGTTAATGATTTCCGGGAAAAACTCCATGATAAGATCCAGCACGATCTGCCCAAGCTCAGTCGGCACAAACCGTTTATTGTCTAATCCCACGTAACCGCGGCGCTGGATGGTGTCAAGAGTCGGCGCATATGTCGAAGGACGGCCGATCCCCAGTTCTTCAAGCGTTTTAACCAGGCGCGCCTCTGTATAACGCGGAGGCGGCTGAGTAAAGTGCTGCTCAGGCTCAATATCTTTCGATAAAACCGTGTCTCCCTCTTTAAGGTCCGGAAGCATGCGGTCTTTTTCTTCCAGCTGATCGTCTTTACCCTCTACATAGACTTTCATGAAGCCGGCGAATTTGACTTTACTTCCGTTTGCCCGGAATGTCAATCCGTTATTGCTGAGATCGACGCTCATCGTATCAAGGACGGCAGGGGCCATCTGGCTTGCAACAAAGCGCTCCCAAATCAGCTTGTATAATCTGAGCTGGTCTCTTCCAAGCACCGCTTTTAAGTCGGCAGGTTTTCTGAGCACCGAAGTCGGGCGGATCGCTTCGTGGGCATCTTGTGCGTTTTCATTTTTCTTTGCCGGTTTCCGTTTTCCCGCTAAGTACTCTTTTCCGTACGCCTGATCAATAAAAGCTGACGCTTCTTCAACGGCTGTATTGGAAATCCGCGTTGAGTCCGTTCTCATATACGTGATGAGCCCGACTGTCCCTTCTTTGCCGAGATCAATTCCTTCATATAATTGCTGCGCGATCATCATCGTTTTCTTCGCTCTGAAATTCAGCTTTCTTGCAGCCTCCTGCTGCAGAGTGGACGTTGTAAACGGCAGAGCGGGATTTCGTTTGCGCTCTTTTTTCGTAACCTTGTCAACTGTATACTTATTACCTTTCAGCTGAGCAAGGATGGCTTTTACGTCTTCTTCGCTTTTTAAAGGAAGCTTTTTGCCGTTTTTTCCGAAAAATCCGGCTTCAAACGTCTCTTTTCCCTTTAAAAATGAGCCGGTAATCGTCCAGTACTCTTCAGGTTTAAAGTCGTTGATTTCCTTTTCCCGGTCGATGATCAGCCGGAGTGCAACGGATTGCACACGGCCCGCACTGAGGCCTTTTTTTACTTTTTTCCAAAGAATCGGGCTGATTTTGTATCCGACGAGTCTGTCTAGTATGCGGCGCGCCTGCTGCGCATCGACAAGATCCATATTAATCATGCGCGGATGTTTAAATGATTCTTTAATGGCGTCTTTCGTTATTTCATTAAAGACGACCCGGCAGTCCGAGCTGAGATCCAGATCAAGACTGTGTGCGAGATGCCATGCAATCGCTTCCCCTTCTCTGTCGGGGTCGGCCGCGAGATAGACTTTTTTTGCTTTCTTTGCCGCTGTTTTTAATTCTTTTAAAACAGGGCCTTTTCCGCGGATCGTAATATATTTCGGTTCAAAGTTCTGTTCGATGTCAACTCCCATTTGACTTTTCGGAAGATCCCGGACATGTCCCATTGAAGCTTTGACTTTATATTTCTTCCCTAAATAACGTTCAATCGTTTTCGCCTTTGCCGGCGATTCCACGATGACTAGATAATCAGACATTTTCATCCCCCTCAAGAGGTGTTCTCTCTCTTTTCAAGTATCAATTCATTTTAGAGCTGCCTTTTTATGGCTTTCAACATTTCATTCTTTATGATGAACGTCATTTTATACATGAAAATAATGTGCAACTTTAAATCCTCACTATTATTAAATATTACAATACCGTTTGTCAAACGATATTTCAAAAGGGTTCCGTATACTGAACGCATCGGGCGGTCAGCTCTCCGTCAATATCCTCTGCGCATAATACAGCTTTCGCCCCTTCTTGAATGAGTTTTATAGGTCCTCCGGAATATGGATTAAATATGGAACCCGGAACGGCAAATACCTCTCTGCCTTGATCGAGAGCCTGGTAAGCTGTGATTAATGAACCGCTTTTTTCTTTTCCCTGCACGACCACAATTCCTTCACTTAATCCGCTGATTATGCGGTTTCTCATCGGAAAGTGCCATTTTTTCGGCTTTGTTTCAGGAGGATGTTCTGAGAGTAGGAGATGGTGTTCAGCCATGTATTCTGCTAACAGGAGATTTTCCCGGGGATAGATGTGATGGAATCCGCCCGCTATCACGCCGATCGTAAGCCCTTTTGCCCTGATGCTCGCCTTATGAGACAATCCGTCTATACCGGATGCAAGCCCGCTTACAATGACCCAGCCTTTTTTTGAGAGTTCGGCGGAAAGATGCCCAACCGCTTTTATTCCGTCTTCCGTCGGTTTCCGCGTTCCTACAATCCCGATTTTTCTGCCTTTTTCAAGAAGCAGCGGGTTCCCTTTTGCATACAAGACAGCCGGCGGATCATAAATCGCTTTAAGCCATGTTGGATAGCGGCTTGATGAAATCGGAATGGCAGTAATGCCTTCGCGGCGGTAATCGGACAGAACTTCATCAAGTTCCGGATCCTTGCGCTCTATTTCCCGAAAAATTGCTTCCGGGGCTGTTTTCCCTTCTGATAAAACAGTTAATGGATGCGGATCCGGTAAAAAAGACAGAGAATGATCAGCTTTCCACCATTTTAATAGAAGAGACGGGGAGATGATTTGATTAATACTGCAGACCATTAAACAGCGCGATGCTTGATCCAAATCTGGAAACCTCCTCTTTTTTTCAGCAAAAACAGGAACAGCCGTTACGGCTGCCCCTGCTTCGATCAGTGAGTTTTGCACGTTTCAAACAAGCCTTTTTCTTTTAACACCTTAATCAGCGTTTCACCCATTACAGAAGGGGTTTCCGCGACTTCAATTCCGCAGGCGTTCATCGTTTTGACTTTTTCTTCTGCCGTGCCTTTTCCTCCGGAGATGATGGCGCCCGCATGGCCCATGCGTTTTCCCGGAGGCGCGGTTTTACCGCCGATAAAGCCGACAACAGGCTTCGTCATGTTCGCTTTCACCCACTCAGCCGCTTCTTCTTCAGCTGTTCCGCCGATTTCTCCGATCATGATGACGGCATGTGTTTCAGGATCTTCATTGAACGCTTTTAACACGTCAATAAAGTTCGTGCCGTTGACCGGATCGCCGCCGATCCCTACAGCGGTAGATTGGCCTACGCCGGCTTCTGAAAGCTGATGGACGGCCTCGTATGTCAATGTTCCTGAACGGGACACAACGCCTACATGACCCTTTTTATGAATGTATCCCGGCATAATGCCGATCTTGCATTCTTCAGGTGTAATAACACCAGGGCAGTTCGGCCCTATTAATCTCGTTTTCTTGCCTTCCATAAAGCGCTTCACTTTCACCATGTCCAAAACCGGAATGTGCTCAGTGATACAAATGACAAGATCAATTTCCGCGTCAACCGCTTCCATAATTGCGTCCGCCGCAAACGGAGCCGGCACGTAAATAACTGACGCATCTGCGCCCGTTGTATGAACCGCTTCTGCGACCGTATTGAATACCGGTACGCCTTCCGCTTCCGTTCCGCCTTTTCCAGGTGTTACACCGCCAACGATATTCGTGCCGTATTCCAGCATCTGCTTTGTATGAAATAAAGCGGTAGAACCTGTAATCCCCTGTACAATAACTCTTGTATCTTTATTGATAAAAACACTCATTATCTGGTCCCCTGCCTTTCATTCTTTCCTAAACTAAGGATACTATTTTCTGTGCGCCGTCTGCCATTGATTCCGCAGATGTGATGTTTAAGCCTGATTCATTCAGGATTTTCTTTCCTAAATCTACGTTTGTCCCTTCAAGGCGCACGACCAGCGGCAATGTCAATCCGACTTGTCTCGTCGCTTCAACAACGCCCTCGGCGATGACATCACACTTCATGATGCCTCCGAAAATATTGACGAAAATTCCTTTTACGTTTTGATCGGAAAGAATGATTTTAAAAGCTTCCGTAACTTTTTCTGCGGTTGCGCCGCCCCCGACATCAAGGAAGTTTGCAGGTTCTCCGCCGTAGTGTTTAATGATATCCATTGTAGACATTGCAAGACCCGCGCCGTTTACCATGCAGCCGATATTTCCATCAAGGGAAATGTAGCTTAAATCGTATTTTGACGCTTCGATTTCTTTCGGATCTTCTTCATCTAAATCTCTGTATTCCATAATGTCTTTTTGTCTGTATAACGCATTGCTGTCGAAGTTCAGCTTAGCATCCAGCGCCATGACGTTTCCGTCCCCCGTAACGACGAGAGGGTTGATCTCGGCGATGGAGCAGTCCTTCTCAACAAATGCTTTATATAAACCGAGCATAAATTTAGCGGCTTTGCCGACAAGCTCTTTCGGGATGTTAATTGCGAATGCAATTTCCCTTGCCTGATAGCCCTGAAGGCCGACAGCCGGATCAATTACCGCTTTTTTAATTTTTTCAGGTGTTTTTTCCGCTACTTCTTCAATCTCCGTTCCGCCTTCTTCAGACGCCATTAAAACGATTCTTGAAGTAGCGCGGTCAAGTACAAGCCCGACATAGTATTCCTTTTTAATATCGCAGCCTTCTTCAATAAGTAAGCGTTTTATTACTTGTCCGTCCGGACCCGTTTGATGTGTGACGAGCGTCTTGCCTAACAGTTCTTCGGCATACTCTTTCACTTCATCTTTTGTTTTTGCAATCTTTACCCCACCAGCTTTGCCGCGGCCGCCAGCATGGATTTGCGCCTTTACGACATAAACCGAGCTTGACAGGCCCTCTGCTTTTTCAACTGCTTCCTCTGCTGTAAAAGCCACTTTACCTTCAGGAACAGACACCCCGTATTTTCTGAGGACTTCTTTTCCCTGGTACTCATGGATATTCATTTCCCATCCTCCTAACTTATGTAGCAAAACTAAAAATAGACTGCGCTTTCATTCTATATAATACTGGAAGAATTGTCTAGGGTTCAAAACAAAATCTTTATATCCTTCCAAACATTCTAACTTTTATTTTATTGAAAATATAAATTTAAACGGAGTCCGGGAAATGAATGGTCCTTATTTTTCGTTTTTCAGGGTTTCGTCCAGTCTGTAAACAAATGAAAAAATTTCGGCAACGGTTTCATAAAGCGCCTCCGGTATCTGATCGTCAACCGTCAAATGGCGCATTAATTCGACAAGGGTTCGGTCTTCCTGAATGGGGACCCCAGCCTTCTCAGCTTCTTTTATAATATTTTCCGCCACGTGCCCCCTGCCTGTTGCGACAACCTTCGGGGCTTGGTCTTTCTGCCGGTCGTAATGCAGGGCGACAGCTCTTCTTAACGGCGTTTGCTCTTTCATATTTTCACATCCACTTTTCTTCCGCCGTCTTTTTCTATAAACTCTTCCACAAGAGCGCTCTGGTCTTTCGGGCGCCGTTTTTTAGCCGTGACGCCTGACAGGCTGAAGCCCGTTTCTTTTACAGCTTCTTTTAAAGCCGGTACGAGAGGGTCGATGGCCGCCTGAAGCTCAAAATCAGTCTCAACCGTAATGGTCATTACATTTTGCTGAATCATGCAGTCCACAACGGTTTCTTGCAGTGTTTCAAGATGCAGCAAAAACAGGAGCCTGCAATGTGACGGGTCGAGTTTTCCGTCCGGCTTCTTCCGTCCTTTAAAGAGAACTGTGATGTCATTCTCATACGCGGACGCTCCCAGCGGAAATGACAACACCATCTGCGTAAAAGAAGGATTATGCTGCTCAATAAACAGCTGGCCGTTTAATTTATGAATAAGCGGTTCCGCCTCTTGTTTAACGGATTGGGGCGCCTCTTGAAGCGTCCGGACGGCTTGGAGGGCTGTTTTCAGCGCTTGTTTCTCCGGCTGCGGAGATACGCCTTTTTCAAGCGCTGTAATGAATGATAATTCATCACGCGTGCCCAGTCCTTTTTTGATTTTCTGCAAAAGGCTTAATACATCATGTTTTTCTGCATATTTCAATTCGGTGAGCTGAGCGGCTTTTTCAAAAACAGCCGCCTCCTGTTCTGTCAGATGTGCGTTTTGAAGAACAGGTGCTGTTTTAAATGTTTTTTCTTGAGAAATGAAAGCCTTAATGATCTCCGCCGTTACTTTTACGGGACGGTTTTCAGTTTTTTCTGCCGATGTCATTAATTTCTCTATAATCTGTTTTGCCGTTTTTTCAGGCAGTTCCGGATGTGTGCGTGCACTCGGAGGAGAAGGCTGGCTTGAGACTGCCTTTCCGTTTTCACGAGTCTCTCGGACAAATGGTGATTGTTTTGATTCCGTCCGTTCTCCTTCATCCATCAGCCCGGTTTCTGAGAGCGGCATGCGTGCAGCCTCGGCAAGCTTCTTCAGGAGACGTTCTGCATGAAGATCCGTTTCCGCGTTTAACACGTCAGAAACCGCCTCTTTGAGCACAGACAGCTCTTTTGCCGATTGCGGAGCCTGATTGATTGCCTGAAGCAGTCCTGAGAGGAGACGCCGGGTCGGAACCGGATATTTAACAGCATGAATGGCTGACAAGACTTCCGGATGTGCGGGCAGTTCCCGTTTCAGCGCAAATACGATTGTTTCCGCCGCTTTTTTCAATTCGGCGGCCGGAAACGATTCAGCCCAGCGGATGCAAGCTTTGAGGCTGTTTTCCGTCATCGGCAGCTTCTGCTGCATAAACGTTTCGGCAATCTGCAGAGACACAGGGCCTGGTTTGACAGAAAGAGCGTTTAACAGTCTTCCCGCCGCTTCCTGAACGGTTTTCGGGCTTCCTTCGAATTGGTCAATTACATGAAGCCGGCCCGTTTTTTCCGCCGGCTGTTTGTCATAAGAAAACCAGTAATACGCCTGCGGACGAAGGGGGGTTTCAAGTTTTCCCTGCATCGTCCGGCCGCCGATTTGGATAAGAGCGCTTTGATCGTCCAGCAAACGGAGAACCTTCCCTAACAGCAGCCTTTGAGCGCCGCTGTCTTTACCGCCGTCTTGCCGGTCCGGAGGGATTTCCGCCGTCAGCTGTCTGAAAGCCGCTTGGATTTCGCCGCTTATGTTCATGTCTTAAGCCTCTTTTCTAACAATAAGATTGAACGGGAGCGAACGTTTTTCGGTGAATAGTTGTCGGTCCGTATGCCTGAAGAGCTTCAAGATGTTCTTTCGTTCCGTAGCCTTTATTTTTTTCAAAGCCGTACAGGGGGTAGGTTTTGGCGTACTCAGCCATGAGACGGTCCCGCGTTACTTTTGCGATGCAGGCTCCGGCGGCAATTGACACGCTTTTGGCATCCCCTTTTATAACTGATGACTGCGGAATGTCAAGCGGAAGGGTCATGGCATCAACAAGCAGATAATCAGGTGTTTCCGTTAAAGCATTGACGGCTTTTACCATCGCCAGTCTCGCGGCCTCATAAATGTTGATCCGGTCAATGACGTCCGCATGGACAATGCCGACTCCTACAGCCGCCGCTTCTTCCGTGATCCGGCTGTAATACTCCTCGAGCTTCTTTTCAGACAATTTCTTCGAGTCCGTGAGACCGAGAATCTCGCATTCTGCCGGCAAAATGACGGCGCCGGCGACAACCGGTCCGGCAAGCGGCCCTCTTCCGGCTTCGTCAACACCCGCAATCAGGCGGAAGCCCTTTTTGGATGACAGTCTTTCGTATGCCGTCATGTTCAGCCATTGCTCTTTAAGAGCTTTTTCCTTCGCGTGCTTTTTCAGCCATTGCTCTAAAAGCGTCTGTACGCTTTTTCTCGGGTCTTTCTCACATTGGGCAAGGAAGGGGTCGCTTTCGTCCCTGACCTCTTGCAGGCGTTCTTTTACGCTTTTTACGGTTAATGTATTCACGTTCTCTTCTCCCTTACATTATGTATATCGGTATTCTGCGGAAAAAATAAAGACCCGCATCGCTGCGCGTCTTTATTCTGATGGTGTTTCAAATGAAAGCCTGCCGAATTTTTCCGTCCGGATGTCCCGAATGATGACTTCCGTTGTTTTATCATAGTCAACCATTCCGCCGCCCATCAAACAGCCGCGTTTTTCACCGATCGCGTCGAAAAGAGCGGCGATATCCTCAGGGATTTCCTGAAGTCCGTAGCGCTCCTTCAAGCGGTCGGGATAATGCTCTTCCAGAAAGCGCAGCCCGAAGACGGCCACATCCTGCAGGTTGATAATCGTATCTTTAATCGCCCCGGTGATCGCCAGACGCAAGCCGACAAGCTCATCTTCAAATTTAGGCCATAAAATTCCCGGTGTATCGAGCAGCTCTAATTCCTTGCCTACCTTTACCCACTGCTGTGAAGTGGTAATGCCGGGCCTGTCTCCCGTCTTGGCAATGTTTTTTTTGGCCAGCCGGTTAATGAGCGTAGACTTGCCGACATTCGGAATGCCGATGATTAATGCGCGGATTGCTCTTGGCCTAACACCTTTTGCTTTCATTTTATCGAACTTATCTTTCAGCAGCTCTTTTGAGGACGGCACGATTTGATGCAGTCCCTGCCCGTTAACGGAGTTTATTGAAAGAGAGGGAATGCCCTGTTCCTGAAAGTGGTCCTTCCACTGGGCAGTCACAGCCGCATCCGCCTTATCGGCTTTATTTAAAAGCATAATGCGCGGCTTATTTTTTAAAATCTCCTCAATCATCGGATTTCTCGATGACATCGGGATTCTCGCATCCACCAATTCGTATACGATATCAATTAATTTCAGTTTTTCTGTTACTTCCCGTCTCGCTTTAGCCATATGGCCTGGGAACCATTGAATGGTCATGTGACTTCGACACCTGCCTTATTTACCGGAACCGGATGTTCCGATGATCTCTTATGTATTTTACGTTGCTTGTTCTGCTTTTACAAATTTCATATAAAAAAAGAGCCTGTTACGGGTAACAAGCTCTTTTCGTTCGTTATCATTATCGTCTGATTTCTTTAATACGAGCCGCTTTTCCGCGAAGTTCACGCAGGTAGTAAAGCTTAGCGCGACGTACTTTACCGTAACGTACAACTTCGATTTTCGCGATTTTTGGTGTGTGTACAGGGAATGTACGTTCAACGCCAACACCGTAAGAAATCTTACGAACTGTGAACGTTTCGCTGATTCCACCACCACGACGCTTGATCACAACACCTTCGAAGATCTGGATACGCTCACGGTTACCCTCAACAACTTTTACGTGTACACGTAAAGTGTCACCAGGACGGAACGCAGGAAGATCAGTGCGAAGCTGTTCTTTTGTGATATCTTGAATTAGTTTTTGCATCGTTTTCAACTCCTTCCAACAGATGCTCTTGGCCACAACTGCAAGGCACAGCGGAACATCGTTTTCAAGCTTCTGAAGGATAAGCCTCCTTAAGCCACAAGTAGTATCTTATCATATCTTCATCGCCTGCGCAATAGAATCTATTCGTTTTCCCACTCGGAAATCCATTTTCTTTGCTCATCAGTGAGAGGATAGTTTTCAAGAAGATCGGGACGTCTTAAAAAGGTTCTTCTGATTGATTCTTTATTGCGCCATTCTTGTATTTTGGCATGGTTGCCCGACAAAAGGGTCTCAGGCACTTTTAAGCCTCTATAATCTGCAGGCCTCGTATAGTGCGGATGCTCTAAAAGCCCCGTGCTGAAGGAATCCTCCACGTGGGATGCTTCTTTTCCGAGGACGCCCGGCAAAAGCCTGACAACGCTGTCGGCAATCATCATGGCAGGGAGCTCTCCCCCGGTCAGCACAAAATCCCCGATGGAGATTTCATCAGTGACAAGATGTTCCCGGATCCGTTCATCATACCCTTCATAATGTCCGCAAATAAACATGAGATGTTCCTCTTGTGCCAGCTCCTCGGCTTTCTTCTGCGTATAACGCTCACCTTGCGGGCAGACGAGAATAATGCGCGGCTTGGCGTCCGTACCGGCTGTCAGCTTTTCAACCGCATCAAATACAGGCTGCGGCTTTAACACCATCCCGGCTCCCCCGCCGTACGGGTAATCATCAACCGTTTGGTGTTTATTATCCGAAAAAGCCCGGAAATTGATGACGTCAAAACGGACAGCCTCTTTTTCCTGTGCTTTTTGCAGAATGGAGGAGCCGAGCACCCCTTGAAACATTTCGGGAAACAGTGTTAAAAAGTCGATTTTCATTCGTCTATTAACCCTTCCATTACATGAATCTTAATTTTCTTCTCATTTATATTAATATCCTTTACCACAGAAGCAATATACGGAATGAGCGCATCTTTTTTGCCTTTTCTTGCAACCACCCATACGTCATTAGCCCCTGGCGTCAAGATTTCCTTCACTGTGCCGATCAGTTCCCCGTCTTCTGACACAACCTCGCAGCCGATGATCTCATGAAAATAAAATTCATCTTCTTCAAGCTCTCCCAAGTCTTCTTCAGGGACTTTGATCACCATGTTTCTTAGGTGTTCGACTTCATTGAGACTCGGCATTTCTTTGAATTGCAGCAGGTGAAACTGCTTGTGAAGCCTGTGGGCGCTTACCGTTACTTTGATTGGCTCCGCAGCCCCTTCCGCAAACAAATAGAGCGTATTGCCGGGCTTGTACCGTTCTTCGGCAAAGTCCGTTTTAGAAATGACCCGCACTTCGCCTTTAATGCCGTGGGTATTTACAATTTTGCCTACATTAAACCATCTGTTTGTCATATTATCACCTCGGGCGGATTTCAATTACTACCCCGTCTTTTATGACGATGGTATTTGCCGCTGTTTTTTCATGCCAGTTATCACCGACATTGATTGAAAGCAGCGCATCGATCTCCTTTTCCTTCACTTCGCTTCCAAGCGGGAGCGACTCTGTCTGGCTTATTTGGAAATCGATCATTTTGATTTTGTCTTGTCTTTTCTCAATGGCTTTTTTAAAAGATTCCGCTACATCGGGATTCTGCTGATCTTTTTCATGTTTTCTAAGCTGAAAATAGAGCTGGCTGCATTCTCGTTCAAGCGTTTGCTTTTTTTCTGCAAAAGAGGCCAAAAGCTTTTCCTTGCTTTGCTCGGTCAGAACCTGCATAACGGTTACCCTGTGAATAATCTGCATAGGACCAGACTCCCCACTCTTCCAACATATTTCTGTTCATTTGCCTTTTTTACGTGTAAAAAAAGGGGAGGTGCCGGCCCTCTCCCTTTTTCAGTCAAATATTTCAAATTGAACTTTCTTAGAAGACTGTGCGCCAGCTGCAAAAACGACGGTTCGAATCGCTCTTGCAGTCCGGCCTTGCTTTCCGATAATCTTACCGGTATCTGACTTATTGACAGATAAGCGCAGCGCAATCTTTTGATCAGTCTCTTCCTTTGTGACCGTTATGTCTTCCGGATGGTCGACAAGCGGAGCCACAATGCTGACAATCAAATCTTCCAAGTTCTGATCAGTCATTACTTGCCTTGTTTAGCGTTGTGGAATTTTTCCATAATTCCTTGGCTTGAGAACAAGTTGCGGACTGTATCAGAAGGTTTAGCTCCTGTTTGAAGCCATTTAAGAGCAAGCTCTTCGTTGATTTTCACTTCAGCCGGCTTTGCAACCGGGTTGTATGTGCCGACTGTTTCGATGAAACGGCCGTCACGCGGTGAACGAGAATCTGCTACAACAATACGATAGAAAGGAGATTTTTTTGCTCCCATACGTTTTAAACGAATTTTTACTGCCATTTTACTAGCACCTCCGAAAATATTTCAACAAGATAGTATATTAACAATGATAAAAGTGTTTGTAAAGTGTTTTTTCTTAACAACGGTTTTATCATGTATAACCGATTACATAAAAGGTAATTTAAAGCCTTTTTTCTTCCCTTTTGTCATGTTGGTCATCTGCTTCATCATTTTTTTCATTTCCTCAAACTGCTTTAAAAGACGGTTGACTTCCTGAACGGATGTTCCGCTTCCTTTGGCAATCCGCTTCCGCCGGCTGGCGTTAATGACATCCGGCTGTTCTTTTTCAAGAACAGTCATTGATTTAATGATCGCTTCCACATGATTCAGCTGTTTTTCATCGACTTGGATGTTTTTTAAGCCTTTCATTTTGCCTGCGCCGGGCATCATTTGCAGCAGTTCGTCAAGAGGCCCCATGTTTCGGACCTGGCCGAGCTGCTCCAGAAAATCATCCAATGTGAAGCTCATCGTTCTCATTTTCTGCTCAAGCTCTTTGGCTTTGTCTTCATCAACAGTCGCCTGAGCTTTTTCAATCAAGGTCAGCACGTCACCCATTCCGAGAATCCGGGATGCCATCCGTTCAGGATGGAACGCTTCAAGAGCATCGAGCTTTTCTCCCATTCCGGCGAATTTAATCGGCGTTTCGGTGACCGCGCGGATAGAAAGCGCCGCACCTCCGCGGGTATCCCCGTCAAGCTTTGTTAAAATGACACCCGTTAAACCGAGCTGGTCATTAAAGCTTTTGGCGACGTTTACCGCATCCTGACCGGTCATTGAGTCGACGACAAGGAAAATTTCCTCAGGATTTGCGACTTCCTTTACGCCGGAGAGCTCATCCATCAGTTCATGATCGATGTGCAGCCGTCCGGCGGTGTCTAAAATCACATAATCATGATGCTCTTCCTTCGCTTTTTCAATCGCCTGTCTGGCAATTTCCACCGGGCTGACCTGATCGCCAAGCGAAAAGACCGGCATATCAAGCTGTTTCCCCAGGGTTTCCAGCTGTTTAATCGCGGCGGGGCGGTAAATATCCGCAGCCACGAGCAGCGGTTTGCGGTTATGTTTTTTGCGCAGCAGGTTGGCAAGCTTCCCCGTGGTTGTCGTTTTACCGGCACCTTGGAGCCCGACCATCATAATAACGGTCGGCGGGCGTTTGGCGACGGCAATTTTGCTTTCTTCGCCGCCCATCAGCTCGGTAAGCTCTTCTTTTACGACTTTAATAACCTGCTGACCGGGTGTCAGACTCTGCATAACGTCCTGTCCGACAGCCCGTTCACTTACTTTTTTCACAAAATCCTTTACGACTTTAAAGTTAACGTCAGCCTCAAGAAGCGCAAGACGAACTTCACGCATCATCTCTTTTACGTCTTGTTCGCTGACTTTTCCTTTTCCGCGGATTTTTGAAATCGTCTTTTGCAGTCGGTCGGCTAATCCTTCAAATGCCATTGTTTGCCGCCTCCTAATCTAATTTCTCAAGCGCTTCAATCAGAGCCGTCATTTTTTCCTCTTCCTGCAACCCGGAAGCAAGCTCTTTCAGCTTTGTAAACATTTCTTTACGCTCCTGAAACTTTTTAAAAAGGAGCAGTTTTTCTTCATATTGTTCAAGCATCGCTTCAGTCCGTTTGATGTTATCGTAAACGGCTTGCCTTGAAACGTCATACTCTTCGGCTATTTCACCAAGGGAGAAATCGTCCAGATAATAAAGCGACATATAGCTCTTTTGTTTTGACGTCAGCAACGACTGATAGAAGTCAAATAAATAGTTCATTCTCGTCGTTTTTTCGAGCGACATTTGAGCTCTCCCCTTTGTTAAGTCAAATCCCTTTACAAAAACTTAGTTTACATGGTTTCAGAGCGTGTGTCAAGTTTTTATCTTGTCAAAGCATGATGCTCTTTTTACATAATAAGTTTTTTCAAAAAAATTCATATAGACCGTCGTTAAAATACTCGAATTCTTGTTTTGATACACGATAGCGGCAATAGCCTTCGTAAAAAGCATTGAGGCATGCTTCATTTGTGACAAAATGACTGATCGCTAATGATTCATCATATCGCGGATCTCCCGCCGATATTCCCGCAGCATCGATAAACAGATAGACCTCTCCGTCTTTCACCAGCACATTATCAGTCGTGCAGTCACCGTGTATCATTGTCTGCTGAACAGGAACAGGCCTGTACCTGTCCAATTCCTTCAAAAGCTCTGCACTTCCTTCAGCCTGTCCTTTTTTGACATATTCCCCGGCTCGTTTGATTTGCAGATCGAGCCAGTCTGATTCCGGCTGTAAACCAGGGACCATTTCGGTTTCATGCAGACGTTGCAGAAACTGGCCGAAACTTTTGATCAGCTTTTTCTTTTCAGTATCCCCTTTTGCTTTTCTTAAAGCCGAAGTCAGGGTGATTCCATCCTCAAATGACATGATGATATGGCTGGCATGCTGTTCCTGTATCATCCCATAATAAATAGGAACAGGCAGACGACGAGTTTCCGTCAGTTTTTGTAAAACGAAGGCTTCTCTCATTAACCATTCCCGATACTTCTGTTGAAAAGAACTTTTCAGCAGAAATGCGTCTTGGCCGGCCACTATTTTTCGAACGGTTGAAGTGCCTCCCTGTTCATCCAGCAGCGACATATGGTTTATCGCTCCGACCTTACTTTCCAATTCAGCTTTCAGCCATTTGTCCAACAATTGCCCCCTCCATTCCGATCTATCAATGCGTATAAAAAAACGAGTATAAAACCGTCCATTTTATACTCGTTTTTTATTCATTAATCCTCGGCTTTTTCAACTAAATCAGAAAAGAGACCGTATACGTAAGATTCTGCATCAAACCGCTGGAGATCGTCAACCTTTTCTCCGAGGCCGACCAGTTTCACGGGGATGTGAAGCTCATTGCGGATCGCCAGGACGATACCGCCTTTTGCGGTGCCGTCAAGCTTCGTTAACGCGATACCCGTCACATTCGTCGCTTTGGAGAATTCTTTCGCCTGCGCCATCGCATTTTGGCCTGTCGTCGCGTCCAGCGCAAGGAGAACCTCATGCGGAGCCTCAGGCACTTCGCGTTCGATGACGCGTTTGACTTTTTCAAGCTCTTTCATTAAGTTTACTTTATTCTGAAGGCGGCCGGCCGTATCACAAATCAGCACATCCGCTCCTCTTGCTTTAGCCGCGTGTACGGCATCATAAATAACCGCAGCAGGGTCGCTTCCGGCAGCCTGTTTAATGACAGGCACGCCTGTACGCTCCCCCCACACTTCAAGCTGTTCAATCGCCCCGGCTCTGAAGGTGTCTCCGGCAGCGAGCACAACGGATTTGCCTTCATTCTTCAGCTTATGGGCAAGTTTTCCGATCGTTGTCGTTTTTCCGACGCCGTTTACCCCGACAAGCAGAATAACGTTCAGGCGCCCCTCCTGAATATTTAATTCAGAAATCTGTTCGTCGCCGCTGTTATAAATGTCGACAAGCTTTTCAGAAATGACGGACTGCACTTCCTGAGGATCCTGGATGTTTTTCAGCTTCACTTCTTTTTTGAGCTCATCAATCAGCTCCATAACGGTTGTAAAACCTACGTCAGCGCCAATCAGCACTTCCTCAAGCTCCTCGAAGAAATCCTCGTCGACTTTTCGGTAGCGGGAGACGAGTTCGTTCACTTTATTTGAGAAGGAATTTCTTGTTTTTTCAAGACCATCTTTAAATTTTTCAGAGACGGAGTCTGTCTGTTTCGTGATTTTCTCTTTTAATTTTTTAAAAAAGCTCATCTTTCAACCTCTTTCCTCGTTACTGAACGAATTCTTTTGTTTCTTCCAGTTTGACCGAAACCATTCGGGAAACGCCGGATTCCTGCATCGTAACACCGTAGAGGACATCCGCTTCTTCCATGGTGCCTTTTCTGTGGGTGATGACGATAAACTGGCTGTCGCCGCTGTATTTTTTTAAATATTGCGCAAACCTGAATACATTGGCTTCATCAAGCGCAGCTTCCACTTCATCAAGGACGCAGAACGGCACGGGCCTTACTTTCAGAATGGAGAATAAAAGGGCAATGGCAGTCAGCGCCCGTTCTCCCCCTGACAAAAGATTTAAGTTTTGCAGTTTTTTGCCCGGAGGCTGCGCGATAATGTCCACCCCGGAGTTAAGAAGATCATTCGGATCAGTCAGCTTCAGTTCAGCCCGTCCTCCTCCGAATAAAGAACGGAACACGTCGTTGAATTGAGAACGGATCTGGATAAACGTTTCATGGAATCGCTTCGTCATTTCAGAATCCATTTCTTCAATGACTTGAAACAGTGTGTTTTTCGCTTCCGTCAGGTCATTTTTCTGCTCTGTTAAAAACTGATACCGTTCGTTTACTCTTTCAAATTCATCGATGCTGCCGAGATTGACCGTTCCGAGCTCTTCAATTGAAAGCTTGATCAGTTTGACCCGTTTTCTCGCCTCTTCAGGCTCGAGTTCGAGCTGATATTGTTCTTTTGCCCCTTCAAAGGATAAGCTGTATTCCTCGCGTAAATACTGCAAGAGATTATCAAGCTCAACTTCCATCCGGCCGAGTTTTACCTCTTCATCTTTCAGAATGTCTGTTTTTTGCTTATACAGACGCTTCATCTCTTTCAGTTCAAGCTCGTTCGTATCAAGAGCCCGCTGGAGCTTCACCCGCTGGTCGCGCCGGCTGGCGATCAATTCGATCGTTCTCGTTTTATCGTGAAGCTTGTGATGGGCTGCTTTTTCAAGCTGCTCCTCACCGCTTGTGCTGGACGTCATCTCTGAGGTCAGGAGGCTTAAATCTTCCCGTGTTTCTTTCAGAGCGAGCTGCGTTTCTTCAAGCTCTTTTTTCAGCCGTTTGAGGTTGTCTTCTTCACTCGAACACGCCTGTTCTTTTTTCGCAGCAGCCACTTTACATTCCGTCAGTTCATGAGAGAGCGTTTCTTTTGTTGAGGATAGGGTCTGCTTTTGTTTTGTCAGCCTTTCCATCTCTTCCTCAAGCTCTTTCAGCTGGCCGGATGCCTCACTCAGCTGTTCTTCCAGAGCTGATTTGCGCGTCTCTTTTTCCCGGCTGCTTTCGGTCAGTGATGCTTTCTCCTGATCGTAAAGCTCCAGATGGGTATTGATGTTCTTTTCAGCGACTTCGAGTTCATACAGCCTGCCTTTTACATCCTGCTGCTTTGTTCTGAAAGCTTCACCGTCTTCACGGAGACCGCTCAGCGTATGTTCAAGCTCTTGAATGGCCTGCTTCAGCGTTTTGACCTCTTTTTCGAGCAAAGCTGTTTTTTCTTCCATTTCGGCAAGCCGCGCAGTCACCGTCTCAAGCTCACGGCTTCTGCCGAGCAGAGAATTGTTTTTCTTTTTGACCGCGCCGCCTGTCATTGATCCGCCTGGATTGACGACATCGCCCTCAAGCGTCACGATGCGGTAGCGGTGCCCGAGAAGCTTGGCCAGTTCATTCGCACCTTTTAAATCTTCAGTGATCAGCACGGTGCCGAGAAGGTTTTGAATGACATTCCGATACGCGGCATCATATGTGACAAGCCCGCTCGCTGTGCCGAGGAAAGACGGATGCTTCTGAGCCGTCTGTTCATCACGGGTTTGGAGCTGGCGCGGTTTCATAACCGTAAGCGGCAGGAACGTCGCGCGGCCGAAGGAATTCTGTTTTAAATATTGAATCGCTTTCCGCGCCGCCTGCTCGTCGTCTGTGACAACGTGCTGCGCCGCTGCGCCGAGTGCAATCTCGATCGCCGTTTCATACTTTTGTTCGGTGGCAATCAGTTCGAGAACGGCGCCGCGGATGCCGCCGAGCTTCTCTTTCTGCTTCAGCACTTCTTTTACGCCTTGGTAAAATCCTGAAAAATCGCCTTGCATCGTTTCAAGCATATCTTTTTTGGATCTGGCCTGCTGGACGAATTGATATGCCTGATACAGCGCAGATTCTTTCTTTTCATATTGGCGTTTTTTCTGTTCATATGCTGTCTGGACTTCGCGAAAGCGGACGACCTGATTGTGAATATCCTCTTCAACGGCAGCCAATTCTTCTTCGCACGTCGCTTTGCGGACTGCAATATCGTTACGTTCTTCAAGATATTTTTCATTGTTTGCGGTCAGTCTCGCCTGCTGGACCGCAGATTGGGACATCTGGTCATCTAAAAGCTGCAGCTCGTTGCGAATCGACGCCTGGCTGTTTAACAATTCAAAGTAATCGCTTTTTAATTGTTCAATTTTCTCTTCTACATTTTCATTATGCAGACTGAGAGCCTGCTGCTTTTCTTTCACTTGGGCGTTTAACCGCTTCACTTCCGCACGCAGCTTATCATAGACGGCAGACTGTTTTTCAATGTCGGCTTTCAGTTCGGCTTCTTTGTTCGTGTAATGTGTAACGGATTCCTCAAGCTGTTCCCGGTTTTGCGCGGCATTTTTTTTGCGCTCTTTCAGCACTTCTTTCCGGCCTTCCAGCTTTTCCAGCTCTTCACTTGTCACGAGCAGAACCTGCTGCAGTTCGTTGACGGATTCATCAAGCGCGTGGATTTTATCTCTCGTCTCTTCTATCATCGCTTCTTTTGCGGATAGAGCCGATGATTCCGCCAATTCTTCTTCTTTAGCAGCCTGCACCTTGTCTTTTAAACCCGACCATCTGCCATGCAGTTGTTCGATGTCAAAGGCGGTAAGGGCAATTTCGACATGCTCAAGCTCTTTCTTTTTTTCTAAGTAGTCTTTGGCGATTGATGCCTGGATTTTCAGCGGTTCGACCTGATCTTCAAGCTCATGGAGAATATCTTCCACCCTGTTTAAGTTATCCTGCGTCTCAAACAGCTTGTTTTCCGCTTTTTTCTTTCTTGTTTTATATTTCAGCACGCCGGCCGCTTCTTCAAAAATACTGCGGCGGTCTTCCGCTTTGCTGCTGAGAATCTCTTCGACTTTCCCCTGGCTGATAATAGAGAATGCTTCTTTTCCGAGCCCGGAGTCCATAAATAAGTCAATGATGTCTTTCAAACGGCACTGCTGATTGTTGATGAGAAATTCACTCTCTCCGGAACGGTACACCCGTCTCGTCACGCTGACTTCGTGGTAATCGATCGGGAGAAAATGATCTTCATTATCAAGCGTTAACGTGACTTCGGCAAGGTTCAGCCGCTTGCGCGAATCACTTCCCGCAAAAATGATATCTTCCATTTTTCCGCCCCGAAGCGAGCGGGCTGATTGTTCGCCGAGCACCCAGCGGATGGCTTCGGTAATGTTGCTCTTTCCGCTGCCGTTCGGACCGACAACGGCCGTGACGCCTTTTACAAAGTCAACGGATATCCGTTCTGCAAATGATTTAAATCCTATAACGTCTAAACGTTTGAGGAACATCCCAGATCCTCCTTATCGTATAAGTATCTCAATATTATCATAATCACCCGCTTATATCAGGCGCAGACATACTGAAATCCCCCTAGGGAAACAGGGGGATTTTATTGTTTCGTATGATGTTTTTGCATTTTCGCAAGAGCTTCCTGTGCCGCATGCTGCTCGGCTTCTTTTTTGGAACGTCCGTTCCCGATACCGAGCGCCTCACCTTTAAGAGAGACAAGCGCCTCGAATTCCCGGTTGTGGGCAGGCCCTTTTTCATTGAGAATTTTGTACTCAAGCGATCCTTTTCCGTCCCGCTGTACAAATTCTTGAAGCTGGCTTTTGAAATCCATCACATGAGAAAAAGCACCATCGTTTATTTTAGGGAACACGTACACTTTCAGGAATTGCTGAACCGGGTCAAGGCCCTGATCCAGATACAGTGCGCCGATAAACGCTTCAAACACATCCGCTAAAAGCGCAGGACGCTTTCTGCCGCCCGTCATTTCTTCTCCTTTTCCCAAGAGAACAAGATCGCCGAATGACAATTCATGGGCAAGTGAGACGAGTGACGGCTCGCATACGATAGCGGCTCTCAGCTTCGTCAAATCTCCTTCACTCATGGCCGGATATTTGGCAAATAAGAATTGGGAGATCGTCAGTTCCAAAACAGCGTCACCTAAAAATTCAAGCCTTTCATTGTCTTCATACGGCTTTTTCCGATGCTCATTCACATAAGATGAATGTGTAAATGCTTGATACAAAAGTTTCTCGTTTTGAAAATGAACCGAAATCCGTTCTTGGAACTCTTTAAATTGCTCTATTTTTTTATAGAACTTTTTTTTATCTTTAAAATGTGAGTGTTTTGACATAGTAACCTCCATAGGCACATCAGGTTCACCGCGCTCCCCGCCGTAAACGGGATCGGCAGCGCGTACAGCGTCAGACGCCGGTAACCGAACGATTAAAGGGCTAAAGCCCCGCTGTCAGGCGGGACTTTTAGCATCAGCTTATTGCTGGTTTTGTATGTAGTTCACAGCGTCGCCGACTGTTGCAATCTTTTCAGCATCTTCGTCAGAAATCTCCATATCAAACTCGTCTTCAAGTTCCATAACAAGCTCAACTACATCTAGGGAATCAGCACCTAAGTCTTCCTTGAAAGAAGCTTCAAGTTTGACGTCAGCTTCATCAACGCCAAGGCGGTCTACGATGATTTTCGTTACACGCTCTAATGTATCTGCCATAGCAATTCACCTCCCCTCAAGTATTATAGAGGATTCGTTTTTAAAAAACTAGAGAAACTAGGATGAAATTTTAAAAACAAATCTTTACATCACCATTCCGCCGTCAATATGAAGGGTTTGGCCCGTCATATAACGCGATCCTTCAGAAGCAAGGAACGTAACAACGCTGCTGATATCGGAAGGATCACCGAAACGCGCGAGCGGAATCTGCTTCAGCATTTCATCTTGGACTTCTTTAGAAAGCTTGTCCGTCATATCCGTGGAAATAAAGCCCGGAGCAATGGCATTGACCGTAATATTTCGGCTCGCAAGCTCTTTGGCTGATGACTTCGTTAAGCCGATTACACCGGCTTTTGCCGCCACGTAGTTTGCCTGGCCGGGGTTTCCGCTGACGCCGACGATTGATGATACGTTGATAATCCGGCCGGACCGCTGTTTCATCATCTGTCTTGTCACGGCTTTCGTGCAGTTGAATACACCTTTTAGGTTAATGTTAATGACATCATCCCATTCATTTTCTTTCATTCTCATCAGAAGATTGTCTTTTGTGATCCCCGCATTGTTCACGAGAATGTCGATTGAAGAAAATGCAGCGACAGCCTCTTTCATCATGTTTTGTACTTCTTCGGAATTTGATACATCGGCTTTTACCGCGATCGCGTTTCGGCCCAAAGATTTGATTTCATCTACGACTTCGTTCGCTTTCGCTTCATTCCCGGAGTAGTTGACTACTACGTTACAGCCGTTTTTCGCAAGATCAAGCGCGATCGCCCGCCCGATTCCGCGAGACGCTCCCGTTACCACTGCTGTTTTTTCATTAAGCATCCTGATTCTCCTCCTTCAGCGTTTGAATCGCCAGTTCGATGGTTTCATGGTCAGAAACCGCGATTGTTTTAAGGCGGCGGTTCACTTTTTTCACAAGGCCTGAAAGCACTTTTCCCGGCCCGATTTCAACAAACGTCGTGACGCCTTCGTCAATCAGTTTGTTAATGGTTTCTTCAAAGCGAACAGGTGAGTACAGCTGTTCGATCAGTTTTTTCTTGATATCGTCTTTTTCTGTCATAACGTCAGCCGAAACGTTTGAAATCACGGGAACAGCCGCATTTTTTAACTCACAGGCGCTGAGCACCTCCTCGAGTTTTTGCGCTGCCGGCTTCATTAATTCAGAATGGAACGGTCCGCTTACTTCTAATGGGATTGCCCGTTTTGCTCCGTTGTTTTTCGCTTCCTCTGAAGCCAGCTCCACACCTTTTGCCGTTCCGGAAATTACGATCTGGCCGGGGCAGTTCAAGTTTGCAAGCTGTACGAGATGACCGTTTTCCGTCACTTGATCCGTCACCTTTTTCAATGACTCCGCATCCATGCCGAGAATAGCGGCCATGGCGCCTTCTCCGGCCGGCACGGCTTCATTCATGAATTCTCCCCGTTTTCTTACCGTGTAAACGGCATCTTTAAATGTCATCGCTCCCGCCGCAACAAGCGCCGAATATTCTCCGAGGCTGTGGCCGGCGGTGAAATCAGGGGTGATACCGGATTCTTTAAACTTTTCCAATACGGCGATGCTCGTTGTCAACAGTGCAGGCTGCGCATTGTATGTAAGGGTTAATTCTTCGGCGTCACCTTCAAAAATGAGCGAGCTCAGCTTTGTTTCAAGCGTTTCATCCGCTTCATCAAAAATACGTTTTGACGCTTCTTCGCGTTCGTACAGGTCTTTTCCCATACCGATATATTGTGATCCCTGTCCGGGAAATAAAAATGCAATCTTACTCATGATGCGGTAACCTCCAGACTACTCATCTGTTTTTTCTTCTTTTACTTCTTCTTCTATAAATGCGGCCACGTTTTGGCTGACCATTTCTCTCGCCTGGCGCAGCGCATGGTAAACAGCGCGTGCGTCAGAAGAGCCGTGCGCTTTAACGACGGGCGCTTTCAAACCGAAAAGACTCGCCCCGCCGTACTCAGAATAGTCCATTTTCAGTTTCATTTCCATCAGCTTCGGCTTCAGCACTCCAGCTGCGAGCTTAGAAACAAAACTTGAAGTCAGTGTATCTTTCAGCATTTTGAAAATCGATAACGCTGAACCTTCCAATGTTTTCAACGTGACGTTGCCCGTAAAGCCGTCTGTGACGATGACGTCAGCAGCGCCTTCGAGCAAGTCTCTCGCCTCAACGTTTCCGACAAAATTCACGTTTGTTTCTTTTAATAGTTCAAACGTCTTTTTTGTCAGGTCGTTTCCTTTCTTTTCTTCCGTGCCGACATTTAACAATCCGACGCGGGGCGAGCTGATTCCGAGAACCTGCCGGGCATATACAGATCCCATAATTCCGTACTGGACGAGATGCTCCGGTTTGGCATCGACATTGGCTCCCACGTCCAAAAGAAGGAAACCGTCGCCTGAAACGGTCGGAAGCGTCGGCGCAAGCGCAGGCCGGTCGATTCCTTTAATTCTGCCGACGATAAACAGTCCCGCTGTCATGAGTGCACCCGTATTCCCCGCTGAGATGCAGGCGTCCGCTCTGTTTTCAGCCACTTCCTGCGCCATCAGCACCATAGAAGAGTTTTTCTTTCTGCGTACGGCGCGGACCGGTTCATCCGTCGGTTCAATCACTTCATCGGCGTGCAACACAGTGATGCGGTCTGATGTTGTTGGCAAGTGTGATTCTATCGTTGTCTTGTCACCGACCAGCGTAATATGAAGATCGTCAAATGCCTCAATACTCTTCATTACTCCGTCAATAACAGCTTTGGGTGCGTTGTCGCCTCCCATTGCATCTACAGCTATTCTCATGCATGCTCCACCTTTATGATTGTTTTGAACGGTACATGTCAAAGCTGCCGGAGAACACGACTTCTTCTCCCACATAGCTGTTGACTTCAACTACCGTTCTGCCTTTTTCTTTTTCGACTGCCGTCACTTTGGCTTTCGCAACGACGCGCTCGCCTTCTTTCACCTGTCTTGTAAAGCGGATATTTGCGCTTGCGGTCAGCGCCAGCTCATCATCAATGACGGCTACGGCGAGTGAGTTCGCCTGCGCAAACAAATGATGCCCCCGCGCAATTTGATTGCGGCTGAAGACATGCTCGCGTCTTACTTCTAATATGGAAATGGCCTGGCCGTCAAGCTCCAGATCAATAATTTCACCGATCACTTCGTCTAAAGACAGTGATTTCACTTCATCATCAAGCGTTTGTTCTGCCACGTTTTTAATTCTTTCCCTCAGCTCCGGTATTGAGAGCTCTAAGCGGTCTAAACGGATCGTCTGAATGCTGACGCCGAATTTCCCCGCTAATTCTTCATCTGTGATGAAGGGTGTCGATTTGATCGTCTGCTGCAATAATTTTTGGCGTTCTTTCTTGCTTCTTCTCATCTGTAAACACCATCCGGACAATTAAGACTAGGTACTAATAGTAGTATATAATCTCATAGATTGGAATGCAATGATTGTTTTTTGAAAGCCGCCGAATTTTGCAGAATCAGCTTAATTTCTCCCCTTCCAGGACGCCGCTTGAAAGTAATTGACCGCGCAGCATGCGGTATTCGTCATCTTTCCAAAACGCCTCTGAAGACACCAGATTGGCCGCATCCTGGCGGGCCGTTTCCAAAGCTCTGTAGTCATGAACCATATCCGCCACCTTGAACTCGGGCATACCGCTCTGTTTTTTTCCGAAGAAATCACCGGGGCCGCGCAGTTCAAGGTCCTTTTCAGACAGTTCGAAGCCGTCGTTTGTCTCCGACATGATTCTCATCCGTTCCTTCCCGGTTTCGGATTTCGGATCTGCCATCAAGATGCAGAAAGATTGGTGGTCTCCCCGCCCGACCCGGCCGCGGAGCTGATGGAGCTGAGATAACCCGAAACGGTCGGCGTCATAGATGACCATAATCGTCGCATTCGGCACGTTCACGCCGACTTCTACGACGGTTGTTGACACAAGTACCTGACATTGATTGGCGCTGAATTCTCTCATCACCTGATCTTTTTCATCAGAATGGAGCTTCCCGTGCATCAGGCCGACATTCCATTTACCGCGGTAAACGTCAGACAGCATGTTATATACGTCAATCGCATTCTGTACATCCAGTTTATCCGACTCTTCAATGAGCGGGCAGATAACATAGGCTTGCCTTCCCTGCTTCAGCTCTTTTTCTATAAAAGCCAAAATCCGCTCCAGCATGTCGTGTTTCACCCAATACGTTTCGATTTGTTTTCGCCCCGCGGGCATTTCATCTATCACGGAAACATCCATTTCTCCGAAGACGGTAATGGCCAGCGTTCTCGGAATCGGAGTAGCTGTCATAAACAGCACATCCGGATCCTGACCTTTATTCTTGAGTTTTTTGCGCTGTTCGACCCCGAACCGGTGCTGCTCGTCCGTAATAACAAGGCTCAGCGCTTTGAACTCCACTTCATCCTGGATTAAAGCATGGGTCCCTACTAAAATATCAATCTCTCCGAGAGCAAGCCGCTCCAAAAGCTCCCTGCGCCGCTTTCCTTTGACAGAACTCGTCAAAAGCGCGATATTTACATCTTCATTTGCAAACAACGATACGAGAGAATCTGCATGCTGTTCGGCCAAAATTTCAGTCGGCACCATTAATGCCCCCTGATACCCCGACAAAATCGCAGCATACAAAGCGATGGCGGCGACGGCCGTTTTCCCTGAACCGACATCACCTTGCAGCAGACGGTTCATTCGGTAAGGGGATGTCATATCAGCGGTAATTTCCCGAAGCACGCGCGTCTGTGCGGTCGTGAGCGAAAACGGCAGGCTGTTTGTGAAAGCGGCGAGTTTTTCAGCAGGAAACACATGGCTGATGCCTTTTGACTGTTCCCTTTCCGCTTTACGGAACGCCTGCATTTTCAGCTGAAATAATAAGAATTCCTCGTAAACAAACCGGCGTCTTGCCTGCTGTAACGATTCCCTCGTTTCAGGCTGATGCATCGTCTGCAGGGCATGTTTGTAATCAGGCAGCTTGTAGCGGATTCTCAATTTTTCAGGAAGCGGATCGGCCGCACTGTCCAAATGATGCTGCAGCGCTTCCTTAATAAACCGTCTCATCATTTTTACGGTGACGTTTTCTTTAACGGAATAAACAGGCTCAATGCTTTTATCTTCTTGATGAGGACCGTTTTTTAATTCCTGCACGGAAACGGTCTGTCTGTGTTTATCCCATTTCCCTGATATCGTGACGACAGAACCTAACGTCAGTTTCTTTTTTAAGTAGGGACGGTTAAAGCAGACCGCGGTAATTAAATAATTGCCGACAAGCACTCTGAATGTCAGCCTGTTTCGTTTTTTGCCGTAATAGGTAAGAGAAGGTTCTGAATGAACCTTCCCTTCTACCGTCACTCTTTCTTCATGTTTTACTTCTTCTAAATCCCTCAGCTCATAGTCATCATAACGGTAAGGGAAATAATTCAGAAGATCAGAAATGTCATAGATACCAAGTTCGTGCAATGTTTTTTCTGTTTCCGGCCCAATGCCCTTAATTTCCGCTATACTAGTTTGCTGATGGTGTGTCACTTGATTTCAGCGCTCCTCCGAAAATTTTTTTCTCTAATTCTCTTCCCGTCGGTGTCGCGGCTAAACCGCCTTGTCCCGTTTCACGCAGTGCTGTCGGCATTGTCTGGCCGATTTTGTACATCGCGTCAATCACCTCATCGCAAGGAATGCGGCTTGTAATCCCGGCCAGCGCCATATCCGCCGCGATCATTGCGTTGGATGCTCCCATTGCGTTTCGTTTGACACACGGCACTTCTACCAATCCGGCGACCGGGTCACATACGAGACCGAGCATATTTTTCAGTGTAATCGCCATTGCTTCCGCTGATTGCTGAGGCGTTCCGCCCGCCATTTCCACAATCGCAGCCGCTGCCATGCCTGATGCTGACCCGACTTCCGCCTGACAGCCTCCTGCCGCTCCTGAAATACTCGCATTATTTGCTACGACAAAACCGAACGCGCCGGCTGTAAACAGAAAACGGATCATTTGTTCTGTCGTAGGGTGCAGCTTATGCTTTACGGCGAATAACGTTCCCGGCACGACCCCGGCAGAGCCGGCAGTCGGTGTAGCGCAGATCGTTCCCATCGCCGCATTGACTTCATTTGTCGCCACAGCTTTAGAAACGGCGTCTAAAATCAGATTGCCCGACAGGCTTCTTCCAGATTGGATGTATGCCTGAAGTTTCACGGCATCTCCGCCTGTTAAACCGGTCTGACTCGTGACGCCCTTCAGCCCTTTTTCAACAGCTGCTTCCATGACGGAGAGATTGCGCTCCATTCCTTGAAAGATTTCTTCCCGCGTTTTTTGCGTCACTTCCATCTCTTGGGTGATCATCACTTCCGAAATCGGAATTTGTTTTTCTTGAGTGATTTCTATTAATTCTTTTACATTACGAAACATGTCATTTTCCTCCTGACTTTTTAGTCAGCTATCTTAGTAACCTGTATAATATTAGGAAGTGTTGAAAGCTCGTCAAGCACTTCTTCTTCAATATTCTGATCGACCTCAATCGTCATCAGCGCAAGCTGGCCGACGTCCTTACGCGCCACTTCCATATGTCCGACATTGATGGAGAATTTCGCAAGCACATTGGCAACGCCTGCAATCGTGCCGAATTTATCATTGTGAACGACTAAAATAGCCGGATGGTTTCCGGACAAACGCAGCTCAAAGCCGTTGAGCTCCGTGATTTCTATTTTTCCGCCGCCGATGGAAATACCGGTAAGGGCAAGCTCTCCCTCATCATCAGAAATGACGATGCGCGCTGTATTCGGATGAACGGGCACGGCATCCTCTGTACGGAACTCTACATATATGCCCTTCTCTTCCGCAATTTGAATCGCTGTTTTAATCCGCTCATCAAATGTATCAAAATCAAGCAGGCCGCCGATAATCGCGACATCAGTGCCGTGACCCTTATACGTCTCCGCAAATGATCCGTAAAAAGACACAACGATTCGGCGGGGCTCCCGCCTGAATAAGCTTCTGGCCACTCTGCCGATCCGGGCGGCGCCTGCGGTATGTGAACTGGACGGACCGATCATTACCGGGCCGATAATATCAAAAACGCTTCTATACTTCATGCTGGTTTGCTCCTCCTTAACATCACTTCATTCAGCGCTTTTCTTTAGACTAATTGAACATTTCTCAATTGGCAAGCAGGCACACTGCCGCACTGCCGCAGGTAAATAAAGGCATAAGAATAGAAGGGCCTGATAAGCCCTTCTATTCTGCCGCAAATATATATGGATACAGAGGCTGTCTGCCGTTATGGATTTCAACCTCGATATCTTCACAGACGCTTGCAATATACTCAGCGAGTTTCTCAGCTTCTTCTTCCGTCGCGTCCTCTCCGTACAAAATGGTGACGATTTCATCTTCATCCCCGATCATTTCATCCAGCAGCAGTTTCGCCGCACTTATCCGATCTTCGGCGCTGCCGATAATTGAACTGTTTAAAATGCCGATAAAATCACCTTTTTTAATATCTTTGCCGTCGATATGGGTGTCTCTGACTGAATATGTCACCTGTCCGCTTTTCACATTCCGGATGGCCTCAAGCATATTAGCTTCATTTACGTCAGCCGGCTGGTCAGGGTTAAACGCAAGCAGGGCAGTCATGCCTTGAGGGACCGTTTTTGCCGGAATGACAATGACATTTTCTTCAGCCACGCTCGCCGCCTGATTGGCAGCCATCACAATATTGGAATTGTTCGGAAGAATGAAAACCGTCTCCGCATTGACAGACTGAACGGCTTCAACAATATCTTCCGTGCTCGGATTCATTGTCTGGCCGCCTTCGATTACGTGTGAAGCGCCGATGCTCGTAAACAATTCAGAAATGCCCTCTCCCATTGCCACAGTCACGATGCCAAAAGGCTTGCGGGCTTCTTTCATAACGCCGGCCGGCTTTTTTTCATCATGTTCTTGGCTGATGATTGAAGTATGCTGTTCCCTCATGTTTTCAATTTTAATTTTAATCAAATCGCCGTAACGCTGTGCGAGATTGAGTACGTTCCCTGGTTCTTCGGCATGAATATGAACTTTCGCAAGCGTATCATCAGCCACGACCAGCAATGAATCGCCGAAACGGCTCAGTTCGTTTCTGAACGTCTCTTCCTTGAACGTCCGTTTATCTTGATCCAGCCTCACCATCACTTCCGTACAAAATCCGAATTCAATGTCTTCTGTACTCAGCATGCTCTGCGCGCTTTTATGATGCTCGGCATTCACCATATCATCGAGTGCCGGAAGAACCGCTTTTTTCGGTACGGCCTCTCCTTTTAAAGCAGCCAAAAAGCCTTCATATACACAAAGCAGACCTTTTCCGCCGCTGTCAACGACACCGACGTCCTTTAAAACAGGAAGCAGATCCGGCGTGCGGTTCAGCGACGCTTCCGCTTCTTCAATAACGGCCTCCATGACCGAAATAATATCGGTTTCTTCTTTGGCCGAGGCGACCGCTTTTTTAGCCGCATCCTTGGCCACGGTTAAAATCGTTCCTTCAACCGGTTTCATGACCGCCTTATATGCCATATCCACTCCCGCTTGGAGTGCTGCGGCAAATTCTTGGGCGTCTATTTGATTTTTGTTTTCAATGCTCTTTGTGAAACCTCTGAACAATTGGGACAAGATCACCCCTGAGTTTCCTCTCGCTCCCATAAGCAGGCCTTTTGACAAGGCGATGCCGACTTTGCCGATGTCGGGTGAGTCAATGTGCTCTACCTCTCTTGCACCGGATGACATCGATAAATTCATATTTGTTCCGGTATCGCCGTCAGGCACGGGAAACACGTTCAGCGCATCCACCGCGGACGCGTTTTGAGACAATGTCTCAGCCCCCGCCAGAATCATTGCCGCAAAAGCTCTCCCATCTAAGTTTCGTCTAGACAATACTCATCCTCCTCACTACGGGTTCGTTACTCGTACGCCTTGGACATAAATATTTACAGAATCAACTGCAAGTCCGATTGTTTGATTTACTGTGTATTTTACCTTCGTCTGAACATTGTGGGCTACTTCGGATATTTTAGTGCCGTAGCTGACAATAATGTACATGTCGATATGTATTTGTTCGGCTTCCTGACGGACATGTACGCCTTTTGCGAAGTTCTCTCTCCGGAGGATTTCAGACAAACCGTCTTTAATCTGGTTTTTTGAGGCCATCCCCACTATTCCGTAACAGTCAATGGCAGCGCCTCCGGCAACCATTGCGATGACTTCGTTGGATATATCAATCTGTCCGTATTTTGTCTTCATTTCAATGGACACACAGGTTCCTCCTTCAGATGCATAGAGTTATCATTATTCTACTATATGTATCCCATTATGAAAAGAAAAGATACAGACAGCGGCCTTCAGCGCGGAAATGTGATTGGTTTTACATGTCAAGTGATTTTTCTTGAAAGTAAGGGAAACAATAGTTGCAAACGGTTTTTAGCTGTGGTAAATTATTTAAAGTATTGTATAACGAAAGCATCTGAGACACTATGTTTGAAAAGATGTTTCGCGCAGTTAGGAGGGAAACAAATGGCACGTAAATGTTTTATTACAGGTAAAAAAACAAAAGCCGGAAACAACCGTTCTCACGCAATGAACGCTTCTAAGCGTACTTGGGGCGCCAACCTTCAAAAGGTCCGCATCCTTGTTGACGGCAAACCTAAAAAAGTGTATGTATCTGCCCGGGCTTTAAAATCCGGTAAAGTTGAGCGTGTATAAGCAAAAATGAACGCCTGCCCTTTTATGCGGCAGGCGTTTTTTATGCGTTCAAAGAGGGCAATTTCAGCTTCTTGGGCTTACTCTTTTCTAAATGAGCCCAGCATCGCCCGGACAATTCCTCCTAAAAACTTCGGCAATTTAATGGTATAAAATTTCATTTTGTCCCCTCCTATAAGTCCCGTATCCGCTGCGTTCATCACTTTAGGATTCATGGTTTTTTCCGCATATGGCAGAAGCCGCTTTTCTAATCCGCGCTCCTTACCATTATTAATATGCCTTTTGCAAACGAAAAAGTACCTCGTGAATGAATGAGTTCGTTACTAATACATAGTGTGGAACCCAGAGGAATATGACAATTATCAAGGGGATATTTAAAACCGTCGAGTGTCAGGCCGTCTGCCGCTTCCGTAAACGGAATGAAAGAAATATAGCGTCTGCGCGCTTTTTCTTCAATTGTATAACGGCCGGGCCCGAACATCTGAATGTCATTCTGCCGGTCGATCAGCTCGACATCGGTATTCTTATGTAAGGCTTTATACAGCAGCTGGATGTTCCCTAAAAAATGATCGGCTCTTCCGCCCGTCACACCGAATATCCGAATGGTTTCCGGTTCTTTTTGTAAAGCCCAGTCAAGGGCGAGTTCAAGATCGGTATAATCTTTTTCCGCCTGATACACATGGAGGGCCGGCGCCGCTTTTTGAATCTGCATGAGCTCCTCTTCCGTAATGCTGTCAAAATCACCGAAAGCTTCCTGCGGAATGATTCCGGCTTCCAAAAGAGCAACCGTCCCTTTATCGACTCCGACCCACGTTGTATCTCCGTCTGTGTATTCGGATAAATCGGGAATAAGTTCCCGCGGGCCGCCCGCAACGATATTGATTGTCTTCATATGTTTTCCTCTCTCTTAGACGCGAAAAGAGCCGGCGGCTTTCACCGGGCTCTTTTTCAGCATGTTTATTACGCGTTTCGGATGTCAGCGATGGCTTTTTTCCGATCCGGCTGATTATATACGGCAGACCCGGCAACAAGCAGATTGGCGCCCGCTTCAGTGCATAAAGGGGCTGTTTCTTTATTAACGCCTCCGTCCACTTCGATTAAAAGCTCAGACAGGCCTTTCTCCTCAGCCAGCTGTTTGACCTGACGGATTTTCGGCAGAACCGAATGAATGAAGCGCTGTCCGCCAAAACCGGGGTTAACCGTCATTAACAGCACAAGGTCAAGCTCCTCGATCACATGTTCAATCATTTGGACGGGCGTATGCGGATTGAGCACAACTCCCGCTTTTACTCCCTGCTCTTTTATCAATTGAATGGTCCGGTGAAGATGCGGACACGCCTCAGCATGAACGGAAAGGATGTCCGCACCGGCTTTTGCGAATGCCGGGATGTAGCGGTCCGGGTTTTCAATCATAAGATGGACATCCAGCGGCAGATCAGTCACCGGACGGACGGCTTCAACGATAAGCGGCCCGATTGTAATGTTAGGGACGAAATGGCCATCCATGACATCAATATGGATATAGTCCGCCCCTCCTTTTTCCACGTCTTTAATTTCCTCGCCCAGTGAAGCAAAATCGGCGGAAAGAATTGATGGCGCAACCTTAATCATATTAATACCTCGGCTTTCTCTCTTTTATTTCCTGCATAAATTCTTTGTAATGCTCATAGCGGTACGGCTGAATCTCTCCTTCTTCCACCGCTTGCTTTACCGCGCATTTCGGCTCTTTAAGATGCAGACAGCCTCTGAATTTGCAAGAGGCGCTTATTTCTCTGATCTCAGGGAACGTGCTGCCCAGCTCTTCTTCCTCAATGCCGGTAAATTCAAGCGAACTGAACCCCGGAGTATCCGCAACCAGACCGCCTGATGTATGAATGAGCTCCACATGGCGCGTCGTATGTTTTCCGCGTCCCAAATGCGTGGAAATCTCGTTTGTTTTCAGCTCAAGCTCCGGGCTGATCGCATTTAAAAGCGAAGATTTTCCGACTCCGGACTGACCGGCAAACACCGTTGTTTTGTTCTCGAAGTGTTTCACAATGCCTGTTAAGCCGCTGTTTTCTTTTGATGACGTCACATATACGTCATAACCGATCGCCTGATAGTCTTTCACGTAAGAAAGTATCGCCTCTTTCGATTCCCCTTCTGCAGCTAAGTCCATTTTGGTTATGCAGATGATCGGGTGAATGCCGTTGGCTTCCACAAGGACGAGAAAACGGTCCAATAAAGACGTGCTGAACGCCGGCTGAACGGCAGAAAAGACAAGAACGGCCTGATCGACATTTGAAATCGGCGGCCTGATCAGCTCGTTTGTTCGTTCTTTGATTTCCAGCAGGTAGCCTTCTTTATCATTTTCAGCCTGATAAACGGCATAATCGCCGACCAGGGGCGTTATTTTATTTTTTCTGAAAATGCCCCGGCCCCTGCATTGAATGATCTTGTCCTGTGATTCATCCAAGACATAATAGAATCCGCTTAACGCTTTTATAATTTTGCCCTCAGGCATAGGGTCCCTCCTTGTCAGTCATTATCTTTCGGGTATTCAATCGTTTTGTAGCTGACGACTTTATGATCGACCATCACTTGATAATACCCCTTCTGTCCCTGATCAATCTTCAGTTCGATTGTTTTTTCAGTCGGCTCTTTTATTTTAAATGAGTCATACGTATCAGAGATGCTGTGGTCCTTATCATCGATGGCGATTTGCACTTCAAGCTCGTCCCCTTCATGTTCGGGTTCGTAAGGAATGCTGATTTTTTCTTTTACCGTTTTCGCCGGTTTTTCTTCAGGTCCGAGCGAGAACGTCACTTCAACATTACTTCCCGGCTTAACCGCAGTGCCGGCTGCCGGCTCTTGCTTCATGACTTGTCCTTCCGGCACGTCATCTGAATGGGCTTGTTTTTCAACAAGCTGCAGGCCGTTATCTTCAAGATACCCTGAAGCCGCTTCTTTGCTGTAAGTCTTTAAGTCCCTCAGCGTAACATCCGCGGGGCCGAGGCTGACCGTTAGATTGACTTCATCGTCGCTTGCGACCATATCGGTGCCGGCTGACGGGTTCTGATCAATTACAGTGCCGGCCTCGCTGTCATCGTTCTCTTCTTTGACATTGACATGTTTGAAGCCTTTTTCCTTCAGCGCTTTTTTTGCGTCGCCGATCTGCCGCCCTTTCACGTCGATCAGCTGGGTTTTCGGTTTTCCGATGCTTTTGTACAGTTTTACAGAAGAGCCTTCTTTAACGGTAGACCCCGCTTTTGGGTCCGTTTTGACCATTAATTCCTCTTCTATTTTTTCATCTTCAATATCCGTTATATCAGGATCCGCCCGGAGCCCGTTCTTTTCAAGCAGGGCTTCCGCTTTTTCGTACTTCATGCCCCGTACGTCGGGGACGCTTACATCTTTAGGCATAAACAAAGACGGAAACACGGTGACCGCAAGAACAGCCGCCATAATGAAAATGAAACAGACGGCCAGCAAAACCCACGGCCATTTCCGTTTTTTCTTTTTGGCGGGCTGCTGTTCCTTATCATCCGTCTCCCCCGGCGTTTCCGCCTGAGGCGCGGCTTTTGCGCCGTCAGTAATAACGGGAATGGCTTTTGTCATTTCCTCATCATCCGGCACGGAAAATTTTTGTTCATTCAGCCTGCCGGCGTCAAAAGCCGTTCTGATGTCCGCTTCCATGTCCTCGGCGCTTTCATAGCGGTGAAACGGGTCTTTAGCGGTTGCCTTTAAAATAATGTTTTCGACGCTCTGCGGAATGGAAGGGTTCCACTTTCTGGCGGAAGGCGTTTCTGTTTGCAGATGCTTTAGCGCTATACTGACGGCTGATTCTCCGTCAAAAGGGATTTTACCTGTTAAAAGCTCAAACAGCACGATGCCGAGCGCGTAAATATCTGATTTTTTCGTTGCCAGACCGCCTCTCGCCTGCTCCGGAGACAAATAATGAACCGAGCCCAGCACAGAATTCGTATGTGTGATTGTCGTAGACGTAAGCGCTGTGGCGATGCCGAAATCCGTCACCTTGATATGCCCTAAATGATCTATCAATATATTGTGCGGTTTAATATCCCGGTGCACGATATGGTTTTGATGGGCATGGGCGATGGCCGAGACGATCTGCTCCATAACGGACAGCGCTTCTTTCGGATGAAGCGGTCCGTGTGCGTTTATGTATTCCTTTAATGTCATGCCTTCCACATATTCCATGACAATGTAATAAATATCGCCTTCCTCCCCGATATCGTAAATACTGACGATATTCGGATGATCGAGGCTTGATGCCGACTGTGCTTCTCTTCTGAAACGCCTGATAAAATCAATGTCATTCACAAAGTCAAACCGCAGAATTTTAATTGCGACTTCACGTTCGAGAATGATGTCCTCAGCTAAAAAAACGTTTGCCATACCGCCGCCGCCAATGGGCCGGAGGATATGATAACGCCCGCTGATCCGCTTGCCGGTTAGCACTTGTCTTCACCCTCTTTTGCATCTGCGGAAAACTCAATCAACACAGCCGTGATGTTATCTTCGCCGCCGTTTTGATTCGCTTTGCTGATGAGAAGGTCTACTTTTTCCTGAGGATCAGATTCGGCTTGAAGCATTTGTTTGATCTCGTGATCTTCTATTTTATTTGACAGTCCGTCAGAGCATAAAAGCAGCTGATCGCCGTCAGACAGTTCAAAAGAACGGGCGTCGGGACTGATGGTTTCATCTGTCCCCAGCGCTCTCGTCAATACATTTTTCCGCGGATGGTGCTCGGCGTCCTCTTTTGAAATTTCTCCTGTCTTGACCAGCTCATTCACAAGCGAATGGTCCTCAGTCAGCTGAGTGAATTCCCCCTCTTGAAGCAGGTAGCACCGGCTGTCACCGATATGAGCCACAGTGACAAACTTCCCGGTGAATAAGGCGCAAACAACAGTGGTGCCCATTCCCCGGCATTCTTCATTCGCTTTAGCGTGGTCATGTACTTTGACATTCGCCTCATGAATCCGGTCTTTCAGCCAATCCTCGCAAGCAGACGGCAGAGATGGAACCGTTTCGGTCCGGTTCCACTGCTCTTCCATCGCCGCAACCGCCATCCTGCTCGCTACATCTCCGGCAAGATGACCGCCCATGCCGTCGGCGACAACCGCAAGCACCGCGTCTTCTTTTGTGAAAATGCCCGCCGCATCTTCATTATGCCGGCGGACTTTACCTGTATCTGTTTTCAAGGCTGTAATCAACCTCTTCACCTCGTCTCGTCTTGACGCTCCTTCGCGCGAAGCTGACCGCAGGCCGCGTCAATGTCATGGCCTTGCTCTCTTCTGATCGTGACATTTACACCGCGGGATTTTAACGTTTTTTCGAATGCGAAAATCTGATCTCTCGGTGTGCGGACGTAATCCCGTTCAGGCACATAGTTTACCGGAATTAAATTGACATGGCATTTCACGTCTTTTAACAGTTCTGCAAGCTCTTCTGCATGTTCGACCTGATCATTAACGCCGCCGAACAGCCCGTATTCAAAGCTGATCCGTCTGCCTGTTTTCTCGATGTAATATTTGACGGCCTCCATAAGGTCAGGAAGCTTATAGGCTTTGTTAATCGGCATCAGACGGCTTCTGATTTCCGTATTCGGAGCATGCAGAGAAATCGCGAAATTGATCTGCATTTTTTGATCGGCGAAATCGTAAATCTTCGGAATGATTCCGCTGGTGGAAACTGTGATATGACGCGCTCCGATGTTCAGCCCTTTATCGTGGTTAATGATTTTTAAGAAAGCGAGCATTTCATTGAAATTATCAAACGGCTCTCCGATTCCCATGATGACGACTGAGCTGACGCGTTCATCCGTTTCATCAAGCGCCTTTTGCACTTTCACGACTTGAGCGACGATTTCTCCCGCTTCAAGATTCCGTTTCAGTCCGCCGAGCGTTGACGCGCAAAATGTGCAGCCGATCCGGCAGCCGACCTGTGTCGTTACACATACAGAATTACCATACTCGTGTCTCATTAAAACCGTTTCGATCGTATAACCGTCATGAAGCTCAAATAAAAATTTCATCGTGCCGTCTTGAGATGTCTGTTTTACAGCCGTTTTCAGCGTTGTCAGCACAAAATTGCTCTCGAGTTTTTCACGCAGGCTTTTTGAGAGGTTTGTCATTTCATCAAATGAAGAAACCCGCTTTTCATAGAGCCATTCAAAAATCTGTGCTGCGCGGAACGGCTTTTCGCCATTCTCGGTCAGCCATTGTTTGATTTCATCTAATTCAAAAGAGTAAATGGACGGCTGCTCAGTCCGCAGCTCTTTCCGTACGCTTGTCTTTTTTAATTGTGTCATTTTTTATCCCTTCTTTCTCATGCTGCTAATAAAGAAACCGTCTGTTCCGAAATAATGCGGAAGAATTTGAAGGCTTCCATCCTGAACAAAGGGTCTCGCCTTTTCAGGCAGCCGCTTTTCAAGAGACAAATCGGGTTCAAACTCAGGGTGTTCTTGTATAAACGCATGCATAACTTCTTCATTTTCTGTCCGGTCCATTGTACACGTACTGTATACGAGTGTGCCACCTTTTTTTACTAATGGGGCGATTTCCCTTAAAATGCCGAGCTGGATTTCTGACAGCCGTCTGCTGTCCTCCGGCGTCTTCGTATATTTCATATCGGGTTTTCTTCTGATGACGCCGAAACCTGAGCAAGGGGCATCAACGAGAACACGGTCAAACCGTTCTGCGCCAAAGGCCTCTCCCGCTTTTCGCGCATCCATCGTTTGTGCGTCGATGATCGTAAGCCCGAGCCGTTCTGCGCCCTCTTTAATCAGCTTCACTTTATGGCGGTGAAGATCAAGCGATGTGAGGCTCCCCTCGTTCTCCATCAGTTCCGCAATGTGAGCCGACTTTCCGCCCGGTGCGGCGCATGCGTCTAAAACGGTTTCGCCCGGCTTCGGGTCCAGCGCCCGCGCGACAAGCATTGAGCTTTCATCCTGTATGGATACCCGGCCGTTTTGGAAAAATGCCGTGTTCGCGATGCTTCCTTTTAAAAGCTTAATCGCATCAGGAGAAAGGTCTCCGGCTTCAGCTTCAAGACCGGCATTCTCCATCTCATTCAGCACCGTTTCCCTGTCGCTCTTTATGTGATTGACACGGAGCGTCTGCTTCGGCGGAATGAGATGAATCCGGCAGATCTTTTCAGCTGCCTCAAAGCCGTACGCCTCGACCCACTCTTTTACGAGCCACTCGGGATGGCTTGTCTCTGTGGAAAGACGGAGAACCGGGTCTTCAATTTCAGCGAATGACGGCGCCCCTTCACGCTGCAGGGAGCGGAGGATGCCGTTGACAAAGGACGCAATGCCCTTATGCCCGCGTTTTTTGGCGATCTCAACCGCTTCATGAATGGCGGCGCGATCCGGTATTTTTTCTAAATACTCCATTTGATACGCGGACAGACGAAGCAGCTGAATCACCCATGGCTTCACTTTATTCGGCTTGCGGATAAAAGGCTTCAGCATGTAGTCTAAGGCGATTTTATTTTGCAGTGTTCCGTAGACAAGCTCTGTCAGCAGTCCTCTGTCCTGATCGCTGAGCGTGTTCGTTTTGATAACCGATGTAAGAAGCAGGTTGCTGTATGCCTGATTTTGCTCAAGCTTCTCAAGCGCTTCAAGGGCGAGCTCCCGGACATTAATTTTCTTCATTTGCTTCTCCTAACACGTCACCGGGCTGCACATTTTTGCCTCTTACAAAATCTTCGCCCTTCATCCGTTTTTTTCCCGCCGGCTGCAGCTCTGTGATTAAAAGGGCGGTGCTGTTTCCTGATGCGACGACAATGCCGTTTTGCTCCGTGCGGATGACTGTTCCGGGCGCAGCTTCAGTTTTTGCCGCAACTTTTTCAGAAGCCCATACTTTCATATTTTGACCGTTCAAAGTTGTATAGGCGACAGGCCAAGGGTTTAAACCTCTGATCTGGTTGTAGATCTCTTCTCCGGGCTTTGCCCAATCAATCCGCTCCTGCTCACGCTTAATGTTAGGCGCGTAAGTCGCTTTTGATTCGTCCTGTTTGATCGGTTTAATATTTCCGGAAATGACGTTCGGGACGGTCTCTGACAAAAGCTTTGCCCCCGCTATGCTTAATTTGTCGTGAAGCGTGCCGACGTTATCCGTTTCATCAATTTCCACTTCGATTTTCGAAATCATATCGCCCGCATCAAGCTTTTCAACCATATACATGATTGTCACGCCCGTTTTCTTCTTGCCTTGGAGAATCGAATAATGTATCGGCGCTCCGCCTCTTAATTCAGGCAATAGTGACGCGTGTACGTTGATACAGCCGTATTTCGGGCCGTCCAGCAGCTGCTTGGGCAGGATCTGTCCGAATGCCGCCGTAACAATCAGGTCCGGCTTCAGGCTGAGCACTTTTTCTATTTCTTCTTCGAGCCTTACTTTTTCGGGCTGAAGCACGGGAATGCCGTGACGTTCAGCTTCAGCCTTAACAGGAGGGGGCGTCATGATTTTTTTTCTGCCTTTCGGGCGGTCAGGCTGCGTAACGACACCAACCACTTCATACCCGTCTTCAATAAGCGTGCGCAGGACGGGAACTGAAAAATCGGGCGTTCCCATAAAAACGATCCTTGTCATCCAATCATCCTTCCATTTCTGCCAGTTCTTCTTCAGTGTAGTAAGCCGTAATTTTTGATGTGAATAAAATGCCGTCTAAATGATCCATTTCATGCTGAACGGCTCTGGCCAAAAAACCCTCCGCTTCTAAAATAAACGGTTTTCCTTTACGGTCATAGGCTTTTACCTTTACGTAATCCGGGCGGGTGACATCCCCGTAAACCCCGGGAAAGCTTAAGCAGCCCTCGACTCCGGTCTGTTCACCGCTCTTTTCAAGAATAACCGGATTTACAAGGTCGATCCGGCCGCTTTCTTCACCGATGTCCACGACGGCCGCTCTTTTTAAAATGCCGATTTGCGGCGCGGCGAGGCCGACGCCATCCATTTCGAGCATCGTATCGTACATATCGTCAAGCAATTTTTTTAATTTTTTATCAAACACTGTCACTTCATCAGCGGGTGTTTCCAGAACCTCCGCCGGGTGTGTGACGATTTTTTTCACAGCCAAAATTTTGCCCTCCAAAAACTAATGTTACATTAGCATGTACGGATTCATATCGATTGAAATCATGACATGCTTTTGCGCAATGTCGCGTTTATAGTGCTCCAGTATCTTTTTCAACTGAATCTGCAACTCGTTTTCCTGTCTGTATTTTATCACGCATTGATAGCGATATCTATCTTTGATCCTGGCGATCGGGGAAGCCGCCGGCCCGAGAATTTTCGTATCAGGCCCGCATCCCGCTCTTAAATAGTTTGTAATCTTTTCTGCGGTGACCGCGGCTTTTGCCGCTTCTTCATGAGAAACGGTCACCAGCGCCACGTAATAATAAGGCGGGTATGACTGGGCCCGTCTGTGCGCCATTTCCTGCTGAAAAAAAGTTTCATAGTCGTGCGTTTTCGTCAGCTGAATGCTGTAATGAGACGGTGTATACGTTTGAATGACCACCGTTCCCGGCTTTTCATGCCGCCCGGCCCGGCCGCTTACCTGCGTCAGCAGCTGGAATGTCTTCTCCGCGGCCCTGAAATCAGGGATGTGAAGCGTCGTATCTGCGCTTAATACTCCGACGAGCGTCACGTTCGGAAAATCAAGCCCTTTTGCGATCATTTGCGTACCGAGCAGGATATCCGCCTTCCCTTCACCGAACGCTGACAACAGTTTTTCATGGGCGCCTTTTCTTGAAGTGGTGTCCACATCCATCCTGATCACGCGCGCCTGAGGCAGCACTTTGGTAAGCTCCTCCTCCACACGCTGCGTTCCCGTGCCGAAAAAGCGGATATGTTCGCTGCCGCATTCCGGGCATGTTCCCGGGACAGGTTCCTCATGGCCGCAGTAATGGCATTTCAGCCTTTGTCCGTAGCGGTGATAAGTCATCGAAATGTCGCAATGCGGACATTGCGGCACATAACCGCAGTCCCGGCACATCACAAACGAGGAATACCCCCGTTTATTCAGAAAAAGGACGGCCTGCTCTTTTTTTGCAAGCTTCTCTTCCAGCTGTTCCATCAGTTCTCTTGAAAACATTGATCTGTTGCCGTTTCTCAGTTCTTCTCTCATATCAACGAGAGAAACGTCAGGCATGAGCTGGCGATTCACGCGATGTTTTAACGGAAGCAGCTCATAAACGCCTTTTTTCGCCCGCGCAAATGACTCCAATGTCGGCGTGGCGCTCCCGAGGACGACCGGACAGCTGTGATGCTCGGCCCGGCGGATGGCTACGTCCTTTGCATGATACCGCGGCATTTCCTCCTGCTTATAGGAAGATTCGTGCTCTTCATCAATAATGATCATGCCGAGATTTTCAAACGGGGCAAAGATGGCCGATCTGGCTCCGACGACAAGCCGGACTTCCTTGCGCTGAATCTTCCGCCATTCATCGTATTTTTCACCTGTGGATAATCCGCTGTGCATGACCGCAACCTGTGAGCCGAAGCGGCCTTTAAAACGGTTGACCATTTGCGGTGTCAACGAGATTTCCGGAACGAGCACGATGGCTTCTTGTCCTTTTGCCAGCACTTTCTCAATGGATTGCAGGTAAATTTCCGTTTTGCCGCTTCCCGTGACGCCGTGAAGCAGAAAGACGTGATGGACATGATCGGCTACAGCTTGTTTAATCGGCTCAAAAGCGGCCTGCTGCTCTTCTGTAAGAGAGAGCGGCTCTGTTTTTTTGAACATTCTGTCCTGATAAGGATCGCGGTAAACCTCCTCAAAGCTTTCCGTAAGAAGCCCCTTTTTAAGAAGCGTTTTCAGCGTCGCGGAACTGGAATCGGTCTTTTTGCAAAGCTCGGCCGCGGAAATCTTTGCTCCCCCGCCGATAAAATAAGTAAGTACGGCGAGCTGTTTAGAAGCCTGCTTTGTCAATGAATCTGCGTGCCGGGCGAGTTCTTCTTTGTCCGCCCCCGCTTCGATCATGCGGATCATTTTTTTATTCGTTTTTTGGGCGACTTTATATGTGACATCAATGCTTCCTTTGCGCACGAATTTCTGAAGTGACGAAAGAATGCTTTCATCGGTAATATCCGAGTACAAAAGACTTTTTTGATTCCTGAAAAGCTGTTTGATGTCCGGTGTCAGTGCTTCTTCGTCAACGACTTTCAGCTCTTTCTCGTACTTCGCCTTCAGTGCGGCGGGCAGCATTGCCTGAAGCGCCGTGATTTTAAACGACAGCGTTTTGTCAGAAAGCCATGAAGACAGCTGCATCAGTTCCTCAGTCAGAACGGGCGTCAAATCAAGAAGCTTCTCGACTTCCTTCATTGAGCCGCCGTTTAATTCAGACGAATCTTTCAAACCGGTCACAAATCCTTGAAGCTTGCGCGGGCCAAACGGGACAATCACCCGCATGCCGACTTCGATCATCCCTTTTAAATGATCGGGAATTTTGTAATCAAAGGGTCTGTCAATGTTTTTGGAGCTGACATCGACAATGACTTCTGCTACATTCATACGGGTTTTCGGTCCTCGGCTTTCAAAGCGGTCATTTCCTTCAGCATTTCAAAGGAAACGTCAAGTTTAGACATAAGCGCAAGCTCCCGTTTTCTTCCGTCCCGGAAATAGAAGGTGACGACATTCGTATCCGTGCCAAATCCGGCCCCTTCTGCTTTCACATCATTCGCAACGATCATATCAAGGTTTTTCTGTTCGAGTTTTCTGCGCGCATAGCGTTCGACGTCTTGCGTTTCAGCCGCAAAACCGACCAGCAGCTGGTGTGTTTTCCGTTCGCCGAGTTCTTTCAGTATGTCTGCTGTACGGTTGAATTCGATCACGAGCGAACCGTCTTTCTTCTTCATTTTGTGATCAGAAACAGCCGCCGGCGTAAAATCGGCCACGGCCGCCGTCTTAATCACCATGTCGCATGAATCAAACACAGAAAGCACGGCTTCTCTCATATCGGCTGCCGATTGCACAGGAAGAAACTGATACAGCCCGACTGGCGGCTCTATTGACACCGGGCCTGAAATCAGCGTCACCCGTGCCCCGAGACGGACGGCGGCTTCAGCAGCGGCGTAGCCCATTTTGCCGGTGGATTTATTTGTGAAGAAGCGGACAGGGTCCACGGCTTCGCGCGTCGGACCGGCCGTAATGACAATATGTTTTCCTTTCAGCGGCGCATCGTCTTCAGGCTCCTTAAAATGCTCTCTGACACGCTCAACAATAAGCTCCGGCTCCTCCAGCCTTCCTTTGCCGACATATCCGCATGCCAAATAGCCTTCACTCGGTTCGATAAAGCGGACCCCGTCCTGATAAAGCACAGAGATGTTCCGTTTCACCGCCGGATGATCATACATATGGACATTCATCGCAGGCGCCACCCAGACCGGGGCCTCAGCCGCCAGCACCGTCGTTGTGAGCATATCGTCAGCAATTCCGTTGGCAAGCTTTCCGATGATATTTGCCGTAGCGGGCGCGACAATAATTAAATCCGCCCAGTCAGCGGCATCAATATGAGATATCACCTTCGGATTTTGTTCATTAAATGTATCTGTATATACTTCATTCCGGCTCAGCGCCTGAAATGTCAGCGGAGAAACAAACTCACGCGCGGACTCAGTCATAATCACTTTGACGTTTGCGCCGGCCTGAACCAGCTTGCTCGTGAGTGCGGAAGCTTTATAAACGGCAATTCCTCCGCTTACGCATAGCAAAATGTTTCGGTTTTTCATGAAGTCTTCTCCCCTTTATGAAAGCATTGGACAAATCCCAAACGGAAAAAAATAACAACCTATGTAGAGATAGGTTGCTACGTGTGCTTGTTATTCGCTGTCTTCTCTTTCAAACGAAAGCAGGCCCGCGTCAATTTCTTCTAAAGCTTTGCCTACATATTTGTGAGAAATGGTATGTTCAATCTGCTGGTCTTTTTTGATCTGCATTTCACGCGCGCGTCTTGCAGACACGGTCACCAGCGTATATTTAGAATCTAATTTATTCATTAAAGAGTCAATTGACGGATCTAACATAAGTTATTCTACCTCCAGCATTTTCTTATATCTCGGAGCGACGCGTTCACGTTTTAAGTGCTCGGCGAGAACGATTGCGTTAATCTTATCACAAGCCGTTTGGATATCGTCGTTTTCAACGACATAATCATACGCGTCCATCATTTCGATTTCAGCTTTTGCGGCATTCATTCTGTTTTCGATTAAATCGTCGGTTTCAGTTCCTCTTGTCACGATTCTGTTTTTCAGCTCAGAAAGACTCGGCGGCGCTAAGAAGATAAACAGGCCTTCCGGAAATGCATTCCGCACTTGGAGCGCGCCCTGCACTTCAATCTCTAAGAAGACGTCTTTTCCTTCTTGAAGCGTCTGTTCGACATAATCAACGGGCGTTCCGTAATAGTTGCCGACATATTCTGCCCACTCAAGCAGTTTGTTGTTTTCAATCATGCGTTCGAATTCATCTCTAGATTTAAAGAAATAATCGACGCCATCGACCTCGCCCTCTCTCGGGTTTCTCGTCGTGACTGAAATTGAGTATTCAAATTTCGTGTCCTGTTGTGAAAATATTGCTTGCCGAACCGTTCCTTTTCCAACTCCGGAGGGACCTGAGAGAACGATTAATAACCCTCTTTCTTTCATGCGGCAATTACCCCTGCCCTTCATCCATAATTTCTTCTTTCACAGAAAGTCTGTGTGCAACTGTCTCAGGCTGGACGGCAGATAAGATAATGTGATCACTATCCATGACGACAACTGCACGGGTTCTTCGTCCGTATGTAGCGTCTATTAGCATTCCGCGGTCTCTTGCATCCTGGATCATTCGCTTTATTGGCGCAGACTCCGGGCTGACAATCGAAATCATCCGATTGGCGGAGATGATATTGCCAAATCCGATATTAATCAGTTTAATCGTCATCTTCTACGTTCCCCCTGTAAAATAGACGTCTCTAGTGTAACCTGAAGAGGCCGTCTGTAAACAATACGCACAGTCGCTATTCTATATTTTGCACTTGTTCCTTCAATTTTTCAATAGAACTTTTCATTTCAACGACAAGCTTTGTGATTTGATGATCATTGGCTTTTGAGCCGATCGTGTTTGCTTCCCGGTTAAGCTCCTGAACAAGGAAATCAAGTTTGCGGCCGACTGCCCCGCCTTCTTTTAATATATCACGGAATTGAACAAAATGGCTCTTCAATCTGGTAATTTCTTCCGTTATATCAGAACGATCGGCGAAAATGGCGCATTCCGTGATCAGCCTGCTTTCGTCGAGCGCATCCTCCGTCCATTCCTTCATTCGGGCGTAAAGACGCTCGCGGTATTGAATAACAACGGCAGAAGCGCGCTCTTTCACCTGTTCGGACAGCGTCTCAAGCCGCTCGATGTGCAGAAAGCAGTCTTCCGCCAAAAGCCGTCCTTCTTTTTCCCTCATGTCACAAAGTTCCTTTACAGCCAGCTCAGCGGCTTCCCTGATGACTTCTTCAAGCTTGTCATCACGCATCTGTTCTTCGTGTATCTGCGCAATATGTTCAAATTTAAAGAACTCCATTGCATCGGGTTCTGCGGCCAGGCTGTAGCGCTCTTTCATGACGCGTGCGGCGCTCACATATTCATCAAGGAGCTCCCAATCGATGTTCAGGCTTCTTTTTATGAGCGCGTCACTGTTTACAGTGAGAAACAGCTCTACTCTTCCGCGCTGTATATGCTGCAATATCGTTTGTTTCAGCTTATCCTCTACATATAGCAAAGGCCGTGGCAGGCGGGCGTTCACTTCTTTGAACCGGTAATTGACGGATTTCAATTCAACGGTTGCCGAGAGATCGCCTTTTGTGCTGCTTGCGCTGCCGAAGCCTGTCATACTCCGTATCATATGAAACACCCAATTCTTTCCCGTTATCAAAATAAAAGGGCAATAGACATGCTATTACCCCTAAGATTATATCATATGGAATTATTTTTTTCTTGTCAAAAGTGAACCCGCCAGCAAAAAAGTAGGTATGCCCGACATACCGATAATCAGCATCCAATCGCCCGGCGTAATCGGCACTGTTTTGAATATCGGCTGCAGCGGCGGATAATAGATGACGATGACCATCAGGAAGATAGAAGAAATGATGGCCCCGAGCAGATAGATATTTTCAAACGGATTCCGGGAGAAAACAGACGTTTCGCTCCGGCAGTCAAACACGTGTATAAGCTGAGCCAGGACAAGAGTCGCGAATGCAACGGTCTGTGCGTAGGGCAGATTTTCAGGATTGCGGTGATAGACGATGATAAACGCTAAAATGGTTGCAGCTCCGATTAAAAACCCTCTTGATACGACTTTCCAGCCCAGTTTTCTCGCAAACACTCCTTCTTTCGGATGCCGCGGCTTCCGCCTCATCAGGTCTCCTTCCGGCTGATCCATACCGAGGGCCATCGCCGGCAGCCCGTCAGTGACTAAGTTCACCCACAATATCTGAATCGGAACGAGCGGCAGCGGCAGAGCGAGAAGCATCGCAAACAGCATCACTAAAATTTCACCGACGTTGGAGGCGAGCAAATAACGGACGAATTTTCTTATATTTTCATAGATATTCCGTCCCTCTTTTATGGCTGATTTAATCGTAGCAAAGTTATCATCTACCAGAATGAGAGAAGAGGCTTCCTTTGCCACATCCGTTCCCGTCACGCCCATGGCAACGCCGATATCTGCCTGCTTTATGGCCGGCGCGTCATTAACCCCGTCTCCCGTCATGGCGACGACGTGTCCGTTTTCCTGGAACGCTTTGACGATTTTCAATTTATGTTCAGGCGACACGCGTGCGAAGACGTAGACATCATCGACCGTTTCGATAAGTTCTTTCTCCGTAAGCTCATTCAGCGTCTTGCCGTCCATCACACGCCCCTTTTTCGGAAGAAGACGCAAATCTTTTGCAATGGCCTTTGCCGTTTCGACGTGATCCCCTGTGATCATAACCGTTTTAATGCCGGCTTCACGGCATTCTTTAATCGCCTGTCTGACCTCCGGACGGGGCGGATCAATCATGCCTGACAAGCCGAGTATCGTCAGATTTTTTTCCGCCTGCTCCATTGTCGGCTTTTCTCCGGGCTTAAGCGGTTTATAAGCAATCGCGATCGTACGCAAAGCTTGCGACGCCAGCTCTTTCAGAACCGCTTCCGTTTCTGCTTTCTTTTCTCCTGAAAATGGCGCGCTTCTTGCGTCGTACATCAGATGTGACGAGCGGTCAATCAGCACATCGGGCGCTCCTTTAGTGATGACGAACTGCTTTTTTTCCTGATCCTCTACAATGACGGTCATCATTTTGCGGACGGAGTCAAACGGAAACTCGGCAACCACGCGGTAGTGCCCGCTGAGCCAATCGTTTGAATAGCCGCCCTTTCTTGCAGCCGTCAGCAGCGCTCCTTCTGTCGGATCGCCGTCGAGTACATAATGGCCGTCTTTCAGTGCGATTTCGGATGTGTTGCACAACGCGCCGAAAACCAGCATCTGTTCAAGAATCTTCTCATCTTTCGGCTTGATTTCCCGCTCATCTCGGGTGAAAACGCCCTCCGGCTCATAGCCGATGCCTGACACTTTAAATGTTTTTCCCCCTGACCACATATGGGTGACGGTCATTTTGTTTTGTGTCAGCGTGCCGGTTTTATCAGAACAAATGACAGAGGCGCAGCCCAATGTTTCAACCGCCGGGAGCTTTCTGACAATTGATTTTTGTTTGATCATGCGCTGGACGCCGATTGATAATGCCACCGTAACAATGGCGGGAAGCCCTTCCGGAATCGCAGCGACGGCCAATGACACCCCGGCCAAAAACATGCTGTAAAGCTCATGTCCCTGTAAGACGCCGACTGCAACGACCAATACCGTTAAAAGGAGCGCGACGATAATTAAAATTTTGCCGAGCTCTTCAAGTCTTCGCTGCAGCGGTGTCGAAAGGCTGCCGGCGGATTCCAGCATATCGGCGATTTTCCCCATTGCCGTATTCATTCCTGTACCGACGACGACGCCGACACCGCTGCCGCGCGTTACGATCGTACCCATAAACGCCATATTGCTGATGTCGCCTAACGAAACATCCGGCTTTCTCAGTTTATCAGCTTGTTTAACCACCGGAATTGATTCCCCGGTCAGCGCTGATTCCTCAATTTCAAGGCTTTTCGCTTCAACGATCCGCACATCCGCGCCAATCCGGTCGCCGCTTGAAAATTTCATGATATCGCCGGGAACGAGCTCCTTGGACTGAATTTTCTTCCAGCTCCCGTCCCGCAACGCTGACACATACGGCGTTGACAGCTCTTTTAATGCATGTAAAGACTTTTCCGCCCGCCGCTCTTGAAAAAAACCGAGAACCCCATTGACAAATACAATCGCCATAATCGCTACGGCATCTACATATTCGCCTAAAAACCCGGATATTAAGGTTGCCGCCAGCAGCACGAGCACCATAAAATCTTTAAATTGGGCGAAAAACACGGCGATCGCCAGTGTCCTCTTGCCCTCCTGAAGCTCGTTCGGTCCGTGCTTTTCAAGGCGTTTTTTCACCTCTTTTTCGGTCAACCCCTGTTTAATGGACGTATTTGTTGCTTTCAGCAAATCGGTTTGTCCCATTTCATGAAACTTCATTCTTCTCGTCCACTCCCCTGCCTCGCTTTAGAGATGTCACTCTGTAAACAAGCTTATTCTGACTCGTCCCTTTTCATGCTATAATTATCGAATGCAGGAAGAAGGAAAGGGTGTTTTATATGTCTTTTGATGGCATGTTTACATACGGAATGACACATGAATTAAACAGCCGGATCGCCGGAGGCCGGATTACGAGAGTCCATCAGCCTTTTAAGCACGATGTGATATTTCATATCCGCGCTAACGGAAAAAACCATAAATTATTATTATCGGCGCATCCGAGCTATTCACGGGTGCACATGACAAACCAGGCCTATGAAAATCCGAGCGAGCCGCCGATGTTTTGTATGCTGCTCAGAAAGCATATAGAAGGCGGATTTATTGAGAAAATAGAACAGGCCGGATTAGACCGGATTATGATATTCCGGATAAAAAGCAGAAATGAAATCGGCGACGAAACCGTCAGAACACTGTATGTTGAAATTATGGGACGGCACAGCAATATTATCCTGACTGACGGAGAAGGAGCCATCATCGACGGACTGAAGCATTTATCTCCGTCGATGAACAGCTACCGGACCGTTCTGCCGGGATATGATTACAAGCTTCCTCCCGCTCAGGAAAAAATTTCGCCGCTTGCCGCGGATGAAGAGGACGTTTTGCGTTATCTCAGTTTTCAGGAAGGACGGCTTGACCAGCAGATCGTCAGACACTTCTCCGGTGTTTCTCCGCTGTTTGCAAAAGAAGCCGTGCACAGAGCGGGTCTCGCTAACAAAATAACGCTGCCGAAGACGCTGATTGAAATGTTCCATGCCGTGAAAGATTGCAGGTTTACACCGAACATTACGACAGCCGGCGGAAAGGAATACTTTTATCTCCTGTCTCTCACACATGTAAACGGTGAGGAGCGCACCTTTCACTCACTGAGTGAGCTGTTGGACCGGTTTTATTTCGGCAAGGCGGAACGCGACCGCGTCAAACAGCAGGCTCAGGATCTCGAGCGGTTTGTCGCAAATGAACGGAAAAAGAACGCCAATAAGATAAAAAAGCTGGAAAAGACGCTCGACTACTCAGAAAATGCGAAGGAATTCCAGCTATACGGCGAACTGCTGACGGCGAATTTGTACATGCTGAAAAAAGGTGACAAAGAAGCGGAAGTCATCAATTATTATGATGAAGAAAGTAAGACAGTGACCATCCCTTTAAATCCGAACAAAACACCTTCAGAAAACGCGCAGATGTATTTTACAAAGTATCAAAAGGCGAAGAATTCCGTCGAGGTGGTAAAAGAACAGATCCGTCTGGCCGAGGAGGAAATCGCTTATTTCGATCAGCTGATCCAGCAGCTCTCCTCCGCCTCCACAAAGGATATTCACGAAATAAGGGAAGAGCTTGTGGAAGGCAAATATCTGCGACCGAAACAGCAGCGAGGACAGAAAAAACAGAAGCAGCACGTTCCTGTTTTGGAGCAATATGAATCTTCACGGGGATTGACGATTCTTGTCGGCAAAAACAATAAACAAAATGAATACTTAACGACAAAAGCTGCCGCAAGGGATGATTTATGGTTCCACACGAAAGACATTCCCGGTTCCCACGTTGTGATTAAAAGCAGCGATCCGGATGAACAATCCATACTGGAGGCGGCTGCGATCGCCGCTTATTTTTCCAAGGCGAAAGATTCCGGCTCCGTTCCCGTTGATTATACAAAAATCAGACACGTGAAAAAGCCAAACGGCGCAAAGCCCGGATTTGTCACCTATGACAGCCAGCATACCGTATTTGTCACACCTGATGCCGACCTTGTCATACGGCTGAAAAAATAAACGCACCTCCAAGCTGAAACCCGCACTCAGCTTGGAGGTGTTTTTTATTACTTATAAACGGAGACGACACTCTCCCAGCCGTCAGAACCATCTATACAGTATCTGATCAGTTTCCCGTCATGTCTGCCTGATCCGCCGGGGGCCGTCTCTGATTAAAGCGGTCACACCTGATTTGGCGGCGGATACTGTCACCTTCCCTCGCCGCACCTGAGCACATCCGGGCGGGTCTCTGACCTTTCCTTTGTATGCGGGCGGAATCCAGGCGGAATTGGGATCAGATACATATTCCGCATCACTTCGCAACCCTGACCGCTTGCCGGCATATACCGTTCAAACTGCCCGCTTTCGTTTTGAATTGTTCACATTCGGGGACTGTGAGGACAGTATAAAAAACACCCTGCCTGATGACAGACAAGGTGTTTTTTATGGTCTTCTTCTTTTCTCAAATAATCGATCCACTTCTTCAGCCAAATCAGCAGTAATGAGAGGCTCTAAGTCCTCAGCCAGTCTTTTCGTATGTGCCGGGCTTGCGCCGCTTGTTGATACGGATACTTGAATGCGCCCTTTGCGGATGATCTTCGGCATATACACGCTGCCCTGTTCAGCATCGCTTACACAATTGACCAGCTGCGTTTCAGAAGCGCTCGCGGCTATCTCCTGATTCACGCTGCGGTCATTTGTCGCGGCAATGATGAAAAAAGCGGGCGCGAGATCCTTCATTTCAATTTTACGGGAAACCCAGCGGATGCGCCCTTCATCCGCCAGCTGTTTAATTTCGGGCAGGGCATCGGGACTGATTACAGTAATATCCGCGCCTTCCGGAAGCACCGTTTTGAGCCTTCTTAAGGCAACATTGCCTCCGCCCGCGATGATAATTCTTTTTCCGCTTAAATTAATGTGCAGAGGCAGCATACTGTCCCCCCTTAAAATCAAACTGACCGCCGGGGTTTCGAACAGCTTCTGACACACGGTTCAAAAACGCCTGCTTAATATGCGGGTGAAAACCTAAGTATGAAGCGAGATGAACATTTTGATTGACCGTTTGAAGCTTTTGAACTTCCCGTTCAATCTCAGTCATTAAAAGCCCGGTAAACAGAAGATATGGAACGATAAAAACGGGTGCTCCGTCATCCTCTTCAAAGCCGGCAAACACTTCTTTATAGTGCGGATCACATGCTGTTAAAAAACAAGGGATGACTTCTTTAACAGGTGTAATCGCCTCAAGTTTTCCGGCAATCTCACTGACTGCGTTCTTAACTGCCGGATCTGTGCTTCCTCTTCCGATCAGCACCACTTTCGCCTGCTCAATGGGCACTCCGGTATCTTCAATGCGATGATGCACCGCTTTTACGACTTCATCGTCCACTCCGATCGGAACACCATATGTCACTTTTATATCGGGATGCAGGGCCGCCGCACGGGCGATTTCAGCCGGAATGTCATGTTTTGCGTGGGCAGCGGTCAACAGCAGCAAAGGCACGGCCGCAATATGAGTGGCGCCTTGTCTGACACATGCTTCAAATCCCGCTTCAATAGACGGTTCCTGCAGTTCTAAAAAACAAATTTCCTGAATGGGAGCGTCAGCGTGCGGCATGCACCCTTTTAAAAACGCCGCCGACTCTGTCTGCGCTTTTTTCAGCCTGCTTCCGTGCCCGATGTATAAAATCGCCTGCTTCATTTACAACGCCTCGCTCAAATCCAGATTTTTCTGTTCAGATGCATACCAGTCCAGTTTGCAGTGATAATTGACGACATCGCCGATAACAATTAAGCTCGGGTTTTTGATTTCTTCTTTTATCACTGTGTCTGAAAGCGTGCCGACGGTGCAGACGACTGTTTTTTGCCTGTCCGTCGTTCCCCAATGAATAAAGGCTGCCGGGGTGCCGGCGTCTCTGCCGTTTTCCAGCAGCATTCTTTCAATCTGCCGGATATTTTTAATTCCCATATAAATCACCAGCGTATCAATGCCCGTCGCCAGCGCTTTCCATTTTTCTTCAAAGTCGTCTTCTTGTTTATAATGTCCCGTAACGAATGCGACATTGGAGCTCGCCTCTCTGTGCGTCACGGGAATGCCGGCATAAGCAGCAGCCGCGATTCCTGATGTAATGCCGGGAACGATCTCAAACGGAATGGCGTTTTGTGCGAGAGCCTCCGCTTCTTCGCCTCCGCGGCCGAAAACAAACGGGTCGCCCCCCTTGAGCCTTACAACGGTTTTCCCCTTTTTCGCATACTTCACAAGGAAACGGTTGATCGTATCCTGTTTCATAATGTGAAAATCCGGGAGCTTGCCGCAGTAAATCAGATCCGCTTCTTCTCCGGCATACTGTAAAATCTCTTTGCTTACCAATCTGTCATATAATATAACGTCCGCTTTCTGTATGGCTTTCATTGCCTTCACCGTTAATAAGTCCGGATCTCCCGGACCGGCTCCAACGATAAATACTTTCCCCATAGCATGTCTCCCCGATCCGTTTTGAAATCTTCCCAGAACAGCCGCGAGGCCGCACTTCAGCTATTTTACCATATCCCGCCATTGCGGGGGATATCCGGCTGATTGCGCGGCCTTTTTGGACCTATTATGCTAAGCTGTTTTTCACAAAGTCAACCAGTCTTCCGGTGCATTCTTCGCGTTCACATTTGCCTGAATCAAGTACGAGCTCAGGCGCTTTCGGCTCTTCATACGGTGAGTCGATCCCCGTAAAGAACGGAATTTCACCATTTCTTGCTTTTTTATATAAACCTTTCGGATCGCGCTTTTCACATATATCGAGGTCGCATTTCACATAGATTTCATTAAATTCGCCCTCCGCCACAAGCTCTCTCACCTGATCTCTGTCCTCACGGAACGGAGAAATAAAAGCCGTGATGACGATGGTTCCCTGCTGAACGAAAAGCTTCGCCACTTCCCCGATGCGGCGTATATTTTCCTTGCGGTCATCATCGGAAAAACCTAAGTCCTTGTTTAAGCCGTGGCGGATGTTATCACCATCAAGCACGATGACTTGATAGCCTTGTTCAAACAGCTCGCGCGCTGCGGCGTTTGCAATCGTGGATTTTCCTGAACCGCTTAAGCCCGTCAGCCAGAGGATAGAGCTTTTATGCTTGTTTTTCTGCTGGTATTCTTCTTTCGTTATTGAGGCTTCATGCCACACGATATCACGATTTGTCACTCTATTTTCCTCCTTAAGAAACGCCTGCTTCTTCTTTCGTTTTCAGCCCTTTAATCAACACCTCGACAACTTCAGGACGGCTGAATTCCGCCGGCGGCATGACGCCGCTTCGCAGCATTTCTCTGACCTTTGTTCCTGACAGAATGACGTGGTCTTCTCTGTCATGCGGGCATGTTTTGGCCGTTCCCATGTTGCCGCATTTCTGGCAGAAGAAGCTGTGCTCGAATTTCATCGGTGTAATCCCGAGTTCATCCGCTGTAAATTGATCAAAAAGCTCTTGCGCTTCATATGTGCCGTAGTAATCACCGACGCCGGCATGATCGCGGCCGACGATAAAATGCGTGCAGCCGTAGTTTTTGCGGACAAGCGCGTGGAAAATGGCTTCTCTCGGCCCCGCATACCGCATAGCCGCCAAAAATACGCCGAGGAACACGCGGTCTTTCGGATAATAATGATCGAGCAGCACCTGGTAGCTTTCCATTCTGACATCCGCCGGAATGTCATCTGATTTTGTTTCACCGACGAGCGGGTTCAAAAACAGGCCGTCAACCGTCTCAAGCGCGGTTTTTTGGATATATTCGTGGGCGCGGTGGACCGGATTTCTCGTTTGGAAACCGACAATGGTTTTCCAGCCCTTTTCTTCGAAGCTTCGTCTTGTATCGGCAGGTTCAAATGTAAACTCGGGAAACTGCTTTGACGCTTTTTTAACTAATGTGATCGGCCCGCCGACATACGTATCGCCGCGTGAAAATAATTTTTTCACGCCCGGATGCGCGGCATCATCGGTTTTATATACGTGAACGGCTTCTTTTTGTTTATCCGGCGTATAAATATCTTCGATGTCGACTACGCCGTATGTTTCTCCGCCGTAAGTCAGTTTCACCGTGTCGCCGACGGCAAGCTCAGCCGCTTTTTCTGAATCGACCGGAAGCGTGATCGGCAGGGACCAGACAACCCCGGATGCCAGACGCATATTTTCAACGACTGACACGTAATCTTTTTCTGTGAAAAATCCTTCAATCGGGCTGTACCCCCCGATCCCGATCAGCTCTAAATCAGCGAACGAAATCAAATCAAGCTCAATTTCTTTTTGGACGGATGTAAGATCATACTGCTCATTTACCCGATTAATTAATGTTCCTCCGTGCGGTGCTAAACTCATAATACATGATTCCTCCCAGTTAACAGATAAATAAACTCAGATTAATAGTTAAATGCCTCCGCCTTGTTCATGGACAGAGCGTTTCTCTTTTCGGATGGCTTTCATCAGACTGGCGGCTCCGCCAGCTGCCAAAAGCACGCTGGCCATCATAAAGATGGAATAGTAATCTCCTTTTAACAGCAGGGAGACAAGCAAATACGAAATCGACAGTGACAAAAACGGCGAAACGACCCATACTTTGAGCATCGTTTTCACGACTTCTTTATGAAAAACGTTCGGCCCGTTTTTGGCCATTCCGATACCGATAATTGATGATGATGTGACTTGCGCCAATGGGACCGGCAGACCGAAGACTGAACTGATAATGACAAGCCCCGCGCCGGTTCCTGAAAGCAGTATGCCTTCTCCGGCTGAAAATCTCGTAATCTTTTTCCCGTTGGTTTCAAGCACTTTGCGTCCTAAAAGCAGAGCGCCGAGAGCGACAAAGATGCCTCCGTACAGCGTTCCTTTGGACACGCTGAGCACGCCCGCAGCAACCAAAGGGCCCACCGCATTTGCGACATTGTTCATTCCGGCTGAAAAAGCTTCCCAAAACCCCGCAATCAGCAGCACAATCCCTAAAATCTTCTGTTTCCGATTCGAAATGACTCGAATATTCAGAGAACTGAATACCTTTGAGACGAGAAACGTGAAACAGAACGCGACGAACGGTACAAGCACCCAAAAACTCACGATGACTAAAAGATGCTGTAAAAACAATACTTTGTACGCGACGCCGACACCGACAATCGCCCCGACAGTGACCTCACTCGTCGACAGCGGAATGCCGAGCACATTCGCCGTGAATAACGATAGCGCCGCCGATCCGATAATAATGCAGACAATGGTGAGCGTAATGGTTTGTTCGGGAATAATTCCGCCGCTGATCGTCTTAACGACTTCACCGCCGCCGATAACCGCCCCTGACAGGACTCCGGCCGCGCAGATGATCAGCGCATACGTTTTCTTTTTAACGGCGCCGGACCCGTAAGCGACTCCCATTGAAGCCGCGGCTCCGCTGGCTCCGATATTCATGGCAAAAAACAGGCAGAATAAAATAGCGGCTAATTCCATCGTGCAGCTCCTTTATTCATGCAGTCCGCATTCTGTTTTCGCCATGCCGTTCCATCTGCCGCTCCGCAAATCTTCCGCGGTAAACGCAGGTGAAGTGCACGGTTCACAGCCGATGCTCGGATACCCCTGATCATGGAGGATATTGTAATCCAGCTCATGCTTGGAAGTATATCTCCAGATGTCTTTCCATGTCCAATGGATCAGCGGGCATACTTTAATCGATTGAAACTTGTCGTCTTTATTCAGGAAATTCGTATTCGCCCGGCTCGGCCCTTGATCCCGGCGAAGACCGGACAGCCATGCCGGATGTCCCGCGAGCGCTTCTCTTAACGGCAGAATTTTTCTGATGTAGCAGCACTGGTTCGGTTCTCTTTCCCACAGTTTATCTCCGTGAGCCTCGGCCTGTTCTTCAAGAGTAAGGCTTGGCTTTTTCAGGATAATGTTCAGTCCCGGGTAACGCTCTTTCACTTTTTCGATCGTTTCATATGTTTCTTTAAAGTGAAGACCCGTATCAAGAAACACGATTTCCGCGTCTTTCTTTACTTTAGAAATTAAATCGATCAGGACGATCCCTTCAATCCCGAAGCTGCACGCGTAAACAAGCTGGTCTCCGTAGTGGCCGTATGCCCATTTTAAAACGGACAGCGCGCCTTTATAGGAATCGTCTTCCGGAAATGTAATCGCCGGCTCTTCCCATGTGTCATACGTTAGCATTTTTCCTTTCCTCCTCCCGGAGACAATCAAACAGCTGTTGTTTTCTGCCGGTTGTCTTATCCCTCAATCTTTTTTTTCATATAAAAAACTTTCAATCCAGCGGAATGAAAGACAGTGACCCGGTATAGCCCTTATCTTCAAAATGCTGTGCATTTTTCTGGATGCGGCACCTTGCATGACACGCAGGTTGCCGGGCGTCATCGGTCCAGTCCCTCAGCCGCTCTTGATAAGCTTTTTAGATTTGTACTAAATTTTAGCACAATTCTAACAGAAGTCAACCCGAGTTTTTTGATAGGAATAATAAAACAGGCCCTGAGGCCTGTTTTTATTGTCATTATTTTTTAAACCAATCTTTTGACTCGGGATTCTGTTTCCATGATTTCAGTTTCTCAATGTCATCTGAATGAATCGTACCGTTTTCAAGCGCGACTTCAATCAGCGTGTCATAATCCGTTAACGAGTAATAAGGAAGACCCGCTTTTTTAAAGGCTTCTTTTGCTTTCGGCAGTCCGTATGTAAAAATGGAAATGACGCCGAGGACTTCCGCGCCCTCTCTTTGAAGGGCCGCCGCAGCTTCAAGCACGCTGCCCCCGGTAGAAATCAAGTCTTCAATCACGACTGTTTTTTGTCCTTTCTTAATGGCGCCTTCTATTTGATTTCCTTTGCCGTGCGCTTTCGGTTTGCTTCTGACGTAGCACATCGGTGCGCCTGCACGGTCTGCGAGAAGCGCAGCATGCGGAATGCCCGCCGTTGCAGTGCCCGAGATCATCTCCGCCTCGGGAAAATGCTCTTTCAGCAGTTTGCCGAGCCCGTCCGCCACATCATTTCTCACTTTTGGATACGACAATGTCAGACGGTTGTCACAATAGATCGGTGATAAAATACCGCTCGCCCACGTAAACGGCTCATTCGGGCGTAAAAAGACAGCTTCAATGTGTAATAGATGTTTTGCGATAGCCTGTTTCATCGGCGAACGCCCTCCCATTCCAGTTTAATTGCTTCATATGCTTTAACGGGGTTTTCCGCTTTTGTAATTGAGCGGCCCACAACGATGGCTGACGAACCGTTTTCTTTCGCAAATGACGGAGTCGCCGTCCGGACTTGATCGTCAGCTGCGTCACTGGCCGTGCGGATGCCCGGTGTGACTGTCAGAAATGAAGGCCGGACCGCTTCATAAATGGCTTTTGTTTCATGTACCGAACATACCACTCCGTCCAGCCCGCACTCTTCCGCCATTTTGCCGTAATGCACGACCGTTTCTAACAGCGGCTTATGCAGCAGAAGCTCTTCCTTCGCCACCTGCTCTGAAGTGCTGGTCAGCTGAGTCACCGCGATTAAAGACGGGCGTTTTCTGCCTGCCGGCGTGCCTTCTTCAAGCCCCTCAAGGGCCGCACGCATCATGCGTGCGCCCCCTGCCGCATGCACATTGACGAGATCAACGCCGAGGCCGGCCAGCCGCTTCATCGCTTTATTGACCGTAGTCGGGATATCATGAAGCTTTAAATCTAAAAATATATCACAGTTCCGTTCTTTTAATTGGTGAATGATGGCGGGGCCTTCCTGATAAAAAAGTTCCATCCCCGTTTTGACAAAAAGCCTTTCCTTTTCAAACAAGTCTAAAAACGTTAAAGTCTCTTCCCCTGATGCAAAATCAAGCGCGATGATGGGCAGGTTGTTTTTCATGTTTCCAGCTCCTTCCGATGCATTCACTTACAGATTGAAAGCCGTGTTGGCTCAGTACACGGGGGAGCTGTTCTATGATTTCCGGGCAGACGAACGGATTGACGAAGTTTGCCGTGCCGACGGCAACCGCACTCGCTCCCGCAAGAAGAAATTCTAATGCATCCTCTGCGGTCTGAACGCCGCCCATCCCGATAATCGGGATTTGAACGGCCTGGCTGACTTCGTATACCATCCGGATGGCGACCGGTTTGATCGCCGGGCCTGACAGTCCGCCCGTTTTATTTGCTAAGATCGGCCGTCCCGTCTTGAGATCGAGCCTCATCCCGATGAGTGTATTAATCATCGTCAGACCGTCAGCACCGGCCGCTTCAATCGCTTTGGCAATTTCGGTTATGTTTGCGACATTAGGCGAAAGCTTCACATACACAGGCACTGCGGAAACTTCTTTCACCGCTTTTGTCAGTTCGGCCGCCATGACGGGATCAGTACCAAAAGCAATCCCCCCCGTTTTGACATTCGGACATGAAATGTTAAGCTCAAGCGCATGCACATTCGGCGCTTGGCTGATGTGCTCGGCCACTTCTTTATAGTCGTCCACCTGAGAACCGGCGACATTTGCGATAATCGGCGTGTCAAATTGTTCGAGCCAAGGCAGCTCATGATTGAGCACATGCTCAAGGCCGGGATTTTGCAGTCCGATGGCATTCAGCATTCCCGCGCTTGTCTCCGCCACTCTCGGCGTCGGATTTCCGAAGCGGGCTTCGTTCGTCGTGGCTTTAATCATAATGCCTCCGAGGCATGATAAATCGTAAAATCCGGCATATTCTTTCCCGAAACCGAAACATCCGGAAGCGGGGATGATCGGGTTTTTCAATTGGAGACCCGGCAGATTCACCTCTAACATTACAGCGCCACCTCCTCAGCTTTAAATACCGGCCCGTCAAGGCAGACCTTTACATAGGATGTATCGCTTTCACCCGTGCGGCACACGCAGGCGAAGCAGGCCCCGATGCCGCAGCCCATACGCTCTTCCATCGAAAGATAAACCTCTTTATGGCCGTACTGCTGCTTCAGAGCTTTCAGCATCGGTGTCGGTCCGCAGCTTAGCAGGACATCGAATTCGAGCTGCTTTTCACGGATGACATCGGTGACAAACCCTTTCTCTCCATATGTTCCGTCAGCCGTCGCCACATAGGTGTCTCCGTACGCACGACATTCCTGTTCGTAAAAAACATCCTTTGCTGATTGAAATCCAAGCACATGAATGACGTTTACGCCTTTTTCCGTCAGGCGCTTTGACAGTTCCTGCAAAGGCGGAACCCCGACTCCGCCTCCGACTAACAGCGCGGTTTTGCCGGGTTCAATCCGCCGGACGGGGAATCCGTTGCCGAGAGGGCCGAGAACGTCTATCCTGCCGCCCTCTTTTTTCTCGGACAAAAGACGCGTTCCCTCACCGTCAGCTCTGTAGATAACGGATACTTCATCCGCGGCGAAATTGACGTCCGCAATGCTGAGCGGTCTTCTTAATAGCGGCGTGACCGCGTCACTCACCTTCAGATGTAGAAATTGACCCGGCTCGGTAAGGTGCCGGACAAGCTCTCCTTTCAGCACCATCTTATAAATCCGGTCGGCAATTTCTAAGTTGGATTGAACAGTCAAATGCGCTTTCTTCATATCGTGGCTGCCGCCTTTTGATTGGTTTCGGATGCAGGCATATGATCCGCCCGGAATGTCATGCTTTCCAATACCCGCAAAATGGCTTCGGCCGTATCTAAAGATGTCAGGCAGGCGACTCCGTTCTCAACGGATTCGCGGCGGATTCTGAAGCCGTCTCTGGCCGGCTGTTTGCCTTTTGTCAGCGTATTGATGACAAATTGCGCTTCGCCGTTTCTGATGACATCGAGCAGATTTTTCCCTTCTTCGCCGATTTTTCCGACGACCTGAGCCGGAATCTGAGCGTCTTTCAAATAAGCCGCCGTTCCTTCCGTCGCCAAGATTTTATAGCCGATGGCGTGGAACCGCTTCGCGATCAGCAGTCCTTCTTCTTTATCTTTATCGGCAACAGTCAACAGCACTGAGCCGTAGTTCGGGATTTGAATGCCAGAAGCAATCAGCGCTTTATAGAGCGCTTTTTCCAGGGTTGAATCTTTGCCCATGACCTCTCCCGTCGACTTCATTTCAGGGCCTAACGTAATATCTACTCTTCTCAGCTTCGCGAATGAGAAGACAGGCGCTTTCACGAATACCCCCTGCTGTTCAGGCTGCAGCCCCTCTTGATAGCCGAAATCAGCAAGCTTTTGGCCGAGAATGACCTTTGTCGCCAGGTTCGCCATTGGGATTTTTGTGATTTTGCTTAAGAACGGCACGGTTCTGCTTGACCGCGGATTTACCTCAAGCACATACACTTCACCTTGCGACAGTACGAACTGGATGTTCAGCAACCCGATAATGTTAAGGCCTTTTGCCAAGGCTACAGTGTATTGTTCGATTTTTTTCTTAATGTCTTCGCTTAAAGACTGAGACGGATAGACGGCGATTGAATCCCCTGAATGGACGCCGGCCCGCTCGATATGCTCCATAATTCCCGGAATAACGACTGTTTCGCCGTCAGATACGGCATCGACTTCGATTTCTTTCCCTGTCAGATAACGGTCGATTAACACCGGATGCTGCGGGTTGATTTTGACCGCGTTTTTCATATAGTGAAGCAGCTCTTCTTCGTGATAGACGATTTCCATCGCCCGGCCGCCGAGCACATACGAAGGGCGGACAAGTACCGGATAGCCGATGGATGCGGCAATTTTGACCGCTTCGTTCACCGATACGGCGGTTTTTCCGAGCGGCTGCGGCACATTCAGCGCCTCAAGCGCCTGCTCGAACTTATCCCGGTCTTCCGCACGGTCTAAATCTTCAAGTGATGTGCCGAGGATTTTGACGCCGCGGGCGCTCAATTCTTCCGCAAGATTGATCGCCGTCTGGCCGCCGAATTGGACGACAACGCCTTCCGGCTGTTCCAAATCGATGATGTGCATGACATCTTCTACCGTCAGCGGTTCAAAATACAGTTTGTCTGAAATGCTGAAATCAGTGGACACCGTCTCAGGATTGTTGTTGATAATAATCGCTTCATAGCCTGCCTGCTTGATCGCCCAGACAGAATGAACGGTCGCATAGTCAAATTCGACGCCCTGTCCGATACGGATCGGCCCGGAACCGAGGACGACGACGCTTTTTCTTGATGTAACCTCAGACTCATTTTCTTCCTCATATGTGCTGTAGAAGTACGGGGTTTCTGATTCGAATTCCGCCGCGCATGTATCCACCATTTTATATACAGGCTTGATGTCTGCTTCTTTTCGCATTTGATACAGCTCTTGTTCCGGCATATTCCATTCCCGGCTGATATATTTGTCGGAGAAACCGAATTCCTTCGCTGTCTGCAGAACGGTAAGGCTGCCTTTTTCCGCTTTCAGCTCTGTTTCAAAAGCGACCAGCTTACAGAGCTTGTGCAAAAAGAATACGTCAATTGCAGAAAACTCATGAAGCTGCTCGACTGTATAGCCTCTTCTGAACGCTTCAGCAAGATAAAACAGCCGTTCATCTCCGGCCTTTCTGATCCGTTTTTCCAAAAGCCCGTCAGAAATCTCTTCCGCATCCTTCAGTTCCAGGTGATAGACATCGGCTTCCAGTGAGCGGACCGCCTTTAACAGCGATTCTTCAAGGGTGCGTCCGATAGCCATGACCTCTCCGGTGGCTTTCATTTGCGTCCCGAGCCTGCGGTTTGCCGACTCAAATTTGTCGAACGGCCAGCGCGGGATTTTAGAAACGACATAGTCAAGCGCGGGCTCAAAAGCCGCATATGTTTTTCCCGTTACGGGATTCATCATTTCATCAAGAGAAAGCCCGACTGCGATTTTCGCCGCAAGCTTTGCGATCGGGTAACCCGTCGCTTTTGAGGCGAGGGCAGATGAGCGGCTCACCCGCGGATTCACTTCGATAATGTAATATTGGAAGCTGTCGGGATCGAGCGCGAGCTGAACATTACAGCCGCCTTCAATGCCGAGCGCGCGGATCAGCTTTAATGAAACATTGCGCAAAAGCTGATATTCCCGGTCGCTCAAAGTCTGGCTCGGGGCAACGACGATGCTGTCGCCCGTATGGATGCCGACCGGATCGATATTTTCCATGTTGCAGACGACGATCGCGTGATCTCTGCTGTCTCTCATGACTTCATATTCGATCTCTTTGTAACCGGCAATGCTTTTTTCAAGAAGGCACTGATGGACGGGGCTGAGTTTTAATCCGTTTTCGACGATCTCTTTCAGTTCTGCTTCATTCGAGCAGATGCCGCCGCCCGTTCCGCCTAATGTGTAAGCGGGGCGCACGATAACCGGAAACCCGATCCGGCCGACAAATTCCTCGGCTTCCTGTAAAGTGCGGATGATCTCACTTTCCGGCACCGGTTCATTCAGCTCATTCATCAGCGTACGGAATAAGTCGCGGTCTTCCGCCTGCTGGATGGCGGACAGCTTTGTGCCGAGCACTTCCACTCCGCATTCCTCAAGAACCCCGAGTTCAGACAGCTCGACGGCAAGATTCAGTCCGGTCTGTCCTCCCAGAGTCGGCAGGATGGCGTCCGGCCGTTCTTTTCTGATAATACGCGTGAGAAACTCCGGCGTCAGCGGTTCTATGTATACCCGATCAGCCATTTCCGTATCCGTCATAATCGTTGCCGGATTCGAGTTGACGAGAATAACTTCATAGCCTTCTTCCTTTAAAGCGAGACACGCCTGTGTGCCCGCATAATCAAATTCCGCCGCCTGTCCGATAATAATCGGGCCTGATCCGATCACTAAAATCTTTTTAATATCTACGCGTTTTGGCATACCGCTTCCCCTTCTTTCTCAGTTGTTTCGATCAAGTCAATGAATCTGTCAAATAAATGATTGGCGTCTTCCGGCCCCGGTGAAGCTTCAGGGTGGTACTGAACCGTAAATGCCGGCAATGTTTTATGCTTGAGTCCTTCGATCGTTTGATCATTGATCGCAATGTGCGTCACTTCAAGCTCTGTCTCATCTATTGAAGAAACTGTATATCCGTGGTTTTGGGCGGTTAAAGCGACTTTCCCTGTCGCAAGCTCTTTAACCGGATGATTGGAACCCCTGTGTCCGAATTTCATTTTTTCCGTTTCCGCTCCGGATGCCAGCGCAAATAATTGGTGGCCGAGGCAGATTCCGAATAACGGCACCTTCCCGAGTATGCCTTTTATCATTTCAATGGCTTCCGGCACATCTTTCGGATCTCCGGGTCCGTTAGAAAGCATGATGCCGTCCGGCTTGAGCTGAAGCACTTCTTCCGCCGTTACATTGTACGGCACAACGATGACATCGCATTTTCTTTTGTTTAACTCTCTTAAAATGCCGTGCTTCATACCGAAATCGACGAGTACGATGCGTTTGCCGCGGCCCGGACTCGGATAAGCCGTTTTCGCAGATACTTGAGCGACTTGATTTCTCGGCAGTTCCGTTTCTTTCAGCCTTGCCAGAACCTCTCCGACATTCTCCTCACTTGAAGCAAACGTTCCTTTTAATGCGCCGGCCGTGCGGATCATTCTTGTGAGCTTTCTCGTGTCAATCCCTTGTAAGCCGGGAATATTTTTCATTTTCAAATACTCGTCAAGCGTGTAAGCCGAACGCCAGTTGGAAGGCAGCTCGCACAGTTCTTTTACGATCAGCCCTTTTACAAAAGGAGTGATGGATTCAAAGTCATCTCTGTTAATTCCGTAGTTGCCGATCAGAGGATACGTCAGCGTCACGATCTGCCCGCAGTAAGAAGGGTCTGATAAAATTTCCTGATAACCGGTCATTCCCGTGTTGAATACGACTTCACCCGCGGTATGCTCCAGGCTCCCGAATGCTTCACCCTCAAATACCGCTCCATTTTCCAGCACTAGTCTTCTTTTCATTTGACGAGTCTCCCTTCTTCGTATGCAAGCTTACCGGCAGCCATCGTTGCAACAGGCCAGCCGAAGCACTTCATCTTGTTGAATGGCGTATTTTTTCCTTTAGATAAAAATGTATCTTTGTCAATGGCTGCTTCTTTTTCCAGATCAATCAGGGTGATGTCAGCCGGCGCCCCCGGTGCAAGCGTTCCGTACGGAAGATCAAATGCCTCGCAAGGTTTTGACGTCATGAAATCAACCAGCTGCTTCAGCGTCCACGCCCCGTTTTTCACAAAATGTGTGTACAGAAGCGGAAAGGCTGTTTCTAAACCGACGATACCGAAAGGCGCAAGCTTCATATCCGTGTTTTTCTCTTCTTCTGTATGCGGCGCATGGTCAGTGGCGATGAAATCAATCGTACCGTCTAAAAGCCCTTCAATCAGCGCCTCTCTGTCCTCTTTGCTGCGAAGCGGCGGATTCATCTTAAAATTGGTATCAAGTCCCGGGATATCTTCGTCACAAAGCAGCAGGTGGTGCGGCGATACTTCCGCCGTCACGCGGATTCCCGCTTTTTTTGCGTCTCTTACGGCTCTGACGGACTCTTTCGTGCTGATATGACACACGTGGTAATGGCAGCCCGCCGCTTCCGCCAGCAGCACGTCACGGGCGATATGTACCGCTTCACAAATGGAAGGTATGCCGTTCAGGCCGTTCGCTTTTGAAAAAGAACCTTCATGCACGCTCCCTCCGTAAATAAGCGAGTTATCCTCACAATGAGCGACAATCGCTTTATTCATTGAAGCCGCCCGTTTCATGGCTTCATACATCATTCCGGCCGTCTGAACGCCGACGCCGTCATCGGTGAAGGCGAATGCGCCGGCTTCATGAAGCGCCTCAAAATCTGTCATTTCTTCGCCGGTTTGTCTGATCGTAATGGATGCGTAAGGAAGAACCCTGACAGATGAGGTTTCTTTGATCCGGTTTTGCAGCCATTCCATCTGCTCTTTCGTATCCGGCACCGGTCTTGTATTCGGCATGGCTGCGACTGTGGTAAAGCCGCCCCGCGCCGCGGCTTTAGAGCCCGTCTCAATGGTTTCTTTTTTCTCGCCGCCCGGTTCTCTGAAGTGAACATGAAGGTCTACGAGTCCCGGTGAAACGAACAGTCCGTCAGCGTCGATCACCGTTTCTCCGTCTTTCGCTGTCAGAAGCCCGGTTTCCGAAATGAATTCACCCGTTACCCGGATATCCTGTGCCACTTTTTCTCCCTGTTCATTTAACATCCAGCCGTTTTTAATGAGATAAGACATAAGCCGCTTCTCCCCTTTTCACATTGGTTTGCAGTGCTCTTTTTAAGACTGCCATTCTGATATACACACCATTTTCCATTTGTTTAAAGATTCTTGATTTTCCGCATTCCACTAATGTTGTGTCAATTTCGACTCCTCTGTTCACCGGTGCGGGATGCATGATGATGGCATGCCGCTTCATGCTCTCCGCCCGCTTTGCGGTCAGCCCGTATGCTTCCAGGTAGCCTTTTTGGTCGGCTTCTGTCTGATGCCTTTCATTTTGGATGCGGAGCAGCATGACGACATCTGAAGCTTGTATGGCTTCATCCGTCTGTACACAGGTGCCGAAGGCGTTTTTCTCATCCTGCCATTGCGGCGGCCCTGAAAACAGCACGCGTGCGCCGAGCCTTGTCAGCACCTCGGCATTTGACCTTGCCACCCTGCTGTGTTTGATATCGCCATGAATGGAAACCGTCAGGCCCTGAAAGGTCTCAAATTCCTCTTGAATCGTCATTAAATCGAGTAATGACTGAGTCGGGTGCTGGCCGCAGCCGTCGCCGGCGTTTAAGATCGGAATATTGACTCTGCCGGTCAGATCTTTGTAATATTCATCCGTGCTGTGCCTGATGACGCAGGCGTCCGCTCCGATTGATTCCAGAGTTTTGACCGTGTCGTATAAGGACTCGCCTTTTTGAACGCTTGTGCTCGTATCGTCTAAGCTGAGCACGTTCATCCCGAGTTTCTTTTCCGCCACTTCAAAGCTGAACCGCGTTCTCGTGCTCGGTTCAAAAAACAGATTCGCAACAAATTTTCCCGCGAGATCGGGGCGGACTGTTCCCTCTTTTATCGCTTTTGCCTCACGCAGCAGTTCTGTAATTTCAGCTGCGCTCAGTTCAGACATCGCCGTTAAATGATTCATGTTTTTCTCCTCCGTTTCCGCTTGAAGGCCGTAAAAAAACACCCCGGTCTATAGACTCGGGGTGCGGTTAAAGAGAGAAGCAGCGTACAGCTTCTTCCCGTTATAACCCTTCCAAGCCTCTCTGGACTTTCTTTAAAAGGTTTTACATATGATTTTGTTTTTCTGATGCCATCGCGTCTTCTTCATTTGCATGCGGCAGGATAAGGTTCAGGATGACTCCGACGATTGCCGCAAGCGCCATGCCGGATATTTGGAACCCGCCTTTTGATACTTGAATGAACGCACCGCCGACGCCGATCACGAGGATGACGGATGTGATAATCAAATTTCTCTTGTTCTCATAATCAATGTTGTTGTCAATCAGCATTCTTAAGCCGCTGGAGGCGATAATTCCGAAGAGCAGGAAGGAAACGCCGCCCATAACCGCGGACGGAACAGAGCTGATCAGCGCTGATACTTTTCCGATAAATCCGAAGCACAGCGCAATCACACCCGCGCCGCCGATGACAAAGACGCTGAAAACTCTCGTAATTGCCAGTACTCCGATGTTCTCGCCGTATGTCGTCGTCGGCGGGCCGCCGATTAACGAAGCGATGATCGTCGCAACACTGTCCCCCATTATGGAGCGGTGCAGTCCCGGCTTTTTAATGAAATCCTGTCCGACGACTTTACTCAGCACCATTTGGTGGCCGATATGTTCTGACATCGTCACGAAAGCGACCGGCACCATCGCAGCCGCAATGCCCAATGTCACTGACGGCGTATAGTCTTTGAAAGGGATGATAAATTCAGGAACGGCGAACCACTTTGCATCAATGACCGGCTGAAAATTGACGATGCCCTGTGTCAGCGCAAACAGATATCCGCCTATAATGCCGATCAATACCGGAATCAGGCTTAAAAATCCCCGTAAAAAGATGGCGCAGATAATGGTGATGGCCAAAGTGACGCCGGCTACACTGAAATGTTTCAAGCTGTAGACGAGTTCCTTCGCATTCGGATCAGCATACATTGCCATATTGACGGCTGTGCTTGCCAGTCCGAGGCCGATGACGATGATGACCGGCCCGACGACCACCGGGGGCAGCAGCTTCATCAGCCACCCCGTTCCAAGCTGCCTGATGAGCAGCGCGATCAGGCCGTACACAATTCCCGCCAGGAAAGCGCCGACCATGGCAGCCCCCGGCCCTCCCGTCGCCTTCACCAAGATAATCGGTGATATAAAGGCGAATGATGAGCCGAGATAAGCGGGAATCTGGCCTTTTGTCACCAAGAGATAGGCGAGTGTCCCGATTCCGCTCGTGACAAGCGCCACTGCCGGGCTCATTCCGACCAGTTTCGGCACGAGTATGGTTGAACCGAACATGGCGAATAAATGCTGCAGGCTGAATGACAGCCAGGACAATGGATTGGGGACGTCCCTGACTCCCAGGTTTACTTTTTTCTTACTCATGGCGTTTTCCTCCCGGTTGACTTTCAAATGGTATAAAAAAACCTCTTTGCTTTTTGCGCAAAGAGGCATACAAAACCCGGCCGCGTCGATCCGCCCGGCTTTGTGTTTTAAAATCCTCTTTGCAAACTCTCTGGAATGCATTTAAAAAGGTGATTATTCATTTTCGTAAATGGCGACCATATCAGTCTGATCAACTTCGCTCAGCTGAACCATCACTTTTTCAGCTTTTGAGGTCGGAATGTTTTTTCCGATATAGTCCGCTCTGATCGGCAGCTCCCGGTGCCCTCTGTCGACAAGCACGGCAAGCTGTATCGATGACGGCCGTCCGACATCAACGAGGGCATCCATCGCAGCTCTCACCGTCCGGCCGGTATAAAGCACATCATCAACCACAATGACCTTTTGGTCTGTAATATCGGCCGGAATGTCCGCGCCTTTTACAAGCGGCTCTTCATTGCTCGTTTTTTTCGTCAGGTCGTCACGGTAAAGGGTGATATCGATTTCCCCGACGGTGACCGGATTCCCTTCAATCTGTTCGATCCGCTCGGCCAGCCGCTTCGCTAAATAAATGCCTCTTGTTTTAATCCCTACAAGAATGCAGTCATTCATTCCTTTATTCCGTTCGATCATTTCATGGGCTATCCTTGTCAGCGCCCGCCTGATCGCCTGTTCGTCGAGAATAACAGCTTTTTGATTCACTCGTGACACCTCTCCATTCGTATATAAGAAGAAAAAACCCCTCCTGCCAGAGCATAGAGGGGTTCCTTTCCAGGACGAAGACACACGTGTATCTCTTCTGTCCTATCCGTTATCCTTCTCAGCCTCTCTGGACTGTGTTAAAGAATCTATTCAGCTTGTTTTTATTATTTCAGAAAAGAAAGTCGCTGTCAATGGCTATTTCTTAAATCTTCAATGAGTTTTTTCATATCTTCAGGAAGGGGCGCTTCAAACTCCATGTATTCGCCCGTCCGCGGATGATCAAAACCTAATATTCCGGCATGAAGCGCCTGACCATTGAAATCAATGGTTTTTCTCGGTCCGTACTTCGGGTCGCCTGCCAAAGGAAACCCGATATATTTCATATGAACACGGATCTGATGCGTTCTTCCGGTCTCAAGACGGCACTCTACGAGCGTGAAATCTTGAAAACGCTCAAGCACGTGGAAATGCGTGACGGCGTTTTTGCTGCTTTCTCTTGTTACGGTCATGCTTTGACGGTCTTTTTTATCTCTCCCGATCGGAGCGTCAATCGTTCCGTCATCATGTGAAATCACCCCGTGGACAACCGCTGTGTACTTTCTGGTCACGGTTTTATTGACGAGCTGATTAACGAGTGATTCATGCGCCATATCGTTTTTAGCGACCATTAACAGACCGGAAGTATCTTTATCAATCCGGTGGACGATTCCCGGGCGCATGACGCCGTTAATGCCGGAAAGGTCGTTGCAGTGAGCCATCAGTCCGTTTACAAGCGTCCCAGTCACATGGCCGGGCGCCGGGTGTACAACCATGCCCCGCGGTTTGTTCACAACCAAGACGTCCTGATCCTCATAGTAAATGTCCAAATCCATCGGCTCTGCAAGCACGTCCAATTCTTCCGGTTCAGGAATGGTGACGTTTACCTGATCGCCGGGCTGCATTTTATAATTCGCTTTTACGGATTTGCCGTTAACGGATACCAATCCCTCTTTTACCCATTGCTGCACTTGAGTGCGTGACCAGTTTTCTCCCGTTGAAGCCAAAAATTTATCAATCCGTTCGCTCTTTTGTTCAGGCTGAACGGTTATCTCAAATTGATTCATGTTATTGCTCCTTCTTTTTCCCGCTGTCAAACAGCATATGAATAAATAAAAGTATTACACCGACGCACAGTGAGGAGTCCGCGATATTAAAAATCGGATAGTGATAATCCACGATGATGACATGAATAAAATCCACCACTTCCTGGCGCGCCGCCCGGTCAATAAAGTTTCCGGCCGCACCGCCCAGCATTAAGCCGAGAGAAATTCCGAGTAACATCTGCCCTTTTGCATAACGCTGTATGTAATAAACGATTCCGATAATCACGGCGATGGTAATGACGTAGAAAAACCACATTTGGCCGGCTAAAATCCCCCACGCCGCTCCCGTGTTGCGATGAGATGTGATATAAAGCACCTGATCGATGACAGGTATGCTTTGTCCCAATTCCATATGGCTGACGACAAGCCATTTGGTCAATTGGTCGGCAATAATAATAAAAAGAGCGATTAGATAATAAAGCACACACGTTCCTCCAGTATACAGTTACTTTTATCCTTTATGAATTTTATCAGTAAAAGATGCCAGAGTAAAGGCAGATCATAAGCGCATGCAAACAGACGCTGTCACTCATACAGCGCCTGATCATATGCATAATCTCCGGGTTCCCAATATGGAAGGGTTTTCTTTTCAAATTGAGCGGGATAATAAAAATCATCAGCGGTTCTGGCCGTCGGCAGCACCGCAAGTTTTTCAATCGGAATGGGGTCGCCTGTTTTTTCACAATAACCGTACGTATTGTTTTCAAACTTAGACAGGGCAAGAAGAACGTCCTGAAGTTCTTCTTTTATATGATAGATCAGAGTTGCTTCTTGGTCGTTCATTGAAGGTTCAACAGATGCTGACATTTGAAAGCAAGAATATTCGAATAATCTTGATTGAAGTTCTTCTTTCATCATGAGAAGCTCCGTGTGGATTGCGGTCAGTTGATCATTCATTCATCACAACTCCTGCTCTTGATGTTATAGCTTTATTGTTGCCCCCAGAGCGCCATTTGAAGCCCATAAGATTTTTCCTGTCGTTCTAATCGATGACATTAGTGGCATGTAAAAAAAGCGCCCGGCTGTCACCGGGCGCTTTCTCATTTATTATTTTTGATAATATTTTTCAACGATTTCCGCATTGCGCAGTGATAACGTCGGATATTTCGGATTGGCTCCGACATCTTTAGAAATTACGCGGGAACGTTCACACATCTGGCCTTCCGCTTTTTCTACGGTCATTTTTCCTGTTGTGAAGCTTTGCGCGTTTTCCGGCGCTTCACTTTCGTCTTTTACTGTCAGTTCTGAGACGATAAACAGCTGCGCGATGTTTTCTTTAATGGATGACAAGAGGTCGCGGTTTTCTTTGTTCGGATACAAAGTCAGGCTCGCTTCCAATGATCTTCCGATAATTTTTTCGTTACGGGCTGTTTCCAAAGCTTTCAGCACGTCGTTTCGAAGCTCCATGAAGCGGTCGAACTTTTCTTCTGTCGCTTGACTGTCCGGAACAGCAATGGTTTCCGGCATATCTGTCAGCTGCACGCTCGCTTCTTCAACAAATGATAAGTGAGACCACATTTCATCCGCCGTGTGCGGGAGAATCGGCGCCGTCAGCTTCACTAACGCCAGCAGCGTTTCATAGAAGACCGTCTGCATGCTGCGGCGGTCCGGATGATCCGCATGCTCGATGTACACAACATCTTTTGCAAAATCAAGATAGAAGGAGCTGAGCTCGATCGTACAGAAATTGTGAATGCTGTGATAAACAACCGCAAATTCATATTCATCGTACGCTTTTTTCACCTTATCGATCAGCTTATTCAGCTTGATCAGCATATATTGATCCACTTCGCGGAGATCTTTTACATCCACGGCATTGACGCTTGGATTGAAATCGAACAGGTTGCCGTGAAGGAAGCGGAACGTGTTGCGGACTTTCCGGTATACTTCCGCGACCTGCTTCAGAATGGCGTCAGACACGCGAACGTCCGCCTGATAATCCACTGACGATACCCATAATCTTAAGATGTCGGCACCAAGCTGTTTCATGACTTTAGCCGGAACAACAACGTTACCGATTGATTTACTCATCTTGCGTCCTTCTCCATCCAGTGCGAACCCATGGCTGAGCACACCTTTATACGGCGCTTTTCCTGTTACGGCTACTGCTGTAGAAAGAGAAGAGTTAAACCAGCCGCGATATTGGTCAGATCCCTCTAGGTATAAATCAGCCGGGCGAACGAGGTCATCACGTTCTTCAAGCACTGCTTGATGTGAAGAGCCTGAATCAAACCAAACATCCATGATATCCTGTTCTTTTGTAAATGTGCCGTTCGGGCTGCCAGGATGCGTAAAGCCTTCCGGAAGAAGATCCTTTGCTTCTTTTTCAAACCAAATGTTTGATCCGTGCTGTCTGAACAATTCAGAAACATGTTCAATGGTTTCATCTGTAATAATCGGTTCTCCGTTTTCAGCGTAAAATACCGGAATCGGCACACCCCACGCACGCTGTCTGGAAATACACCAGTCTCCGCGGTCCCGAACCATGTTGTGCAAACGCTGCTCACCCCATTCAGGAACCCATTTGGTTTCTTTAATGGCATCCAGCAGGTCTGATCTGAAATCTTTAATAGACGCAAACCATTGCGCTGTCGCTCTGAAAATGGTTGGTTTTTTTGTTCTCCAATCATGCGGATAAGAGTGAGTAATGAATTCAAGCTTCACAAGTGCGCCTTTTTCATCGAGCTGCTGTGTGATCGCTTTGTTTGCATCATCATAGAACATGCCTTCAAACCCAGGAGCTTCGCTTGTCATTACACCTTTTTCATCGACCGGGCAAAGCACATCTAAACCGTATTTTTGGCCAATGATAAAGTCATCTTCCCCATGTCCTGGCGCTGTATGAACACAGCCTGTTCCGGCATCAGTTGTTACGTGTTCACCAAGCATAACGAGAGAGTCTCTGCCATATAGCGGGTGTTCAGCGATAATGTTCTCAAGGTCTTTTCCTTTGACCGTTCTTGTCACTTCATACTGATCAAATCCGCATGCTGATGCAACACTTTCGACTAAGGCACTTGCTACGACAAAGCGGTCTTCACCTACTGCAATCACGCTGTACTCAAGATCAGGGTGCACTGAGATTCCGAGGTTCGCCGGAATTGTCCAAGGCGTTGTTGTCCAAATGATGATGCGCTCGCCGTTTTCAAGAACGCCTTTTCCGTCTTTTACACCAAAAGCGACGTAAATAGATGCTGAACGTTTGTCTTGATATTCGATCTCGGCTTCAGCCAGAGCAGACTCACTTGAAGGTGACCAGTTAACCGGTTTAAGGCCTTTGTAAATGTAGCCTCGTTTTGCCATTTCACCAAATACGCGGATTTGCTGCGCTTCGTATTCCGGTTTTAATGTCACGTATGGGTTTTCCCAGTCACCGCGGACACCAAGACGTTTGAATTGCTCACGCTGTCCCTCGATTTGCTTCCAAGCGTACTCTTCACATAGTTTGCGGAATTCTGCTACTGACATTTCTTTCCGGTTTACTTTTTTGTTTTTCGTCAGCGCCGTTTCAATCGGCAGTCCGTGCGTATCCCAGCCCGGCACGTACGGTGCGTTGTAGCCGCTCATTGATTTATAGCGGACGATGAAGTCTTTCAGGATTTTGTTCAGGGCATGGCCCATGTGGATGTCTCCGTTTGCATAAGGAGGTCCGTCATGCAGCACGAATTTCGGGCGGTCTTTCGTCCGTTCTTGAACAAGACGGTAAATGTCCTGCTCCTCCCAGTCTTTTTGCATGTCCGGCTCACGATTCGGCAGATTTCCGCGCATCGGAAAATCTGTTTTCGGCATTAACAGCGTATCTTTGTAATCCATTTTCATTCCTCCACAACATTTTTCAGAAAATAAAAAAAGCCCTCTCATCCCATAAGGGACGAGAAAGCTTATCTCGCGGTACCACCCTTTTAGAAAAAACGGATCATCCGTCTTTTCCTCTCGAACATCGTAACGTGATGGAACGTCCTTTCCTACTCTCGGTTCAGAAAGGAAACTAAAGGGCTGATCTGCATGATTCCGGCCATCCCGGGCTTTCACCTTCCCCGGGTCGCTTTATAGCCTGTTTTGAGTCATGCCGGTCCCTTTCAATCGTCTTTTCATCTGAATTTATGAACGTATTATATTCGAACGGGCCGGAGAATGTCAAGAAAATCAGAAAATTATTCTTTTTCCTCAAATACCGCGTCGACTTCGTATTCCAGCAGATGATCCCAATCATCGTTCTTCAGCAGGTCGAGCTGCGCTTCAATCAGCATTTGGAAACGTGTTCTGAAGACTTTAGACTGTTTTTTCAGCTCTTCAATTTCCATTGCGATTTTTCTTGATTTGGAAAGCGACTCATTGATGATGCGATCAGCATTTTTTTCTGCTTCACGGACGATCAGCTTCGCTTCTTTCTGCGAGTTGCGCTTTACGTCTTCTGCGGCTTCCTGAGCTACGAGAATTGATTTATTCAGCGTTTCTTCGATATTGGCAAAGTGGCCGATTTTTTCGTCCAGCTCGTTCACTTTCGCCTCAAGCTCCGTTTTTTTACGGAGTGCGATTTCGTAATCTTTTCTGACCTGCATTAAAAATTCATTTACTTCATCTTCATCATATCCGCGAAAACCTTTTGTAAACGTTTTGTTATGGATATCATTCGGCGTTAATGGCATATTGCCACCTCCATTTTTACATTTCAGTACGGTTATCTAGTTCACATTATAAAACAAATACGGCACAGATGGAGAAAAAAACTGAAAAAACGACTCATTTTTGCCGTTCAAATGTAACTTTCCATTTGTCTTTTTTCGTTTTTCCGTCAACTTTTGCCAAACTGCATCGTCCGAAGCCGCGAATCGAAAGCATGTCCCCTTCAGCAACCTGATAAGACGGATCTTCAATGGCTTTCCAATTCACCTTAACGAGCCCGTTTTTCACAAGCGCCTGCGCTTTCTGCCTGGATTGCCTGCTCATTGAAGCGCAGACGGCGTCGAGACGCAATGAAGAAACCGTGTCATCCCTTATTTCGACATCTGAAGCGGGAATGTGAAGAGCGGAAAGCTCGATTTTCTCAAGCTTTACCGGCGCTTTGCCCGCCTTGGTCAGCTGAGTGCTGACAAAATCGGCGATTTCACCGGAGACGATCAGCTGCACGGCTTCCTCAGAGAAAATCAGATCGCCGTATTTCTGCCGCTTTAAGCCGATCCCCATTAATGATCCGAGAAGAGAGCGGTGGTCAATGCTGACGAATTTTTCAGCGTATTGAACGTCAAAAGCCCGAAGCTCAAAATCATCCTGTTCAGGTTCCATATATTCAGGGTATAAAATCGCGCGCTTGCGCTCAGCTCTGTCATATCCTCCGAAAAACGCAAGACCGCAGGCGTCGCCGATAACGGCTTTTACAATGACCTGTTCTCTGGGATCTAAGAAATCAGTCAGCTTCATCCGATACTGGTCCAGGACAATCTGTTTCCATTCAAGCGCCTGATCAATAAAAGGCCGCTCGTCTTGTCTGAAGTGCTGGTAAATATCGCTCATGTTCTTTCCTTTCTATGTAAAGAGGCTTGGCTGGTGCCAAGCCCGTATCAAACTGTCGCATTCAAGTATACATTGCGATCATGCGGTATAGGCCCCAAAGTCCCGTCGTGGCAAACCGAAGCACGATAATCGCTACAATCGGGGATATATCCAGCATGGCAATGGGCGGAATGATCCTTCTGAACGGCTCTAAATACGGTTCGCAAATCGCTGCGAGAAACCGTCCGACCGCCGTTTCTCTCGTACTCGGCACCCATGACATAAAGATATAGATGATCAGGGCAAACGAGTAGATGTAAATTAAATAACTCAGAACGGAAAAAATTTGATAAAGAATCATCCTGCTTTACCACCTCTGATGTTCGTCTTCATTTATAAGCTCCGAAATCGTGCCGGAAACGTCGACATTATCAGGCGTGCACAGAAAAATATCTGAACCGATTCTCTGAATGTCGCCGCCGATGGCGTAGACGGTACCGCTTAAAAAGTCGACGATTCTTTTCGCCTGATCATGCTGGATGCGCTGCAGATTGACGACAACCGCCCGCCTGTTCTTTAAATGATCGGCGATTTCCTGCGCTTCCGCATATACACGCGGTTCACTCAACACCACTTTAGAGGATTTCTGAACACTTTGCAAGCTTACTACGTTCTGCTTGCCCTGCGGCTTCTGAGCGTAAGCAGGCTGTTTATCTTTCTGCTGTTCATGCTCTTCCGGATGATCCTGCTCCGTTTCAATGTATTCGTACTCGTACTCCTCCTCATCCATTGAGAAAAAGTTTTTCAGTTTATTTTTCATGCTCATTTGTTTACACCCCCCGGTTCATTTCCGACTAATGAAGAGCCGATTCTGATAAAAGTTGCGCCCTCTTCAACAGCGATTTCATAATCATTTGACATGCCCATTGACAGTTCCCGGCACGGTGCGTTTGTCTGATGCAGTTTTTGCACCTGATCCCTCAGATCACGCAATTGCCGGAAGCAGGCTCTGATCGTTTCTGTATCGTCTGTCAGGGGAGCCATCGTCATCAGGCCCTCTACAGAAATGTTTCTAAACTCAGAAAGCTCTCTGATAAAGGGGATGACCTCCTCTGTTTTCAAACCGTGCTTAGACGGCTCAAGCGAAGTATTCACCTGCACAAAACAGCGAACCGCATGCTGCGCCCGTTTTTCAATCTCTTTTGCCAATGACAGTCTGTCTAAGGAATGAATATAAGATACACGGTCAACGACGGCCTTCACCTTTCTGGACTGAAGACTGCCGATAAAGTGCCACTCCGGGCTGCCTTTGATGACTTCCTGCTTATGGATAAGCTCGGCATCCCGGTTTTCTCCCAGACTTGTAATACCGGCATCAACGGCCTCTTGAGCCCTTTCGGCTGATACGTATTTTGTAACCGCGATGACGGTAACATCTTCGGGGCTTCGGCCCGATCTGTTACATGCTTCGTTTATTCTTTCGTTTATATGTCGTAATTGATCAGCAACACGCAAGATCTTACGCCTCCTTCATTCCGATAAAGGACATCATGCGTCCCGTTTTCCCTTTGTCGCGGCGGTGTGAAAAGAATAGTTCACGCTCTCGTTCGGTGCATAAACCGCTGACTGAAATGTTTTCTTCCGGAATGCCGCAATGTATCAGAAGAAGACGGTTGACCTCTTTTAAATCAAGCTGATACTGGCCTTTTTCCGTTTCGCATATGGCGGATTCAGCCGTAAAAGGCAGCGCCCGCACTTCATTGATGACGCGGTCGTCGACTGTATAGCTTCCCGCGCTGATGGACGGACCGATGACAGCCTGAATATCTGTTAAACGGGAGCCTTCTTCGTTTACCCAGCGTTCCGTCATGATGCGTCCGATTTGTTTGACCGTCCCCTTCCATCCGGCATGGGCAGCGCCGATAATGGATTTCACCGGGTCATAAAAATACAAGGGCACACAGTCCGCAAAACAAAGGGCCAAAAAAAGATTCGCATCTTTCGTGTAGAGCCCGTCCGTCCCGCGGAATGCGGAAGAATAGTCTCTCGCTCCTTTTCCTTTATCCCCGGCTGTCACGCGCCGGACGCGGTTTTCATGTGTCTGGTCGGCGAACACCCAGGAATCCAGATCAGTACCGCATAAGGACGCTATGACTTCACGGTTTGTCACAACATCATGAGCTTCGTCCCGGACGTGCAATCCGGTATTTAATGACTCATACGGAGGATTGCTGACCCCGCCGTTTTTCGTTGTGAATCCGGCGATGACCTTTGTGTTAAGCTGATTCACACAGTTCCAGTCTTCTATCATGAGTGCCGAGGGGGTGGTAAGACTAAACGGGTGATATGTATTCATGGAGATCCAACCTTTCGACAAACATTAAAAAAGCGTAATTTCCCACTCATTTTAACACAATTTTGAGCATACGTTTAGCGGCTGATTGAAAAATGAGATAAATAAATGTGCCGGAAACATTGAGATTTCCGGCTTTTTACAAGTAAAGGGAGGATTACGCTCCCCCCTTTGGTTCGTTTACACGCACTAAGATGACATCTTCCCCAATTTTAACTATATTTCGCCAAGGAATGATCATTTCCTCTTCTTTTCCGAAAAAACCGAGAACTTTTCCGCTGCCGCCTAAAATAATCGCCTGAATTTTTCCCGTTGTCACGTTAATATCAATATCACCGATGCTTCCGAGTTTTTTTCCGTTCGACACGTTTACCACATCTTTTATTTGAAATTCAGATATGCTGATCATCCGTATCACGCCCTTTGCCCGTTCTTTTTCCTATTATATGAACGGCCGGGCTGAACCTTGTCACATCGGGCAATCTTTTTTGCGGCTGCACCAGCCGAGGATAAATCTCAGCATAATTTTCGTATAGTCCATAAGCTCATCAACGGACACTTCCTCGTTTACGGAGTGGGCGTTTTTTAAATCGCCGGGACCGTATATGACGCTCGGAATCCCGGCATGATAAAGCCACCCTCCGTCAGTTACGGTTTGGGAAACATCAATGACGGGCTCCTGTTTTCTGACGGCTGAGTGTGATGCAGCCAAGACAGAAACTGCCGGATGATCCGGGTCGATTTCCAGCGCCGGGAACACCTCTCCTCTGTCTTCAATCATCGAAGATCCGCCCCATTTGAACACCGGCCTGTTTTCTTTGAGCCACAGATCACTGTCAGCGACACGATTAATATAGTCTTCGATTTCTGCGGCTGCTTGTTCGTGCGTTTCGTTCGGATAAAAGTGGACGGTGATCCATAACCGGCATTCATCGGCAACAAACGCTGCGTGTCTTCCGCCTTCAATGACGGCGGGGTTGATCGTATTGGTGCCGGGCGCAAAACCGGGATAGCTTTTCGTTACCGCCCAGTGGCGCTCCAGCTCTCCCAAGGCAGTGATGATTTTCGCCATTTTTTCGATGGCGCTCGCTCCGAATGTGCCTCCGCCCGCATGAATCATATTGCGCCTCATGCCGTCATGAAATGTTTGTTTGCTTTTCAATTCTATCCAGCCGGTGATGACTCCGCCCTGCCCTTGAATATGCAGGCTGCTCGTATCCGCGACAACGGCAAAATCCGCGTGATAGCCGCGTTTGCAGCATTCCAGCGTCCCCGCCTCACCGACTTCTTCTCCGATTACAGACTGTACAATGAGGTCGCCCGGAAGCTTAATGCCGGCATCATGGATCAGCTTCAGAGAGAAAAGAACACACGCCAAACCCCCTTTCATATCAGCGGCACCCCTTCCGATCAGCATGCCATCTTTTACGTGCGGCTGAAACGGGTCAGAGTGCCAGTCTTCGCCCCCGGCTTCTGCCACATCAATGTGTCCGTTTAAAATCAGGCTTTGATGCCTGCTTGAATCTGTCCCTTTTAAAACACCGACTACATTCGGATCTTCCGGATACACATCCCACATATCGACCGAGCAGCCCGTTTCTTTTAAAAATCCGGCCACCCACTTTTGGGCTTCTGCCGTATTTCTTGCTGGCGGGGCCGGAGTGGGAAAAGCTATCAGTCTTTCAGCAATATGTATGAAGTCGTGCCGCCGTTTCTCCGCCTGGTGTAACAGCATATCAATCTGATGCATTGGAAATCTCCCCTTTGGCTGTATCAAAAAACCCGTTTCATTCATGAAATGAAACGGGTAAAAAACGGATCTTCCTCCGCTTTTTTCACCGCTTCCCTCCGCCGGCATGATCCGGATCAGGTCCGTTAAGGGTTGAGACAAACGTCTCTCTCAGCCGCATGGCAGCACCCCCAGGGTGAATTTATGTTATTTTACAGATGATGCCTCTTTTGCACGTGTTAAAAGCGGGCGGCCATTGTTCCATAAGACATTGACAGGCATATCGAAAAACGCTGTAAGCCGCTCGTCAGAAAGCATGTCCCTGATTTTCCCGGAGGCGAACACCTCGCCCTGTTTTAAAAGCAGCGTCTGATCAAATACCGGCAGAATTTCTTCAGCGTGATGGGTGACATAAAGGATGGACGGCGCATTTTCTTTTTCGGCGATCGACGTAATCGTGTCCAGCAGCTGCTCCCTTGCCATAAAATCAAGACCCGTCACGGGTTCGTCCAGAATCAGCAGTTCCGGATCAGCCATAAGCGCCCGCGCAATCAGCGCTCTTTGTCTTTCCCCTTGTGATAATGTTTCATACCGTCTGTCGGCGTAACCGATGGCGCCCAAATCCTTCAGAAGTCCGATCGCTTTTTCCCTTACCTGCTCACTCGGAGTTGCGTACAGCCCGATTGAGGCGTACGCGCCGCTGAGGGCGATTTCAAAAGCGGAGTCCGCGGCATATAATTTGTGCTGAAGACCTGCCGAAACAAGACCGATTTTCCTTCTGAGCCTGTCACCGAGCTCTGTTTTGCCGAATTGATGGCCGAGCACCTGCATCTCTCCTGAAGTGGGGAAGTAATAAGAGCATAACATATTCAGCAAAGCCGTTTTTCCGGCTCCGTTTAATCCGTACAGCACCCAATTTTCGTTTTTCTCGACGCGCCAGTTGATATCTTTCAAAATCCATTTCCCGTTTCTTTTTAATGACACACTGTCCAGCTGTAAAATCATTGCAGTTTCCCCCGTTTACTTTGTTTAAATTTTCTAAAAACTTTTACACATTAGAATACATCACTTTTTTGCAAACGTAAACCATCGCATGAAAAAAGCCTTTAAACAAGGTTTAAAGGCTTTTTCCGTTATTGATGGATATTCTTATTCATTTGTTTAATGGCTGCTTTTTCAAGCCTTGAGACCTGAGCTTGGGATATGCCGATTTCTTCAGCGACTTCCATTTGGGTTTTCCCTTGGAAAAAGCGCTTTCGCAAAATCATTTTTTCCCGTTCGTTCAGTCTTCTCATGCCTTCTTTCAGAGCGAGCTCCTCAATCCATTGTGTATCCTTATTGCGCTCATCGCTGATCTGGTCCATCACGTAAATCGGATCGCCGCCGTCATTATAAATCGGCTCAAACAGTGAAACCGGATCCTGGATGGCGTCAAGGGCAAACACAATTTCTTCATGGGGCACTTCAAGAACTTTGGCGATTTCCTCTGCTGTCGGCTCCCTGCTTGTCTCACTGATTAACCGCTCTCTTACTTGAAGCGCTTTATATGCGATATCGCGAAGCGACCTCGAGACGCGGATCGGATTGTTATCCCGCAAATATCTGCGGATTTCTCCGATGATCATCGGTACAGCGTATGTTGAAAACTTAACATTATGGCTTAGGTCAAAATTATCAATGGATTTCATTAGTCCGATGCAGCCGACCTGAAATAAGTCATCAACATACTCTCCTCTGTTGTTAAACCTCTGAATGACGCTTAAGACAAGGCGCAGATTGCCGTTTACAAGCTTTTCCCTCGCTGAATCATCGCCCTCATCCTGTAATTGCCTAAACAGCTTTCTCATCTCTTCATTCTTGAGCACCGGTAATTTGGAGGTATCCACCCCGCAAATTTCGACTTTATTTCTTGACACGTTTTTCCCTCCCACTAGGAGCTGCTGTACAACGTTAAGTATCTCCTCGGGTGGGAAAAATATGCACCGCCATTTTACAGAAATAAACATCCGGCTGCGGCAATCCTTGCAGCAGTAAGGGCTGTCAGTTGGAAAAAATTTTACACCATTTTGTTAAACTCTTTTCTCAGTCTTTTGATAATCCGCTTTTCGAGCCGGGAGATATAAGATTGTGAAATCCCCATCATGTCGGCTACATCTTTTTGAGTTTTTTCTTCTTCTCCGACAAGCCCGAAACGCAGTTCCATAATCTGCTTTTCTCTTTCGTTTAATTGCTCAAGCGCTTTTTTCAAAAGTTTTTTATCCACATTGGCTTCAATGTCTTTTGTAATAATATCATCGTCTGTGCCGAGCACATCCGAAAGCAGCAGCTCGTTTCCGTCCCAATCAATATTCAGCGGTTCATCAAAGGACACCTCTGAACGGATTTTATTGTTTCGGCGCAAGTACATTAAAATTTCGTTTTCGATACATCGCGACGCGTAGGTGGCGAGTTTGATTTTCTTTTCCGGATTAAAAGTGTTTACCGCTTTGATCAAACCGATGGTGCCGATGCTGATTAAGTCCTCGATGTTGATGCCGGTATTTTCGAATTTGCGGGCAATGTAAACGACAAGACGTAAGTTTCTCTCAATCAGAATGGCCCGCGCCGCCTGATCCCCGCTCGGCAGCTTTAATAAGAGCACCTGCTCCTCTTCTTTAGACAAAGGCGGCGGCAGCGCCTCGCTTCCTCCTATGTAATACACTTCATCGCTTTTCAGTCCGAGTTTCATCAGCCATTTATACCACAAATATGTCAGACGCAGCTTAAGTTTTTTCATCTTCCTCCCCCTTCTAAATACAACGCGTTTTGAGTATGATGAATAACAGACTTTTCGTCAGGAAACATGTTTTACAGCCTTCCCTGTCAGCATCTTCGGATGAACGATTCCGTCAAATTCACCGTCCGCGGATAATGGTTTCGTGCTGATGCCGATCAGGCATTTTTCACAAGCGATCATTTCGTCTTTTGTTAAAATCGTGACGTAATCCGGCTTTAAACAGAGTAAAAATTGATTGTCCTGGCCGACGCCCCTGTACGGAATCAGCCTCAGCTTATCCGCATGGCGGAACGAATCATCAAGCTGCTCTATCACTTCAAGCGGACTGGCGGATTTGATGAGGGCCGTTTCCTTTTCGCTGAGAATCGGAGCGAATTTGTCAATGTGAAGGATCATGACCGGCGTTTTCGTCAGCGGATCATACAGCTGATTCCCGGAATCCACCAATCCTTTCGCGCGGATTGTCTGTCCGCTGAATTCCGCCTGCACCATGACAAGTTCATCGTACTGAATGGACTTCGTCTCGATGTCTTCAATTCTCTTTTTCGAAAAAAACCATATGGCCGGAAATCCGATAACTACAAACATCCAGCTGATCGGGTCGCCGAATCCGGTCTGGCTTGTGACCATTACGCCTTGCTGCACAATTGATTCTGTCTGCAGCAGGGAATGTACGCCGATCATTCCCCCGCCGACGAGAAAAGTCGCGAAATAAAAGGCGAACAAATTTTGAAAAAAGTATCGGAACCGTTTAAAGCCAAAAGCCGCAAGCACGATGACTACTGAAAACGCCATTTTTCCCGCCGGATGCTCCACAAAGGGAGAAACAGGCGTAAACATCAGAAGCACAATGGCTGACCCGATGAAACCGCCGGCGGCCACTCTTCTTTTTTTCACCTGGCGTTTTAAAATAAAGGCGGTCAATAAAAGCAAAAGAGAATCAAAACAAAAGTTCAACAGCCAAATGACATCCAGATAGATTTTCACATCTGACCCCTTTCCTCTTTTGTCTTACTTATCTGTATCTCTCTCTTGTTTCATAAGTATAAAGCAAGCTCTGTGGGAAAGTCTGTCAATTAATGTTGAGGGTAAAGTACAATTTTTAAGGGATAACCGTTTTATTTGTCGAGGGCCGAAAGGGTTGCTTTCCTATTGTCCGCTTCAACTAAAAAAGCGCTGCCGTGATCTGGCAGCGCTCTGTTTTACTCATTGATATAAAGTTTTCCTTTAGCCGTCTGTCTCGTTTCATTTCCGTAGTCATCTCTAGCGATAACGTCAATTTTTGCTCCGCTTGCTTTGATGGAAGAAGTCGCCGTCCAGTAACCCTCATATCGTCCCGGAGAAATTTCTCTCAGCGGAAGCTCTGTTGCGTTTTGGCTCCCTGCCCGGGCGTTTGTCAGAGGCAGACGGATAACGAAGGAAGCGTCTAATTTCTTTCCGCTTGAAAAAGCGATTTTCACTGATTCTCCGGCTTTTAATTCCTTATCCGCTCCGGGAACCAATCCGGAAATGACGGGAGCATTGTAATTGACATCGATTACCGTCTTTTTCGTTGTTTTGTTACCCGCTTCATCTGAGGCCGTGACCTTGATCTCATTGCTGCCGTTTTCCAGAAGAGTTCTCGCTTGATAAGAACCGTTATTTACTTCAGCTTTTTTTCCGTTCACCTTTACCCATTTTAAATGGGTGTCGTGCACTTTTCCTTTTACGGTCACTGCTTCTTTATTTGTTTTATCACCGTTTGCCGGACTGTCAATCGTCACATCCGGCTTATCCTCATCCAGTATGACCGTGACAGGGCGTGACTCATCGGTTGACCCGCTGTCTGTCACAGATGCCGCCGTCAGCCGATTGGCATCTTCAGTGAGTGTGACGCCGGCCTGGAAATTGCCGTCTGCATCTGCTTTCGTTTCTGCGGCGGTTTTACCGTTATTGGTAAGACGGACAGCGGTTTTTGGTGAAGCTGTTCCTTTCACCGTGATTGACTTCTTGTTTGTAAATGACCGGTCTTCAGGCGACGTTATTTCTGGCACAGAAGCTTCGTAGTCGACCAAAGCCCTGATCATAAAGTTTCCGTCTGATTTATCGGCTTTTGACCAGCGGCCGTCAAGGTATTGCCAGTTTCTGTTCGAGTACGGACTGCCGTCATCAGATGACAGGGCAGGTGTATAAGGATCGGGTTTCGTCTGGCGGAACACAAGATAAAAATCCTTTCCGACCGCGATTCCTTTTGAGCTGAGATCCACTTTGGTCCATTCGCCGTTTCGAAGCGCTTCAGCTTGGAACGGGCCGGCAATTTTGCTGCCCGGAGCTCCATCAGGGCCGGATGCATCATATACTTCTGCTTGAAATTCGGTACCGCCCGGATCAGGCCAGTCGGCGCCCCAAAATTTAAAAAGGCCTCCCGTCAGCATACCGTGTTCTTTTCCGTCTTTGAGCGTCATCTTAACGGCAGATTTGCTGCCGGCTTTAAAATATGACAGCGCGGCTTCTTCCGTTCCGTTATCATATGCAATTTCCCCTTCATAACCGATATACGGCTTAAGCTTGACGTTTTTTTCAGCATCTCCTTTGATGTCAACGGAAAATTCGCTATTGTAAAAGCCTTTTGCCGCTACTTTGATTGTGTAGGAGCCTTCGTACGCCTTAAGCGAATATTCCCCTTTATCGTTTGTCACCGCCGGTTCAATTGCGGCATCCTCAGCCACATAAAGCGCAGCCCCTTTTACCGGTTCGCCTGTTGACTGATTGGTGATGGTTCCTTTTAGCGTGCCGGACGGCATTTGCTCCAGTGTAAAGTCTGCCTGTGCGGTTTTGTCTGATTGAATAGAAACTTGTTTCGAAGCGGACTTAAATCCGTAAGCCTCGGCTTTCAGCGTATAGCTTCCCGCCTTATGCGACAGGCTGTAGCTTCCGCTTGCAGGGTCGGAATATACGGATTTCCCCGTCTCGGCGACACTGATTTGCGCTCTGAGAGGCAGGAGGTTTGTTTCACGTTTTACTCTTTTTCCGGGTGATTTCACTGCCGGTTTGGCCTGTTTCGGACTGACTGCTTTTTTCTTCAGGTGGCCGGGAGGTGTTTGTCTATTGTGTTTACTTTTTTTAGCCGCCTTGCCGAGAGGGCTGCTTGAAAGCCGGACATCATCGATATACCATCCGTCTTCATTGAGTACTTCGTCTGACTGCATATTAAACATGAGCTTTATGTTTTGGCCTTTATACGCAGATAAATCTGCCTCTTCATCGTTCCATCCTGCGGAGTCACCATTGTAAACGGCCGCCTGCTCCCAATGTGATTTTCCTTCCGGAAGAACGAACACATACCCGTAATCAAAAAATTCTTCGAGCTTGTGCCAGCTTTTAAATTGCAAAAACAGCCGTCCTGTTTCCGGAACTTGAATCGGAGGCATCACCAAATTCATGTTGGCTGAATCGGCATAAGGGCCGGACAGATTCGTCGCATACACTTTATCTCCGGAAAATGCGGTGCCGGGCCCTGAACCCGGGATACCCCATTCCCATTGGTCATGTGTCCCGTAACTGGACCAGCCCGCCGGCTGTGATTCAAAATCCTCTTTGTATCCCGCCGTAATGCTCGGTTTCACGTCAGCCCGGTACGTATCAGATTCTACAGAATGACCTCCGAAATCTTTTATGGTCCATTTATAACTTACCTTGCTTCCCGTTACATCCGGAATCTCCGCCTGGTATGTTCCCTTTTTTTCATCACCGCTTTTTTGAACGGCAGCTGTCGTTTTCCACTTTCCTTCATCAAACTGATAGGAAAGGATGACTTCAGTTACGCTTACATCGTCTTCTGCTGTAACCGTTAACGGAAGGTTTGCCCCTTTGTAAGCCGCTGAGACCGGTTCATGGTGAAAGCTGGGCGGATTGTGATCTTCGCCCGCAGAAGAGACCTTGCCTTCTACGCCTCCGATTCCGTCCGTTACGGCAGAAACGGCATCAAAAGCGTTAACGAGACCGTGGCCGTAACCGTTATTCGGTGATTCCGGAAAAACGGAATCTGTCAGCTTTTCCGCGGTGCGCGTCAAAACGTCTTCCATTTCATCGACCGTAATAGAGGCGTTCGCCTGCCTTAACAAAGCCGCCGTCGCCGCCACATGCGGCCCGGCCATTGAAGTTCCGTCCCAGCCGCCTTCGTATGTTCCTCCAGGAATCGAAGAACGGATATTCACTCCCGGAGCCGAAATGTCCGGTTTTGTTTCATGATACGGTGAGGGGCCTTGAAGTGAGAAATCAGCGAGTTTCTTGTCGATGTCAGTCGCACCTGTCGCAAATGCTTCAGGATAATTGGCCGGGTTTGCGATTGAACCCGGTCCTCCCGGTGTAAATAAGTCTTCATTTCCCGCAGAGAATTCCGGAAAAATCCCTGCCGCTCTCCACGCATTCACCATATCGCGGTACCACTCGTCCATTCCCGAACCGCCTGCCCAGGAATTATTGACAACATCCGGCGCCATCTCGGGATGGGGCGTGCCGTTTTTATCTTTAGGCGCGAGCACCCACTCACCGGCATCCAAAATATCGGCATCGGTTCCTCCGTCATCTGAAAATGCTTTTACTGCGATCCATTTCGCCCCCGGAGCCACACCGATTTGATTTGAGCCGTCAGGTTCTGAACCCGTCATGGTCCCTGTTACATGAGTGCCGTGTTCAAGATCATCGTAGGGAGCGTCTTTATGGGACACGGCATCATACCAGTTCATTTCATGATTCGGCGCTGCGGGATTTTCAGGATCGTAACCCCGGTATTTTTCTTTAAGCGCCGGATGATCCCACTGAACTCCCGTATCAATGGAGGCGACAACCGTGCCGGTTCCGTCGTATCCTGAGGCCCAGGCCTGCGGCGCATCAATTTGGCTGATATTCCATTCGATGCCTTCCTTTGCTTTGATCTCTTTTTGTTTTTTCTTCATTTGAAAAGGAGCTTTTGATTGTCGTTGAGTAAGCTGACGTTTTTCATTCGGAAGAACTTTTTCTACTTCAGGAAATGAGGCGGCTTTTTCCATTACCTCTTTCGAAGCAGTGACTGCCATTCCGTTAACAATATAATAGGAATGGATGTGATCAGCCTTGCCTTTCTTTTTTTGTTTTTCCAAATATGTTTTCAGATTCTGCTGCGCATCATGAGCCGCCAGTTTTAAAGAAGAAACGACGGCTGACCGCTTTTGATATTCGTTTTTTGCTGCGGAAAGCGATTGAGACTTGGCGTTTTTTTCTGCTTCTTTGACCGCTTTTTTCGTATTGGCTTTCTCTTTAAATTTGATAAGAAACGTGACTTTATCATTTTTTTCAAAACGCTTCTTGACTGAATCGGAAATCTTATGCTGAATGCTCTTAGAGGAAGAAAGATCTTTGGTGAAAGAAACTGCCCCCGGTGTGCTGTTCGCTCCGGCTGCACCCGGAAACAACAGGGAACTGACGACAATCGCGCTTAAAACGGAGCCTGTCCATCTGTTTCTTGTTTTTTTCTTCAATCGTATCCCCCCTTATTTGGTAACGCCCTATAAAATGTGTATCCCTCCTTCATAATTGGAATCGTTTGTCATTTCGATGCTGTACGTTAAATGTAGACAATCTTCCATCCAGATATTGTCGCATTCTGTAGAAAGCCGTATGAAACTAAAAAACAATCAATTCGTCATAGGTATAAAGTTGCTTTTTTCACTGTATAGATTATGGGGATAGGAAGGAAGACTGTACACAAAAAAGAAAAAGGACAAAACCATGTGGTCTTGTCCTTTTTTACATCAGCCGCGTTTGTTGCGGTTTCTTAAAAATGTAGGAATGTCGAGGGCATCATCCGCCGGCTGTGATGTATGGCGGTTCACCGTGTTTTGATGCTGTGTTTCTTCTCGTTTCGGCTCACGTTTCGCAGCGTTTTGACTTTGAGACTTCAATCCTTGGTTTAAAGTCGGTCGCTGCGGTTTTGAGTCATCTTTTTCCTGTTCGATAAAACCGGTCGCAATAACGGTGACGACGATTTCATCTTTCAGATTTTCATTGATAACTGAACCGAAAATCATGTTGACATCTGGGTCGGATGCAGAAGCGACGATGTCGGCTGCTTCCTGCACTTCGTAGAGGCTCAGGTTTGTACCTCCCGTAATGTTCATCAAAACACCTTGCGCTCCGTCGATTGCCGCTTCCAGTAACGGACTGGAGATCGCCTTTTTGGCGGCTTCAGCAGCACGGCTTTCGCCCGTAGCGATCCCGATACCCATCAATGCTGAACCTTTGTTGGACATGATGGTTTTGACATCGGCAAAGTCCAAGTTGATTAAACCAGGCGTCGCGATGAGGTCAGAGATACCTTGCACCCCTTGGCGAAGCACGTTATCAGCTTCACGGAATGCTTCAAGCATCGGTGTGTTTTTATCGACAATTTCAAGAATGCGGTCATTCGGAATAACGATCAGTGTGTCAACGGCTTCTTTCATTGCCGTGATACCGCCTGCAGCCTGCAGCTGACGTTTTCTTCCTTCAAATGTAAACGGTCTTGTTACGACACCGACAGTCAAAGCGCCTAAGTCCTTTGCGATTTGCGCGATAACCGGTGCGGCTCCCGTTCCGGTACCGCCTCCCATTCCGGCTGTAACGAACACCATGTCAGCGCCTTTTAGCGCTTCTTCGATTTGTTCCTTACTTTCTTCAGCGGCTTTTTTGCCGACTTCCGGATTCGCTCCCGCTCCGAGACCGCGGGTCAGCTTTTCCCCGATCTGCATTTTCACTTCCGCTTTTGACAGGTTAAGAGCTTGCGCGTCCGTGTTTACCGCAATGTACTCTACACCCTGCACTTCATTTTCAATCATTCGGTTGACCGCGTTATTACCGCCGCCTCCTACTCCGATTACTTTAATTGATGCTAAGCCGTCTATGTTTGTTTCGAAATCCAACATGCTAAATCCTCCTAATCTGCCGAATGACTATCAATCTATTCCCAAAACATGCTTAATAGTTTTTTCATTTTGCTCGGTTTGTTGTGTTCGGCTTGTGTTTTTTGTTTTGCTTTTGGACGCTGCTGCGCCTCTGGCCGCTGATGATGTTCTTCTTCGTGAGAGACCGCGATTTCCTGCACGGCTTCTTCCGGCATATGAAAGCCTATTTTTCTTCCCTGAATTCTGGCATTTCGGCAGGCAAATTGTATCAAGCCGACACCCGTCATATACTGAGGGTCTCTTACACCGATATAATTCGGGCTTGCGACCCTTACATTGTGCCTCAGCACTTCCTGTGCCAATGAAAGCACTCCGGGCATTGCGGCCTGTCCGCCGGTCAGCACAAAGCCGCCGGGCAGATCTGTAATTCCCATATGCTCAATTTCGGCTGCGGCAATCTCAAGAATCTCTTCCACTCTTGCTTCAATAATATTGGCAATTTCCTGCTGTGTAAAAGATTGCTTTTGATTCGTTCCTATGACGGTGACTTCAAATACTTCATCTTCTGAAGCCTCATCGTAGAATGCATGTCCGAATTGTTTTTTTACTCTTTCAGCCTCTTCGGTGGAAGTGCGCAATCCGATCGATACATCTTTCGTGATGTTTTCGCCTCCGAGCGGAATGACGGCTGTCTCCTTCAGGTGCCCCTGTTCAAATACCGCCACCGTCGTCGAGCCGCCGCCGATATCAATCATGGCGACTCCGAGGTTTTTTTCGTCTTTTGACAAAGCCGCCGAACCGGCCGCAAGCGGCTGCAGGCAAATATCAGTAATTTCAACGCCCGCTCTCTCCACACAGCGAAGTAAGTTATGTAAGATCGTTTTGGAGCCGGTAATCAGCGTGCCTTCTACTTCCAGGCGCACGCCGAGCATTTTTTTCGGATCGGTAATTTCGTCTCTTCCGTCAACGATAAACTGTTTCGGAACGACGTCTACGATCAGCTGCTCATGCGGAACTGACACGACCTGTGCCGCTTCCATTACCCTGCGGACGTCTTCAACGTGAATTTCTTTGTTTTCACTGGAAACAGCGACAACGCCGTTCGTATCTTGAATATGAATATAATTTCCATTAACGCCGACAATGGCTTTTTTCAGCGGAAAACCTACCATTCTTTCAGCTTGGTCAAACGCTTTTCTTATAGAATGAACGGTTTCATCTATATCAACGATTGAGCCTTTTTTCAACCCTTCAGACGGTACATTTCCCACTCCGATAATGTTAAGGGAATCATCTGTCATTTCTCCGACGATCACTTTTGTATTGGACGTACCGATGTCAAGACTGACGTAAAGTTCATTGTTGTTCATTCTATGGCACCTCCTCACATTTCGATCAAATTCTATTCTATTATTTGCGGAACAACAATACAATGAATGTGGCTTTACAAGTGTGTAACAAAAACAACAGCATCAACAAATTCTTATCTGATTTCTCACAATTTATGTTTAATGAAACTATTCGTTATATTCTATGTATATCCTCTTTTATATCGTATTTTTTTTATTTTTTTTAGAGACGGCCCACCTTACCGTAAGATTTCCTGTCACGGTGCCATACTGTGCAAACCAGATGCAAATATACCCGCTTTCCATTAGTCTACACTAAGATGAACCTCCAGAAAAGCTATAGATATTGCCAGAAACATCCGAAAAAAGAAGAAACAGGAGGAAAATTCCAAATGCAATGCTCATTGCAGAAGACACGCCCATTGCATTGAGAATTTTCCGCTTGTCCGGCAGCCATATCCCGGGCAAAAACAAACATAGTCATAATGATTCCGCTATCGGTTATATCGGCTGCCCCGCTGATTGTAATAGATTCTTTTGAACCACCTTGAAATTAGTTCTTTAGAACTATTAATCATTTTCTTTTTTCTTGCCGGATTTACCTTTGTTAAATTCTTCAAAATACGTAGCGACTTCTAAGTGGATAATCCCCTTTTTCCCGCCGTCCAGCTGGGAAACGATAGAAGGATAGGTCTTCATCCGGCCGGCAAACGTTTTAATAGAAGCGGTAACTACATACCCGTCGTTCATATACAGCTTGATCCGGTCCTGATCCATTTTTACCGGTGTATAATAGATTTCAGAAATCGACTGCTTTAGCGAACCGGAAAGCTTATCAAGCTGCTCCGCCATTTTGACCCGCTTTTTCGCGTTTGTCCAGTCAACCAAAATCGGGCCCGCGTCATCCGGCGTGACTTCGTTCGGCAGCACAGTGCCGTTTTCGAGCACTTCATAATATACATCATGTCGCTGCAGATACGCGATCGTCTTGTATTCTTCAATGTGAATGCTGACTTTGTTAGGAAATACTTTTGAAAGTTCCGCCTTTTTCACCAGCTTATTCTGCTCAATCTTTTCTTCTGTTTGTTTCTTGTTCAGACTCCAGAACTCGGTTTGTCCGTTATGTATATCAGAAAGCGCGTTGATCTCTTTTACAGACACGTTTTCGTTTCCGGAAACGGTGACAGAAGACACTTTGCTGATCGGCATCTGCAAGTACACGATGATCAGCACCATCATAAAAAAGAGCACAATGAATGAAATCAGCCGGCGGTTTGCTTTTTGTTTCCGCTGCTCTTTGATTTTCGGAATCCGCTCTTCAATATTTACAATTTTTTCTCTTTCATGATTTGGGTTCACTGCCTGTCCACCTCACTAAGAATGAAACAGCTTGACATTCGTCTGATTGAAAAACAAACGGCATGCTGTGATGCCGTTTGACATTTGTTAAAAGTATATCACATGAGCTCATGTAATCAGAGAACCTTTTAACGATTCCCTCCGATGATTTCAACTTCTGTATGCATGTCAACATCATACTGCTCACGGATTGTCTTTTTCACATATTCAATCAGGTCGAGAACGTCCTTGGCAGTCGCTCCGCCGGCATTGACGATAAAATTCCCGTGCATTTCGGACACTTTCGCTCCGCCGATCTGATGTCCTTTTAATCCCGCTTTTTCAACGAGGTTTCCGGCATGATCCGGCAGCGGATTTCTGAATATGCTCCCGGCGCATGGGCTTGAATACGGCTGAGTGTTTTTTCTGTAATCTTTGTTCTGCTGCATTTGCGCCGTAATGGCTTCCCGTTCCTTTTGCTCAAGCTGAAGAACTGCCTCGAGACAGACGCCGGGACGTTTTTTCTGCAAAACAGACGTTCTGTAGCTGAAATCCATCTCTTCGTTCGTCAGCCATTCGATTGTGCCGTCTTCAAATAAGATACGGGCTTTCACAAGAATCTCACTCATATCAGATCCGTGCGCCCCGGCATTCATATAGACGGCTCCGCCGATTGATCCGGGAATGCCCGCTGCAAATTCGAGACCGGACATTCCTTTTTTACTCATGGAAGTCGCAAGCCGGACGACCGAATAGCCGCCTCCGACCGTCACCTGATCACCGTCAATCTCCAAATGATCCAGACCCGCGCCCAGTTTGATGACAACTCCTCTTATGCCTTCATCAAGCACGAGCAGATTTGAACCGCGGCCGATAACCGTCCATGGCAGATCATGTTTCTTCACAATATCCATGATATCTTTGACCGCTTCCACACGGTTGGGGATGATCAAAATGTCCGCCGGACCGCCGATTTTCATCGTTGTATGGTTCGCGAGCGGTTCTTGTTCCAGCACTTTGCCGACTTCGCGGTCTCTTAATTCCTGAATTACGTTCTCCATCATAAACCTCCGCATTCCATTTGCTCTATTTTTTTATGTCTTCCATGATACTGTACAGTCTGGCTGCCGCATCCGGAACACCGAGTGATTTTGTCCGCTCACTCATGTCTTTTAAGGTTTCTTCATTCATGACGATTTTGTCCAGCGCAGCGATCAGTTTTTCTCCGCTGAGCTCGGTTTCCTTCAGTACGATTGCAGCGTCATGCTGGCTGAGCGCCTTCGCATTGACTTCCTGGTGATTGGCTGTCACATACGGGCTCGGAATAAGCACGCTCGGAATGCCGAGAGCGGTGATCTCCGCAATCGTCGTCGCTCCGGCTCTGGCCACAATGACATCAATTGATTGTAAGTACTCCGGCATTTGGTGCAAAAACGGTTTTGTCACCATATTATCAGCGGCTTTTCCGCCTTTCAGCTCAGCCGTTACCTTCTCGTAATGTACTTCCCCGGTAATATAAAGCACTTGGTAAGGTCTCGTTTTCAATTCTTCCTGCATATCTATAACGGCACGGTTAATGGGAGCCGCGCCTCTGCTTCCGCCGAAAATGAGCACCGTTTTTTGATTGTCTTTCAGCCCGAACTCAGTTAATGAGCGGCCTGTCTTAATTGAGACGACTTCAGAGGCTCTCGGGTTTCCCGTAAACACAACTTTTTCAGCAGGAAAATGCGATTTTGCCTCTTCAAAGCAAATTGCTACCTTATTAACATATTTCGAGAGAAACTTATTTGTGATGCCGGGCAGGCTGTTTTGCTCATGAATGATCGTCGGAATTCCCATTTTTGCCGCCGCGTATACGACCGGACCGCATACATAGCCGCCTGTACCGATAACGGCATCTGGTTTAAACTCTTTTAAATATGATTTGCTTTTCTTCACGCCTTTTAAGAAGCGCATGACGGTTTTTACATTTTCAAAAGAAAGTTTTCGTTTGAAACCTGTAATTTCAATGGCGCGGAACGGAATATTTTCCCGTTCAACAATTTTTTTCTCAAGACCGTTCTCTGTTCCGATATACAAAAATTCCACATCCGGATGCCGGCGCTGAACTTCTTTAATAAAGGCCAGGGCCGGATAAATATGTCCTCCGGTTCCGCCTCCGCTTACTGCAATACGCATTCGTATGTCCCCCTTAATCACATAGCGATAACCCTGTTTTTTAGGACAGGGTTATTGATGTTGTCTGTTTTTTTATAGATAACGAATAAATCATGAGTGATGAGGCAAGATACAGATCAATACCTCGAGTACCGGCTGACATTTAAAAGCACGCCGACCGCTGCGAGCATCAGCGTCAGTGATGAGCCTCCGTAGCTTAAAAACGGCAGCGTAATTCCTGTTACCGGGATCAGCCCCGTCACAACGCCGATATTAATCATGACTTGAATAGCTATCATAGAAATAATACCGATGGCGACAAAGCTTCCGTATAAATCCGGCGCGCCGAGGGCAATTCTGACGCCCCGCCATAATAAAATAGTGAACAGCAGCAATATGAGCGAACCGCCGATAAAGCCGAGTTCCTCAGATAAAATAGCAAAAATGAAATCGGTTTGCGGCTCCGGCAGGTAAAAAAACTTTTGCCGGCTTTGGCCGAGCCCCATCCCGAACAGTCCGCCCGGACCTACGGCATAGAGCGACTGAATGATCTGAAATCCACTTCCAAGCGGATCCTCCCACGGGTTTAAGTAAGAGGTAATCCGTTTAATCCGATAAGGAGCGGACAGAACTAGCGCCGCAAATCCGCTTAAACCGATGAGTCCGAGGAACGCAAAATGAGCGATTCGCGCACCGGAAACAAAAATCATCACGATGCACGTGCCCACCATTACCGTCCCCGTTCCCAGGTCTGGCTGGCACATAATAATAATAAATGCAGAAAACACGATTCCGAGCGCGGGAACGAATCCGCGTCTGAATGACGTAATATTCTTCTGTTTTTCAGAAAGAAATTTAGCCAGAAACGCAATCATCGCCAGTTTCATAAACTCCGAAGGCTGAATGCTGAACGCTCCCACTCCGATCCAGCTTCTTGAACCGTTCCGCACCATTCCGACTCCCGGAATCAGCACAAGCACAAGCAGAAAAAAACAAATGATCAGAAGCAGCTTCGACCATGTGCGCCATGTCCAATAATCCACATTCATAATGAAAAACATGGCAATGACGCCGATCCCCGCAAACAGCAGCTGCCGTTTCGCGAAGAAAAACGAGTCGTCAAATTTATAATCCGCCCATACCGCACTTGCACTGTAGACCATAATTAATCCTATTGTTAAAAGCAATAACGTAATGATAACTAATAACAAATCAGGCGCTGTTTTTTTAGTAGTCAAAGCAATCGACACCCCAAGCATAAGTCATTTAGGGCTGCCGATGAACAGAGACAAGCCCTTACTTAAGCATATGCACGGCATCTATAAACATGTCACCGCGTTCTTCAAATGTTTTGAATTGATCCCAGCTTGCACACGCGGGTGACAAGAGGATGACGTCTCCTTCATTTGAGAGCGCAAACGCCGCAGATACTGCTTGTTCAACATTATCGACACGTTTGACATGTTGTATTCCCAGCTCATTGCCCAGTTTTTCTATCTTCGGCGCTGTCTGTCCGAACGTCAGGACCGCTTTGACATTGTCCATATACGGTTTCAGGTCGTCAAAACCGTTGCCGCGGTCCAGTCCGCCTGCAAGCAGAATAACCGGTGCTTTGAACGCGGAGAGCGCTTTGCTTGTGGCCAAAATATTCGTCGCTTTGCTGTCATTATAAAATCTACGATTCTGGATCGCAGTTACATACTGCAGACGGTGTTTGACACCGGTAAAGCTTGTCAGCACCTTCTGAATCGCTTTATTAGACGCGCCCGCCGTTTTTGCCGCGGCTACAGCGGCTAAAATATTTTCTAAATTGTGCGCGCCCGGCAGTACGATGTCATCAACAGGCAGAATCGCTTCATCGCCGAACATCAGCATTCCGTCTTTAATGAATGCGCCGCTTGACAGTTCCTGGTGAACTGAAAACGGAACGGTGCCGGCTTTTCCGCTTTCGGCAAGCCGCACGACTGTTTCATCGCTCTGATTCACGATGGCCGTATCACTCTCAAGCTGATGAAGATACACGTTCTGCTTGGCTTTTTCATAGTTTTCACGGCTGTGATGGTAATCCAAATGAGCGTCGAACACATTTAAAATCAGGCCGATTTCAGGTCTGAATGCATGAGTCCCCATCAGCTGGAACGAAGAAAGCTCTGTGACGATCCATTCATCACCGTCAGCATGATAAGCCACTTCACTGGCGACAGTGCCGATATTCCCTGCGATCAGCGTCTTTATCGAATCAGCTTTCAGCATTTCATAAATCAGGGTCGTCGTTGTTGTTTTCCCGTTTGAACCTGTAATGCCGATGAATTTTGCATTGGTGATATAATACGCAAGCTCGATTTCCGTCCAGACCGGGATGCCTCTTCTTTGTGCTTCCTCCACCATGATATTTTCATACGGGATTCCGGGATTTTTGATCAGAATGGTAATGTGATGCTGATCAAAAAGTGACGTCGGATGCTCACCGCAGATGACTTCAATTCCTCTTTCTGCAAGCCTTTGGGCAGGTTCGTTCTCTTCAAAGGCTTTTTGATCATTCACGACGACGTTAATGCCTTTTTCATGAAGAATCGACGCAGCCGCATATCCGCTTTTCGCCAGTCCGAGGACCAGAAAGTTTTGTTTTTGCAAAAAAAGTTCGTTTTCCACTTATAACCACACCTCGATGTAAATTCCTAAAACGGCAAGCAGCAGTCCCGCAGTCCAGAATGTGACGACAACTCTCCATTCAGACCATCCGACCAATTCGTAATGGTGGTGAAGCGGACTCATCTTAAAGATTCGTTTTCCTGTCGTTTTAAAGCTGATGACTTGTAAGATAACAGATAAGGTCTCAATAACAAATACTCCGCCGATAATGACGAGCAGAATTTCAAGCTTCGTCAGAATGGCAACGGTCACGATCGCTCCTCCGAGCGCAAGCGAACCGGTATCCCCCATAAATACCTTGGCGGGATGGGCGTTGAATACAAGAAAACCAAGAACGGCGCCGACAACGGCAACCGAGAAAATCGCAACGTCATATTGTGACTGGTTCCACGCAAGGATGGCGAAAGCGCCGAATGCGATAGCCGCGGTACCGGACAAGAGACCGTCCAGACCGTCTGTCAGGTTGACGGCATTTGAACCTCCGACAAGCATAAAGAGAACGAGGATAAAGTATCCCCAGCCGAGATCGATTGACAGATGTGTGCCCGGCACCCTGATGCCGGTTGAAAAATGGCAATAATGATATACTCCGTAAAATACTATGGCAATAATGATCTGGCCGATCAATTTCTGCTTCGACGTCAATCCGAGATTCCGTTTCATTACTACTTTAATATAGTCATCCAGAAAGCCGAGCAGGCCGTATCCGATCGTGACAAACAGCAGAAGAAACATTTCCGCGCTCAGATGCGAAAATTTCTGCGTCATGACAATCGCCGTAATGGCGATGGATACAATAATCATGACCCCGCCCATCGTCGGCGTCCCTGATTTTTTCATATGTGATTTCGGCCCCTCTTCCCTGATACTTTGGCCGAATTTTAAACGTCTTAAAAACGGGATAAGAATCGGAGATATCAGAACACTGATTAAAAATCCCATTATTATTGTAAATAAAATCACTTGCTCAAGCATTGCTCTTTTCTCCTCCCGTTTCGTTCAAACGACATACGTATTTATCATATTCACATTGTGTCCCCGTAATTCTTTTCATTTCCCTCATTCTAACACTCTTTCCTGTTTTACTTTTTATTCAGCTCAACAATAGCTCTTCCCGCTACTTCGGCGTCATCAAAGTCGAATGTTTCATTGCCGATTTGCTGATAGGTTTCATGCCCTTTCCCGGCAATCAGAACCACATCTCCCTTTTTCGCGTTGGCAATGGCAAAAAAGATAGCCTGCTCGCGATTTGCGATACTGTGATAGTAAGTGCCTTCTACCCCTCTTTCCATATCTCTTAATATGGCCAGCGGGTCCTCGCTTCTCGGGTTATCTGAAGTGAAAATCGGTTCGTCGGCAATCCGCACCGCAATTTCCGCCATTTTCGGGCGTTTCGTTTTGTCCCGGTCACCGCCGCAGCCGACGACGACGAAAAGCTTGCCCTCTGTCATGTCTTTGCATGTATTCAGGACGTTTTCCAGACTGTCAGGCGTGTGCGCGTAATCGACAACCACAGGAAACGGCTGATTATGATTCACCAGTTCAAACCGGCCTCTGACACCTTGCAGCTCTTCAAGAGCGCTTGTGATCGTATCAAACGGCAGACCCGCTGCGATCGCTGTCGCCGCTGCAGCCAGTACGTTATACACGTTGAAGCGGCCGACGAGTGAAACTGTGATCTGCTTTGTTCCTTTTGGCGTAACAAGTTCAAAGCTTGTGCCTTGCGCAGAGATCTCGATTTGTTTCGCCATGACATCGGCATCATTCTCGATTCCGTATGTAAGGATGTGCGCCGCCGTCACTTTTTCAAAATAAGCACTGGCTTTGTCATCTGCGTTTAAAACGGCCCGCTTCGGCTTTTCGTGATTAAAGGAGCCGCCCAGCTGGGAAAACAGGAGGCTTTTAGCCTGTCTGTAGTCTTCCATCGTCTTGTGATAATCTAAATGGTCCTGCGTCAGGTTCGTGAATACGGCGATATCATAATCGCAGCCGTGAACCCTGCCGAGTGACAGAGCGTGAGAAGACACTTCCATAATAGCTGTGTCAACATGCTCATCATTCATTTTCTTGAACGTTTTTTGCAGTGTGACGCTTTCGGGCGTTGTATTTTTGACCGGGAATGTCTCATCCCCGATTTTAATGTACATCGTTCCGATTAAACCGGTCTGTCTTCCCGCTTTTTTGAAAATCTCATCAACCATGTGCGTCGTTGATGTTTTGCCGTTTGTGCCGGTGATGCCGATAAGCTGAAGCTGCTTTGTCGGCTGCCCGTAAAACGCGTCAGAAAGAACGCTGAGCGCCCGCTGTGACCGGCGGACAATAATGACAGGAACATCGACGTCAAGCTCTTTCTCGGCAACGATGGCCGCTGCGCCGTTTTCTGCGGCTTTTTGGGCAAAATCATGTCCGTCTACCGTATACCCTTTTATACACACAAAAAGACTCCCTTTTCTCACTTCCCTGGAGTCCATCTCAATTGAAGTTATGTCAGGGTCATGAAAGTCATTTTGAACAGGTTCGGCCATTAAATATGTAAGCAGCTTTGTAAGTTTCATTGTATCAAACCTCTCAGAAATTCTATTCATTCTTTTATCATGATAACCGTTTATAAAAGTCAGAATGGCTTTTAAACATACAGTTCATATTTTAGCGTAAATAAAAGGATACATCCAGTTAATCTTAAAAGTTATCTTCTTTTTTTCTCTTTATGATAAGAGGCAGCCGAAAACAATCGGCTGCCTCAAAAAGACTCATTCTTCACTCAAGTAAACACGGATCTTTGAGCCTTCTTTTACTTTCGTTCCGGCTGCAGGTGATTGTTTCACAATTTTGCTTCCTTTTCCTGAGGAGTCAATATTCAAATTGACAAGCAGCGACTCAAGATCAGAGACAGACATCCCTACAACATTCGGAACCTCTATTGTTTTTGTGTCGTTCCATTGATATTTTTTCTCGATTTGATTTTTTCGCGGTTTCACGCCGAGCTCAGGCAGACTGTCTCTCATCATATTTCCGACAATCGGCGCGGCGACGGTTCCCCCGAATTGAATCGTGCCTTTCGGATTATCAACCGCGACATACACGACAAGGCTCGGGTCATCGGCCGGCGCAAAACCGATAAAGGAGACGATATGGTTGTTTTCGAGATATTTGCCGTCTTTCACCTTTTGTGCGGTACCTGTTTTTCCGCCGACGCGATATCCTTCCACAAAGGCATTCCGCCCCGTTCCCTGAGCGACGACGCTTTCTAAAGCATATCTGATCTGCTTTGACGTTTCCTGGGAAATAACTTGCCTTTTCGCAATCGGCGATTGTTTCTTAACGGTTTTTTTCGTAACGGGATCAACCCACTCTTTGGCAATAAACGGAGTATAAAGCGTTCCGCCGTTTATTGCTGCGGAAACGGCTGCCACCTGCTGAATCGGCGTGACGGAAACCCCTTGTCCGAAAGCGGTTGTCGCCTGTTCGACCGGGCCGACTCTGTCAAGCGGGAATAAGATCCCCGTTCCTTCCCCTTGCAGATCAATGCCTGTTTTCTTTCCAAAACCGAAGTCCTTAATATATTGAAACAGCTTTTGTTTTCCGAGCCGTTCCCCCAGCTGTACAAACCCGGGGTTGCAGGAATTTTGAACGACTTCAAGATAAGATTGCGAACCGTGGCCGCCCTTTTTCCAGCATCGGAGGCGGGCGCCGTCGACCTCGGCAAATCCTTTGTCATAAAAGTGGTCTCTTTGCAAGTTTACTTTTTGCTCTTGAAGAGCCGCCGCAAGCGTAATAATCTTAAAGGTCGAACCCGGTTCATATGTGCTCCATACCGGCAGGTTCCGGTTGTAAACGGACGGATCCACCGATTGATAGTCAGCCGGATCAAAATCAGGACGGCTTGACATGCCGAGCACTTCCCCGTTTTTCGGATTCATTGCGACCGCAATCATTCCGTCCGGGTTATATTTCGCCGCTGCATTGTCGAGCTCTCTTTCTATAATCGTCTGAACCTTGGCGTCAATCGTCAGTTTCATATCAAGTCCGTCTTTCGGAGGGGTGTAATCATCCGCTTCATCAGGCATTTTCTTCCCCTTGGCATCCGTATAAAATTTCACGGATCCCTTTACACCTTTTAAGTCATCATCATAATAAGCCTCCAAACCGAGAAGACCCTGGTTATCAATACCGGCAAAACCGAGAACATGGGACAAAAAGCTTCCGTACGGATAATGGCGGATGCTGTCTTCAGCCACATACACCCCTTTTAAGTCGAGCGCTTTGATTTCTTTCGCTTTTTTATTGGAAATTTTCCGCCCCTCGGGTGAGATTTTTTCTATGGAGGTTTTCTTAGTAATGTGTTTGTAGACCTTCTCTTCCGACATATTTAAAACTGACGCGAGAAGTTTGCCCGTTTTTATGGGATTTTGGATCTGGCGCGGTACGACAAAGACGGTCGGCGCGCTTTTATTAGTAGCCAGCTTCACGCCGTTTCGGTCAAGAATCTCTCCCCGCTCAGGCTCAAACGGCAAATTCCGGCTCCAGGAATCCTTAGCCAGTGAAGTCAGCTTTTCTCCCATCACAAATTGGACATAGCCTAATCTGCTGTCAATGATCAAAAAAATGATTACGCCAAAAAGCAAAACCAGTAATAAACGTTTTCGAACCGTTACATTTGAAACGCGCAAGGGACCGTCCACTCCTTATTTAGGCTTGTTTCAATTTATGCCTCAGCTTGGACACATAGAACGGCGGCGCATAAAAAAGAAGCCCGCGGGCATCCGCGGACTTCTCTGTCCCGTTAATCAGGATTTTTAAATTTCACCTTGATCACGGTATTTCCTTTCAGTTCTTTGCCTTTTTTCACACTTTGGCTTGAAGCGTAACCTTCACCGCTCACATCAATGTGAATGCCTGATACTTTGCTGAATTGAAGCACTTCCCGCCTCGACCATCCGGACATATCCGGCATCGTCATCTTTCCGTCTGTTTTTAAGAAGATTTTCTGATTGGTGATCACATCTTCTCCGGCTGTCGGATACTGCTCTTTTACGGCAACATCGCTGCCGATGACAATCGGTGTGAGATGTTCATTTTTCGCTTCCTTCTCAGCGCTCTTGACCGTCTTATCTGTCAGGTCAGGCATCTTTTGGCTTTTCGTTTCTTCCTGACCGGAATCTGTTTTTTCCGTCGGTTCGATATTCATGTAGTGGAGGCTGTTTTTCATCGTCGGGTTAAAGATTTCCGCGACAGGATCAGAGCTGCTTTGCCCCGCTTTTAATTGCGGCTGCTGCACGGCTACATAGATGACAAGCTTAGGATCATTTTTCGGCGCCATGCCCATGAATGAAAACACATAGTTGCTCGTTCCTCTTAAATATCCGCCCGTCCCGGCAATTTGTGCGGTTCCCGTTTTACCCGCGACGTCAAATCCTTCAATTTTATAAGGTTTTCCGGTTCCGATGTCTGACGTCACGACTTCTCCGAGCAGATTCCGGACTTTTTTAGCCGTATCGGCTGAAATCGGCGTGCCTGCCTGCTCTGGTTTTGTCTGCTTGACGACTTTTTTCGTATCGGGGTCGACAATATGATCAATGACGTAAGGTTTCATCATTTTGCCGTTATTGGCAATCGCCGTGACGGCCTGAAGCTGCTGGATCGGCGTTATCGCCGATGCTTGGCCGTAAGCCGTAGACGCTTTGTCAAAATCATATTTGTAGTTAATTTTACTTGATACTTCACCGGGCAGATCAATCCCTGTTTTTTGATAGAGCCCGAATTTGTGCAGGTACTCATTAAACCGGTCAAACCCCAGTTTTTCGTTGGCCAGTTTGGCGAAAGCAACATTCGATGACCTCATGAGGCCGTCATGGAAGCTTGTCATACCCCAACCGGCGCCATCGTTCCAATCTTTAACAGGTTTGCCTCCCACTTTATATGTTCCTGATTTATATTTCTCGTTTGCAGAAAACACATTTTCCTGAATCGCCGCGGCAAGCGTAAAGATCTTCATCGTTGAACCCGGTTCATACGCGTACGACACTAAGTCGTTGTAATAATTGGTGACGTTTCTGATATTCGGGTCAAAACTCGGACGCTGCCCCATCGCAAGCACTTTGCCTGTTTTCGGTTCTACGACAGCCGCCATAATTTTTTTCGGTTTATATTTTTCCGCTACTTTCGTCATGCTGTCTTCTAAAAAGGTTTGAATTTTCTGATCAATGGTTAAATATACATTGTCACCGTTTTTAGGTGCGGTGATTTTTTCTTTGCTGTTCGGAAGTTTCCAGCCGGATTTATCACTTTCGTAAGTGACGGATCCGTCGCGTTCCGTCAGATAGTTGTTCAGTATTTTTTCAAGCCCTAAAGAGCCTTGTATCTCGTTTGTTTTTTCATTCACATCGGCATACCCGAGAACATTTGACAAAAATACGCCGTTCGGATAGTAGCGCTTCGTATCTCTTAAGAAAGAAATACCCGGAAGATTCATTTTTTCGATCTTTTGTTTTTTCGCATAAGAGATATCGCGGCCGGCTGAACCGAATTCCACCTGCTTCGCGCCATCCCTGTTTAAGATGTCCAGAATCTCGCTTTTATCAAGATTGATAACGGTCGCCAGTTTTTCCGCCGTTTTCTCTTTGTCTTTGACATGCTGAGGATGCTTCGGATCACTTGTCATTTTTTTATCAAGCACGGCAATGAGCTTATATGTCGCCGTGTCCTCTGCAAGCACTTTGCCGTTCCGGTCAAGAATAGAGCCGCGGCTCGCTTCTATCGTCCGCTTTTTTTCGTGCTGCTCGGTCGCTTTTGTTGCAAGTTCTACACCGTTTGCTTTACCAGTTAATTGAATGTACGCCATTCTCCCGAGAATGACAAAGAAAAAGAGAGCGAAACAAATACTGAGTATCGCTGCTCCTCTGTTCATAAACTTATTTTTTTTCGGCATGGGTTATCATTCCTGTATGTTTTTCACTTTTTTATCTTTCAGATTCAAACCGTGCTTTTTAGCGATATCCATCAGGCGCTGCGGCTGGCTTAAGTCAGCAGCCGTCTTTTCGAGATCACCGATCTGCTTATTCTTCTCAGATACTTTCTCCTCCAGTTGTTGCACCTCAATATTGGATTGGTACGCCGCGTATGCCTTTGATACGATAAACATTGATGTGGAGAGAACGGCAATGGCAAACAGGACGAGCAGCACCTTTTCCCCGAGTGTAATGGAAGCCCTCTTTTTGACAATCACCTTTTTTTCGGGACTTATCACTGGCCGTTGTTGTTTTTCCTGCTGGTAAGCTAAGTTGCTCATAGGCTGATGACCTCCTTTAATGTTGTCATTTGCTGCCCGTTATTTTCGTTTCTCCGCAATGCGGAGCTTCGCTGACCGGGCGCGGTTATTTTCTTCAAGCTCCTCTTTTGATGCCGTAATGGGCTTTCTTGTAATCAGTTTTAATTCCGGTTCAAATTCTTCCGGTATCACAGGAAGACCCGGAGGCAGTTCGGGAAGTGATGATTTTTCCTTGAATGTCGTCTTGCACATTCTGTCTTCCAGCGAGTGAAAAGTGATCACAGACACCCTTCCGCCCGGCTTCAGCACCTCTATCGCTTGCAAGAGGGCCTCTTCAAATACTTGAAGCTCGTCGTTTACGGCGATTCGAATGGCTTGGAATACACGTTTGGCCGGATGACCTCCGCTTCTTCTTGCCGGAGCCGGTATCGCGTCCTTTATTAGATCGACCAGTTGGCCGGTTGTTTGAATAGGCGATTTTTCTCTTGCCTCTTCAATTTTTCGGGCGATCTGCTTGCTGAATTTTTCTTCTCCGTATTTAAAGAAAATCCTCACAAGGTCCTCATACCGCCATTCATTTACGACTTCTTTCGCCGTAAGGGCGGCCGACTGGTCCATCCTCATGTCCAGCGGTGCGTCATGATGATAGCTGAATCCCCGTTCCGGTGTATCAAGCTGCGGAGAGGATACTCCTAAATCAAATAGAATTCCGTCGACACTCGTAATGCCGTGTTCATGTAAACACTCTTTTAAATAACGAAAGTTGCTTTTCACCAGAATGAGCTGTCCTTTGTATTCGGACAATGTTTTCTTTGCGTTTTCAAGTGCCGTGTCATCTTGATCAAAGGCGATCAAGCGTCCTTTTTCCGATAATTGCTGCAATAAATATGTACTGTGCCCGGCGCCGCCAAGGGTGCAGTCCACATAGGTTCCGTCCGGTTTGATATTTAAACCGTCGACGGTTTCACGAAGAAGTACTGTCTTATGCTGAAACATTTGTGTCGGTCCCACCTTTATCAGAAATGAATTGAATTGTCAGTTGTTGTTGTGATGCACGAAGATCCATTATATATCAAATCCAATCATGTTTTCAGCAATTTCAGCGAATGAATCTTCTTGCTCTTCTGTGTATTGTTCCCATATTACCTTACTCCACAATTCAATTCGATTGGAAACCCCGATGACAACACATTCTTTTTCCAGTTTTGCGTAATTCAGAAGAGATGACGCAATATTAACCCTTCCCTGCTTGTCCAGTTCGCATTCGGTCGCACCGGAAAAAAAGAATCGGGTAAATGCGCGGGCGTCTTTTTTGGTGAGCGGCAGAGCCTTCAGCTTTTCTTCAATCAGCTTCCATTCATTCATCGGATAGCCGAAAAGGCATTGGTCAAGTCCTCTTGTCAGCACAAACTGCTCACCGAGGCCTTCTCTGAATTTTGCGGGTACGATCATGCGGCCCTTTGCATCAACAGTATGCCGGTATTCACCCATAAACATGATAAGGACCCCCACTTTCTCCCCTAAACTCACCACTATCCGCCACTTCTCTCCACAACCTCATTTTACACTGTTTACACATAAAAAAAAACCCTGAACTATTCAGGGTTCTTTAAAACTTTATTTCAAAGTTTGACAATCTGATGTTGGTTTTGAAAAGAAAATGGCAGATGTTTGAAGGTTGTGAAGAATTTTGGACCGTAGCGGTTCAGATAATACATCACATTCCAAATCCGTTCCTGCGGAGCGCCGAGCGGTCTGATGCTGTTTTGGATTCTTTCATAGTCACGCAGCACAAAGCCTTCTTTTTCTTCAATTCTTTTCGTTACCGTCCGTTCTAAAAACAAGAGCTGATCTTGAATGAAGGCGGCATTCTTCTGTAAGAGCGGCTCAAGGCTTGAATCGACCTTCAGCGCTTCGTCCCTTGCGCGTTTATGGACAGCTTCAATCTGCGACTTCGCCTGTTCCATTACAGAAGAAAACTCTTCCGGAATCTGCTCTTCAAAATAAGTGTCTTTCAGGTGTCCGGTGCCGTGTTCGATCGCTTCCTGAAGCGGGATATTCCGTTCTGAAAGCTTCTTTTCAATATGGCGCTCTAAAATCGTAATGTTCAGTCTCGGCATTACCGGGGTCATGCGAAAGCCCATTAATGAGAAAGCCCGCTTCAGCTCACCCCAATAATTGATCTCCCCCGGTCCCGCGATAAACGCCAGAGTCGGGATGAGAAACTCCTGCATAAGCGGCCTTGTCACAACGTTATTGCTGAAACATTCCGGTTTTTCTTCCATATGGGTATGAAGCTCGTCGTTCGTCCACTTCAGATCAAGCTCCTTAATGACAAAAACGCCGTTTTCTTTTTCAATTAAGAAACGCTCTCCCTCGTGTTCGTAAAACAGATTGGCCTGATCTTTGTCCGATTCAATAATCGGGTGATAACCGGCTTCCCGCATAAGACGCTGCTGGTCTGACACGGCTTTGGCAAGCTCATGATTGTGTTTTAAAATCTGCTGAAACATACCCGTTTCCAGCTTTTTAATCCCCGGATCTCCCGAATTCATCAGAATAAGGCCTTCTTCTTGAAACAAGTCGGCGATCAACAGTTCAAAAAAGTCCGTGAATGTCTCTGATGAGCGTAAACATCGCTTCACGTTTTGAAGGAGTGTGTTTGTGTGATCCGTCTCCTCAAAAGCAGCGAACACTTCATCAATCCAAGCCGCGCATTTTTCCTGATCAAGCTCGGTTTTAGCCGCCGATGTTTTTTTCCAGTACGACTGCGGCAGTTTCTGTTTCACCGGACCTTTATTCTCTGTTGACGTATGCACAAAATTGATTTCTTCCAGATCGTGATCTTCACCCGCCACCCAGAAAATCGGAACGACAGGAATCTGCAACGCCTCTTCCTGCTGTCTGGCAAGTACGATAATGGAGATAATTTTATGTATGGTGTAAAGAGGCCCCGTTAAAAGACCGGCCTGCTGGCCGCCTACTACCGCTGCGCTTTTTGGATCTCTCAGTTTTTCGATGGAGGCCTGCATGGCGGCGGAGTGAAATTTTTCGTGATAGGAGGATAAATAATCCGCTAATTCTTCTCTGGCAAACGGCCGCGAAGACAGGTCATGAAGCCGCTTTTGCCATACGTCCTCTGAATGAATATCATAATCAAAAAATGAAGACATGTTTTCTCCATCTATATAGTGCTGCACAAACTTATTTTGACTTTTGATGGAAAGTTCAGTTAGCTGCATCTGTCTGGAACTTCCTTTCTCCAATAAATAGTTAGGTTTCCGAAATGAGTATAGCATGTTACCGGAAAACCTCAAAAGACTTTGTTTCAGTTTCTTTCTAACGCTTTTATGCTGCGGTGTAAAAATGGGAGATGAACGGCCGGCAATCCGCGGCTTTCCGCTTCTTTTACAAGGTAGCCGATAATCGCATCGGCCTCTGTCCGCCTGCCTGCCATGATATCGACGAGCATGGAGGAATGATTTTTTTCCGTCAGTCTGCAAACTTCGCAAACCTTGTTCCACGCTTTTTCTCTATCGGCGAGGCCAAGTATTGTCTCCGCTTCTTCAAACACGTTTCTCATATATTTTTTGTAAGCGTCATTTGTTACCAGCTCTCCGTTTTTCACGCGCAGCAATGCAGTTAACGGGTTGATGCATACATTTATGATCAGTTTTCCCGTTAAAAGCCGATACCAGTCGTTTTCATCATATACGGGAAAATCCCGGTGCATGCCGGAAAAGATGCTTTGGAGCGTTTCCGGCCGGGATGCGCTGAATACACTCCATCTTACGGCTCCCGCTCCCGTATGTTCAACGGCATGATCTGATATCTTTTTTGCTCCGTGCTCAACAGTGCCGACATAAAGCGAATGATCCGTATGCCAATCTTTAATGTCGTGTATGTGTCCCATGCCGTTTTGCAAAAACAGCACATTCGTCCCTTTTATCGTCTCAAGATCCCGCAACACAGCACTTAGCTGGTGCTGTTTAACGGCTGCGATTAAGAGGTCGAATCCGGAAGTGATGCCTGTTTGCGCTCTGCATGCCGCCGTACATTCTATTCCGTCTTTCAAAAGCCGTATACCGCCTGAGTTAATCGCATCAGCCTGCTCCGTCCGCCGCGTAATGACCGTTACCTGATGGCGGGACGATAAGTAGTAAGCACATAAAAGGCCTACCGCTCCGCCGCCGATAATTCCGATTTTCACACTGTCACACCCTATATCTGCATTTTTCCATATTATCATAGCAGAAGCCGCCGCAAATTACTTCAATTTCGTTTTGAGCAAAAAGACTGGCAAGCATATTATAGTTGGAATTTTCAATTAAAGCGTTTACAATAATGGTAGAACACAACAAAGGGGGAGTTTGTGTTGAAAATAGAGCGACTGCTCATCAACTTTAAGACACTCGAAGAATTTAAAAGGTTTAAGGAATACGGGATGCAGGAGCTGTCGATGCTTGAAGATCTTCAGGATAATATCATTGAAAATGACAGCACCTCGCCTTTTTACGGGATTTACTTCGGGGATAAACTAGTGGCGAGAATGAGTTTATATCAGGTAAACGGAGGCGCGAATCCGTATTTTGATCACCGTCAGGACTTTTTGGAACTTTGGAAGCTTGAGGTTCTTCCGGGCTATCAAAACAACGGATACGGAAAAGCGCTTGTTGATTTTGCAAAATCCTTCAGAATGCCGATCAGGACGAATTCACGCATGAAATCAGCAGATTTCTGGGATAAGATGAATTTTGAGCCCGTTAAATATGATATGGCGCGTGATAAAGGAGAAAATCCTTATATCTGGCATCCCGATATGGACGGTGAAATGACATCCGGAGAAACGGCATAATAAAAAACCGGCGGGGCGCCGCCCCCAGGCCGGTTCATTTTACAGGCTCTGCGCCGATTTTCTGTCGTCTTCTTTTGAATTGACCATCCTTCTCGCTCTGTCCATAATATCAATTAACGCTTTATAATCTTCTTCCGTCATCTCCAGCTTGTTTCTCAAGCTTTCATTTTCCTCACGCAGATCCTCGACTTCTTTTTGCAGCGCGGTCAGCTGTTCTGTGAGTTTTTCTTTTTCATGACGCATATCCGCTGCGGCTGGCGACTCTTTAAATTGCTGCAGAAACAAAATGACATCATCAATGGACAGCTCTTTTTCTCCTTCAGCCCTGCGGATCGGAGGCTGTTTGACGGTTCCCGGCAGATTGGCGGAATGCACCCCGATCTGCTTTCTTAATTCCTTCCGCTGTTTTTTCGCCAGTTCTATCCCTGACTGATATTGTTTTCTGACATAAGAATTCCATCTGAACCCGCAGGCGGCAGCCGTTCTCGTCAGCGCTCTGCCGACTTCTTCAAAAGCGGAAAGCTGGGTCCCGCCTTCCCGAATATGCCTGAGCACCACTTCTGCCAGCAGCAAATCTTCATCTTGCGTCCACGCGTCTTGTCTCGTTATCGTCAATCGTATCTCCCTCCATATTTGCTCATTTACCTCATACATATGCCGCTGATAGATTAGATAGACTACTGGGGCTCACAATTTTTTCGGCGGGAGCAGGCTGGAGGGGCAAAAAAAAGAAAAGCGCAGGAACCGAGATTCCCGCGCTTTTCTTCATACATTAATTGCTTTTAACATTTATGTCTTTGCCGTTGTATGATCCGCATGCTTTACATACACGGTGAGACAATTTCATCTCTCCGCATGACGGGCATTCTGTCATACCAGGTACATTTAGTTTGAAATGTGTACGGCGCAATCTTTTTTTCATTTTAGAAGTTCTTCTAAAAGGTACAGCCATTATTCCCACCTCCTTAAAGAGTTAAGATTCATCATCTTGTGTTAAGAGCTTTTTCAGATCCGCAAGTCTGGGGTCGATTTGATTTTTCTTGTCTTCCTCAGAAATCACTTGCCAATCTTTCCCCACTTGGGGAGCGGCTCCTTCTTTTTGTTCAGTTTCACAAAAGACTTGCATAGGAATTTCTAAAAGAATCTCTTCTTTTATGATCGGAGTTAAGTCGACGGTATCGTCTTCAGCAAAATGAACGTCCTCATCTTCTATATCATCCGACTTATGAAATCTAAACAGTTCTTTTGTCGCGATTGTAAATGGATACGGCACATCAACTAAAGTTCTTGAGCACGGCAAAACCATTTCGCCTGAAATCGTAAAGTCAAACGAAACTTGCTTGGATTCAATCTCCGCGCGGCCCTTCACCCGGACGGGAGAAATGCGGCGGATGTCAGAATTCAATTTTGTCAGCTCATTTAACTCAACTGTTTCATCAAATTCAAAGCTCTTTTTCGCCATTTGATGAAGCTGATAAATCGTCCATTTCATTTGTATCACCTCAGGAAAGCAACAAACATGATTATAGCTTTTCAGAATGTTTTTGTCAATATTTTTTCTTTACAGCATAATGCCGCCGTCATGCAATCGTTGACAGCCGGATAGGCTATGCATACACTAAACGAAACGGACTAAAATATGCACTTCATTTGCAAATGTACCACACGAAGCAAAACATAGCAAGAAAGGCGGGACAAATATGAAAGCAGTCGGCCTGGTTGTTGAATATAATCCCTTTCATAACGGACACCGCTATCATGCGGAACAAGCAAAAATCAAAACGGACAGCAGCGTCGCGGCGGCGGTGATGAGCGGCCCTTTTTTGCAGCGCGGGGAACCGGCCGCCGTCTCAAAGTGGGCCCGGACAAAAATGGCGCTGGAAAACGGCGTGGATATCGTCATTGAGCTCCCTTATATATATGCCGTACAAAAAGCGGAATTATTCGCGCGCGGCAGCGTTTCGCTTCTTCATCATTTAGGATGCAGCAGCTTGTTTTTCGGCAGCGAAAACGGGCGGATCGAATCCTTTCTTGAAGCGTCTGAAGCGTTCAGCCGAAAGGAAGATGACTGCAGCCTGATTCTGAAAGAGGAGCTGAAAAAGGGTCTCAGCTATCCGGCCGCCGCCTCAAAAGCTTTTTCACACATATTCAAAGGGCGGGACATGCTCGATTTGTCCAAGCCGAACAATATTCTCGGTTTTCACTACGTTAGAGCGATACACACCTCCGATTCCGCTATGAAGCCTTATACGACAGCCAGAATCGCTTCCCAATATCATGACGCCGAGCTTCCCGGAGATAACAGCCGGATAGCCAGCGCAACAAGCATCCGGAAAGCGCTGATAGAAAAAGGAACGGCGGCCGCAAGGAGCTTTCTCCCGGAAGCGTCTGCGCGTGAGCTGGAGGCATACAGAAATTCATACGGCATATGGCACAGCACGGAAGACTATTTTTCATATGTAAAATACAGCCTCAGCACTCTTTCCGCTGAAGAATTGAGCCGAATCTATGAAGTGGAAGAAGGCCTTGAGCACAGAATTCTGCGCACCATCAGACAAGCCCGATCCTATCGCGAAATGATGGAACGATTGAAAACAAAACGATACACGTGGACGAGGCTGCAGCGGATAAACACGCACATTCTGACACGGACGAAAAAAGAAGACATGCATCGGCTCTTAAAGCCTTCAAGCGCTCCTTATATCCGTCTTCTCGGAATGACGAAAAAAGGACAGGCGTACCTGTCGGCAAAGAAAAAAGAGCTTACCGCACCTCTCGTCAGCAAGCTCTCTTCTTTCTCTCATCCCGCTCTGGATCTGGACATACTGGCGGGACGGGTTTACAGCCTGCCGATAAACGAACCTGAACGCACATTGTTTGAGAAACAGGAATTTTCACAAGCGCCGATCCGCTATGATGAAGACGAAAAGCGTTTTTTGAATGCGTAAAAAAAGCACCTGTCTGTATCAGGTGCTTTTTACTTTCAGCTGATCCAAATAGTCAAGTGCGTCCTGCATGGTGTCGACAGGGACGATTTTCATATCGGACTTGATTGCTTTCGCCGTTTTTACCGCATTTTTGTAATCAGAATTTTCAGCTCCGTTTTGATTCGGCGCAAAGAAAATATCTTTTCCCGCTTTGTCTGCGGCGACGACTTTCTGATCGATTCCGCCGATCGGTCCGACTTTGCCGTCCACGTCGATTGTCCCCGTTCCGGCTATATTATAGCCTTTTGTTTCGTCAGGTTTTGTCAGCTGGTTGTAAATTTCTAAAGACATCATGAGACCCGCAGAAGGCCCGCCGATGTTTTCAATGCTGAAATGAAGATCCGGCTTCACTTTCACGTTCCGGTCCGTATATAATGCGACACCGATTCCCGCTCTTTTCGGGTCGTCCGGGAATGATTTCAGCACAATGTCAACGGTCTTTTCTTTCGTGTCCCGTTCAATGTGAAACGTTACTTTTCCCCCTGCTTTTTTGCTGCTGATATAATCAATCAGCTTTTCAGCGGATTCGTATGTTTTCCCGTCCGCGCTGATGATTTTATCACCGACCTCTATTTTTCCTTTTGCCGGCATGTCAGAGACGACTGAGCTGGCATAAATTCCGTTAAATGAGTATTTCACCTGTTTCCCGGCTTTTTGATAAGCGGCAATGACCGCGTTTTCTTGGGAGCTTTTCATCATTTGCAGCTGGCGCTTCATATAATCCGAGTCCGATTCGCCCTCTTCTTTTATGCTTTCATCAGGGACGATTTCTTCGTAAGGATGCACTTTCGCCCAAAGATATGTATACGGATTGGCGGGGCCTACTTTGACAGTCATCAAGGAAAGGCTTCCTTTTTCAGGATAGCCTCCGTCCACCTTAATCAGCGGTCTCAGCTCTGATGCTTCTCCCGGCTGTGTGATGTAATACGGAAGCTTAATAAATGTAACAGCGATTAATAAGATCAGGATGATAAACACCCAGCGAAAATGTTTTGCTTTCATATGAGTTAGCCCTCCCAGTTCTCTATTTCTTGTTTAATCCGGCCGATCATCCGGTCTGCGGCTTCTTCGCCCGCTGTGATCATATGATCAATGTTGGCAAAAGAACTTGAGCTGAATGATTCAAGAGAAGGGCGGATCATGACGTCTGCGGCAATGGTCTGGTGACGGACCAATTCATTTTGCAGTATATCCATACTTTGCATGATTACATCAAAAATATGTGCCGCCTTTTCCGTTTTTTTCACCCGGGATACGTCAGAGGCGATGACGATATCAGCACCCATATCTTTTACGGCGGAAACCGGGATTCTGTCGACCACCGCGCCGTCGACTAACATACGTCCGTTCATTTTTTGCGGGACGAAAACGCCCGGTATGCTGATGCTCGCGCGGACGGCTTCGGACACTGAACCTTTCGTAAAAACGAGTTTTTCGCCGGTCTGAAGGTCGCAGGCCACGATGCCGAGCGGGATCCGCAGTTCTTCTATCGGCTTGCCGTACGTATAGGCATGAACGAGCTGCCTGATGCGGTCTCCTTTTAAAAATCCGAGCTTCGGCATCGTATAATCCGCGTACAGCCGCCGCTTAAATGCTTTAGCGACTTTTTTCATCGTGGCCACGTCATGCCCGGCCGCATAAAAGCTTCCGACTAATGCTCCCATGCTGCTGCCGGCAATCATATCAATTGGAATCTGATGCTTATGTAAACTGGATAACACTCCGAGATGAGCGATGCCTCTTGCCCCTCCCGAACCTAACGCTAACCCGATTGTAGGTTTGGCCAACGCGACGAACCCCCTAATAGACATCCTATACATGAATTCTATGGTCTAAATTGAACCCCTATGCTCGTATATTAGTACAGGATGACAAATAGGTACTTGCCCGGCCGCCTTTAAGGTCTGTTCTATATTTTATCATGATATAAATGTCAGTGTGCAATTTTAGCATCGGGGAGGTAAGAATGAATTTGTCTAAGTTTCATACATTTTTGATTTCATTGTTTTTCATTTTTTTGACGGCTACGGTTATTTCACACCCTCAGGCCTCATTCGAAGCCTCCAAAACCGGTCTTTCCATGTGGTGGGAGGTAGTTTTTCCTTCATTGCTTCCGTTTTTTATTCTATCTGAGCTTTTAATCGGATTCGGCATTGTCAAGTTTGTCGGCCTTTTACTCGAACCCTTTATGCGTCCCATTTTCAGAGTGCCGGGGGTCGGCGGATTTGTACTGGCTATGGGCATGGCTTCAGGCAATCCGGCCGGCGCGAAGCTGACTGCACGGCTGCGCCAGGATAAACAAATCTCCAGAGTAGAGGCTGAACGCCTCGTCTCTTTTACCAATTCATCCAATCCGTTATTTATATTCGCTGCTGTGGCAGTCGGCTTTTTTCATAACGCGTCTCTCGGCATTCTGCTGGCATCGGCTCACTATCTCGGAAACATCGCCGTCGGCCTGACGATGCGTTCATACGGACGGAAAGAAGAAGCGGCGTATACCGGTAAAAAGACGATCGCTCTCCCTTCTCTGAAGGAAGCATTTCTGGCCCTCCACAAGGCGCGGCTTTCGGAAAAGCGGCCGCTCGGAAAAATTTTGGGCGACGCCGTCACCTCTTCTGTACAAACCTTGCTGATGGTGGGCGGTTTTATTATATTGTTTTCGGTTTTCAGCCGGTTATTATCAATCGTACAAGTCATGGATGTGCTTTCTGTATTTACAAACGCGCTGCTTTCGCTTTTTCATCTTCCGGCAAATCTGGACATCCCTCTTATCAGCGGAATGTTTGAAATTACACTTGGGAGCAAGCTGGTCAGTGAAGCTGATGCCGCCTTGCTGCCGAAAGCCATGATTGTGAGTTTTATTCTCGGGTTCAGCGGCCTTTCCGTACAGGCCCAGGTAGCCGGCATTTTATCGGAAACAGATATCCGCTTTAAACCGTTTTTCGCGGCGCGTATCCTTCAGGGCATTTATGCCGCACTCTTTATTCTCTTACTGTGGAAGCCGCTTTACCTTGCATTGGACGAACCTTACCAGTCCGTATTCCTCCCTTTCCGCGATCAGGACGCGGTATCTGCTGCCGTCAGCGGATGGAATACACTTGTTGAAACCGGTCCCGCCATCACGCTGACAGCTCTCGCCGTATACGCATTGATTTATTGTTACAAGCTGTCAGCACGGACAAAAAAAGGATGAGACGCCAATCAGCGCTTCTCATCCTTTAAATTTCTGCATCAGCGCCTGTTCAACTTCCGGAGGAACAAACTCTGAAACAGGCCCGTTATATTTTGCGACTTCTTTTACGATGCTTGAACTTAAAAAAGAGTACTGATTGTTCGTCATCATAAAAAAAGTTTCTATTGATTCGTCGAGCACGCGGTTGACGGAAGTCCCCTGCATCTCATATTCGAAGTCAGAAACGGCTCTGAGCCCCCTGATAATCGCCTTCGCCCGCTTTTTTTTCGCATAGTCGATTAACAGTCCCTGTGACGTCTCGACCGTAACATTCGGTATGTCTTTTGTCACTTCTCTTAACAGCTCACATCGTTCCTCAACTGTAAACAGCGGCTGCTTAGAAGAATTATTGAGCACGCATACGTACACCTGCTCAAACACGTTTGCCCCCCGTCTGATAATGTCCAGATGTCCGTAGGTGACGGGATCAAAACTTCCGGGACATACAGCTATACTTGCCACATCATTACCCCCTATTTCGGTATATCGTCACTCCTGTAAGCCCGTAAATTTCCCTTCTTGTTACAGAAAGCGCGCCGACGGCTTCAGGAAGCGCAACGGCTTTATCATGCTCGGCTACGACAAAACCGTCTTCATTCAGCATGTTCTGCTCATCAATCATTTCGATAAGCGCTTTCAGCTTTTGTTCCTTATACGGAGGATCTAAGAAAATTCCGTCAAAACCTTTTTCCCGTTTCGCCGCGGCATAGAGGGCCCGCTCTGCTTCATTGCGGTATACTTCCGCTGATGACAGCAGATCAAGCGCTTTGATATTCGCTTTTACCGTTTGGATGGCTTTGAAATCACGATCCACAAAGATACAGCGGTCAAATCCGCGCGACAGCGCTTCAATCCCGAGACCGCCGCTCCCCGCAAACAAATCCAGCCCCGTTCCTCCGTCAAAATACGGGCCGATCATATTAAAAATAGACTCTTTTACTTTATCCGTCGTCGGCCTTGTTGATGTGCCCGGCACAGCCTTTAAGGCTCGTCCTTTTCTTGAACCGGAAATTACTCTCATTATTCACACCACTTTTTCTGAAAACTTTGATGTTTCTCATCGGCTGAGCCGTTATGTATCAAAACAATCCCTATCTTATCATAAAGCATTCTTTCAAACAATGAACGTGAAAAACGTGTATACATATTCACATTCCTGTCAAGACTACGTGTAACAGCATCAATGAATGATGTTGTTGCCAACCGCGGAGAAGACTTACGTTTCCCCATAAGTTCTTCCTCCGGTTTCTCCTCTCCCTTTTCCTTCTCCTTAACTTGTTAAGGAATAGAAGGACCCCGCAGGTATCTGCGGGGATTTTTTTATATACCGACTTTATAATCGTACTCTTTCGCCTTATCAAGCTTTGATTCAAATTCCAGCTTTAAAAAAGGTTTATAAGAAGGCTCTACCTTCTTCACATAAGAATAAGAAGAAATCTTTTCCATTGTTTTTTCGATTAGGTCCATATCGCAATACAGCACAACGTATTTCAGCCGCTTGGAAACATAATGAACGTTGCCGAATTTTCTCAGCATTTTGCTGTGTTTTAAGGAATGCAGATATACGATTATGCCTTGGCGCTTATTTTCCATCATGATCACCCGCCTGACTTTCTGTTCATTTTATGTAAAAGACGAGACGGCCGTCTCGTCAGGAAACTTTGCATCCGCAGCCGCCGCCGGAACCGCACCCGCCGCCGCAGGATGACAGGCCGTCAAAATAAGGATTCCCCGTCGGAACTTTTACATGCTCCGAGACGGCCGTTCCGAGTTCAATGCTGATCTCGTCAAGCAGCGACTGAAGCTCAGTCTCCGCTTTTTTAAATTCGGCCACCTTATCGTTTAAATCCAGTTCCCGCTTCATTTCTCTCATTTTGCGGGAAATCTCTCTATAATCAGGATGGTATTTGCCAAAACGCTGCACATCCTCATACTGCTCTTTAACGCTCATAAAAGAACGAATGATCCGCCCTGCCTCTTCATCTTCACGGAGACGCTTGTAACAATCGCGGTAATTTTCAGCCGTCTCAGACTGCAGAATCATGCCGGCAAGCTGCTCCGCTTCACTTTGAAGCTTGACGGACTCAATTGTTGCATACATAAATACGCACCTCCAGTTGCTAGTTTACCATGAAACCACCCAATTGGAAAATGCGGCGTTTAAACGCTTTTTAATCCTGTGAACGCATGGCGTGAACCATCTGCATCATCATCTGCGCCATTTGAATCCCGTTTGAGAATTGGCTTACCCGATGCGGTATCGTCTTTTCATAAAAATTCATCATGTCAAGCTGAAAGGAATTGAGATCGTCCGGTTTTCTCGCAAGTCTGCGGTACCAGACGGGACGCTGCCGTATAAACCGTTTCCGTTCCTCATCTGCGGATATGAATTCCTGAACCTCTTTTCGCATACACGATCCCCTTCTTTAATCCTTTCTGAACGAAAAAGGATGTTGTCCGGAGCCTTGCCGGGGCTGCTTCGTGCTGCTCCCCGAAAATTGGCTTAAAAGGCTTTGCAATGATGAAATGGATTGGCTCATTTTATTGATCTGCTCATTCATTTGGTTGATATCCATCTTTTTGACGGCAGTGACCATTTTTGAAACGAAATCGTTTTTTTCAGCTGGTTCCTGTTTGGTTTCCGCGTCGGAAGAAGGCTGAACGGCCTCGTCTTTAAAAGGGTTCCATATCGGATCATCCTCGCCCAGAAGAACCCAATTTTCATAGACTTCCTGCCAGCTTCTTTGTTCCTTGCGAACATTTTGGATCAGTTTGGGATGCTTTTTTACGAATTGTTTAAAATCATCGATTGATTGCCGTGATTGCTGATTCGCCACAATTCTCACCCCCTCCGAAAAGTTTTGCCTGCTATAATGTATCGGTTCATGCGCCTTAATGTTCGCCTAAATTGCGAAAAAAAGCAGGTATATTTTTTTCAGCAGGAGCGCCGCTCGCGAAAAAACATAAAAAAACCGCGGGGGACGCGCCCCTCTGCGGTTTTTTACTGCCAAGGCTTAATGAAGTTTTGCGTATAATACTTCTGATCAACGCCGACACCGAGGTGCGTATAATCCGGGCTTAACAGCGCCTTTCTGTGGCCTTCGCTGTTCAGCCAGCCCTCCACGGCTGCAGGACCGTCCACATAGTTGTAGGCAATATTTTCACCGGCCTCCCGGTATTTCACATCGCCTTTTTCCAAGCGGTCCTTCAGAGTCCCGTATTTCTTTGAGACGTGAGAGAAATACTTGTTATCCTTCATGTCCTTGCTGTGGCCGAATGCCACTTTTGCGGCGCCTTCGTCCCATTTCAGCCTTGCAAGTCCGTGTTTCACGCGGATGACATTTGTAATATCGAGAATCTGCTGTTCACTCGCTCGTTCAATGTCGTTCCATTTTTTATCAGAAACAGGCTCGGGTTCTGTCAGCTTTCCTCTGTACATGACTTCATACGGCCTTTGTTTCACAAGTGTTTCCGCATCAAATGCCCTGATGCTTGACAGATTCCCGTCAAATTTGTCCATGTACAGCTGAACATACATTCCGCCTATCTTGACGGTGGGACGGGTATTGATATCTTCTTCAGAAAACTCGAACCGATACGTGTTTCCCTTGTCAGTCACATTGACAAAAGGAGAAACCTGAGTCGTTTTAAAAACTTCGCCCGTCGATTCGCCGATCTTAAACGGTTTTGCGTTGATGCCGCTTCCCGAAGCGTATAAAGTCACGGCTTTATCATTCAAAATACCGACTTGTACGTATTGGTCTTTCCCCTGGTTGTACACCCACCACTCGTAATCGTAGGCAGAAGGATCTTTCCGGGACGGTTCCCCAAGTTTCTTTTTCACATCGGCGGCAGATTTCCCCATGAGAGAAAGCAGTCCGGATGACGGCATTTTCAGCCGTTTTCCGCTCTCTTCTTCATTGGAAACCTGAGGCTCCTCCTGATCCGTCTTTTTCTGAGGAGCCGATCCATATTGTATAAACAGAACATACGCTCCGTAAATAAGCAAAAGGATAACGAGAGCCCTTGCGATATTTTTCAACCTCTCACCCCCATATGTTCAAACCGTTCTGTTTTTGTTTACTCTTATACAGTACAGCCTATTTGCATCGTCCGTGATTTATGTTTAATGGATAAACCCCTCCGGACCGCCGTCTTCAGAAATGTCAGACAGCACTCGGCCTGCTTGCTCATTTGATTGCTCGGCCAACGAAAGATCGCCGAGCGTAACAATGCCGACCAGTTTTTTATCCTTTGTGACGGGAATTCTTCTGAGCTGATGTTCAGCCATCAAATGGAGCACCTCCTCCACAGAGGCGTCTTCTTCTGCACTGATAACCCGCTCTGTCATTGCGTCGGTTATTTTTTGAGAGTTCGGCTTTTTTGAAGCAATTCCCCGTAATACGAGATCTCTGTCTGTCACGATCCCGACAAGTGTGGCGCCGTCTTCATCCACTATCGGAATGGCGCCGACATCTGCGTCTTTCATCTTCACCGCAGCTTCATATACATTATCTAATACTGTACAATATTGCAAGTCTGACGTCATGAGCTTATTGATCTTTGTCATTGCGGAATTCCTCCTTTTTTCTGCTACTATTGTCGTCAAATTTTTCTTTTTGCATACTTTCACCGTATGAATCATTGAAAGTGTAACGCTTTCATACTATGATTGTCAGGAAAGGGCATTTTTAAAAGGAGGGGGAAGGTTTGAAGTTTGAAAACAGCGGTCTTGAAGGGGTAACAGCGGAGCTCAGCCGCTTGAATGATCTGATGGAAGGTAAAGGGCTCATTCTGGCTGGACAATGGGATTATGAAAGAGTGACTTACGACAAAAAGTTTTCAGTACCTGAGGGGACATTTTATCTGCGGATTCAAGGAACGGCAAAAGAGGGCGATGTCGGCGGCAGCCGGGCCGTGATTCAGCTGAAGGCCCCTCTTTTAGGAAAGCATTATTATCCGCACGGCGTAGAATACGGCAGCGCTGAAGAATTTCCGGAACATGTCGTCGCTGAAAGCAAAGCTTTACTGCTTGAATTGGAAGAGTTATTAAAAACAGTGCAAATGTAATAAAAAAGTACAGCATATTCTGCTGTACTTTTTTTCATGAGACGGTATGCTCGATATACGGCGGCTCTGACAGCGTATCTTTTTCCCGTTCCGTTCTGACCCACTGAAAAAAGATGACAGCCAAATATGTTCCGTAGACCGCCTCTTGAATGATTTTCATCAGTACTGCCCCAAGCTGCTGATCTTCCAGAGGAGGAAGCGTGTTAAACATCTCCGGCCCGGATAAAGGGATCTCCTCCAGCAAATCTAAAGGAACGCAAAGCTTCATTGCTTCGGCCCAAGCCGCCGGATCTGTATACGTGGCATACATGGGCGCCCCGCTGAACATAATGAGCGCGCAGGCCGGCGTTAACAAAATCCCGTCTGCCATAATGTACCCCAGCTTCATTAAACCGCTGAGACGGGGCAGACCGTCCACCTTATGCACAAGCGGCCACCACATAAAAAACGCCGTTACAAAGATGAGTCCGTTCATCAGCGTGTGATACAGCGAATCCGTTTTGACGAAATCAAATATAAACGGGATGTGATACAGTGAAAAAATACCGTTAAACAGCACTAATGCGATAAGCGGCATTGAAAAGAACGAAAACAGCGGCTTTACGACAGGACGGAAGATCAGTTTTTTCCATGCCCAGCCGGGAATTCCGGAAATCAACAGCGGCGGTACGACTAAAAACAGAACCGCCATCTGCGTCATATGGGCGCTGAACATCACATGGCCCAATAAATCAACCGGACTTCCCGCAGCCGCGTAAAAAAATAGCGCGGAAAGCACAAACAGCACCTTCTCCTTAGCGGACACACGTCCTTTATGCCGGCTGCACCAGTAAAAGTAAACACCTGTTATCACGGCAGTTATACAAAACAGATACGGGCTCCACATTGCGCGAAACCCGAACATTTCCAAATTAATCAAATCTCTCACTCCCCGCCGTCCCGATTACCACCAAATAATCGTGACAAATGCAAGCACGGTGATAAACGCGACAAATATTCCCGAATACAGAAATAATGACGGCGCTTCATGCCCCTTCTGGCTCATATGCATAAAGTAAAACAGCTGAAAGATGACCTGGATGACCGCAAGCAGGATCAGAAACGGCATCGTAAACCATCCGGCAATGCCGTCTGCAGCCACCGTCAAAAACGCGACAAGCGTAAGACCGATCATCAAGCCGAAGGATATGACCTGATATTTCATCTCCTCGGCATTTTTCTTTTTCCGATATTCGAGATCCGTACTGACAGTCACTCTGTTTTTGTTATCGTCCATCGTTATCCCACCATCCCCATCAAATATACAACGGTAAAGATAAAGACCCACACGACATCGATAAAATGCCAATATAAGCTGGCCACATAATATTTCGGCGCATTATAAAGGCTGAGCCCTCTTTTCGCATTTCGGATCATCAGCGCGCTGATCCATAACAGCCCGAACGCCACGTGTGCTCCGTGTGTGCCGACGAGCGTGTAAAACGCTGAGCCGAGCGCAGAGCTTGTAATGGTAAAGCCGAATTCGTGAGTGTAATGCATAAATTCATAGATTTCTACCCCTAAAAATCCTGCTCCCAATAAAACGGTAACCAAAAGCCACACCTGCATTTTTTTAAAGGAGAAATTTTTCATATGATACATCGCATACACACTCGTTAAGCTGCTCGTTAAAAGAAGCATCGTCGCGATAAATACGATCGGCAGCTCAAACATCTCAGCCGTTGACGGCCCTCCGGCTTTAGATTCCCGTAAAGCAAGGAATGTTGCAAATAGCGAGGCGAACAGAACCGTTTCCCCGCCGAGAAACAGCCAAAATCCCAAAAACTTATTTTTCCCCTCCAGCGTTGCTTTTTCAGGAGAAGCCGGAAAGGTTTCAGCCGTCATTTTTTCCTGCAGCTGCATTACGCCTTCACCCCTTTATCATCATTCGGCAGATCTTCTTTGTGAATATGATAGCCGTAATCATCAACCACAGAGCGAAGCAGCATGGTAAAGAATGTGATGCCGAGCCCTATGAAGATAACCGGAAGCCCCCATGAATAATCGGAGTGGTATAAAAACCCGAACGCTGCGACAAACAGACCGAAAGATATGATAAACGGCATGATGGATCCGTTCGGCATATGAATGTCCTCTACAGGCTCTGCAGGCGCCATCCCTTCATTTCCGGCCTGCTTTTCAATCCACAGCGGGTCAAGTCCCCGGACAAACGGAAGCTGTTTAAAATTATATTCCGGCGGCGGTGAAGAGACCGCCCATTCAAGCGTACGACCGTCCAGCCACGGGTCGTTCCCGACGTATTTCCCCTTTATTGAGGTATAAATAATATTGACGACGAGTAAAGCAGCCGCGCCCGCCATGAAAAACGCGCCGATTGAACTGATCAGGTTGCCGGTATCAAGCCCCTGGCCGGGCAGATATGTGTAAACTCGCCGCGGCATTCCCATCAAACCGAGGAAATGCTGAATGAAGAAGGTAAGATGAAACCCGATAAAAAATAAGACGAACGAAATTTTCCCCATCGTTTCATGAAGCACCTTCCCGAACATTTTCGGCCACCAGAAATGCACCCCCGCCAGGATGCCGAACACAACGCCGCCGATAATGACATAGTGGAAATGCGCTACGACAAAATACGTATCGTGGAACTGATAATCTGCCGCTGCGGCCGCCAGCATGACACCCGTGACTCCTCCGAGTACGAAAGAAGGAATAAAGGCGACGGCATACAGCATAGGCGTAGTGAATTTGACGTTTCCTCCCCAGATGGTCAAAAGCCAGTTGAAAATTTTAATGCCGGTAGGCACCGCGATCGCCATCGTCGCAACCGCAAATATCGCATTAGCGATCGGTCCGAGTCCCGTCGTAAACATATGGTGAACCCAAACCATGAACCCGAGAAAGCCGATCAGCACGATCGCAAAGACCATAGATGAATAACCGAACAGACGTTTCCTCGCAAATACGGGAATGATTTCTGAAAAAATCCCAAAGGCGGGAAGAATTAAAATGTATACTTCCGGATGCCCGAAAATCCAAAACAGATGCTCCCAGATTATCGTATTGCCGCCCAATTCAGGATTAAAGAAATTCGTTCCGAACAAACGATCCAGCATCATCAGCGCCAAACCGACGGTGAGCGGAGGAAATGCGAATAAAATGAGTGCCGACGCCACAAATGTCGTCCACGTAAACAGCGGCAGTCTCATATACGTCAAACCCGGCGCCCTCATATTAATAATCGTGGCGAGAAAGTTGATCCCCGCAATCAGCGTACCTAAGCCTGATATTTGCAGGCCGAGCACGAAAAAGTCTATGCCGTGCCCTTTCGAATTCAGCGCAAGCGACGCGTACGACGTCCAGCCTGCATCAGGAGCGCCTCCTAAAAACCAGCTCAGATTCAAAAAGATGCCTCCGAAGAAAAACAGCCAAAATCCGAGCGCATTCAGAAATGGGAACGATACGTCACGCGCCCCGATCTGAAGGGGCACAACCGCGTTCATCAGCCCGAATAACAGCGGCATCGCCGCCAGGAAGATCATTGTCGTGCCGTGCATCGTCATAATTTCATTAAACTGCTGCGCACCCATAAAATCGTTCCCCGGCCTCAAGAGCTGAATCCTGATAAGCATGGCCTCAAGTCCGCCGACGACGAAGAAAAATCCCCCGGCGATCATATATAAAATCGCGATTTTCTTATGGTCAACCGTCGTCAAATAATCCCAAAGCAAAGAGCTTTTTCTTTGCTGTCCTGTAAGCGTATTCATCATTTACGACCTCCCCCCTGATATCTCCCTGTCCTCACTTGTTCTCCGCTTTCAGCCCTTTTAAATATTCATACAGCGCATCCGTTTCAGCGTCCGAGAGCTTCGGATAAGTGCCTGTCATTTTATTGCCCGGTTTAATGCTGTCCGGATTTTTCAGCCAGGCTTTTATATTCTCTTTATTCGCATCCTTAATGCCGGCCACTTTGACCCGTTCACCGAAGGTAGCGAGGTTCGGAGCCGTTCTTGCCGCTTCAGCCCGTTTATCATTGGGCTCAACCGCATGACAGCTCAGGCAGTTTTTTTCCTTAAACAGCTCTTCTCCTTGCGCGGCTAAACCGGAGTCTGTTGTATGCTTATAATTTTTCATCGCTTTCGTCCATTGTTTAAATTCTTTTGACGGCAGCGGTTTCACTTTGAAATCCATCAGCGCATGTGAAGGTCCGCACAGCTCTGCGCATTTCCCGAAGAAATATTCTCCCGCTTCTTTGCTGCGTTTAGAATCGAAGGTCAGAAAGAAAGTATTGTCATTATCCGTATTCGTATCGATTTTTCCCCCGGCTGACGGAATCCAGAAAGAGTGTTTCACATCTGAGGACTTCAGCTTGAAATAGACGCGTTCATCTGTGGGAACGATCAGCTCCTGACTTGTCACAAACCCGTAATCAGGATACTCGAATTCCCACCAGTATAAATTCGCCCTTACATTAATCACGAGCGCATCCTCTGCTTTACGGTTTTTCTTATCCATCGGCGACGTATCCGCCAGCGCCAATGTATCGATGACAACCGGAATGACAAGAATAATCAGAAGCAGGATCGGAATAACGGTCCAGGTGATTTCTAAAAAACGGTTCCCCTCCACCTGTTTCGGTATCGTGTCTTCCCCTACACGCGACCGTCTGAATCTCACAATGACGTAAAAGAAAATAACTGCTACGACCGCAACGACGACAACCATGATAAGTGTGCTGAGCACCGTCAGATCATATTGTTTATCAGCCACTTCGCCGGCAGGCTTGAGTGTGGACAGAAACGGTTTTCCACAGCCGCTCAATAAAAGCGGCACTAAGGCTAATAATGATAAAAGACGCCAACGCTTTAACATTTCACCCAACCCCTTTTTTGAATCAGTACGAGATGCACAAGCAGTAAATCTGCTTCCAGCCGAAATACTTCTTTTCCTCATTTCTTAAAATATGAGATTTTTTACTTAAAATTCCATCTATGTATAAAAGCAAAGCCGCCTGATTAAACAAAAGGTCAAGGCGGCGTTTACTAGTTGTCATTGTTTGTTTTGGCGATCAAACAAGCTCATTATTCAATTAAAACAGCGTAAAGACCACCATCGCTACAAAATAAATGGTCATGTAATTAAGCGAATAGACAAACATAAGAGTTGCCCACTTCATGATGTTTTTCATGCGGAATCCCATCAGTCCGAGAACAAGCCATCCGACATTCAGCAAAGTGCCGAGAATGACGATCGGAAGACCGAGACTGCCGAGGAAAAACGGAAGCGGCAGCAGGCATGCGACCCAGACGATAATCTGTCTTTTCGTCACTTCAAAGCCGTGCACTACCGGAAGCATCGGAATATTCGCAGCTCGGTAATCTTCCGTCTTTTTAATCGCAAGCGCTAAAAAGTGCGGAATCTGCCAGATGAATAAAATCATGAATAAAACCCACGCGACAACACCGATGTGCCCTTCAACCGCTGTCCAGCCGATTAACGGCGGCACGGCGCCTGATACGCTTCCGACAACCGTATTAATCGTATAACGGCGTTTCGTCCACATTGTATAAAGAACAACGTACGTAAACACGCCGATAAAACCGATGACTGCTGCCATCACGGTGGTCATCAAAAGCATGATAAGTCCTAAAGCAATGAGTAAAATTCCTGACCACAGCGCTTGATTCGGCTGAATCTTTCCGGTTACCGTCGGTCTTACTTTCGTGCGTTCCATTAAATGATCAATATCACGGTCGTAATAGTTGTTAACCGCACAAGAACCGGCGATGATCAAAGAAGATCCTATTAATGTAAGAAGCACGGTGTTTAAATTGCCTAAAAAACTCAGACCGGATATATGTAACGCAAGCCACATGCCGGTAAAAGTCGTAATTAAATTCGAATTGACGATTCCTATTTTGATAAGCGAAAGGAAATCCTTCCATGCCGTCGTCTCTTCAATCTGTCCGTCTATAGCTGTATCGTTTAAAATTCTGGAATTAGCCATAACGTAAACCTCCCTTACAAACCTAAAGCAGGTTTTTTAAGACCTGCAACTCTATCATACAAGATAATGACCTGTAAAAAAACATCCTCTTAAATATTAAACGAGAAACAGGAATTTATTTGTGAACTTTTTATGAATTTTACCAAATCCGCCGGTTTCATAATAAAGCGGTTACTTTATTTCTATCAGACCCATCTGGAATAATCAACCCCATTATCTAAGAAGTCCTGATTCTATTATATTTTTGTGAACAAACAGAATTGAGAATTGCCACAAAACACATATTCGCTTACACTTGGTACGTATATCATTTTGTCCAGTTTGTTAAGAAGGTGAATGTAAAATGAATAAAGCTTTGAAAGCGCTCGGCGTGCTGACGACATTCGTTATGCTCGTCGTGCTGATCGGCGGCGCTCTTGTCACAAAGACAGGATCGGGTCTCGGATGCGGAAGGCAGTGGCCGCTTTGCCACGGCCGGTTTTTCCCGGAGCTTAACGCCGCTTCTATCATTGAATGGAGCCACAGACTCGCAAGCGGTGTCTCAATCGTTCTCGTGCTGAGTCTCGCTTTTTGGGCATGGAGAAAAGTCACGCCTGTTTTCCGTGAAACAACCTTTCTCGCCATTATGTCCATTATCTTTTTATTTTTACAGGCGCTTCTCGGCGCATTAGCGGTTGTTTTCGGATCAAATGCGCTCGTTATGGCGCTTCATTTCGGCATATCGCTGATTTCTTTCGCTTCTGTTCTGATTTTGACGCTGCTCATATTCGAAGCTGATAAATCAGACAAAAAGCTCGTCAAGCCGCTCAGAATCGGCAGAAGAATGCAGTTTCATATGATCGGCCTTTCGATTTACACGTATATCGTCGTTTATACGGGGGCTTATGTACGCCATACGAAATCAAGCCTTGCCTGCCCTGACGTTCCGCTTTGCAGCAGGCTGAATCACGGGCTTCCGTCCCATTTTCAGGAATGGGTGCAGATGGGCCACAGAACGGCAGCGCTGCTTCTGTTCGTATGGATTCTTGTCGCTTTTGCACATGCGGTGCGCTCTTACAAAGACCAAAAACAGATTCTTGGGGGCTGGATAGCGGCTCTTGCCTTTGTTGTATTACAGGCGCTCTCCGGAATCATGGTTGTTTATTCAGAAATGGCCACCGGCTTTGCACTTGCCCATTCGCTCTTTATTGCCGGCCTGTTCGGCGTCTTATGCTATTTCTTATTATTAATCGCCCGCTTCCGCTATGAATCAAAACAGCGGAACATCTGAGGCACATGAAAAGGCCGAAGCATTAGAGCTTCGGCCTTTACACATAAAAAACCTGATCGCACACGGGGGCGGATCAGGTTTTTTTAGGTTCATTTTTTACGCTTTTTCAATTTCGATCAGTAAATCGCCTGTCTGAATCGGTTCACCGTTTTTCACATGAATCTGCTGTATCGTCCCGGAGAACGGCGCCTGTACCGTCGTCTCCATTTTCATCGCTTCATTAATCATCAGATGATCGCCTTTATTCACCTTTGCCCCGGTTTCCGTTAACAATTTAATGACGGTTCCCGGCATGGATGCCGCAATGTGGCTCGGGTTTGTCCGATCTGCTTTTAATTTTTCCTGTACGGACGATTTAATGCTTTCATCTTTAATGACCACCTCGCGCGGCTGGCCGTTCAATTCGAAATAAACGACACGTGTCGCATCTGGCTGCGGTTCACCGATAGATACAAGCTTCACGATCAGCGTTTTTCCGCGCTCAATTTCCACTTCGATTTCTTCACCGAGTGTCATGCCGTAGAAGAAAGTCGGTGTGTCCAATACGGAAATATCACCGAAGCGTTCCGCCGTTTTAACATATTCAGTAAACACCTTCGGATAAAGAGCATACGCGATTGCGTCCTGATCACTCAATTCCATCTGATGCGTTTCTTTCCATTCTTCTTTAATACCTTCAAAAGATACCGGTTCAAGCAGCTCACCCGGTCTTACCGTGATCGGCGTCTGTCCTTTCAGAACGAGCTTTTGCAGTTTTTCCGGAAATCCGCCGTGCGGCTGGCCGATCTGCCCTTTAAAGAGCTCAACGACTGAATCCGGAAAATCAAGCGTTTCGCCTTTATCATAAACATCTTGTTCTGTTAAATTGTTTTGCACCATGTAAAGCGCCATGTCTCCGACGACTTTGGAAGAAGGTGTTACTTTCACGACGTCGCCGAACATGCGGTTGACGACGCTGTACATGTCTTTCACCTCATTCCAGCGATCACCCAGGCCGACTCCTTTTGCCTGCTGCTGCAGATTGCTGTACTGGCCGCCCGGCATTTCATGATTATAAATCTCAGTATGCGGAGACTTCATCCCGCTTTCAAATTCACTGTAATATTGACGGACGGATTCCCAGTATTGCGACAGTCTTTCCACCTGCCGGACATCCATTTCAGGACGGCGGCTGTTTCCTTCAAGGGCATGATAAAATCCGCTTGCGCTCGGCTGTGAAGTCAGACCCGCCATTGAGCTGACGGCGACATCCACGATGTCCACACCCGCTTCAACAGCTTTGGCATAGAGAAAGACGCCATTGCCGCTCGTATCATGCGTGTGAAGATGAACGGGAATATCAATCGTTTCCTTCAGCGCTGAGATAAGTTCGTATGCGGCTTGAGGTTTCAAAAGACCGGCCATGTCTTTAATGCCGAGAATGTGCGCACCAGACGCCTCAAGCTCTTTCGCCATAGAAAGATAATATTGCAAATCATATTTCGTCCGGGTCTTATCAAGAATATCTCCCGTGTAACAAATCGCAGCCTCCGCCACTTTTCCGGTTTCACGGACGGCATCGATGGCCAGCGTCATCCCTTTTACCCAGTTCAGGCTGTCAAAGATCCGGAATACGTCAATACCTGACTCCGCTGACTGCCGGACAAATTTTTGGATGACATTGTCCGGATAGTTTGTATAACCGACGGCATTTGATGAACGAAGCAGCATCTGGAACAATGTGTTCGGCACTTCCTTGCGGAGATCTTCAAGGCGTTTCCAAGGGTCTTCTTTTAAGAAACGGTACGCTACATCAAATGTCGCGCCTCCCCACATTTCAAGGCTGAACAGTTCAGGCCACAGGGCAGCCGTAGGATTCGCGATTTTTTTCAAATCATTGGATCTGATCCGGGTTGCAAGCAGGGACTGATGGGCATCCCTGAACGTTGTATCGGTCAGGAGCACGGATTTTTGCTCTTTCACCCAGTCTGCAAGCCCCTCGGCGCCTCTTTCCTCAAGGATCTGTTTCGTACCGCTTGCCGGCTTTTCTTCGATACCTAACGTAACGGTCTGAGGCTTATCAAATGCAGGTTTTTCTTTTTTCCCGATTCCCGGAAAACCGTTCACCGTGACATTGCCGATATAGGAAAGCATTTTTGTTCCGCGGTCCTTCTGTTTTGGGAAAACAAACAGCTCAGGCGTTGTGTCGATAAACGATGTGTCATATTGGCCCGTCAGGAATTTTTCATGCTTTGCCACGTTTTCAAGAAACGGAATATTGGTCTTAATGCCCCTGATCCTGAATTCCTGCAGGTTGCGGACCATTTTCGCTGATGCCTGTTCAAACGTCAGCGCCCATGTCGACAGCTTGACAAGCAGTGAATCATAATAAGGCGTGATGACGGCGCCCTGGAAGCTGTTTCCCGTATCAAGGCGGACGCCGAAGCCGCCGCCTGAGCGGTAAGCCATAATTTTACCCGTGTCAGGCATAAAGTCATTCAGCGGATCTTCAGTGGTCACACGTGATTGTATCGCATACCCGTTTGTAAAAATGTCTTTCTGCTCAGGGATATTGACGGCACGGCTGTGCAGTCCGTGGCCCTGCGCCACGAGGATTTGCGTCTGAACGATATCAACCCCCGTTATCATTTCCGTAATCGTATGCTCCACTTGCACGCGCGGGTTCACTTCAATAAAGTAAAATTCACCGCCCGCTACGAGAAACTCCACGGTCCCTGCGTTGATATAGCCGACATTTTTCGCAAGCGCCACAGCCGCTTCACAGATTTCGTCCCTTAATTCAGGCTGCAAAGATACACTAGGCGCCACCTCAATGACCTTTTGATGGCGTCTCTGAACGGAACAGTCCCGCTCATACAGATGGACGACATTGCCTTCTTTATCTCCGATCACCTGAACTTCAATATGCTTAGGATTTTCGATCAGTTTTTCAACATACACTTCATCGTTTCCGAATGCGGCTTTCGCTTCTGATTTGGCCCGCTCAAACGATTCTTTCAATTCGCTTTCGTTTCGGACGATTCTCATTCCGCGGCCTCCGCCTCCGAGCGATGCTTTAATAATAAACGGAAATCCGTGGACTTTTGCGAATTGTTCGACATCTTTTAATGTTTCAGCCGGTCCGTCACTCCCCGGAATAACGGGGATGCCGGCTTTTTCTGCCTGCTCCCTCGCCTTTACCTTATCTCCGAACATATCCAAATGCGCTGACGTCGGTCCGATAAATACGATGCCCTCTTCTTCACAGCGTCTCGCAAATTGGATATTTTCAGAGAGAAATCCGTAGCCCGGATGAATGGCATCTACGCCGTTTCTTTTTGCGATCTCAATAATCCCTTCAATATCAAGATACGCATCAATCGGTTTTTTGCCTTCTCCCACAAGATAAGCTTCATCCGCTTTATAGCGATGATAGGAGCCCGAATCTTCTTTTGAATAAACGGCTACCGTTCTGATGTTCAATTCTGTGCACGCCCGGAAAATCCGAATCGCAATTTCTCCCCTGTTTGCTACTAACACTTTTTGGATGGATTGTTGTGACAAACTTTTCTCCCCCTTGGCCTAATAAATATGTAGTTTATAATAAAGGAATATCCGTCCTGTGTATACACTTGTTTTTTAGAGATACACAGATTTTTCCGTCTGCCGTCTTTTTACCCCCTTAGACGGAACGGGCTCCCTCTTTTTCTTCTTTTCTGAGTACTTGACATGCATGCTGACATTCACCAATATACCGGCGCTCATTAATAACAACAACATTGATGAGCCCCCGTAGCTGATAAACGGCAGCGGAACACCTGTAATCGGAATTAAGCCGCTGACACCGCCGAGATTGATAAAGGTCTGAATCGCAATCATGCTGGATATCCCGATTGCCAAAAGGCTCCCGAACGGATCTTCACATTTTCTCGCAATATAAAAACCTTTTAACACGACAAAAGCCAGCAGCACAATGACAAACAGGACGCCGAAAATGCCGAGCTCCTCTGAAATAACCGCCATAATAAAGTCTGTATGCGATTCAGGCAGATAACCGTATTTTTGAATGCCTTCTCCAAGACCGAGACCGAAAAAACCGCCTGAGCCGATCGCATAATACGAATTTATAATCTGCAGGCCTGATGTGCTGGCGTATTTAAATGGATTTTCAAGGCTTTCAAACCGGCTCATACGCCCGGGTGTCAAAATATCGTCCCATTTCAGATAGATGATCGGGCTGACAAGGAGCAATACGATTCCCGCCATGAGCACCAGCCTGAGCAGGGTCCTTCCGCTGAATCCCGAACACATAATGACGCAAAACGCGATCAGACCGATAATCATCGCCGTTCCGAAGTCGGGCTGAATGGCGATAAGCGCACAAATGACTACGGTGACGATCACCGGCGGAGCAACCCCCGTCAAAAGCTGATCGATGTAGCTTTGTTTCTTTGCGTATACCGCGGCAAGGTACAGTATCAGGGTCAGCTTGACAAATTCCCCCGGCTGAATGGCCATTCCGCCGATTTTAAACCAGCTTTGCGCGTTTCCGGCAACATGTCCGAAAACAAACAGCGCGCAAAGCGCAGCCACTGACGCAAGCAGTATGAATTTCTGAATCTTTTGATGGGCGAACACTTTGTACGGAAAAACGGCCGCGATGATAAACAGCACAAACCCCGCGATGACGGCGAACAGCTGCCGTTTAAAGAAATAGTCGCTGCTCACGCCGTAACGCATAACGGCGGTAATCATGCTTGAGCTGTATACCATTACCAATCCGAAACAGCACAGCAGAATGATAGCGCATATCAATGAATAATCGTAAGATTTTAACATTCTTTTAAACATAACATCCTCTTTCCTGCTTAAAGCTTACGTTTAATACCTATTGCGTATTATATTTTACTATAATTCATAAACATTTTACGCAGTTTCTTTATAGTTTTTCGGATGAAATGCAGATTAAGAGACCGTCTTACGAAAAGAAGATGCAAAAAAAACGGTTTACGGTTATAAAAAAACCCAAACCGTTAAATAGTTTGAGTTTGATCATTTATTTTCCTGTAAACGCGTCATGCAAAGCAGACAGTTCTCTTTCAAGTCTGTCCAGCAGCTCTTTGCCGTCGTTTTCGTCAACTAATCCCAGGCGGACAGCAAAATCGATTTCCCTCGACAGTCCGAACATCTGAGTATCCAAGACCTCTTCATACAGAGGACATTGAGGCATCGTTAAGTTATCCATTTGTACTCGGATCAGCTTCAAAATCTTCTCAGCATCTAACTTCAACAGCTCGAATGCTTTCTGCTGATGGTCAACTATAATCTCTGAAGCCAAAAGTATCCCTCCGTTCCCCAGGCGAGTACCTAATTCTTCTATTTATCATAAAGGGTATCAGATGAAATTGCAAGAGGATTTAAGCAGATGTTATGATAAAAATGTTTCAAAAAATACTCAGCCTGTATTTCTCAGACATGATTTCCAAAAGCTTCACACCCGCGATGCTGTTGCCTTTTTCATCAAGCGCCGGGCCGAATATACCGATTCCGAAGTTGTACGGCGAAATGCCCATGATCCCTCCCGAAACGCCGCTTTTAGCGGGAATGCCGACCTTAATCGCGAATTCCCCGCTCGCATTGTACATGCCGCATGTCACCATAAACGTCTTGCAGATTCTCGCCACATCTTTTTTAATGACCTGCTCCCCGGTTTCCGGATGCTTGCCGTCAAGGGCGAATACACAGCCGATTTTGGCTAAATCCAGACTGCTCATCTTAATCGCGCACTGTTTTGTATACAAATCCATGACCTCTTCAACATCGCCTTTAAAAATGTCATACTGCTTCATGTAATAACACATGGCCCGATTAATCATGGATGAACTGAATTCCGATTCCGCGACATGTCTGCAATATGTAATGTCCTGATTATTCGCAAGTCTTCTGATGAATCCGAGCAGGTAATCCAGGCGGTCTTTCGGCGAATGCCCTTTAATGAAACCCGTAACGATGAGAGCTCCCGCATTAATCATCGGATTTAAAGGCTTGCCCGGATTCACTGTTTCAAGCTTAATCATGGAATTAAACGGGTCGCCGGTCGGCTCCTGACCCACGCAGCTGAACACCTTTTCCTTTCCGTAATCCATCAGTACGAGCGCCAGAGAAAGCACTTTCGAAATGCTCTGCAGCGTAAATGTCCGGTCGGCGTCTCCTGCCGTCAGACATGTATTTTCCGCATGATAAATTGTGACCGAAAGGCTGTCTTGTTCAGATTCAGCCAGAGCCGGAATATAGTCTGCCACTTTGCCTTCTTCGGTCCTTTTTTTCGCTTCTTGAACTAATGCGTCCAGCTCTTGGTAATGCCGGCATACCATGTCGATCATCCTCACTTCGCTGCCGTTGTATACATCTAATTTGCGACGCAAAGTGACAATTCATGCGAAAACTTTTATACTTTAAGTAAAGGGGGGCTTCACCATGAGCGTTATTCAAGTAAAAGGCAATGTTACATACCCGATTACAATTGATCCGAGTGTCTGGATTTTCGATGACCGTAAGTTTCCGTTTGAAAAAAATCAGCCTGTTCATCCGGACGGCTCTGCAGAAACCCAGGAGCATACGCTTGATCCGGAACGGGTGATCAGAGAAGGGCGCATTTCGCCGCCGACTTTAAAAAGCGAAAAACGTTATGAAAAAGAAAGACTGATGAACGGCAGCTTCGCCATGAAGCTCGGCGCTGTTTTAGCAAATGCCGAGCCGAAAGAAAGCGCTGTCCTGTGCGCATTTATTTCAAAATCAGAAAGAACCGAAGTGCCGCTCGAAAAGGCGATGGACGCAATCGCGCATTTCAGCGATGCGGGGAAACCCCTTCAAGACGGCGGCCCGGTCCATTTTTACGTGGACGGAGACTTTGAAAACCCGATAACGGGCGTCACAGAAATCGAAGTTTTATAACAAATCGGCGGCGAGCTGTGCAAGGCCGGATCTCTCACCTTTCACAAGCTTCACGCTGCCGGAGACGGTTTGTTCTTTAAACCGTTCTACAACATAAGCAAGTCCGTTGTTTAAACTGTCTAAGTATGGGTGATCTATTTGCTCCGGATCGCCCATCAGGACAATTTTGCTGCCCTCTCCCACCCGAGTCAAAAGCGTTTTGACCTCGTGCCTCGTCAAATTCTGAGCCTCATCAATAATAATAAACTGATCCGGAATGCTTCTCCCCCGAATGTATGTCAGCGCCTCCACCTGAATCGATCCGATTCCTGCCAAAATCGCTTCAAGTTCACCCGGCTTTTTCGCATTGAATAAAAATTCAAGATTATCAAAGATCGGCTGCATCCACGGCTTGAGCTTTTCCTCTTTTTCGCCCGGCAAATATCCGATATCCTTTCCCACCGGGACGATGGGACGCGCGACGATCAGTTTTTTATAAATACCGAGATCCTCCGTCTGCAGAAGCCCTGCCGCGAGAGCAAGCAAGGTTTTTCCCGTTCCCGCTTTTCCGATCAGGGTGACAAGCGGGATATCTTCCCTCAGCAGGAGTTCAAGCGCCATTGTCTGCTGGACGTTCTTCGGCCTGATACCCCATACGTGCTCATCATCGAAAACGAGTCTTTTTACGGTCTCGCCTTTCTTATCTGTCATGCCGACCGCAGACGAAGATCCTCCTAATTCATCTTTCATCAGCACAAATTGATTCGGATAAACCTGATGCTGCTGAAGCTCCTTGACTGAAATTTGTTTGTCTCTATAAAACGAGGCAAACCGCTCTTTATTCATAAATATATCTTTGTACCCGCTATATATTTCATCATGGTCAACGACTCTGTCGTTTAAAAAGTCCTCCGCCAAAAGCCCGATGGCATCCGCCTTTACCCTGACAAGCACATCTTTGCTGACCAGGATGACGAGGCGGCCGTTTTCTTTCGTCTCCTCCTCAAGGCTTAAATTTTTTGCCACCGCCAAAATGCGGTTATCATTCGTTTTTTCGATAAAAATTTCTTGGAGCTGGTGAAATGACCGGTGGTTCAGTTCAATTCTGAGCGTTCCTCCGCTTTCAAGCGGAACTTTCTCGTGCAGCCTTCCTTTCTCCCTGAGCCCGTCTATCAGCTTAGATACGTGCCTCGCATTCCTCCCGACCTCGTCCATATACCGCTTTTTTGAATCGACCTCTTCCAGCACGACGGCGGGGATGACAACTTCGTTTTCTTCAAAGGAAAAAATGGCGTTAGGATCCTGCAAAAGTACATTCGTATCTAACACATAAATTTTACTCAAGTCTCAGCCTCCTGAAATAAGGATCAAAGCCCATCGTGTGCTTCTCTTTCCGCGAATAACGGGGATGCCTGCTAAAATATATGATTTGGTGAATAAAGATAGAAGGTTAATTCAACAATAAAATAAATGAAAGCATTCAAGGAGGAAATCTGACGTGCGAATTCTTTTCATTATCATACAAGCCTTGTTTATCCTTACCGGCTGCACTGCTGTACAGGACGGCCGCGGCCGCAATATTCAGAACGAATCAGCCGATCAGCGCGATGCAAAACCGATCCATGTGAAAAATACGGCTCCTGAGACAGCTGAAAATCCCGGCCGGACAGACATCGCTAAGCATCTCGTCGAGGTAACCGAAAAAATCCCCGGCATTTCAGATGCCACCGCGGTTGTACTCGGAAGATACTCCGTTGTCGGTATCGATGTGGATGACAATTTAGAAAGAAGCAAAGTGGAGAGCATTAAATACACGGTTGCCCAGGCGTTAAAAAACGATCCTTACGGCGCCAATGCCGTTGTCGTGGCTGATCCTGATACGGTTTCCCGTCTGAGAGGCATGGGCAGCGACATTAAGGCCGGCCGCCCCGTTTCAGGCATTTTGGACGAACTTGCCGCCATCGTCGGCCGTGTCATGCCGGAAGTCCCGAATGATGTGACCGACAATGAAAAAGAATCACCGACTCAATCGAATGATGATCAGCTGAACCAAAGAGACCAGAACAAGCTGCAAAACGAACAGAACGATCAATCGGATCATCATATGAAAAACCGCCGGTAAAAAGCAGCGCCCGCTCCAAAGGAAGGGCGCTGCTTTCTTTCCCTTTGGCAGGAGGGGCATCCATGTTATAATGCTTGTCATAGTGAAAGAGGTGAAAAATCAATGAGAGTAAAATGTTCCATTTGCGACAAAATCGAACAAATTGATGATGAAACACTGACAGCCAAACGCCTCCGCAATCGTCCGATTCATACATATATGTGCCGGGAATGCCATGACCGAATCAAAGTCAAAACGGAGGCGCGGCTGAATACCGGACACTTTTCCTTTCATCCCGGACAAAAAGCGAAAAAAGATAAACTGAAAAAATAAACCGAATAAAAAATGACCCGCCGGAAGGCAAGGTCATTTTTTTATTGCGGTTTAGCTGACTGGCTTTTTTTGGACTGGTGCAGACGGATTTTGTAAATGATCAAAATCAAGGCGGCGACAACAAGCCCTTCTCCGACCGGCAGAAACACACCGAAAAAAGTCAGTACGGTGCAGCCGAGCACGAGAAAGAGATAAACTGCCGCAGCCTTCAACACCGGCAGCCGTTTGGCAAAGCCAAGTTTAAATACAATCACCGAAAGCACGACGATCGTTCCGTATAACAGCCACATTCCCGTCAGCGGATGCTCATCCACTTGGTAAAGAGCCGCAAAGAACGACAGCCGTTCACTTACTTCATTCAAAAGGATCCCCCTCCCCTTTTCCGTTCGGGTTCTACCTTTTCAAATTCTGCAAGTGATTAAGACATTCCTGCTGTTTTTTTCTTTTTCGCCGCTTTTTCACGTTCGTTTTTATTCAGGATTTTCTTTCTTAAACGGATGGATTCCGGCGTTACTTCACAGTATTCATCTTCGTTTAAGTACTCGAGTGATTCTTCCAGCGACATAATGCGCGCTTTCTTAATCGTAGTCGTTTGATCCTTCGTAGCGGAACGGACGTTTGTCTGCTGTTTCATTTTGCTGACATTGACGACAAGGTCATTGTCACGGTTATGTTCGCCGACAATCATGCCTTCATATACTTCTGTTCCGGGCTCAACGAAGATGACGCCGCGGTCTTCAATACCTTGAATTCCGTAAGATGTCGCTTTTCCGTTTTCCATGGAAACGAGCACACCCTGACGTCGGCCTCCGACTTGGCCTTTTTGCATCGGCTGATAGCTGTCAAACGTGTGGTTCAGGATACCGAAACCGCGTGTCAGTGACAGAAACTCAGTAGAATAGCCGATGAGTCCGCGTGAAGGTACGGTAAAGATCAGGCGGACCTGGCCGTTTCCGTTATTAATCATATCAAGCATTTCGCCTTTTCTCGCACCCATTGATTCCATAACAGAACCGGTATGCTCTTCAGGCACGTCAATCTGCACGCGCTCAACAGGCTCGCAGCTTACGCCGTCGATTTCCTTAATGATAACTTCAGGTTTAGACACTTGAAGCTCATAGCCTTCACGGCGCATGTTTTCAATTAAAATGGACAGGTGAAGCTCACCGCGTCCTGAAACAACCCATGCGTCAGGTGATGCAGTCGGTTCGACACGAAGACTGACGTCTGTTTGAAGCTGCGCGTTCAGACGCTCTTCAATTTTGCGGGCTGTGACATATTTGCCTTCACGGCCTGCAAACGGGCTGTTGTTTACGACAAATGTCATTTGGAGCGTAGGCTCATCAATGCGCAGAACCGGCAGCGGCTCATGGTGGTCAGCCGGACAAACCGTTTCACCGACGTTGATGTCTTCCATGCCCGAAACGGCAACGAGGTCTCCCGCTCTCGCTTCTTCAATTTCCACGCGTTTCAATCCTTGGAAACCGAAGATTTTCGTTACGCGGAATGATTTTACCGTTCCGTCAAGTTTCATCAATGAAACCTGCTGACCCACTTTCATCGTGCCGCGGAAAACGCGTCCGATACCGATACGGCCGACATAATCATTGTAATCAAGCAGCGCCACTTGGAATTGAAGAGGCTCTTCGGCGTTATCTGCCGGGGCAGGGACATGTTCAAGAATCGTTTCATACAGTGATTCCATATTTTCGTCCTGCTTTTTCGGATCCAGACTTGCCGTTCCGTTAATCGCAGAAGCGTAGACGACAGGGAACTCAAGCTGTTGTTCGTTTGCGTCAAGCTCGATGAACAAATCAAGCACTTCATCAATGACTTCTTCCGGGCGGGCGAAATCACGGTCGATTTTGTTTACGACGACAACCGGATTTAAGTTCTGCTCAAGAGCTTTTTTCAGTACGAAACGGGTTTGCGGCATGCAGCCTTCATATGCGTCAACGACTAACAGAACACCGTCAACCATTTTCATAATCCGTTCTACCTCTCCGCCGAAGTCGGCGTGTCCCGGAGTGTCCAAAATATTAATGCGTGTATCTTTATAGTTAATCGCAGTATTTTTCGCAAGAATTGTAATACCGCGTTCACGTTCAAGATCGTTTGAATCCATTGCGCGTTCGGCAATATTTTCGTTGGCACGGAATGTTCCGGCTTGGTGAAGCAATTGGTCTACCAAAGTCGTTTTCCCATGGTCAACGTGGGCAATAATCGCGATGTTGCGAAGATCGTTTCGAAGTTTCACATTTTCATCTCCTAAAAAAATTAGATAACTTTCATATTATACCACACATCCTCTTTAAAAGCGTTACGTTTTTCTGTAAACTGAAAGTATGACGTTAAAGGGGATGGAAATATGAAAAAATTGAATTGGCTCTTATTATTATTTGCATTCGCAGCAGTCTTCAGCATGATGCTGATCGGCGTATCAATCGCTGAGAAAAGCGCATGGGGCATCATCGGAAGCATTGTTCTCGTTATCGCCATGATGGGAAGCGGTTTCACCGTAAAGAAAAAAATGCGCGAACAGGGACTGCTTGATTAAAAGCATGACCCTTTGCAAAATTCCGTAAACATGGAAAGAAAATATCTAATGAAGCCTGAATCAAAGATTCAGGCTTTTTTACATCCTCAAAACAGGCTGAGATGTAAGGCTTATCTCCCCCGCCGCCTAGTCAGGAAGCCGGAAATGACAGCTCCCATTCTAGTTACATCAGCAGATTCCCTCAGAATATGCAGTCTGAAATAGTCCGGCATCGTTATGCAGAAAATACCATACCTCCTATTTCAATTCCATCATTGTCTTTTTATACTTGTGGCTGTAAGCAAATACACATGACAAGGAGAGAACGAAATGAAAACACCTTTTTTGAAGAAAACCGCTGTAACTGCCGCCGCAACCGTCTCAGCCGCCTTGCTTGCATTCAGTCCGCTTGATTCTGCCGGCGCAAAAACGATTCAGGCAAATGAACCGCATGTCCTGCAGGCTTCCGCAGAGAAAACACCGGAAGACGCGGCAAAACTCATTGACATCATCAGCCAATCGATTTACGAAAAAGACGGTATCTATTATTTTGACGGCGAAAAAGCGGTTGAATTGGGATTAGATCAAGAACAAGCCCAGATCATTCAAAAGCTGTGGGACAGTTCAACCGAATTTTTAACCGTACTTTCCCAATGTATTGAGAAAACGGACGGCGAATATACATTTAATAAAGAAAAAGCGGTGGAGCTCGGCTTTACGGAAAAAGAGGCCCTTATCGTTGATCAGCTGTTCACCGCTTTTTCCCAAAGTCTTCATATCCTTCAATCTGCGCTGATTGAAGAAGACGGTGTGTATACATTTGATCAGGAACTTGCTGAAAAAGCAGGAGCAGGAAAAAAAGAAGCAAAGCTGTGTGCCGGATTCTTTAATTCACTGCCCCAGGAATTGCTTGAAGGCATTTATACAGCCTTTCATCCGGCTGAGTAAACGGATTAAAACGCCCGGTCATTCAGCCGGGCGTTTTTTTAAATCAGCAGTTTAAGGATCAGCATGATAAAGAAAACAGCGCCGAACATACAGGCTGCTTTTATCAGCAGTTTCCCGTAATACCGTTCCTTAAACCGCCTTTCTTCTTCTGCATAACAGGCTGGCGCCTTCATCTCAGGGCTGCCGAGGTCAAGCGGCTCCTTCATCATATGATATAAACTCCCGCACTTACCGCATGATTCAAGATGGCGGAAAATAAACCGCTCCGTTTCTGTTTCACAATCGCCTTCAATATATAAAGGGAGTAAATCTCTCACTAAACAGCAAGTCATATCTGTCCGTCCTTCCTTTTTTCCGCCAAGTGCTGTTTCAGCTGCATTCTCGCCTTGTACAGGGTGCTCTTCACCTTCGAAAGACTCCAGTCCAAAACATCAGCAATCTCTTCGTAAGACAGCTCTTGAAATTCCCTTAAAATTAAAACGGTCTGCTGATCGCTTTTCAGACGCTGAATCTGCCCGGTCAGCGCATTCTGAGTGTCTGTCCGGGCGACGTAATGCTCCGGCAGTTCATATGTTGTTTGCTGAAGCCCTTCATTCAGGGTGATATCTGAAAATTGATATTTTCTATCACGTCTGTACCAATTGATGAAGGTATGATGCGCAATTGCATAGAGCCACGTTCTGATAGACGAATGGCCCTTAAACGAATCAAGCCCGTTAAATGCTTTCATAAATGTATCCTGAGCGAGGTCTTTAGCGGTCTCAGCATGATGTGTGCGTCTGTAAAGGTAATACATAATATCTTGATAATGTTCACGATACAGCTGTTCAATTGACATCTTGTTTTTCATTTAAAAATAAAACCACACTGTCATCCAGATTGAGAGCACAATGAAGAATCCGTACAATCCATACGTCAGGCATTTCATGTATTTAATCTGGCGGATATCGCCGGACGGCGCATTCAAACCATGTTCATACTGCCCTTTTCTGTTTTCCGCCTCAGCTCCGAATAAATGCTCATGTTCTTTCATCCACTGGAGCGTGCCGCCTTCAAGTTCCCCCTCCTTATATAGGTCGTATAAATCGAAGAAGACAGCCTTTTTTTCTTTATTGTTCATAAAGGTTCACCGCCTCGTAAGTATCCGCGTTCACTACATATGCGTCATGACGGTTTGAACCGAACGGCTGAATAATGACGAGCCATGCTTTATATGTTACGCCGTCTTTCACCGCTATGACAGGCTTCACCCGCTTTTTGTAAATGGTGCCGTTATAAGCTGCCGCCACTTTGTTGAAGGCTGTTTGTCCGTCTCTGTATGTATGCGGGAATGTTTTGGCACTTACCTGTCCGTAGAATGAGGCCTCTTTCATGCCTTCTTCATTCCGGAGCGTATAAACGAATGTGCCTTCAGAGTTTTCAAAAACGAGATTGCCTTCCGATTTATCAATTTGTCTAAGCTTTGAAGTATCCGCGTCCAGCAATGAAAAAAGCTTCTTCTGAAGTTCTGTTTTTGTTAAAACGGTGCTGTCAGGTGAGACTCTGATTTTCATAAGACGTCCGGATACTGCATCAAATATCAGCTCCGTTCCGTTATTCGCAGTTACGGTCAAACTGCTGCCGATCAGGCTGTTTATATCTGTATTTGTGATTTCAAATGTCTGATCAGGCATTTGAAGCGTACGAAAGGCGGCTTTTGATGCTTTCACTATGTCTTTTTCCGTCATATGCACCTGCGGCAGTGACTCAAGCTGATAAATAGACGGGTCTTCTGAAAAACCCATAATGGTGTCTTTTTCCCAGTAAAATACTGTGCCCGAATCTTCGTGTTTCGTCCCTTGTGTTTTCGGCGCAATCTCCACGACAAACTGTCCGTTTTCTTTTCTCACTGTTGTCTGAATGCCTTGTGTTTTTATTTTTCGGCCGTGTGCCGACAAGAAATCCAGCGACTTTTTCCGGTATTCCTCTTCTGTTAAAGTGCGGCCTTCCGGTTTTTTAAGATATTGGTAATTTGTAATCAATCGGGAAACCTCGTCCACTTCCGCTTCATAATCTTTCGTTTTAAAACGGTAAAAGTAATGGAGATCCTGATTGGTTTCTGTTAAATAAATCGGATTCTCTGCCGGAAAAAATGATGTAAGGATCCGTTCCGCTTGGTCTGAAGTGATATGTCCACCAACATCCTCAACAGTATCTTCAGCCATTGGCTTTGAAACCGCAAAAGCGGCATCTCCCGCATTGTATACCGGATTCAAAAAGACAATAAAACCAGCGGCCGTTGCTCCCGCAAGAAAGCTTTTCTTCCGCTGTCTGATCCTGTCTGACCGATGAAATAAATGATGGGTCATCAGAAAACCGGCCATCGTTAAATACACCGTAAATGGGAGAAGTCTGCCGTAATCTTTTGTTACACCTGCCGAGGGCGCAGCGAGCACCCACACCAACAGCCCGATGACTCCAACATAAAACACTCCGATAAAAACAGGTCTCGGTTTCCAATACATTTTAAAGAATAAAACATTCATAGAAATCAGCAGAAGTAAAACAATCGTAATAAAACATAGCATCGAAACTATATCCTCCCCCGCCATCGCATCGGGACTGATATTCCAGAAAGTGAAAAAGCTGAAGATCAGCTGAATGACGGGCAGTGTCACCACAGCGAGATCAAACGTATAAAACATGCCCTTTCCCCTCTGCTCCCGCGTCATGAGCATATAGTGAAACGCGGTGAGCAGCACATACCCATACATTAAGAGATGAACGATCGGAAGAAGCTCTCTTTCTTCCGATATCAAATAGTGCGCGCTAAAGTAAGTACTCTGCACCTGATGAACCAATTCAACTGTTATGCCCGCTAATAATACGGCCCTGACAGAATTCCTGAATAAAACCAAACTCTCTCACGGCTGATTTTCGGATGAAAAGTCAGCGCGTATAAAACAGCAAGGCAGACGGCTGACCACTGAATGATCAACACGCTCTGTCTGCTTAAAATGAAATATCTGTCGAAATGCTGAATAAAATGACTGAAAATCTCTGACATCTGAAACAATCCTTTTCGTTTATTAAGGCCTCACCCATTTAGACAAACGGCTATAAAAAAAGTTTTACAGATCGGAACATTTTTCCCCTATCATTTTTCCCGACTTCATTTGTCATTTTTTTCAGAATAAATCGCATCATTCGACTCATGTCTGATTCAACACGTGCCTCTCGGCTTATCCCCCGATGCTGGCCGCCGGAAGCCTTTCCGGGACGATTCTATCAATTCATCAGCGGAGTCTAGTTTTATATTGCAGAATGAGAGAATGCTGGTTTATTATAACAATATAAGTTTTCATTATTTTCAAAAAGGGGGATTTATTGTGGGTTTAGGTAAGAAATTGTCTGTTGCTGTCGCCGCTTCCTTTATGAGTTTAACTATCAGTCTTCCGGGTGTTCAGGCCGCTGAGAATCCTCAGCTTAAAGAAAACCTGACGAACTTTGTGCCGAAGCATTCTTTGGTGCAGTCTGAGTTGCCTTCAGTCAGTGACAAAGCAATCAAGCAATACTTGAAACAAAACGGCAAAGTCTTCAAAGGCAACCCTTCTGAGAGACTGAAGCTGATTGACCACACGACCGATGATCTCGGCTACAAGCACTTCCGTTATGTGCCTGTCGTTAACGGTGTGCCTGTGAAAGACTCGCAAGTCATTATTCACGTCGATAAATCCAACAATGTCTATGCGATTAACGGTGAATTAAACAACGATGCTTCTGCCAAAACGGCAAACAGCAAAAAATTATCTGCAAATCAGGCGCTGGATCATGCTTTTAAAGCAATCGGCAAATCACCTGAAGCCGTCTCTAACGGCAACGTTACAAACAAAAACAAAGCCGAGCTGAAAGCAGCGGCCACAAAAGACGGTAAATACCGCCTCGCCTATGATGTAACCATCCGCTACATCGAACCGGAACCAGCTAACTGGGAAGTAACCGTTGATGCGGAAACAGGGAAAGTCCTGAAAAAGCAAAACAAAGTGGAGCATGCCGCTGCAACCGGAACAGGTACGACTCTTAAAGGAAAAACGGTCTCATTAAATATTTCTTCTGAAAGCGGCAAATATGTAATGCGTGATCTTTCTAAACCTACCGGAACGCAAATTATTACGTACGATCTGCAAAACCGACAATATAACCTGCCGGGCACACTCGTATCAAGCACTACCAACCAGTTCACAACTTCTTCTCAGCGCGCTGCCGTTGATGCGCATTACAATCTCGGCAAAGTGTACGATTATTTCTATCAGACGTTTAAACGCAATAGCTACGACAATAAAGGCGGCAAAATCGTATCTTCCGTTCATTACGGCAGCAAATACAATAACGCGGCCTGGATCGGCGACCAAATGATTTACGGTGACGGTGACGGCTCATTCTTCTCGCCTCTTTCCGGTTCAATGGACGTAACGGCCCATGAAATGACACACGGTGTTACACAGGAAACAGCCAACCTGAACTATGAAAATCAGCCGGGCGCTTTAAACGAATCCTTCTCTGATGTATTCGGATACTTCAATGATACTGAGGACTGGGATATCGGTGAAGATATTACGGTCAGCCAGCCGGCTCTCCGCAGTTTATCCACTCCGACAAAATACGGACAGCCCGACCATTACAAAAATTATCAAAACCTTCCGAACACTGATGCCGGCGACTACGGCGGCGTGCATACAAACAGCGGAATTCCGAACAAAGCCGCTTACAACACGATTACAAAAATCGGCGTGAAAAAAGCGGAGCAGATTTACTATCGCGCACTAACGGTATATCTCACTCCGTCATCAAACTTTAAAGATGCAAAAGCAGCTTTGATTCAATCAGCGCGGGACCTTTACGGCTCTCAAGACGCTGCAAGCGTAGAAGCGGCCTGGAATGCGGTCGGCTTGTAAACAAGAAAAGAGACCGGAGAAATCCGGTCTCTTTTTTATATCTGAAACATTTCACAATGGCTTCACCATGATCATATATGTCTTTTCACGATCGTCTTTTTCAAGCTTAAGCTGTTCAAAGCCGCATTGGCTTAAAAACAAAACCCATTCCTGCCTGTCCAGGGGAACAGCTGAAAACATCGCTTTATGCTCCCCTCTCAGCCGGCCCGCAATCTCTTCAATGACCGCGCGTCCGATTCCTTTCTCTTTTGCCTCCGGAGCGACGGCCACGGTTCCGAGCCACGGTTTTCCGTTTGAAGGCGCCCATTCCAAATGAAAACTGACGGCGGCAGGAGCGCCGTCAATCTCCCATACGAGCCATGTTCCATTGTACATGGAGTATGCAAGCATAAACTCCGCCGCATTTTTTGTTCCGAACTCTTCGTTTTTCCACACCGGGTGTGATGCCGCCAGCTGCTCCAGAAACCCGAGATCTTCTTCTTCAAAATCTCTACCTGTCAGCATGTAAATAGTCGTCAAAGATAATTTTATGTATTGCCGGATTGCCCGCAAGCACGCTGTGGTTGTCTAAAAACGTAAACGGTTCGCCGTCTGTGGTCGTGTAAATGCCCCCGACTTCGTTCAGCAGCACGCAGCCGGCAGCGTAATCCCACGGCGCGAGCCTCATCGTAATGTATGCGTCAATGCGGCCGGCCGCAACACTGGCCAGCTCAAGTGCCGCCGAACCGTAGGAACGCGTTCCTCTGACCCGTTTTACGAGCGGCGCCAAAATACTCGGGTCAATCCTTCTGTTTTCCGTCACCCATGTGGCATTGATTGCAATAATGGCTTCTTCAATGGAAGCTTCTTTTAAAGGAGCAAGCGGCGTGTCGTTCAGATAAGCCCCTTTTCCGCTGAATGCGTGATACAGTTCGTCCTGCATCACATCATAAATTAAGCCGATTTTGCCTTTTCCGTCTTCAAAGATGCCGATGGAGATCGCGAAATGCCGCTTTTGATGGACAAAATTCATCGTTCCGTCAATCGGATCAATAATCCAGACGATTCCGTCAAGGGAGCGGAGTTTATCCCCCTGCCCTTCTTCTCCGAGAATCCGGTGTCCGGGAAAAGTTCCCTGTATACGGTCAATGAAAAAGCGCTCCGTCTCTTTATCAATATTTGTGACTAAATCATTCGGATTTGATTTTGTTTCAATCGTCAAGCTTTCCTGCATGGATTGTCTGATTCTCGTTCCGGCTTCTTTTACCCATTGTTTTGCGATATCATCAATTTCCGTCCAATTTGTCATACCGTGTACCTCTTTTCTATGTATAGCTTATTCTATAGCATACTGATAAAGGCGATGAAAAAGCAAGGAAAATGAAAAAAATGCCTTCTCACGTAAAAACGAACCATTTCCTGCGGTTCGTTTTTACTATTCTTTATCCGTTAAGCCGAATCCATTCTTTTCTGAGACGTTCCAGTTTTCTTTTGCTGAGATCGATTTGATCTGCATTCTCTTTTTGCATGGCCTCATACAGGGTTGCCAATTCATAATCAACCTCTAGTCTCCAGACAGCTACACGGTTATTTTTTTCCTCCCTGAATCCTTCCTTCACCACTTGCCTCATTGTCTTTCGCCCCTTCCAGAGATCATTTGTTAAAAAAGCATCCCATTTTTCCAATTTATTAATGATACTTCTTATATCGTATGGAAACTTATATTCGGCTGTAACAACATTCTTAAAATTGTGTGTTTACCTATTCGTTTTTTACCACCAATCCTCTCGGCTCAAACGTTCTCAATGTTTTTGCGGCCGGCGGCGGCTGTGGTAAAATATGAATACTTACGATAAGGAGGAAAAAGATGACTCAGATGCGTTTTACAAAAGAAGACTTCGATACATTTACAATAGAAGGTTTAGATCCGCGCATGGAGGTGTTAAAAGAACAAGTCCGCCCGAAGCTGACCTTGTTAGGAGAGCATTTCGCACCGACATTGTCAGCATTGACGGGCGATGAAATGTTCCCGCATGTCGCCAAGCACGCGAGAAGATCTGTCAACCCGCCGGCTGACAGCTGGGTTGCCTTTGCCAACAGCAAACGCGGGTATAAGAAACTCCCTCACTTTCAGATCGGTTTATGGGACACCCATATGTTTGTATGGTTTGCCATCATTTATGAATCTCCGATAAAAGAGGAATACGGCAGATTGCTGGAAGCGAAGCAGGAGGACATCACAAAACAGATTCCCGGTCATTTTGTATGGTCGCCGGATCATACGAAGCCAGGGGCGTACAAGCAGTCCGACATGGATCAGGAGCAGCTGAAAACATTATTTGAACGTCTGCAGACAGTGAAAAAAGCAGAGCTTTTGTGCGGCATTCAGCTGCAAAAAGAAGACGTGATCAACATGAACAACAATGAATTCCTGCAAACCATTGAAGATGCTTTTAGGAAGCTTTCCTTTTTATACACACTGACTCAGAAAGTCTCATAACATAAAAAGCGGGCCGATTGCCGGCTCGCTTTGTCTACATTTTGATAATCGCTTGATCTGATTGTTTCGCCTGTTTCACAGTCCGATACGGGGAATAGGTGCTGTCAGCTTCAAATTGGCTGCAGATTTTCTTTTCTTCCGCTTTCCCGGGAACGATTTCTTTAAAGCGGCGGTACGCATTCAGAAGTCTGTCTCGGTCAGCTCCTTTTTCATAGGCGTTTTCCACCTGCTGAAAAAAAGCAATGACATCCACGGCCTCCTCTGTCGTCCAGTCCTCATTCATCGGATATTGATATTCCAAATGTCTTCACTCCTTTATAATCATGCTCAAAATAAGCATCTTCCATAGATCATAAATTGTTCTTTACTTTCTTTCAAGTTCATAATATAATTCATTTGTTTTACGTTTAAAAAACGGGTAATAAAACTGAATGTAATACAAACTAATCCGTAGGTATTATGATAAAGGTGGGAAAACAATTGCCGCAACATGAAACACCCCTGTACAGCGGACTGAAAAAGCACGCGGACAGACAGCCTGTCCAATTCCACATTCCGGGCCATAAAAAAGGCGCGGGAATGGATCCGGAATTCAGACAATTTATCGGAGAAAACGCGTTAAGCATAGATTTAATTAATATCGAACCCCTGGATGATTTACATGCGCCAAAGGGCATCATTAAAGAAGCCCAGGATCTGGCCGCGGAAGCATTCGGCGCAGACCATACCTTCTTTTCCGTACAAGGGACGAGCGGCGCCATTATGACGATGGTCATGGCCGTATGCGGACCCGGAGATAAAATCATCATCCCTAGAAACGTTCATAAATCCATTATGTCGGCCATTGTATTTTCCGGAGCGGTGCCGATTTTTATTCACCCGGAAATTGACGATGAGCTCGGAATTTCTCACGGCATTACGCTTGAGTCCGCCGAGCGGGCTTTGACGGAGCACCCTGACGCAAAAGGCCTGCTTGTCATAAATCCGACGTACTTCGGTGTGGCAGCTGACTTGAGCAGCATTGTAAAGCTCGCGCATTCTTTCGATGTGCCTGTGCTTGTCGATGAAGCGCACGGCGTGCATATTCATTTTCATGATAAGCTTCCTCTGTCCGCCATGCAGGCGGGCGCTGATATGGCAGCCACAAGCGTGCACAAATTGGGAGGCTCCCTGACGCAGAGCTCCATTTTAAATGTGAGAGAAGGTCTTGTTTCCAAAGAAAGAGTACAGTCGATTTTAAGCATGCTGACGACAACGTCAACATCCTATCTGCTTCTCGCTTCACTTGATGTCGCAAGAAAACGCCTCGCTACAGAAGGCCGCGATCTTCTTGAAGATACGATTCTGCTGGCGGATCAGACACGGGAACGCCTCAATCAAATTGAAGGCATCCGCTGTGTCGGCGAAGAAATCACAGGGTCTAAAGCTGCATTCAGTTATGATCCGACTAAATTAATCATTTCGGTCAAAAACCTCGGACTGACGGGTCATGACGTTGAAAAATGGCTCCGCGAATCATATAATATCGAAGTCGAGCTGTCCGATTTGTATAATATTTTATGTATTTTCACCCCCGGCGACAGAGCGGGAGATGCCGACCGTCTTGTAAGCGCGCTTACAGACATTTCAAAGCAGGCTTCCGACAATGACTATGCTCATCAGCAAACCGAAGTTCTGCTTCCTGAAATTCCTCTGTTAGCGATGACGCCAAGAGACGCGTTTTACGCAAATACGGAAGTCATTCCGTTAAAAGAATCCGCGGGACGGATCATCGCAGAGTTTGTCATGGTGTACCCGCCGGGAATTCCGATCTTTATTCCGGGTGAGATCATTACTGAAGAAAATATCAGCTACATTTTTAAAAACTTGGACGCCGGCCTTCCTGTGCAGGGTCCCGAAGATGCAACGCTTGAAATGATCAGAGTCATCAAAGAGCAAAAAGCCATCCAATAAACATAAAGATGCCCGAAACGAAATCGTTTCGGGCCTTTTTACGCTTTTTACTCTTCTTCAAGATGACACTGGCATTGTCCGCAGCATGTTCCGTATAACGTCGTGACCTTCTCATCCTCAAAGTAATGAATCGCTTCGTTACAGTCTTGGCAAACAATTGTACCCATCTGTCATTCCCCATTTCTCAGAATTTGAAAACGCTTAATTTTCACTTGTTGTTATTATATTATTATGTCACATTTAATATGTCAACTGATAAATTGTATAACACATTTATTTTTTACGGTCTTTTTATAGCTCGAGGGTCAATCACAGTATATCCTTTATGACGCAATCCTTTTACAATGTCCGGCATGGCTTCCGCCGTCCATTTCCGGTCATGCATCAATATGTTGGCCCCGTCCCGCAGATAAGGACTGTTCAGTGTGATATCGGTAAGCGCTTTTTTGGATTGATATTTCTGATCCCAATCATACCCGAAGGTCCAGTTCATTTTCACCATACCTTCTTTTTTTATAAGTCTGTCACTGTAGTCCGTATTGCTTCCGAAAGGCGCCCTGAAAAATGCGGGTTTCTCTCCTATTATCTTTTCAACCGCTTTATTGACGCCGATGATTTCTTCCCGTTGTTTTTGTTCGGAAAGATCTTTTAAGTTTTGATGAGTCATTGTATGATTACCGATCATAAAACCTAACTCATGAATATGCTTAAGCGCTTTCTTATTTTCATCTTTTTTCAAAAAATGTCCGTTTACAAAAAAGATCGCTGACGCATTGAGATCGTGCAGTTTGTCCGCAATCTCAGCGGCATGCTGATCAGGCGCGTCATCGATCGTTACCAATGCGATCGGTTTTTTCTCTTTCTGTTCATCCATTTTTTCCACAGAAAAGCTATTCGGATTGATATAGTAACGGGGCTCCGCCTTCTGTTTTTTCTGTTTTTCCTCTTTTGTATGGTGGTTTTCCCGTTTGGCATGATTGGCCGCGGCTTGAGAATGGGGTTTGTTTGTTTGCATCTTTTCATTTGATTGGCAGCCGGCGAGTAAGCACATACATATGACGGCTGCAGCGGCTTTATACATGACAATCCCTCCTGATATGGTTTTGCTCCCAGTATAACGAAAAAACAGCGCTCTCACGAAAAACAATGTGCCTTTTTTACACATCGGCTGCGCAAGTTGTCACACGTATTATTTCTTCATTAAAAACGGTTTCAATTATATAACAATTCAGTAACAAGCCTTAGGTTTTTCACCTCTCGTGATACACTTGATATAGTCCTTATAAATGGATGAACCCATATATTATATAAAACAGAGGAGTAAGATAGATGCGCTACCGTACGGTGATTCCCTTTTTTTTGATGCTGTTCGTTCTGTCAAGCTGTTCGGTTTCTACTGTCAGTCCATTCACAAAAAACCGGATCGACAGCATTCATCACACTCAAATCTTGTTTTTTTCCGATGAAAATCATATAGATAAAGAAGTGCCTTATTACGATGCGATTCTTGATTTAGAAAAGAAATATCCCCATCATGTCGATCAAATGAAGGTTTATGACAACAGAAAGGGATGGGAAGAGGAAATCAACACGTTCCCTGCGCTGATGGTGATCAATCATCGGCATGTGGTCATGAAGATTGAGGGATCCGTAAAGAAAAAAGAGGATATCATCAAACCTATGCAGCATGTGCTTGCACAATAAAAACAGCCCCCGCTTTTACAAACGGGGGCTGTTTCTTTGTTGCATTATTATTTTACGATATGGATCGGGCTTCCGATTGCTACTTCGGCAGCTTCCATAGTGATTTCGCCCAATGTCGGGTGAGCGTGAATTGTCATTGCGATATCTTCAGCAGTCATTCCGCCTTCGATCGCCAGGCTCAATTCAGAAATCATGTCAGAAGCGCTTGCGCCGGCAATTTGCGCACCGATTACAAGACCGTCTTCTTTACGAGTGATCAGCTTCATGAAGCCGTCAGTTTCGTTAAGAGACAGCGCACGTCCGTTTGCTGCAAACGGGAACTTAGCTGCAACGACTTCAATGCCTTCTTCTTTCGCCTGTGCTTCAGTGTAACCGACAGAAGCCAGTTCAGGCTCAGAGAATACAACCGCCGGAATACCGAGGTAATCGATTTCAGCCGGCTCTCCTGAAATAGCTTCGGCAGCGATTTTACCTTCGTAAGACGCTTTGTGAGCCAATGGAGGTCCGTCAATGATGTCACCGATTGCGTAAATGTTCGGTACGTTTGTGCGGCACTGCTTGTCTGTTTTAATGACACCGCGGTCAGTCATTTCGATACCGACTTGCTCAAGGCCGAGCTCATCAGTGTTCGGACGGCGTCCGACAGTGATTAATACGTAATCAGCATCAACCGTTTTTTCTTCGCCTTTTACTTCGAATGTAACTGTTACGCCGTCAGGTCTTTCCTCAACGCCTTTAGCCATGGCGCTTGTATGGATTTCAACGTTGCCTTTTTTCTTCAGTCTGCGGGTAACGAGAGAACTCATTTGTTTTTCGAAGCCAGGAAGAATTTCATCTCCGCCTTCTAAAATAACCAATTCAGTTCCGAAGTTCGCATACGCTGTTCCAAGCTCAGTACCGATATATCCGCCGCCGATAACAACGAGCTTTTTCGGAATTTCTTTAAGCGCAAGTGCGCCTGTAGAGTTCAGAACGCGTTCGCTATATTTGAAGTTTGGCAATTCGATAGGGCGAGAACCGGTAGCAATGATTGCGTTTTTAAATGTGTATGTTTGCGCAGAGTTCTCATCCATTACACGGACAGAGTTGCTGTCTACGAAATAAGCTTCCCCTTTTATAACGTCCACTTTATTTCCTTTTAAAAGACCTGCAACACCGCCGGTAAGCTTATTTACAACAGAAGCTTTCCATTCTTGGACTTTTGTAAAGTCAACCGTTACGTTCTCAGCAGTGATCCCCATGTCATCTGAATGTTTTGCATTCTCGTAACGATGGCCTGCATTGATGAGCGCTTTTGAAGGAATACAGCCGACGTTCAGACAAACGCCTCCAAGAGTTGCTTTTTCAACGACTGTTACTTTTTGTCCAAGCTGAGCAGCGCGGATGGCAGCTACATAGCCGCCGGGTCCCGCACCAATCACAAGAGTATCTGTTTCAATAGGGAAATCTCCTACTACCATAACATTACGCCTCCATTAAAATAAGTTGTGGATCGTTCAGTAAACGCTTGATGTGGTTTAACGCATTTTGTGCAGTTGCTCCGTCAATCATACGGTGGTCAAAGCTGAGAGAAAGAGCTAAGACAGGAGCAGCTACAATTTCACCGTCACGGACGATTGCTTTTTCAGCAATACGGCCGATACCGAGAATCGCAACCTCTGGATGGTTGATAACCGGTGTGAACCATTGGCCTCCGGCAGAACCGATATTTGTGATCGTGCAAGAAGCGCCTTTCATTTCCGCAGGTGCAAGCTTGCCTTCACGCGCTTTTGTAGCAAGGCTGTTGATTTCATCAGAGATTTCGAAAACGGCTTTACGGTCGGCATTTTTCACTACCGGCACAAGCAGGCCTTTTTCGGTATCCGCTGCAATTCCGATGTTGAAGTAATGTTTTTGGATCACTTCATCTGTTTTATCATCAATAGATGTGTTTAAAACAGGGAATTTTTTCAAAGCGGATGTTAATGCTTTGACGACGTAAGGCAGATAAGTCAGCTTGATGCCTTGATCAGCAGCAACTTGTTTGAACTGTTTGCGGTGAGCAACAAGATTTGTTACGTCAACTTCATCCATAAGAGTTACGTGCGGTGCAGTATGCTTAGAGTTCACCATTGCTTTCGCGATCGCTTTACGGATACCGCTCATTTTTTCGCGTGTTTCAGGGAATTCGCCTTCAGGAGCCTGAGCCGCTGCAGGTTTAGCTGTTTCCTGAGGTGCAGCTGTTTCTTGCGGTGCCGCTTCTTGAGCCGCTCCTCCATTTGCAAAGCTGTCGATATCTTCTTTTACAACACGTCCGTTATTGCCTGAACCTGTTACTTTACGGATATCCACGCCTTTTTCACGGGCATATTTGCGTACGGAAGGCATGGCGATCACGCGTTTGTTCGGATCAGCTTCCACTTGGTCCTGCTGTCCTGCACCGGTTTCTTTTGCAGGCTCTTTAGGAGTCTCTTCTTTAGAGATATCCTGCCCTGCTTCAGCAGACGACTGAACTTGAGCCTCAGTTTTCGCCTCTCCTGAATCATGGCTTCCTTTAAATTGAAGATCTTCGTAACCAGGTGCGTCAAACGTAATAATCGTTTGTCCAACAGTTGCAACTGTTCCCTCTTCAACTTTTAATTCTAATACTTTTCCTTTAACAGGTGAAGGAATTTCTACCACTGCTTTATCATTTTGCACTTCAGCCAGAACATCGTCTTCTTCTACCTCGTCGTTCGGCTTAACAAACCATTTTACGATTTCGCCTTCGTGGATACCTTCCCCGATATCCGGAAGTTTAAATTCAAATGCCACAGTTTTCGACCTCCTAGTTGATTAAGCAAATTTTAGTTATGCATTCGCAAGCATTGAACCTAGTAAACAGACTCCTTCATATAAGAGAAAAGGACTCTCTTTACCGTCTTTTATGATGCCTGATTAAAATTCAAGAACTTTTTTCGCAGTTTCAAGAACGTCTTTATGGTTTGGAAGCCATACGCTCTCAGCAAGCGAGAAAGGAAATACTGTATCAGGCGCCGCAACACGCAGAACCGGAGCTTCCAGGCTCAGAATCGCGCGGTCATTGATTTCAGCTACAACGTTGGCAGCGATGCCGGCTTGTTTTTGAGCTTCTTGCACGACAATTGCGCGGCCTGTTTTTTCAACAGAAGCAATAATCGTATCAATATCAAGCGGACTTACAGTGCGAAGGTCGATAACTTCAGCAGAAACGCCTTCTTTTTCAAGCTCTTCAGCAGCCTTAAGCGACTCATGAACCATCGCGCCGTATGTGATGATAGAAAGGTCAGTACCTTCGCGTTTCACATCAGCTTTGCCTAGCTCAATTGTGTATTCCTCCTCAGGAACTTCCTGACGGAAAGAACGGTAAAGTTTCATATGCTCTAAGAAAACAACCGGATCATTGTCTCTGATAGAGGCAATCAGCAGTCCTTTTGCATCGTAAGGAGTGGAAGGGATAACAACTTTAATACCCGGCTGCTGAGCGATAAGGCCTTCCAAACTGTCAGCGTGAAGTTCAGGTGTATGAACCCCTCCGCCGAATGGAGAACGGATTGTCACCGGAGAAGTCCAGCGTCCGCCGGAACGGTAGCGGAGACGAGCCATTTGTCCTGAGATTGAATCCATTACTTCATATACGAATCCGAAGAATTGGATTTCCATAACAGGACGGTAATCTTGCAGGCCTAAACCGAGAGCGAGACCGCCGATACCGGATTCAGCAAGCGGCGTGTCAAATACGCGGTCCTCACCGAATTCTTTTTGAAGGCCTTCAGTTGCACGGAATACGCCTCCGGCAACGCCTACATCTTCCCCGAAAAGCAGAACGTTTTCATTGTTTTTCAGTTCTGTGCGTAACGCATCAGTGATCGCTTGAATCATTGTCATTTGCGCCATGGCTTACTTCGACTCCTTCGCTTTGTAAATTTCAAGTTGTTCTTTCAAGTTGAACGTCGGCTCTTCAAACATATTCTCAATCAGCTCTGTTACTTTCGGTTTTGATTCGCCGTCAGCCTTTTTGATAGCTTGTTTGATTTCTTCTTTGGCCTGTTCAATCACTTTGTTCTCTTCTTCTTCAGACCATAGTCCTTTGTTTTCCAAGAACTTGCGGAAACGTACGAGCGGGTCTTTTTGCTCCCATTCATTTTCTATTTCTTTCGTACGATATTTAGTCGGATCGTCACCGGACATTGTATGAGGTCCGTAACGGAATGTAAGAGTTTCAATCAGAGTCGGACCTTCACCGTTAATTGCGCGCTGGCGTGCTTCTGCGGTTGCAGCGTAAACGGCAAGTGCATCCATTCCGTCTACTTGAACACCTGTAATACCGACGGCAACTGCTTTTTGGGCAATTGTCTGTGCGGATGATTGCTTTTCTACAGGAGTTGAAATCGCATAGCGGTTATTCTGAACAACGAAGATCGCTGGCGCTTTAAATGCTCCGGCAAAGTTCATTCCTTCATAGAAGTCACCTTGAGAAGCTCCGCCGTCACCAGTGTAAGTAATAGCTACCGCTTTTTTACCGCGCTTTTTAAGACCTAAAGCTACACCTGCGGTTTGGATAATTTGAGCACCAATAATAATTTGAGGTGATAAAGCATTTACTCCCTCAGGCATCTGATTACCTTTAAAATGGCCTCTTGAGAACAGGAATGCCTGGTGTAAAGGAAGACCGTGCCAAATCAGCTGAGGAACGTCACGATAACCCGGAAGGATAAAATCGTCCTGTTCAAGCGCGAAGTGTGATGCAATTTGAGAAGCTTCCTGGCCCGCTGTCGGTGCATAGAAACCTAAACGTCCTTGACGGGAAAGAGAAATTGAACGCTGGTCTAAAATGCGGATATACACCATTCTTCTCATTAATTCCTTTAACTGATCATCTGAAAGATCAGGCATTGCGTCTTTATTTACGACTTCTCCTTCAGCATTTAAAATTTGGAACGTTTCAAACTGCTTATGAATAGCATCAAATTGTTTTTTGCTATCAACAATTGAAGTTTTTGTCTTTGCAGCCATTTTTTAAACCACCTCTTCTTTTGATTTAACAGGGTTAGGATACCGTTTAGCCATCCGTATTAAAAACAGTCTTATCATGCTCTGCAATTCTAAAATTAATCATTCAGAAATTCACATAGCGCTTAAGCAAAGATAATGACGTTTAAACTGTACTAATAAAAAAAGATTTTTTATTAGTACAATATGATCAACAACCATAGTTTACAGTAATTAAACAAAGCCGTCAATCATTTATAACCTCATTTTGAAACCGCTTATAAAACTTAAGATCATATTGCGCCAAACTGTACTATAAAAGACTTTAAACTGTATTATAAAAATGCTCTACTGTACTATAATTAAAAAAAATTACAAAGTGTAAATTAAGTTATTTAACTTAGGGGCGGGCTTTGAAAAGATGCCGCGGGATAAAAACGGGCAGTTAGCAATCGTCCCGCCTGCCGAACAGACGGGACGATGCTTTTGTCTAATTATTCAATACCCGCCCACACGATATTCAGCGGCGTCAGCACGGCATGAGGATGAAACTCGGAAATCGGAGTGAAAAATACATACGTAAAATCTTCGGCTGGATCAGAAAACATGCCGCACCACCCCATTCCAAGATGTGAGAAGGTGCCTTCTGTCATGAAATAATGGTCACCGGCCGGCCACAAATTAATGCCTAAACCAAAGCCGCCTTCCTCTCTGGGCGCTCCGAAGAAGTAAAAAGGAAGACCGGGCTTTATTTGATTTCTCAGCATCGCTTCGACTGTTTTTCTTCCAAGCAGCTTCTTATCTTTCAATCTGCCTTTATTTCTAAACATTTCAGCTAACTTCCAAATATCTCGCAATGAAGAGTACAGACCGCTTGTCGCTTTATTCGGAAAATACGGGTGATGACTTTTTTCCAGCTGTACGCACTCGTGCTCATTGATCACACAAACTTCTTCTTTTAAAGCATCAGGCACATAAAAATACGTTCTTTCTAATCCGAGCGCTTCAATAATATGCTTTGTTACATACTGTTCGTAGGATACGCCTGTTACTTTTGAAATAATGATGCCAAGTATAACAAAGCCGGTTCTGGAATAGTTCCATGCTTCATCCACTCCGTACTCCAAAGGCGTACGAACCAGATAGTTTATCCATTCTTCCTCATTCGTTAAGTCAATGCCTTCAGCCTTTTGAATATCCAGCTCAAAACTTAATCCCGCCGTATGAGTCAAAAGGTGCAAAATTTTAATTTCTCCGAAACCCGGTTTATCAAACGCTGGCAAAATGAGCTTGACCGGCATTTTCAGATCGAGCAAACCTTTTTCGACGAGCTGCATGACGGCTACAGCGGTAAACACTTTTGTCAAAGAACCGATTTCTCTGATTGTATCAAGCTGAAATGTTTGCTTTTCTTTTTGTCCGCCGGTAAATTCCCCTAACGACTCAGCTGCAAAAACCTCACCTCCTCTTGACATCATATAACTCGCACATTGCAGATCTCCATTGTCTATCATCGTCTGATAATGGCCGTTAAGAGCGTTAATTTGTTTCATATCAAATGCCGGATTGCTTAATGTTTGTTTCATTGTTTTCTCCCCCTGTACTGTATGTATCGTTTTCATCCCTTACTTACTGATTTCTTGATGAATTCTGACACCGCTTTATTAAATTCTTCCGGATGTGTGATGTTCGGAAGATGCCCCGCTCCCTTAATTTTCTTTAATTCTGCATTGCTCAGCAGTTTCTGCAGCCTTTTTGTTTCTTTCTGATCAACTACGCTTTCCTTCTCACCCGTAAGGATAAGCGTTCTTGTATGAATGTCTTTTAAAAAGCCGATCGTAGAATAGCCTTCTTGTTGATGTATCTTCATAAAACGTTCAATAGAAGCATTTAAGAATTGATTACTGTATAAACTTTCATATTCATGCGACTTTCCTATAGCTATAAAATCATTTTTCAGTTTTTCCTCGACACTGCTTTCAGGGTCTTCTTCGTATGCGGTGTAACTTCCGGAAAGAATGAGCGTTTTTACTTTTTCAGGGTATTCATAGGCTATCCTCTGCCCTATCATGCCTCCCCAAGAAGCTGCCGCAATGTGGATCGGCCAAGCAACCCCTATCTCGTTCAGCACTTCGATAAAAGTCTGAGCCAGCCCGCTCAGTGTAAAATCGGCGCTCCCCTCACTCAGCCCGTAACCCGGTGTGTGTATGACAATTACATTAAATTGATCTGCCCACTCCTTCATTTGTTCTTTCCACATGTAAGCAGTGGTAGCAAAACCGCAAATCAGTAAAATTGTTTCACCCTTACCGCTCATCAATATTTCCATATGCCGGGCATTTTCTGTGTTTGCCAGAAAATGAACGGTTTCCGTTTCTTCTGTCTGGTAAAAAGCGATGAGTTTTTTTGCGGCATCGCTTTGATTGTGCTGAAGGGCTCCTTTCTTCAGTCTGCTCCAATAATGCAAATAATCGTCGAGATGACGATTGGAAGCCGTGCCGAGTATTCGGAAAGGACTCTCGGCTTCTTCCGTAACGACTGACGAAGCATCAAAATCGGCTGCAATCGCTGAATCTCTTACCAGAGGCGGTGCTGAACGGGCGGATAACGGCTTGAAATCGTTTTGTATTTTTTCTTTTTCTCCGTATAACACGATCAGCTGGTGGCCTCGGCCGAGAAGCGAGTGTTCAAAAGCTTTGATTCCGGCAGTATTTTCTAATGGGTGAAGTCCGTACTCCCTTTTCATAATATCTTGAATGCCGGGATCAACTGACATGCCTCCGTCTTTCCAGAAAGGCCAATTTACAGCGATGGTTTTTCCTGATCTTCCCCCCGCCTTTCTCATACATTCCCTCCACTCGGCAAAATGCTCCAGAAAACGATTGGCGTAAGCGTAATCGGCTTGACCCAGACTTCCGATTTCTGAGGAGATGGAAGAAAACAAAACAAAAAAGTCTAAAGGCATATCTCTGAGCGCTTCATCCAAATGAATCACACCATTGACCTTTGATTGCAGCACCGCTTGAGCTTCCGCGTCTGTTTTATTCATAATGAGAGAGTCTTTTAACACGCCTGCACTGTAAATGACCCCGTTGATTTCGGAAAAATCAGCACGAATTTTTTCCGCTAACTTGATGACCTGCTGCTTATCTGACATGTCAGCCTGGATATAAGAAATGCTTGCCCCGTCATATCGGATGCTGTCTAATTTTTCTTCCATGTCTGCTGTCATTTTCGATCGCCCGGCAATGATAACGCTGGCTCCGTGATTTGCATAAAGAAACGCTGAAATAATCCAGCCGATGCCGCTTAATCCTCCGATGATGAGATACACCCCGTTTTTTGCAAACTTTGCGGCCTTTTGTCCTGTTTGCGGCGAAGCGTCTTTGTATGCTGTCACCCGCCTTTTTTGATCGCCGTCATATTTCACAGCCTGATGATGTCCGGCACTTAATTCATTGAGAAGCAAAGGTGCTTTTTCAATGGTTTGTCTTGAAGAAATCTCAACCGTTTTACACTTTATATTCGGCTGCTCCGCATTCAGCGTTTTAAAAAAGCCTCCAATCGCGGCGTAAACCGGATTTGTATATTGACCCTTGTCATGTACGTACAAAATGTTGATGTTTTCTTTTGTTTTTTGACGAATCAACGCTTTGCTTAAATAAAGGATTGAATAAAAGCTGTGAGTCAAATCTAACGCTGCCTCAGTATAAGCTTTTTTTGACAGGTAATGAATGATTGACGCCGGAAATGCTCCGGACTTTTTCATATCTTCTAACAGTCTGGAGTAATGAGCAGACTGCTCCGGATTAAATTTATAATGCTTTTCATTTACTATTTCATATTCAGCGGCGGCTTCCGCATAAATAACATTTTCACTGCCGATGTACTTTCGGATTTCATCACTCAATGAACTGCCGAAATCGAAAATCAATGTATTTTCCTTAGGTACTTCTCCGGACTTTAATGGCGATTCTATCCATTCTTTTTGTAAATACAAGGAATCAAACACCGGCTTTTCAGACGGCTCTTTCGTTTGCGTTTTTTCTTTAAAAGCTGCGGCCGGCGTATTACGCACATCATATTTTTCTTCTAAATAAGCCGCTAAATCATGAATATTGTTATAATCAAAAAGCAATGTCGGATACAATTGTGTATCCAATCTTTCCTCGAGCATTTTCGATATATGCAGCAGCTGTTTTGAGTCAAGACCCAGTTCGTAAAAAGATTGGTGTTTGTCCGCTTTATTTGGCGGTGTGTTTGTAACCTCTCCAATAATGGATGACAGCTCATCTGTTAATGTTTTATGACTGTCTTGGTGCTGAACTGTATCAGAGATAGAGTCTGTAATGTCAGCTCCGTATTTCTCCTGCAGAAATTCCGTCAATTCACCGATTGTGGAGTAATCAAATAATAAAGTCGGGTACAGCTTTGAACCTAACATCAGTTCTAATTTTTTGGATAAGTCTAATAATTGTTTAGAATCCAAGCCCATCTCGTAAAAGGAAATATCATTCTTCACTGTTTCAGCAGGTTTTTCAATCATGCCGGCTATCTCTTGGATCAAATTATTTCTGATCATTTCTTTATTGTTCGCTACGCTGCCGACTTCTTTAGCTTTTTGGGAATGCTCCAGCCTTTGTATTGATTTTTCATTTCTGACTCTTTTCACACCGAATCGCTCATAATAAAAAGCAAGCTCTCCATCAGGCCTGTATACTTCTATGTCCGCATATAAAATGTCTTTAGAAGGCGGCTGCGTTATACTGGTTTTATTAATATACACAAAACAAGACCCAGTTGTTTTATGCAGTGCCCGGAATGTCTCAATATATATTGGGATAAACGCATTTGTTCCTTCATCCGGCAAGTCTGATGTAAGGATTCCCAACAAGCTGAGAGACCCATCCAAAAATGCGGGATGCATGTAAAAGTCATCTGTATATTCTTTTGAAAGTCCGCTTAAACCGACCTCTCCCAGAATATAATTTTCACCTTCATATACCGTACCTTCCAATTTCATAAAATCTTTATGAATCAGGCCGCCTCTGCGCAAATTACGATAGGCGGATTCAGCATCCGAAGTCCGGACGGCCCCTTTCTTTAATTCTTCGATTGAAATTGTCTTTTCGTTTATCGCATTTTTTCTTATGATTTCCGCCTGCAAGTTGACTGACGCTTCACCTTCCGCCTTTTCAGCGACCCATTTCCTGCTTGTTGTTTCAACAAGCCAGCCGTTTTCTTGTTCCGTAAACTGGAAGGTGACTTTTTTATCAAAATGGACTGACGTCGCAACAGGTTCACGGAATAAAACATGTTTGATTTCAAAACTTCGGGGGGATATCCCTTTCTCAGCTAAAAATCGTGTTATTAAATCCAGATACGTTACGCCGGGTATCGTACGCACTTGATGAAGGACATGGTCTGAAACAATATAATCGTCATGTTTGACTAATACGCTGAACCTCATGCAACTCGACAACCTTTCTTCTTTTACAAAGTAAAGAAACAGAGCAGGTGCTACTCTGTTTCATCAATAATTTCAAGAAGCCGTTTTTTATTCTGTTTGATTTGTTTTTTCCGATTTGAATCCGGCCAGTACTCTTTTCTGACAAACTCAGCAGGCGGCAGCGGAGTTCTGACGGAATGATATGAATCATCCAGGCCGCTTACCAAAAGGTGGGCGTTTGTTCCGCCAAAACCGAAAGCGCTGATGCCCGCCCTCCGTTTTCCATCCTTCCAGCTTCTCAGCTCTGTATTCGGATAAAAAGGCGACTTTTCAAATTCAAAGCGCGGATTTGGCGTTTCACAATTCAATGTAGGCGGAATTTCCTTATGCCATATTGATAAAATCACTTTAATGAAACTTGCCGCTCCGGCAGCGCTTAATAAGTGTCCGATATTGATTTTCACACTTCCTACTCCGCAAAATTGCGTTTTGTTTGTGTCTCTTCGGAATACTTTTGTCAGAGCCTGAAGCTCAATCGGATCTCCAATCATCGTGCCTGTGCCGTGAGTTTCGACGTAGCTGACTGATCCGGGAGTGATATCGGCTTTTTCAAATGCATCTTGAATAACCTGCTCTTGAAGCTTAGGATTCGGAGTCGTAATTCCCATTGTCGCACCGTCGTTATTAATAGCTGATGCTTCAATGATACCGTATATCCGATCTCCGTCAGCTTTCGCTTTCTCCAGCGGTTTTAACAGAACAGCGCCAAAACCCTCTCCGGGTACAAAGCCGTTTGCCCTTTCATCAAAAGTAAAACACTGACCGTCCGGCGAAAGAGCTCCTCCTTCTGTTAACATCAGGTAAGGAATTTCATCCAAAAGCAGATCCGCCCCTCCGGCCAGCGCCATCTCTGAATCACCGTTTTTTATGCTTTGGCAGGCTAAATGAATGCTGACTAATGAAGAAGAACAAGCGGTATCAGAAACCATGCTTGGACCGTGAAAATTAAAGAAATGCGACACATGTGAAGCAATAAAGTTTTGACTAAGCCCGACGATGTGGCTGCTGCTTTCTTTCGGCAGTTTGTGACCGTAACCGCCCATTCTGGAACCGACAAATACGCCGACTTTTTTTCCCGATAATTCCGTTTCTTCATAACCGGCATCCCGTACAGTCTGTACACTCGTTTCTAAGAAATGTCTTATCAGCGGGTCCGTTTGGATGGCTTTCTCCTCTTCCATGCGGAAATACTCCGGATCGAAGCTGCCGATTCCATTGATAAATCCTCCCCATTTGCTGATGCTTTTTCCCTTTTGTTTGACCGGAGAGTAATTTTCTTCTATATTCCACCGGGAATCAGGTACTTCTTTAATATGATTCTTCCCTTTTCTCAGATTGTCCCAAAATTCCTCTTTATCAGCCGCTCCAGGGAACTTACATCCGATTCCGATAACAGCTATCTTTGCAGTGGAAGCCGTCTGCGGTTCTGTATTTCGGCTCGTCACAGATTGCATATCTTGCTGATTGCTGCTTTGAGAATCAGTCTGTTCGATTTGTTTCTTCAACGGCGGCGCCGTCTTACCGATATATTCCGCAAGACCATGAACCGTGTTGTGTTCAAGAAGCACAGTAGGGTCAATTTTTTTCTGAATCATTGCTTCTATTCGATGTATAATGCTGACAAGAAGTATAGAATCCACACCGTATTCCTGAAAATCCGTATTTGGGTTAAGCTTTTCAAGGGGAATGCTCAATTCCTCGGCAAATACGGCAGAAAGTTCACTGACAAGCCCTTCTGAATGATCAAAAGTGTCGGGAGTCTCCTGTCTTCGGACTGGAACCGAAGCTCCGCCGGTTTTATTGATGTTCAGGAGACTGTCTGCATGAAACACTGTTCCTTTTTTCACGATAGGAATGATATTGGCCGATTTTTTCTCCAGTGCATGATACAAAATCGCCAGTCCTTCCCGTGTGGAAAGAGAGTCCAATCCCAATTCATCATATAAAGGACTCGTCACAGTACCCATTCCGACTTCTTTCCAGCTCGGCCAATTGATGGACGTGAAATACGTTCTCCCCTTTTGAAAATGATAAACCGCGAAATAGTCCATATATGCGTTTGCAGACGCGTAATCAGTCATTCCTTTCGACAGTTTGGGTGACTGTGCTGCAATTGATGAAAATAGAATAAAGAAATCCAGCGGCCTATTATTAAAAATCCGCTCCAAATTCTGAAGTCCAGTGACTTTCGGCCCGTACACCGTCTTAAATTCACTCATTCTTTTATGAATAAAGGCCGGATTTCCGCCGCTGTGCAGTCCGGCACAGTGTATGACACCGCTTATATCTTTAAATTCAAGGCTTACTTGGTGAAAGAATGAACGCAGCTTCTCTTCATTTGTGAGAGAACCGCTGTAATACAGATAGTTGACACCTTTCTCTTCAAAACTTTGAAACAGTTTTATATTGCTGACTGTCTTTTCGTCCTGTCTGCCCTCTTTCAGCAAATGATCCCATTCACTTCGCAAAGGTAATGGACGCGTACCCGTCAGCACGAGTTTTTTCACTCCCCGTTTCACCAAATCTTCAGCTATTGCTCTGCCAATGCCCCCTGTCCCGCCGGTAATCACGATGGCTTTATCCGCAGGAAATGAAACAGGCTCGCCGGTATGGATTCTTTCTTCTTCAAAATACGGAACATATCTGACGCCGCTGCGGTAGCATACTTCATTCTCTCCGGTACATTGCGCCCTTTCATTCTCAAAGATTTGTTTCAGCTCATGCGTTTCTTTCATGCTGTCTATATCTATTGTTTTCACATGAACAAAGCCGTATTCCGCAGAAAGGGCTTTCAGAAAAGCCGCTGATTCTGCACCCGTCAGCTTTGGTTTTTCCGCTTTAAATACCTGCAAGCCATTGGTGATTTGTAAAATGGATAATGGTGTTTCCTTTTTACTCCGCTTAATTATTTCTTGTATAAATAAGAATTTACCATATGGGATGCCGTTCTGATTGTCACTCTGGTTTCCGATATCTGAGAAATCAAATATATTTTGGACCTGCCGCTCACCGCCCGAGAAGATCTCACGGATAACGTCGTATGCGTGGTTTTCATCTAATAAAGAACACTCAAACATTTGATCAGAGTGTTTTATAAATGAAGAGTGATGTTTGATGACAATCAGATTCTCCTGATCTATATCCGAACAAATGGTGCGGGCAATTGATTCTGTGTCTTGATTTACAAATGCTACTGTCAGTCCGTACTCTTTTGTTTCGGATGAATTTACAAACGGATTCTCCCTCCATTTTTTTTGCAAGTGATGTTGAAAAGAATGCTGAGGGATCTCTGTCTTCTCAGTCCTGGACGGAACCCAATAACGTTCTTTTGCAAACGGATAAGTCGGAATTGAGATCCGTTTACCCGGCTGCTGTAAATGTTGATGAACGGATTTCCAGTCGATATCCGCCCCCCAAACCCATAATTGAGCCAGCTTTTCCGCTTCACCGTTCTCAATAATAGTCTTTACAAACAATTCACCTGCTGTGCCTTCCGTTAACGCCTTCATTTTTTCAGCAAATGCATCTGCTGATTGCTGATTAACATATACGCCTGGAACGTGCTTGTCACCGCGGCAAAACTCAAATAATTTATCTTTGATTTCTTTAAGAGAGGTACCGGTAATCGCCGCTCTGGCCTCCATCGCTTCTCTGCCCGATTGTGTAGTGTATGCCAGATCCCGTAAAACGACGCTTTCCGATTGGCTGCCTTCCATCACTTCATTCGGGAACAGGTTTCTTATCGCTCCGGCATATTCCTTCAATACGTATTCAGTAACCGCTTGAATGGAGGGGCAAACAGTTAATTCATACATCGTGAGTTCAATATGAAACATTTCGTTAATAAAATCCGCCATCCGACTTAATTCCAAAGGCCCTACGCCAAATTCACTCAGGTGATCAGCAATATTAATTTCTTCCGGATGGATATGAAGCAATTCCGAAACAAACGGTTTGAGTACTTCATACACCTTTTCTCTCATATCAGGCTGCTTATCCTTTACTTCAGGACTTAGTGAACGCTGGATAAAATCTCTCATGTTTTCGGCATACTCAAGAAGACGTTCATTGTCTTTGGCAGATAACAGGACAAAATGCGGTTCGTTCTCAACATGTTCTGTTGAGACGTTTGTTTCTTCATATTCTTCTATAATGATATGAACATTCGTTCCTCCCGCTCCGAATGAGCTGATCCCCGCTCTTCTCGGAACAGTTACTGTTTTTCCGTTTTCCTGCAGTTTCGGTTTCTTCCAATCTTGCAATGACCGCTGTACATAAAAGGGAGAGGCTTTAAAATCAATATTTGGATTCAACGTCTCCGCATGTATGGAAGGAAACAGTTTTTTCAGTTTCATTTGCAAAAGAACCTTTGTCAAACCGGCAATTCCCGCTGCGGCCTCAAGATGGCCGATATTTGATTTGACAGAACCGATGGAACAATATTGAGTGTGCTCCGTAAATTCCCGAAACGCTTTTGTTAACCCGGTGATCTCAATCGGGTCTCCAAGAGAAGTTCCCGTTCCGTGAGCTTCAATATAACTAATTGTACGAGGATCAATACAAGCTTTCTGAAGCGCGTCCTGTATCAGTTCAGACTGACCATTTGGATTAGGAACCGTAAAACCGTTTGTTCTCCCTCCGTGATTGACCGCTGTCGCTTTAATCAGCGCATAAATATGATCTCCGTCCCTTACCGCTTCCGCCGCCGGCTTTAAAAGTACGGATCCCACTCCTTCTCCCGGTACATAACCGTCACCGCCCTCGCCGAATGTCCGGCATCGGCCATCACTTGCAAAGAAGCGGCTTTGATTTAATAATGTATATTTATTCGGATGAAGCGTAAGATTGACCCCGCCCGCAACAGCAAGTGTGCTTTCTCCTCTTCGTATACTTTCACAGGCTAAGTGAATGGCGTTAAGAGAGGATGAACACATTGTATCAACCGCCATACTCGGGCCCTTAAAGTTAAAGAAATATGATATTCTGTTTGCTATTGCAGAAAATGGAGACCCGACGGCCAGTTCATTTCCTTTAAGTGATTCTTCAACGCCGAAAAATTGATAGCTTCCATATGTGACGCCTGCAAATACTCCGACCTTTTTGCGGGTCAGATCTGAAGGTTTATAACCCGCATCCTCTATGGTATTGTACACTGTCTCTAAAAAGAGACGTTCCTGAGGATCAAGAAAAGCCGCTTCTTTCGGTGATATCCGGAAAAATAAAGGATCAAACCGGTCTGGATTTTTCAGAAAACCTCCCCACTTATAGCAGCTTCCCTCCAGCATTTCTTTCCGGTCATCAGGAATTTCGCTTACGCAATCCCGTCCATTCATCAGCACATTCTGGAACTCCCTGATGTTTTCCGCACCCGGATACCTGCCGCTGACACCGATAATGGCTATATCAGCAGAAAGGGGATCGGCCGCCATGTGCTCTTTTGAATCTTCTCCTTCAGAGCGTACCGGCGCTTTTGTTTCCACTGGTTTTCTTTTTGGCTTTTTTTGATATGAAACAAGTTCAGATGTGCCGGCCGGTTTCAGCAGTTTCATCATTCGTTCGCTGTGATGACTCAGGAAATATTCAGCTAACTGCGATATTGAATGATATTCAAAAAATAATGTTTTCGACAATCTGCCGATACTTTGCTCCAGCTTTTTGGTCAGACGCATGATCATCACTGAATCAATGCCGTATTTCTCCAGATATTGTTTTTCATCTATGAGTGAGGCCGGTAATTTCAATTCCTCTGACATTATATTTTTCAGATAACTGATGATATTTTGTCTTAATTCATCGTTTTGCAAATCGGCATCTTCCTGCTGGTCTGAATGTAAGCTGATTGTGCCGGCACGCTTCAGCACATCCTCAATCTTTTCTTTACGGCCTTTCAGGGCAATCAGCTGTTCAGATGATTGACACAAGCTGTTCTCCAGAGCCTGTATTCCGTCACCGTCATCTAACGGGTCAAGACCGAGTTCCTGTTTCATGTAGGATATTCCTTCATCGTCAATATTCATCCCGCCGGAAGTCCATAGCGGCCAATTGACTGACACTACCCTTCCGGCAGACTCTTTTGCGGTCATAACTGCTGCATACTGATCCAAACAGGCATTGGCGAAAGCATAGTCACATTGGCCGGCTGAGCCGAAGACTGCCGATGTGGATGAAAACAAGACAAGTAATTCAACTTTCATTTTTTTGATTTCTTCCGCCAGCCACAGCGTGCCATAAACTTTCGAACCTGTGACTTGATCAATTTCTTCTTTTGTCTTTCTTAAGATAAAAGAGTCACGGAGTACGCCGGCACTGTGAAATACTCCATGTAAGGTGCCGAACTGCTCTTTTGCAAAAGCAAACATCCGTTCAGCATCACTTTGTTTTGAAACATCAGATCGGATATATTCAACTGTTGAACCTGAACTTCTTAAATATTCGATCTTTTTCTCCTGCTCTTCAGTTAAATCAGAGCGCCCTGTCAATATGAGATTCGCTTTCCATTGTTCCGACAGATGTTTTGCCAGAATATAACCGAGACCGCCCAGGCCTCCTGTAATCAGATAGTTCCCATGATGTTTCAGCGGCTGGGTTAAATCGAATGAGCCGGCTTTATTATAGCTTTTCGTAAAACGTCTCCCGTTTTCATAGCGCACTTCAAAATGGATATCCCGTTTTTCGTCACACTCTCTCTGATATATATCCGCTATTGCTGGAAGAGCGGCTCCCGCACCCTCTGATTGCGTAATATTGATAATCTGATAGTGAAAATTGGGGTGTTCCTGGTGAACGGTTTTCACCAATCCGCCGAGAGCATGATGCAGCGGCAGTTGTTCTTTATTCTCTGTTTGAAAAATATGCGTCAGCTTTATTATCTTTTTCCATTTTAGTTCAATCAGCGCCTGTGTAATATACAGAAGAGAAAACAATCCGTTTTCCAATTGTTTCTGTATACCTTCCTTACTCATGTCAGCCTGAGAATCAGACCACAAGTGAAGAATCTTTTCGGGCAGCTGATAATGATCATGAATGTATCGGAACAGCTTTAGATAATCGTCTTTTTTCACGTGGTTCATACAAATCGTATCATCATGTAAAACAGCAAATTCTTTTCCGCGGATAACAAACAAGAGAGTACAGTCCTTAAACAAACCGCTCAATTCTTGTATTTGCCGTTCATTTTCTGCAAAAATCAGGAGCAATCCCGTCAAGGGTACGCTCTTCTTACTCGGAATGAACGATTCTGTCCATTCCGGCTTGTAATATAAAAGCGGATGGTTCGATGCCCGTGATTTTTGATTCTGAATGGATGTCACACGGGCATAGCCTTCGTCAGCCGACATTTGTCCTGTTTGAATCAGATCAAGAATATCGCTGAGTTGTTCACGTTTTCCGTTCATCATTCTTCCCCCATTAATTGTTTCAATACAGCCTTCTGATCAATATCATTGGTTTCCAATTGACGCAGGAGACGAATGAGTTCGTCGTCCGTCTGAACAGTGTCTTTTTCATGACCATATCTGAATCTCACATCTCTGCACTCTGCCAGAATGCTTCCGTTTTCATCTGTAAACGTCATATGACACGTTACATCACAGCTGTTCTGCCGGTTCTCTTTTTGAGTATAGACATAAAAATTTTGAGCGAGAGGGTGATAGACATCCGCCGCTCCCATTCCGATCAATTCCGGGAAGGTTTCTCCGCTGACAAAAAACGCACTGGCAAAAATCGCGGACTCAAGCGCTTCAGGAGAGATCGTAAAATTCTCTCTTTTTGCATAAAGCTCATCCGGCAATGAATGAAGCGCCAGCATTCCGTCACTGTTTTTCGCTGATTCAATGACAAAAGGCGCTTCAGCCGGATGTTCAGTCATTTTTGATTTGACTTCAGCAATATCAAGCGCTTCAGGAAGCATACCGCTTTCAGGCTTAACAATATGCGCATTTCCCCTGGCAAGACGTACTTTATTCTCATCTTTTGTGTTTGCATATATGTCAAACCGCGCAAAGTCGCGCTCAGGCGTCAGCGTAATCATCAGTTCCCGTATATCAGTTATTCCGTTCATGCTTTCGGTCCACAATAAATCAGTCAATGTATGAACTGGTTGTCCAAATGCCGCCGCTGCATTGACGATAGCCATTTCAGCCAAAGATGCATAAGGGAAAAAGGACACGTTTCCTTCAGACAGACTTAGTGCGAACGGATGATTACGGGTGATTTTTTTCGTGAAACTGAACTGATTAAAATCGGACGTGTTACTCCCCAAGAAAGGGTGACCCGGCTTACTCATATCCGCTGAAACAAGTGCTTCCCCTTTTTCCGCTATCCAATACCGCTGTTTGATCAGCGGTTGTCCCGGAATAGAAATCCTGCGAGCATTCCGATTCACCTCAAAAGTCTCCCAATCTATCTTTCTTCCATTTACCCATTTGGATGCTGCTTCGGCGTAATCTGAACAAACGTGAGGCATTTCATTGTGAACTTCTGATTCGAATGTATTACCGGTATAGCTCAAGCTGCTTTTTTCACCCCTGATATAAGCTGAGAGCTCTTCAGCAATGACCCGCCCGGAATCTGCCACTATCGCCAGCCGTTCTTCCATATGATCGCGTCCCGTCTGAAGTGTATAGGCAATATCCTGAAGACGCAGTTTATCATTGTTATCCTTCGATTCATTTTCTGATAGAAAATCAGCCATAACCTCCGCATATTTTATCAGCCGTTGTTTGTCTTGAGCCGATAAAACAAAGATCACTCGGCCGCTTTGATGATCAAAAGCTTTTGGCGGCTCATACGCTTCCAATATAAGATGCGCGTTTGTTCCTCCTGCCCCAAAAGCGCTTACCCCGGCTCTCAAAGGATGAACAGCATTGCTGTTTTGCGGAATATTCCATTCAGCCGCTTTCCGCTGCACTTGAAAAGGAACCTGATCAAAATCTATAAACGGATTAACAATATCGGAATGCAGAGAAGGAACAAGCTGCTTATTCTTCATTTGGAGAAGCACTTTCGTTACCGCAGCGATTCCTGCCGCAGATTCTAAATGTCCGATATTTGATTTCACCGAACCGATGGCGCAAGGATGGTTCAATTGATAGGAATCTTTCAGTCCTTGAATTTCAATCGGATCGCCTAATGACGTCCCTGTTCCATGTGCTTCAATATAATTGACGGTATTCGGATCAATGTCAGCTTTACGAAGCGCTTCTGAAATGACCTCCGCCTGCGCATCCGGATTCGGTATGGAATATCCGCTCGTCTTTCCTCCATGGTTAACGGCGCTTCCCTTAATCACACCGTATATTTGATCTTGATCTTCTATTGCTTTTTTCAATGGTTTTAACAATACGGCCCCGACTCCCTCACCGGGAACATAACCGCTTCCGTCTTTTCCAAAACTCCGGCATCTGCCGTCACTTGATAGAAACTGTCCCATGCTGAGGAACTTATATTTATTCGGATGTATTGACAAATTCACTCCGCCGGCTAATGCCATATCGCTCTCTCCGCAATGTATGCTTTGGCATGCGTAATGAATAGAGGTCAGTGATGAAGAGCACATTGTATCCAGAGCCAAACTCGGACCTTTTAAATGAAAATAATAAGACACCCGATTGGCAATTGAAGAATAGACGGACGCCGGCGAGAAAGCCACTCCATTTTCTTCTCCTTCAAATAGTTGATATTGGCCCCACATTGCACCGACAAATACACCGACTTTCATCTTTTCCAGCATGTTTCTCGGGTACCCTGAGTCTTCAAAACAATGTTTGGCCGTTTCTAAAAAGAGCCTTTCCTGGGGATCCATAAGTTCTGCTTCCCTTGGGGAAATATGAAAGAAAAGCGGATCAAATTGATCGGCTCCGCTGATAAAACCTCCCCACTTGCTGTAAGACTTCCCTTTCATATCTCTGTCTTCGCTGAAGAAATCATCCATATTCCAGCGGTCAGGCGGGATTTCTGTAATACAATCTTTTCCGCTCTTTAAATTCTCCCAAAATTCAGGTAAGTCTTCAGCCATCGGATACTTTCCGCTTAATCCGATAATGGCAATGTCCTCATGCCTTGTATCAGCTTTCTCATTTATTTGGATCTCGCAGTTTTCATCCTCTATGAAGGTATCTTGAAGTGCAGATTCCAATTTTTCTTTGTCACCTTCAAACACGATCAGCTGTGATGCGTTCAGAGAGAGTGAATCTTGAAAAGCTTTGATCCCATTGGTTTTACTAAGAGGAACCATACCGATTTTTTGTTTCATCCATTTTTCAGTTTGTTTATCCACTTTCATGCCGCCGTCTTCCCATAGCGGCCAGCCGATGGCTACTGAGACGCCGGAGCGTTCTTTTTTCCGCCTCATTCCTTCACGCCACTCAGCGAAAAGATCGATGAACCGGTTGGCCAATGCGTAATCCGTCTGTCCGATATTCCCGTACATCGAGGTGCTTGATGAAAACATCACAAAGAAGTCCAAAGGTTCGGTTTGCAGCAAGCTGTCCAATAAGACCGTCCCATTTATTTTCGGAGCGATTACTTCCTGAATTTCATCTTTTGATTTTTGAATCAATAAAGCGTCGTGCGTCACACCGGCACTGTGTATCACACCGTTGATTTCTCCGAATTGCCTTTTAATGGTTTTTATGATTCGCTCTGCATCACGGCTATCTGAAAAATCACCTCTTATATATTGAACCGAAGAACCGCCTGCTTTCATTCGGCTGATTTTGTTCTTTTTGTCTTCCGTAAGTTCAGAACGGCCCGCTAAAATAATATTGGCTTTCGTTTGGGCTGCGATATGTTCAGCAAATATAAGGCCTAAGCCGCCGGCCCCTCCTGTAATCATGTATACTCCGTTTTCTTTAAAGGAGAAATCTGAGTTTGGAGCCGGTTCCGCTTCCCGTAAGGCACGGACCCAGCGCACATTTCCTTCATAATAAAGATCGGTTTCTCCCGGATGAGCTTCCGTAGATTCGACTCTGATGATTTCAGCTGTAAGTTCCGTCAACGATGACTTGTCTGAAACTGATATCCCGATTGTCTTAAGGGCCAGTTTCGGGTTCTCAAGCACAATAGACTGCCCTGCGCCATGGACTGAAGCGTAAAGCGGCTGATCATTTTTATGATCCGCCGGATAAAGGAAAAGCGATACAACCTTTTTTTCCGTCTTGCTGCGCATCAATGCCCGGCTGAAAAAGAATAGCGGGTAAGCCCCCTTAGAAAGCTGTTCACTTATTTTTTCCGGGCCGGCAAATGACCCTTCCGGCCACCCGTAAACCACGGTGTCGGGCATTTGCCCCCTTTTTTTCAGATCAGCTGCAAGCCTGTCAAAGTGAGCTTCCTCCCTGTGATCTATCTCATAAACACCGTCTCCGTGATAGGAGAAACGATTCCCTGATAAAACGAGAATGATCTGTGTATTTTCGAATCCATTTTCAGCATTTTCCCGCATAAAATGAAAAAGCTCTCTGTCATATTGAAACAGCAGGCATGTTCTTTTCTTTTTATTTCCGCAATTCGGGTCCCAAGCCGCAGCCTTTTGTCTCCAATGCGGCGTTAAATAGGTCAAAGCCGTATGATTCTCTCCATGATGAAGAGGGAGGTCTTTTTCAACGGAAGTTTTTTCGCCGCTCTCTGCAAAATAGTTTGCAAGTTTTTGAATCGTCGGATACTCAAACAATAAAGTAGGGTACAGTTCCCTGCCTGTTTTCTCTTCCAATGCCTTTACGGCTTGCATAAGTGTTACGGAATCGAGGCCTTGTTCATAAAAACCTTTTACCACAGAGAGTGTTTCAGGGGCAGTCCCTTTGATATCTGCAATCAGCTGCTGAATGTCTCCTTCTGTTATAAGAGCGGAAAGATTTTCGTTCTTACTTTCTATCATGTCAGGCTTTTCAGCCGGTTGATTTCGCGTTAAGAAATAACTGGACATTCTTTGATTTTCTTTAATATACGCGGCGAGTTCCCGGATCGTTTTCTGTTCAAACAGGAGTGTAGGATACAGCTGTTCCCCTGTTTTGTTTTCAAGTTCTTTGACAATGGCAAGCAAAGAAGCTGAATCCAGGCCCTGTTCATAAAAACCAATGTCTGTCCTTATGTCACGCAGATCTATATTTGAAACCCCGGATATTAATTCTTTAAGGTGTGTCTCAATGCTTTCGCTTCGATTTATGATTGAATCTTTTCTGATCAGGCTGTCTTTTGGCTGAGAAGCCGCTTCAGTTTCCAAACGAGTCTGCTTCAGATTTTCAATTAAATCTTTTGAGCGAATATGTTTCACAGACAGCCGCGTAAAATAAGCGATCACCTCCCCGTATGCATCGTACAAACCGTAACTTACTTGGATGACATCCCCTGAATCATGATTTTGGTCTTGCTTCTCTATGTACACATAACACCTGTCTTCCAGGCGCTTCGCCATACGGAAAGATTCAATATGGATGGGAATATACGTCTTCATCCGGCTTGCCGGAGATCCTTGTGTAAAATATTCGGGACATGCCTGATAAAGGATCGATATGATGGTAGACGCATCAAGAAAAGTGGGATGCAATTGAAAATAGCCGGTATATTGATTGGCAATTTGGCTGAGCGACAACTCTGCAAGTACAGAATGATCAGACGCATAAACCTTCCCCAGACTCTTCATAAATTCAAAATGCTCTATATCAACCTTTTTTAAATAGTCATAACATATCTCCATATCGGCTTCACGGACGGAGGCATGTTTGATTTCATCGATATGAATTGACCTCATGCTTTCCGGGAATTTCTGCATGAGCCTGCAGGTCATATTCTCATCCCAGCTTTCATCCAGGATGCGGTCATCTTTTACCTTTCTGCTCTTCGCCTGAATTTCCCATCCCTGTTCCAATCCCTGAAAACGGATGCGGATTTCTCTGTCAAAGGTATCCGATGTTGCTACAGGTTCCAAATACAAAATATTCTGGCACTCAAGTTCTTCAATAGGCAAACCTTTGCTCATCGCCATACGGTATATCATATCTAAAAATGTGACACCGGGTATAATCCGGGTGCCATGCACCCGGTGATCCCTGACAATATAGTCCGTATGTTTAATTGTTAATGTGAACTGATAGTTTTGATTACTGGCCACCTGTCTCATTCCTTTTCTTTTCTTTATAATTCTTTGAAATCAAGTAAAGGAATCAGCAATTCTGACTCTTCCTTTTCTGGAGTTTCTCCATTGTCGATCCAGCATTGTTCCTTATTGAATATAACCGGAGAAAGCGGGTGTCTTTTTGTCTCTCCATATCCTAATGTGAGATGGCTGTCGCTCAATATCATATGTGCGTTCGTGCCCCCGAATCCAAAAGAACTGATTCCGGCTCTCAAAACCCCTTTTCTGGGACGCCATTCTTTTAAAGACGTGTTCGGAAAGAATGGCGACTGATCAAATTTAAAACGCGGATTTGGCGTTTTACAATGTAATGTCGGCGGGAGCATCTGATTTTTTATGGATAAGGCAACCTTTATAATACTCGCTATCCCCGCTGCGCTCATTAAATGTCCGAAATTCGTTTTTACGCTGCCTACTCCGCAAAATTGCCTTTCTTCCGTAACCTCCCGGAACACTTCTGTCAGCGCTTTTAATTCAATCGGATCTCCTATCATCGTACCGGTGCCATGCGTCTCGACATAACTGAGAGTATCTGCATCAATTCCGCCTTTTTTCAGGGCTTTTTTTATCACTGCGCTTTGCGCTTTCGGATTAGGTGTTGTCATTCCCATTGTCTGTCCGTCATTATTAACCGCGGATGAGTCAATTACCGCGTAAATTCTGTCACCTTCGGCAAGGGCGTCATCAAGTCTTTTCAAAAGGACTGCGCCGCATCCCTCTCCCGGTACAAAGCCATCTGCCTTCTCATCAAATGTATGACATTTTCCTTCAGGTGAAAGCGCCCGAGCCTCACTCAGCATGACGTAAGGCTTTTGATCCAGCAAAATGTCAACTCCGCCCGCAATCGCCATATCTGACTCTTTTGACATCAGGCTTTGACAAGCGAGATGGACGCTGACCAATGAAGAAGAACAAGCCGTGTCTACAACCAGATTCGGTCCTTTCAGATTAAAAAAGTGTGAGATATGCGCGCCTATGAAATTTTGTCCTATACCCACGATCGTATTTTTTGAAGGGGAACCTATTTTGGACATAAACGTCCCGGTCCGCGAACCGATGAAGACGCCGACTTCTTTGTTTGATACTTCTTCTTTTGTATAGCCGCCGTCTCTCAATGTCTGGACGCTGACCTCAAGGCATTTTTTGATTAACGGATCAAGCTCTGATGCCTCACTTTTGTTCATATTAAAAAACGCGGGATCGAAAGACTCAATATCTTGAAGAAATCCGCCCCACTTACTGATACTTTTTCCCTTTTCATAGGTGTCAGAGTAGTATGAAGAAATATCCCATCGCGACGCCGGGACTTCGCGGACACTATTTTGTCTTTTCTTCAAGTTTGTCCAGAACGTTTCTGTGTCCGGAGCATCCGGAAACTCACAGCCCATTCCGATAATAGCGATTTGGTTCAGACTGGTTTGTTGTATTTGAGATCCGCTGTCCCGTACTTCGGAAGCATTTTGATTTATATGTTGCTCTTTTTTCCGAACCTCAATGTTTTCTGAATCAATTTGAGGACTGATCCCCTCACTTGCAAATAATTCGTTTAAATAGACGCCCAGTTGTGAAAAACTCGGATACTCCAGAAAAGCTGATGGTTCAATTTTTATTTGAAATGCAGCTTCCGCTTTTTTGACAAGCTGAACCAGTAAGATTGAATCAACTCCGTAATCCGCAAAAGACGTATCCTGATCTAAATTCCCGTAAGGTATTTTCAGCTCCGCGGAAAAAATCTCCATTAACTTCCTGATTATAGCTTCATTGTCTCTCTGACCAGAAATCACTTTTTCCTCAGCATCCGGGTTATTTTTAGCAGCTTGAATTCTTGTCTGGAGCAGCTGCTGCAGCATGAACTTCTCCGGATGTGTCTTTGCCGGTATAAGGCATGGGTATCCGTTTATCGTCATCATTTCATCCAGCATGGCAATACCTGTTTCTGTTGAATGTGAAAGTAAACCAAGTGCCTGATATGATGGACTTGTCACCTCGCCCATCCCAATGTCCTTCCAGCTCGGCCAGTTAATTGATTGATAATATGTTCTGCCGGCTGCATGCTGATACGCCGCAAAGTAATCCATAAAAGCGTTCGCCGCGGCATAGTCACTTGTTCCGGCGCCTAATAAAGGAAAGGCGCTCGCAACAGATGAAAACAAAATGAAGAAATCAAGTTTGTCATCAATAAAAATGTCATGAAGTACCTGCATCCCCTGCACCTTTGGCTCAAATACTTCTCTTATTTCTTGATCAGATTTATGAATAAAAGCCGGATTCGAATGATTGGCTGCACCAGCGCAATGAATGACCCCGCCGATTTTGCCGAACTTCAGTCTCACCTCTGAAAAGAAGCGATGTAATGTTTCTTTTTCCGTGAGCGGCCCGGAATACACTTCCACCTGAACTCCCTTTTGATCCAACTCATGCAGCAGTTGTAATTTCGAATAAAGAGGTGACTTTTCATCGGTGTCTTTTAACATGCCGGCTATTTTATCAGATTCCGGAAGGTCGGTTACTCCCATCAACACAAGTTTTTTGACTCCCTTGCCGGCATAATGTCTGGCAAGTTCTGCTCCGATCCCTCTTGTTCCCCCTGTAATAATCAGGGTTTGATCCGTACGGCATACTGGCAGACCGGATAGTTTCCGGTTTATTTCCGCTGCATGTAATTTTTCGACGTATGGAATATAACGTTCACCGTTCCGGTAGCAGATTTCACTATACAGCCCGTCAGCGTAAGCTTCATCTGTGATTACCTGTCTCAATTCCGCCGCAGTCCCGACATGACCGTCTACATCTATTGTTTTTGATTTTATCTTTTGATACTCCGCACTCAGCATTTTATATAGTCCGGCTGTTTCGGCTCCGGCTAACGACGGCTTGTCATTCAGAAATGTCTGCAGCCCTCTGGTCACATGTAAAACGAAAAGCTGTTTACGTGTCTTTATGATTTCCTGCAGCAGTGTCAGCTTCCCGATTGTGCCGGTGCGTGCCCCGTTTTGATCACTCCGCAAATCTGACAGGTCAATCATGCCGATGATTTCCGGATTTTCTTCTATGACTGCTAGAGCCGTTTTTTTGGCTTCTCCATCCGAATGATCCCAGTTATCTGCGCAAATGACAGCGGATTCAATCAGAGGATCTGAATCAAACAATTCGAATGCAAGCCGCTCACTTTCACTATTAGCCAGGATCATCACCTGTCCTTTCGTAAAAGCGGAAGGCGCAGCCTTTTGTTTTTTCCACGATTTTTTTAATACATCAAATGATAAGTCAGTCGGTGCGTGTGGCAGACTTTGCGGTGCACCTGTTTTTTTCTGTTTCTGTGCAGCTTTTGCGGCAGGCACCCAATATCTGTTCCGTTCAAAAGGATATGCAGGAAGAGAGACAAGCTTCGGTAATTCCGCAGTGTACATCTCTTCCCATTGAACGTCTCCTCCGTTCACCCAGTGAATGGCCATTTCTCTTGCACTTTTAAAGTGGGCGGCTGACAGGGCATTCTTTTGACCAGCGCCTCGGCGGGCCTTTCCCCTATATAAACCGTTTAACTTATGATCTGACCGCAAATACATCGTCAGCTTATTGCGAAGATCGTCAATGCTGCTAACCTCAACAGCGAGCCGCTCTTCCATAGCGTTTCTCCCGGTCTGCGAGGTGTACGCAGCATCAGCTAGTGACGTTTTTGGCTCCAATTCTTTTATATATGCATCAATCAAGAGTCTGAGCCGTTCTTCATTTTTGGCAGAAAGCAGAATAATTTGCGTCTTGTTGCTCTTTACCGTTTCCATCTTTTCTTCATTCTTATACTCTTCGATGATAATGTGGGCATTAGATCCTCCAGCGCCGAAAGAACTGATGCCTGACCTTCTGGCTTGATTTTGCGGCGTCTCCCAATCAGTCAGTTCAGACTGCACGTAAAACGGTGTTTCCTCAAAATCAATATTAGGATTTAAGTTATCGGAATGAAGGGAAGGAGCAAGCTGTTTATACTTCATTTGCATCAGCACTTTTGTAATAGAAGCAATTCCCGCCGCAGCCTCTAGGTGTCCGATATTTGACTTAACCGAACCAATTGCACAACGATAATCGCTTTTCGAGCTGTGCAAAGCTTTGGTTAAACCTGAAATCTCAATCGGGTCTCCCAAAGATGTCCCGGTGCCATGCGCTTCAATATAACTTATGCTGTCTGCATCAATCCCCGCCTTATCAAGAGTTTCACTGATGACGTTTGCCTGCTCGCCCGGATTTGGCACAGTGTATCCGTTTGTTTTTCCGCCGTGATTTACAGATGTTCCCTTAATCACACCGTAAATCCTGTCCCCGTCAGCCTTCGCGGCAGAAAGCGATTTCAAAAGAACGGCCCCGACTCCTTCTCCCGGCACATATCCATCTCCTCCCGCTCCAAAGCTTCTGCAGCGCCCATCGCTTGAAACAAAATGATTTTGGGAAAGTAAAGTATATTTATCCGGGTGTAAAGATAAATTCACGCCTCCGGCTATGGCGAGGGTGGATTCTCCCCTTTTTAAACTTTCACATGCAAAATGAACAGCAGAAAGTGAAGAAGAACACATTGTATCAATTGCAAGGCTGGGTCCGTGCAGGTCAAAGAAATATGACACCCGGTTTGCGATAGACGAATAAGAAGACAAGAGCGCCTGACGTTCCTCATCATCTGAAGCACCGGCTGCAAATAACTGATAGTGGCTGTAGGTGACACCGACAAATACACCTGTCTTATGCCGTTTCAACTTTTTCTTTGTGTAACCCGCATCTTCAAACGTGTGCCATGCTGTCTCTAAAAATAACCGTTCCTGAGGATCAATTAACTCGGCATCACGAGGCGAAATTGAGAAGAACAGCGGATCGAATTTATCAGCGTCTTTTATAAAACCTCCCCATTTGCTGTCATGACGGGCATTGTCACCTGTGTGATAATATTTCCGAAAATCCCAGCGCTCTTTCGGTATTTCCGTTATACAATCTTTTCCGGAAGAAATATTTTCCCAAAACTGTTCCACATCTTTCGCCATCGGGTAGCGGCCGGCTATACCGATAATTGCAATATCTTCCTCGGAAGGTGCGGATGGTATGCGGGAAACGGAAAGCTTCTGCCGTTTCGCCGGCGCCGAATGATCAATTCGCTGTTCGGCTGCCGGTAAAAACGCCTTCTGCAACTCATGCTGATAGTGTTCAAGAAAATACTCTGACAGCTCTTCAACACTGCTGTATTCAAAGAAAAGAGTCTTAGACACTCTTCCAAAATACTTTTCCAGACGGGAGTTAAGACCTAAAATCGTTAGAGAATCAATTCCGTAACGGTCAAACGTATCCTCGGGTAAAATACTGTCCGCCGGTCTTCCCGTTTCCGCTCCGACGATCTCTGTCAAAAGACGGACCGTTTGCTTTTTCAGATCTTTTTCATGTAATTGCGGCAGATTACTGTTGTTTTCAGGCACAGTCTCTATCTTTTTATGGTCAGTTGAGAGTAATTCACTTATTCTATCTTTGTCTCCGCTGATAACAGCCAGCTGAGAAGCAGAGCGGCTCATACTGTCCTGAAAAGCGGCAAGCCCTGCTTGGGCGGATAAAAGTTCCAGCCCTGCATGTCTTAAAGCCTGCAGCTCTCCCGGCCCGACTGTCATATTGCCCGCATCCCATAACGGCCAATTAATAGAAAGTGTTTTCCCGGGACGTCCCTTAATGCTTCGATACTGGGTGAATCCGTCCATACATCCGTTAGCGAAGGCGTAGTCGCTTTGACCCGCATTAGGCAGAACGGCCGAAAGGGATGAAAACATAACGAAGAAATCTAAAGGCTCTTCTTCAGCTGCTTTATCCAGCCAAACGGTTCCGAATACTTTAGGCGCTATAACTTCTTCTATGCTTTCTTTCGTTTTTTTTATGATAAATGCATCCTTAACAAGTCCGGCACTGTGCAAAATTCCGTTTAATTCTCCGAATGTCTGCTTAATGTGCTTAATCAAAGCGTCCGTCTCTTTTTCCTTTGAAATATCTGCCGGGACATATAAGGCTTCAGCGCCGAGATTTTCAAGAGCACTTAATTTTTGCGCCGTTTCACGGGAGGCCGGGGAACGCCCGGTTAATATCAGCTTGACTTCTGCCTGTTTCGCCAGATATTCAGCAAACAGATACCCGAGACCGCCGGCTCCTCCCGTAATTAAATACACACCGTTCTTTTTTACACTGAAACTATGTTTCTCCCCATCTTCTTTTTTTACTCTTTGAAGCTGCCTTTTATAATAATGCCTCGGCTCATAACAGGTAAAGTGGTCCGTCTTACATTGATTGTTCCATTCAAAAGAGATGACATCTGCAATATGCTGCTTTGTAAACGGCTCGTCAAACATTGATTTCAGCTCTGCAGCCTTACATGTGAAATTCGGATTTTCGGCCTGTACGGTCTTAAGAAAACTTTCAACCGCGTTATAAATCGGCTGAACCTCGCCCTCGGCATTTTCATACAGATACAAAATTTCTGCTTTCGGACAAAGTTTGTTCGCCATGAAGGCCTGAAACATTTGAAACAAGGAATACAGACTTTTATTGAGCTGCTTTCTCATTGCATCTTCTGTATTTTTGAAGAGCCCGGCAGCCAAAAAATGAATAATATGGCGGGGTCTTATATTTTGAGAACGCAGAACCCCGCATAACGCATCATAATCCTCACCTTTTGCAAAGTTCATTGTAAAACGACCGTTCCGGCAATCTTCGAAACGCTCGCCGGAAGTCACGTAAATGAAAGGCGCCTCATAACCTTCAAGCTGTCTCTTCATTACGGTATACATGCTGTCGTCTTCGCAAAAAAATAAAATTGGCTCTTTCGTATGCGGGAATTTTTTACTGCCTTTAAATTCATGTCTATCCCATACCATTTCATATAGATGGGTTGTCCCCAAGCTCTTAATTAATTCCAGCCCTTCTTCAGGCGTCAGGCTGCATTCTTTCACCTTTTTCACGATTTGCTCAATTTGCATCGTTTTTTCATTCATGGAAAAGCAACTCCTCTATCAGCTCTGACGTCTCTTTCGTATTCATCTCACCTGTTTGTGCTTTTTCAAGAAGCGACATGATTTCTCCATCTGCTGTATCTTTATTTGAGTTGTGAAGCTCAGTGTTCGAGAAAGCCTCAGCCTTCTGCGCTTCATCTTTATTTAAATGAATCCAATGTCTGTTCTTACTGAAAGGATAGAGAGGAAGAGACAGTTTAACCGGTTTGAGTTCCTCCTCATACAAGTCTTCCCAGCTGATTTCACAACCGATCGTCCACAACTGAGCCAGTTTGGCCGGCTTGTTTTGCTGAATCAGTGATTGTACATATGCATGACCTTCGGGGCCGCCGAATAAAGGAGCGTACAGACTATCAAAATCCGTTACATTTCCTTCATAAACACCTTGCAGCCTGCTCCCCTGGATGTAACCGTTTAATTTTTCAAGAAGATCTCCTGTATTCGAGCAAGTGATCGCAAGGCGGCATTCAAATGGTTCCCTTCCGGTTTGCAGCGTATATGCTATTTCTTCAAGACTGATTCCGGACTTCTCTCTAAAATTGCCCTTATACGGTTTATCAGCTGATCGATTCCGGATGCTGCTGATATAGCGGCACAGCTCGCTCAGTGTCTTTAATTCCTGAAATATGTCAAGTGATATTTCTGTGCCGTACATTTGGTTTATAAAAGAGATTAATTCGGAATAAGCCAACGGATCAAATCCGAATTCCGAAAGAGGTGTCTTTGCATCTATATCTGCGGTATCTAAACGCAGGATACCCGCTGCCGCTTCCCGAACCGCCTCTTGCAAATCACGTTCCTGCACCTCTTGCTGACTGAATTGAACTGATAGTTCTTCATGTAAAAACGTTGTTAACTCTTTGGCTTTAACCATCAGTCTTTCCTTTGTTTTGGCCGATAGAACAATGATTTGTTCCCGCTCGCCAGTTACTGCTTTATCTTGTCCGTATTCAAATTCTTCCACGATGACATGAGCATTTGCCCCGCCGAATCCAAAGGAACTGACTCCGGCACGGCGCGGAATTTCATTTCCTTTTCGATCTATTAATCTGGCCCACTTCATAGTTTTATTGACAATATGAAACGGTGTTCCGCTTAATTGAATGTAAGGGTTCAGTTCCTTGACATGAAGTGTGGCAGGCAGTGTTTTATACTTCATGGATAGTAATACTTTAATCAGCCCCGGCATTCCAGAGGCGGGCTCTAAATGACCGATATTCGTTTTTACTGAACCGATGCCGCAATATTGATCATGATTCTTTCCTGGATGCGGCTCAAAAGATCCAAACGCTTTTTTCAAGCCTTCAATCTCAATCGGATCTCCCAGTTCTGTCCCGGTTCCGTGTGCTTCAATGTAAGATATCGTATCAACAGGAATATCGGCATTTTTGTAAACAGACGTTAACAGTTCTGCCTGAGCTTCCGGGTTCGGAGCGGTCAATGAAGCAGATCTTCCTCCGTGATTTGCTCCGGTTCCTCTCAGAACTCCGTAAATATTGTCTCTGTCATTCATTGCCGCTTGCAATGGTTTCAATAACAGAACAGCTGCACCTTCACCGCGGACATAACCGTCGGCAAGTTTATCAAACGTCTTACACCGGCCGTCCCTAGACAAAATACCGAGTTTATCAGTATACATATGCGTGACTGGATCTAAAAGCAGCGAAACCCCGCCTGCTACCGCCAGCTCACTTTCACCATTTTGAATCGAGCGCACAGCTCTGTGGATTGCTACAAGACTGCTTGAGCAGGCTGTATCAATGGACTCACTCGGACCTCTGAAATTAAAATAGTGGGATACACGATTGCTGATGAGCGCCTGGCTGTTTCCGGTTCCCGCAAACGCGTGCGCCCCGTCCGAATGCCTCATCAGCAGCTGGCGGTAATCATTAAATTGAATGCCCGTAAACACCCCGATATTTTTGCCAGACAGCTTTGAAGCTTTGTAACCCGCATCTTCTATCGCTTTCCAGGTTTCCTGCAAATAAATTCTGTGCTGAGGATCCATGAGTTCTGCTTCCCGCGGATTAATATTGAAAAACGCCTCATCGAATTTATCGGCATCTGTGATAAAGCCGCCCCATTTCGAATATACTTCGTTGCTTCCTTTGCCTTCGGCGTATTTTTTCCAATCCCAGCGATCCGGGGGAATTTCCTGGATCAAATCTTTTTCATTGATTAAATTGAGCCAAAACTCATCTGCATTTTTTGCTCCCGGAAAAACACAACTCATCCCGATAATGGCAACTGGCTGCTTCTCCGGATGATGGTCAGCCTGTCTTGTTGTCTTTTTTTCAAACGGAAAACTTCGCGGCGGCTTCACGGTTTTCCCCGTGGTTTTCCCAGCGTGCACTACTTTCCTTTTTTCAGAAATGTTTTTTTCTGCATCTGTATTCCCTTTTGCAACAGTACGCAGTTCACTGTTCAGAAATTCTGAAAGAGACTTAATATGGCTGTAAGTAAAGAAAACGGCAGGTGTCAGCTTTAGTTTGTATTTTTTATTCAGTCGGACAGCTAATGTTTTCAAACTGATAGAATCAAAGCCGAGATTGCCGAAATTCTCTGCCGTATCCAGCTGTTCAATGTTAATTTTCAATAATTCCGATACCATTTGCTTCAGTTCTTCCAGGACATTGTCTGTATAAGCCGGTGCTGTATAAGAAATTTCCTCTTGACGAACCGGAAGCGTATTTACTTTTTGATGCGGCAGATCTTTTCTTGCTGGTGTCGTTTCGGCATCCCCGGTAACAACCGAAATTTGCGGGCAGTCACTTGCCAAAATCGTCTCAAAAGCCGCTATCCCTTCTTCCGTTTCCAAATAATCAAACCCGGATGCGGAAAGATATGCTTCTTCAGCTTCTTTGTTTAAATGCATTCCGCCTTTACGCCACAACGGCCAGTTAATCGAAATGCTCTTGCCTTGTCTCTCTTGCCGGCGGCTCTGTTCGGATCTCCAATTTATATATTGATCTTGAAAATAATTGCCCAACGCATAGTTAACCTGTCCAAAATCTCCGAAGACCGAAGAAATAGAAGAAAATACGATAAAGAAATCAAGCGGCTCATCTTTCGTTAATTCATCTAAACATACCGTGCCTTCAATTTTAGCAGTCATGCCATCTGAAAAATCAGCCAGATTCATCTCTGTAAATAACCGATCATCGGCATGACCAGCTGAATGAATAACGCCTTGAATGGAGCCCCAAGTCCGTTTCGTTTCTTCTATGACCCGTCCCATCGTCTTTTGATCTGCGGCATCAGCTTGATAATATACCGCATCTCCTCCAAGCGCCTGCAGCCGGTCAATGTTATGGCGTTTATCAGCTGTTAACGGTGACCTTCCCGTCAATACTAATTTTGCTTGATATTGAGAGGCCAAATATTTTGCGAAAATCAGGCCCAGACCGCCCAAACCGCCCGTTATGAGGTAAATCCCTTCCTGTTTCAGCTGATGAGAGTGCTCTGTATGATTGAATACATAGTCTTTTAATGTCTTAACATACCTCTTGTCATTAATATATTTAACTTCTTCAGCCTGCCGTTCCGCGCCTGAAACCATTTCGTTAAGACAAAATTCAGCCATTTTTTCAATTGATATACGTTCTGAAAAACCGATTGACTTCACATTCTCTGCGGATGGCACCAACATATTTGCCGTTTTTAAACAGCCTGCAAGAGCGCCCGTATACGGATCATTCACGCCTTCTTTAAAAGAGTGAACAAGAAGCAGAGAATGAAGATAAAGAGAGGCGTCACTGCGGGCGCTCAGGGCTTTTAATAAATAAAAAATTGATTCCAGGCCGCTGAGAAGGCGGTCACCCGCGTAAAATGTTTCTCCCGTGTGCAAGATGACATCAGGAGCAACCCCCTTTTTCTCCAATTCTTCGAATAAACGAATGTAATCTGAAGTCACTTCCGGTTTTACACAGAATGTCAGCAGATTTTGATCGGTCTGCCGCTGATCCGGCGTGACGAGAATGACACGGCTGTCTGATTGATTTTTCAGAGCTTCAGCTAATGCTTCATCTTTTGCAAAGACCAGAATTGTTTTTGGCTCCCTATCTTTGATTTCAATCAGAGGGTTTTTTTGATCCCACTTATGCTCATAAAAACGTACATTTTTATTAGGCTTTTCGCCAAAAACCAGCCCGCTCAGCTCCATCAAAATCCCGCCGGCATTGTCTAATACATACACATCATAAGCCGAATCGCTTTCTTCAGTTTGTTCTGCATATACATAAACGGGTTCAGTCTCATGATCAAAAATCGTACATTCCTTAATGTTTTCCGGGAGCTCTCCGGCATTTTCCCCCGCAAGGTATATGACGGCTTGATATACGCTCTCAATAACTTCCGGTTTGATTATGCACCCTTTCGGCCCGGCCTTTGCTTTTATTTTTAAAAGTACCTGTCCGTTCCTGCTGACGCAGTACTCTGCCGCTTTCAGACTGTCACTGCAGCTGTATCCGAATTCGGCAAGCCGCTGATAAAACGCTTCGTACGGTATGCGGTCTGCGCGCTGAGACAGAAACGGCTCAAGATGAACATTTCCGTTCTCGTACGCCCCGCCTTCTAATTCGAGCCGCCCTGAGGAATAAATGGATGAGTCGCTCTGTTTTTCTATAGAATACGATGCACCCTGATTATCCGGGGTTAATACAATCCGGATCTGCTCATTGCTTCCGCTTTGTAACATCGGTTCTCTAAAGGAGAGCTCTGTTAATTTAATAATCGGATTCCCTGAAGCCATCGCTCCGGCAGCTCTCGCCATTTCAATCTGGCTGAGAAACGGAAACATTTCCTTGTCTTGATACTTTGTTTTTATATACAAACCGGTATCGCTTACATTGATAAGAAACTTCTGTGCTTTAAAATCAGATATATTGCATGAAATGTAAGGATGCAGATCGTTATTAACGTTCATCCGGCGGCTTCCCATATTTTGCACATCTATTCTGCACAGCTCTTTGGCAAATGGATATCCGGGTGCTGAAATCCGTCTCAAAGTGACATCTTTATAAAGTGACGGCCAATCTACTCCGTTACCGCCAACCCAGTATTCAGCAATCTTCACAAGATCCCTGTTTGCGGCTGCTTCTTCAATCTCAGCTATGTTCATCCTTTGAGCTTCTGTTGTGTCTTTGCCGCTTGTAAAAATATGATCCGTCGCGTTTCCGAGAATATAGTCTGTCAGTCTTTTAAGCAATTCATCTCTTGTGGAGGCGATAACAGCCAATCTGTGCGGCATTTCTTCTCTGCCGGTTTGTAAAGTAAATGCTGTATTTCTAAGTGTTTCTAATGGATAATCTCTGGCTGCTATATGTTCTTTTGCGCGTTTTGCATATTCTGCCAGCCTGTCGGCATTTTTTGCAGAAAAAACAAATAAAAGCTGTTCAGGTTCTTCAGCCGCGAGAGGAGAGATAGCTTCATCCGCAAATTCTTCTAAAATAACATGGGCATTAGCTCCTCCTGCCCCGAAAGAACTGATTCCGGCACGCCTGGGAACGGATGACTCCCATTTTTCGGCACTGTCCGGTACATAAAAAGGTGTTTTTTGAAACGGTATATTTTCATTCAATTCAGCAGAATGAGTCAGTGACGGAACAATCGTTTTATGTTTCATTTGAAGAATAACTTTCGTAATGCCCGCTATGCCTGCAGCAGCCTCAAGATGTCCGATATTTGATTTAATCGACCCGATCGCGCATGTTTTCTTATCGCGTTCGGCACCTGAAAATGCTCTGGTCAGACCGGTGATTTCAATCGGATCTCCTAACGCGGTGCCTGTTCCGTGAGCTTCTATATAGCTGATGCTGTTTGGATCAATAAATCCTTTTTTTAAGGCTCTCGTAATGACCTCACTTTGAGCTTTGGGATTCGGCACAGTATATCCATTCGTCTTAGCACCGTGGTTGATGGCTGTTGCCTTAATAACTGAATAAATCTGATCACCGTCCGCAATAGCCTTTTTTACAGGTTTCAGCAGCACGGCACCTGTCCCTTCTCCCGGCACATAGCCGTCCCCTCCTGAACCGAAGCTTCTGCACCGGCCATCACTGGATAAAAATCCGCCTTGAGTCAGGAGTTCATATTTATGAGGATGAATGGATAAATTGACGCCTCCTGCAATTGCAATTTCACATTCATTCCTGATTAAACTTTCACAGGCAAAATGAACAGCCGTTAATGATGAGGAACACATCGTGTCCAAAGCAATACTTGGCCCGCTGAAATTAAAAAAGTACGATACCCGGTTGGCGATTGATGCATATGAGGAAGAAACGGCCGCTTCGTGACCAACGCTGTACAGCTGATATTGGCCGTACATAACCCCTGCAAAAACACCGACGTTTTTTCGTTCAAGCGTTTTCTTTGCGTACCCCGCATCTTCTATGGTGTGCCAAACCGTCTCTAAAAACAGTCTCTCCTGCGGATCAATTAATTCAGCTTCGGCAGGAGAAATATTAAAGAACAACGGATCAAAATGATACACATCGTCAATAAATCCCCCCCATTTGCTTTGGTTTTTTACTTCGTCGCCCGCCGCAGGCTGATAGTGCAGCCCCGAATCCCACCGATCCTTAGGTATCTCAGTTATACAGTCCTTACCGTTCAATAAGTTTTCCCACAGAGTATCAAGATCATTTGCCATCGGGTAACGTCCGCTGATACCGATAATCGCGATATCATTGTCATGATACTTCTCCTGCTGCACCTGATTTTTCATCTGGATTTTCTGTTTCCCGTTAACATCGGCTGTCTGTTCATGATCTTTTTTCTTCTGTGATGGGGTGCTGCTCCCGTTTTCTCCTAACCGGAGTTTATGAAGAAGAGTATCCCTGTGCTCCTCAACGAAATACTGTGACAATTCTGCCGCAGTCTGATATTCGAATAACAGCGTTTTTGAGAGCGCGCCGAAATGTTTTTCAAGCTCATTCGTCATATTGATAATCATAACGGAATCAAGTCCGTATTTTTCCAATGCCTCTTCTGCATCTATTTTGTCCGCAGGCATCCTGAATTCTGCAGCAATCACTTTTATGATGAAATCAGATGTTTCAGCTGTCAGTTTCTCTGAATCAAATGATTCGATATTTCTCCCTGTTCCTTCATCTGCCTGAATATTGTCTTTTCGTTCATATAATTGCTGAACATGATTGTCAATTTGCTCATTTCCGTAAAATACAGTAAATTGCGAAAAACCGGAGGACAATGCGACTGCAAACGCTTCTTTACCTTCCTCTTTTTCTAAAGGATAAAAACCCGCCTTTTTCATTGTCTCTACCGTGCGCTCATCCACTTGCATGCCGACTTCTTTCCACAGCGGCCAGTTCAGAGAGAGAGAAATCGTATCAGAATCCTGGGCAGAACGCATATTCATGAAATGATCCATATAACTGTTTCCGAACGCGTAATCAGATTGCCCGACATTTCCCAACACTGCGGAAGTAGAGGAGAAGCAAATGAAAAAGTCAGGATTTTCTTTCTCAACAGCATCATTCAGCCACATCGTACCCAATACTTTCGGTCTGATTACCTGATCGAATTCCTCTCGTGACTTGTTAAGAAGGAAAGAGTCACGGATGATTCCCGCGCCCTGAATGACCCCGTTTACTTTTCCATAAGAAGTTTTGGCTTTTTTGACTACATATTCGGCTTCTTCCTTATTGGTAATATCAGCCTGAACATAAAGAGCTGAAGAACCGGCATCCTCTAATCGTCTCAGCTGTTTTCTTATATGATCTGAAAGCGGAGATCTCCCCGTTAAAACAAGGCAGCATTTTGTTTGAAAAGCCAAATATTCCGCAAAGGTAAATCCTAATCCGCCCGCGCCTCCTGCGATAATATATACTCCATTTTCTCTCAGCGGCACATCTCCGCTTCGGGAATTTTTTTCGGGTTCATACGTTTTGAGCTGTTTGACATAACGCTGCATGTCTTTATAACGAATCTCTACATCTGAAGGCTGGAAATCACTCAGCTCATTGCGTATGATATCAGCTGCGTGAACAGCTGCTATTGACTGCTCTATCTCAATGCTTTTTGCTGAGATTAACGGATTTTCCAGCTGCAATGTCCGCAAAAATCCGCTTGCCGCCGCGTAAAGAGGCTGTTCTCCAGAAAGATGTGAAAAATATCCATATAACAGTTTGATCGGTTTGCGGCAGTTATTTTTGAAGAGCGCCTGTTGTAATAAAAACAAAGAATAGACTCCGCTGTCGCATTGTTCACGAATCGCTCTCTCTGTCTTTTCAAACGGCATGTCTGACCACAAATGCACCGCTTCCCGTATATCTGACTTCTCTTCTTCTATAAGCCATCCTAACAGGTTTATGTAATCTCTTTCAGAGCGGGGGTCGATTTCAAATACACCGTCCCCGGTTTTTCGAAACTCTTTCCCCGGCTTAACCAAGATAACCCTTGTATCATGCAATGCAGCAAGTTCTTTACTCACATCTTCATTTTTATGAAATAATAAAAGGCTGCCCTCACGTCGGCCGCCTTTTACATGAATGCTGAGATCTGTCCGCTGCCAGACCGTCTGATAATATATCGCCTGTCCGCTACCCCCTGCGGAATGAGAACCAAGCTGCTGTATCCGCTTTACTCCTTCTTCCAAAGAAATGATGCCGCTTTCTATGTCAGAAAGTACTTTTTTTCTAATATGACGGGCTTCTTTCATAAAAATCTTCATCCCCTTTACAAATGGCACTGCCGCAAAATGATAAACTAATCCTGCATACGCTCCAGCGCATAATCTGCTTCCTCCGCAGTCAGTTCGCCCGCTTTTAATTGTCTGAGGAGCTCTTTTACTCTCTCGTTCTTTCCATTGGAATCCGCTGTTGCACGAGTCTGTGCCTCCGCGGAAAACGTTTCTTTTTTACGAATGGTTACATCCTTCAAACCTGCAAGTCTTTCTCCTTGTTCATTAAGCAGCTGAATATCGTAAATAAGCTCGGATTGACCTTTTTGGCCTGTTTTACGCGCATAAACCCAGCATTCTGCTGAAACCTTTTTCCGAACCGTAACCTCTCCTATTGAAAAAGGAACATAAACAGATGCCTCTTCTCTTCCGTCCGTAATGCCGAACAAAGATTGCAGAGCCCCATCAATTAAAGACGGATGCAATGTATAATGTTCAAGAGCATATGCGGCTTCTTTTGGCAGCAATAAGTGTGCAACCGCTTCCGTTTTTCCGCCCCATAAACGTTGAATCGGCTGAAAAGCGCGCCCATACAGGAACCCGTTTTCCCGAAAATACTCGTAACATTCATCTTGTTCACGGACAAAAGCACTTCTGTTTATGATCTCTTGTCTGTCGATGTTCTCTATATCATCATCACTGTAATGATGATCATAATCTAATTCCCCCGTCACAAATCCAGTCCTTACAGCAGCATCCTCGTCAGGTGACATGTTAAATAATATGCTGCCGTCTTTTACGGAAATGTGAGTGTAAATGGTCAGGCTCTCTTGCAAAAGCATGGCCGGTCTGGCAAATATCACGTTTTTTAAACGAGTGACCTTTTTCTTTCGATATGACCGCGTTCCCGCTGCGCATGCCATTTCAAGAAAAGCAGCTGCCGGGAGAATGCTCTTGTTTTTTACGATGTGGTCTTTTAACCAAATCTCTTTGTCTCTTAATGTCGTTTTAAAAAACTGCTGTTCCAGAGTAGATTCATTCGAATCCAGAAGCGGGTGCAGTGAAGACTGCTGCGGCAATATTTCCGGAAATACTGCACTTTGGCTTCCAGGCACCCAGTAAGACTCCTCAGCAAATGGATATAAAGGAAGCTTGACCTTTTGCGGGGTATATTCTTCATATAACTCTCTCCATTGAATATCAGCCCCGAAAGACCATAATTTTGCAAGAAGATTCAAGTCCTTTGTCTCCATCATCACCTCGAGGAATTTATCTTTCATCTTTTGATCATGAAAGATAAAGACTTTATCAAAATCTTTCGTAACATTCCCTTTGTATACGCCCTCCCCAATTGTTCCTTCAGTACAGAAAGTTCTCAGTTTCTCCTTTAGTTCCGGCAAATCGGAAGCTACAACAGCAAGTCTGTCTTCCATCGGTTCCCTGCATGTCTGCAATGTAAAAGCGATATCAGCTGCCGAGACCTTTGTCTCCCGCTCTGTGAATTGCAGAAGGCGCCGGGCGTATTCTTTCAGCCTGTCTTCATTTTTGGCAGAGAGAACTGCGGCAAACGGACCGCTTATTGTTTGTGTGTCCGCATGGTTTTGATATTCTTCCACAATGACATGGGCATTTGCTCCGCCCGCTCCGAACGAACTGATTGCTGCTCTCCTGTTGGAGGCGCCTGATTCTTTCCGCCACTCTTCTTCGTTCTGCTGAACGTAAAAAGGCGTCTTTTCAAATCGGATATTTTGGTTCAGCTGTTCCGAGTGAATGGATGGCGCCAATTTCTGATGCTTAAATTGTAAAAGAACTTTTGTAAGGGCTGCTATACCTGCGGCAGACTCCAGATGTCCGATATTAGACTTCACTGAACCTATGGCACAAAATTGTTTATCGTCCGTAAATTTCTCAAAAGCTTTTGTCAATCCTGCAATCTCAATCGGATCTCCGAGCGAGGTACCCGTTCCGTGTGCTTCCAAGTAGCTGACGGAACGCGGACTGATGCCCGATTTCTTGAAATTTTCAGCAATCAGCTCAGCTTGTGCATTCGGATTCGGAACCGTAAATCCATTGGTTTTTCCGCCATGATTTACAGATGTTCCTTTAATTACTCCGTATATATGATCCTGATCAGCAATTGCTTTTTCCAAAGGTTTCAAAAGGACGGCGCCCGAACCTTCTCCCGGGACATAGCCGTCTCCGCCCTCTCCGAAACTTCTGCACAATCCTTCGGTGGAAACAAAATTACCTTGACTCAGCCAAAGGTATTTGCTGGGATGTATGGACACATTAACGCCGCCCGCAAGCGCAATTTCACTTTCCCCTCTTTTAATGCTCTCACATGCCAAGTGAATGGCCGTCAGCGATGATGAACACATCGTATCCAGTGCAATGCTCGGGCCGGAGAGATTAAAAAAGTATGAAACCCTGTTCGCAATAGATGAAAAGAAGGAACTGAGCGCAATCGGATTTCCCCGCGCAGTTTCTTCTGCGCCGAATAATTGATATTGTCCGTACATGGCTCCGACAAACACACCGGCTTTCATCCCGTCAAGCTTCTCTTTTGTATATCCTGAATCTTCAAACGTATGCCAGGAGGTTTCGAGAAAAATTCGCTCCTGAGGGTCCATCAGCTCAGCTTCTTTATGAGAAATGTGGAAAAACAGCGGATCGAATTGATCAACACCGCTGATAAAACCGCCCCACTTACTGTTGATTTTTCCCTTCTCCATTCTGTCAGGACTGTAATTCGATCTGAAATCCCAACGTTCCTCGGGGATTTCAATAATACAGTTTTTCCCTCCGGCAATGTTTTCCCAGAACTCCTCAAGAGTATCGGAATTCGGATATCTTCCGCTCACACCGATAATGGCAATATCCTCACCCGGCTGAACCATGCTCGGTGCAGATGCAACCCTCTGCTGCCGGTGCTGTTTTTTACTCAGATTTTCTCTTTTCTTCGGCACTCTTGTTACCGGAGCTGCCCCTGCGGCCTTAAGCACTTTTTCTTTAAAAGATGTTAGGAAGAAGTTTGAAAGCTCTTCAATGTTCTGATATTCAAAAAAGATTGTTTTTGGAAGATCCCCGAAAGTATCTTCAAGCTTTGAAATAAGTGACATGATCATAAGTGAGTTGATTCCGAATTTCTCAAAAGAGTCCTTCGCATTTATTTTATGAGCTTGGATTTTCAAGACACCGCTGATGATCTTGATTAAATAGTCATTGACTTTTTCTTTCGCAGCATATTCCTCTTCTTCATCGTGTTCCGCCGTGAGTGTATCTTGATCTGCTGCAGCTGTATTTCTTTGAATAGAAAGCGCTTTTATCATTTTATCCCGCTTTCCTTCTGCAGGCATTAAGCTGGTAAATGAAGACCGCAGCATTTTTAGAAACGCTTCCAAAACAGAGGAAGTTCGCATCGGAGTCATTCCGTATTTTTCTTTTATTTGGTTGATTCCACTGCTGTCGAGACTCATCCCGCCATCTTTCAATAACGGCCAATTGATTGAAAGGGTTTTTCCGTTTCGGGAGAGCTGAGATCGAAGCACTGCAAAACTGTCCATAAAATGATTTGCGTACGCATAGTCACTTTGGCCGGCATTTCCATAAGCGGAAAAAGAAGAAAAGAGAACAAAAAAATCAAGATCTTCGTCTTTTGTCAGCTCATCCAGCCAGATTGTCCCGTAAACTTTCGGTTTCAGTACGTCCGTAAAATCACTGAGACTTTTATTTACAAGAAATGAGTCACGAAGAATGCCGGCAGCATGAATGATCCCGTTTATGCTGCCGTACCGCTGTTTAACGCCGAAAATGAATCGCTCTGCCTCTGTTCGATCTGTGATGTCCGTCCGCTGATATTCAACAATAGAGCCGCTCTCATTAAGCTTACTGATCCGTTCTTTTTGATCAGCGGTTAAAAAAGAACGGCCTGTAAGTATAATCACGGCTTGGTTTTCTTTAGCGATGTGTTCCGCAAACAGCAGCCCGAGTTTTCCCGCTCCTCCGGTAATGATATATATACCGCCTTTTTGATACGTTACAGATCCGTTATCGTGTTCCGGATTATCAATATGCTGCAGCCCTTTCACATAACGGGTATGTGAGTCTATTAAAATCTCACATTCATCCGTTTGAAAGCGCTGTATTTCACTGATTGCAGCATCCCACATCTCGGAAACCGGAGGATTTTTGTCAGAATCCTCATGGCGAATCTGTATGGTTTTCGCTTGAAGCTTGGAGCTTTCCATGTTTACCGTTTTCATGAACCCTCCGACAGCTTCCTGAAACGGCTGATTCAGACCGCTTGTCCAATAAATATGCAATAATGTAACAGGTTCGTTTCTCCGCATTAAAGCTTTTGATAATAAAAAGAGCGAGTTGATCCCTCTGCGAAGAGTTTCATTAACGGATTCTTCAGTGAATTCTCTGATTTCTTCGTTCCATAAATAAAGCACGACATCAGGTGTAAATCCGTTTACAGCCAAATCAGACAGCAGCATTTCGACATGATTTTCATCAGAAGGATTGATTGTGCATCTATTCCGTTCAATTCTATAATCAGAATCGGGCGTTACGAGAATGACACGGTTATGATCTCCATTCATCATCTCGGCATGCTGAAACAGACGGTTATCCTGATCAAAAATCAGCATATTCCCCGGTGCCTGCTGATTCGGCATATCAATGTTATTTGTCCTTACCCAATCGTTCTTAAAAAAAATGGTTGGGGACGGAGCTTGTGATTCCGGCTCCGCCTTTTTTTCCATTTGTTCTTTTCTGTAAGTGCGAATTAGCTCCAGTCCTGCATCAGGAGACATTTGCTGTTCTTCAATTAAGGAAAGTATTTGTTTGATCTGCACTATTTTCCCTCCAGCAGCTGATAAACTTGGTCAGCAGAAAGTTCACCGTTTTTCAATTGTTCTAATAAGAAGAGAATTTCCTGATCTTCATTTTTACGTCCTGCGGTTAATTCTCCCCCGGTCACTTTTCTGACAGAAAAGTCTTTCATGCTCACGGCTATTTCGCCGCTCTCGTTAATAAAATCAATGTTATACGTATAAAAACCGGTTTCTCTCACCGAGACATGGCATCGGGCAGTAAGCGCCCTCTTAATATGAAGCTCTCTAAGTGAATATGGAACAAATAAGCCGTCTTTCTCATTATCTCTTAACAAAAATGCCGCCGCTTGAAAACCGCCGTCAATTAATGAAGGATGAAGTGTAAAATGTGAAAACCCGTTCGCTAAATGAGCCGGAAGCTCCAATTCTGCCATTAACTCCATATCACCGCGGTATACGGCTTTCAACGTTTGAAAACTGCTATGATATGTCAGGCCCATACGACTGAAGCGGTGATAACACTCTTCCCGGCTTATGACAGCCTTACTGCTGCGTTTGAACTTATCAATATCGACATACTCAGCATTTCTGTTTATGTCTCCGAATACTGTCTCACTTTGTGTGCAGATTTGCTGCACGCCATCCGGACCCTCTTTACATATCGTTACGTTCAACTTATCTTGTTTCATTTCCAAGTCGGTATAAATGTGCAGCGTTTTTCCTTTATATAATATAGGTCTGTTCCACATCACGTCTTTTATTTTATATACTTTACTTTCTCCGCTTATTTCCGCACAAACAAGAGCCATTTCAAGCGAAGCGGCTCCCGGCAGCACATAGTCTCCTGAAACAAGATGATCAGTGACGAAAAATTCAGTTCCGGAAATAACAGTTTTAAATGCTTGTTTCTTTAATGTTGAGACATTCTCGCTGATTAATGGGTGAAGACTTTTGCTATTAACCTTAACCTCACTTTTGTTCTTTTTCGGGGTGAACCAATAACTCTCTTTTGCAAACGGATAAGTTGGCAGCGGCACTCTATTCAATTTCTTATTGCCGATTGTCTTCCATTCAAACTCGGCTCCATTGGCCCACCATTGTGCGAGCAGCTCCTCTTTTCCGCTTTGAAGAGCCTCCTCAATCATATATTCAGAAACAGCTGTGGGCTCTTCAGTGTTTTCGCTTATAAATACGCCTTTTTGCACCTTGCTGTCATCAAGAAAGCTGACGTATTTATCTCTCAGCTCAGTCAGACTCGCTGCACATACGGCAATTCTTTCGTTCATTGCTTCCCGGCCGTTTTGCAATGTAAATTCCATGTCACTGGCATTAACGGTCATGTCACCGGCAATCACGCGATCCAAGTACTGAAGCATAAGCCGGATATACTCAAGTAATTGATCTTTGGTTTTCGCAGATAAAACAAAAATATGTGTGTTACCGTTGTTTTCCGGCACTTCTTTTTGAGGTTCCCTATATTCCTCTAAAACAATATGCGCGTTCACACCGCCGAATCCGAATGAGCTGACACCCGCTCTCCTCGGCAGATCGTTGTTCTCTTTATCTTTTATCGGATTCCACTTTTGAGCGGTTTCTGTGATGAAAAATGGCGTATTTTCCAGTTTGATGTATGGATTGAGTTCTGAAAAATGGGCGAGTCCCGGAAGTTTGCGATATTTAAAAGCCAGTAACACTTTCATCACTCCGGCTATTCCGGCAGCGGTTTCGAGATGGCCGATGTTTGTTTTCACAGACCCGATTCCGCAGCATTTCTGTTTCGCAAAAGGAATGTCCCAGTCTTGATATAACGTTTTAAATGCCTTTATGATGCTGTTTACTTCAATCGGATCGCCAAGACTTGTCCCTGTGCCATGCGCTTCTATATATCCCGCAGTGGCAGGGCTGACTCCCGCCTTCCGCCAAGCTTCGGTTAATAAGTCCGCCTGTGCGTTCGGATTCGGAGCTGTCAAAGAATTGGCGCGGCCGCCGTGATTTACAGCTGACCCTTTAATCAAACCATATATATGATCACCGTCTGCCTGTGCTTTGCTGAGCGGCTTAAGCAATACTGCAGCCGCCCCTTCACTCCTTACATAGCCGTCAGCGCTTTTATCGAACGTTTTGCACTTTCCGTCTTTGGAAAGCATACCTGCTTTATCAAAAGCTATAAACAGAGTAGGGCTTGTCATAATATGCACTCCGCCTGCAATCGCCATTTCAAAATCGCCTCTTTGAATCCCCTCAGCCGCACGATGGAGTGCAACTAACGAACTTGAACAGGCAGTGTCAATCGGTTCGCTCGGACCCGTCAGGTTCAGCTGGTAAGAAATACGATTTGCCAATATACAATGATTTAAACCGGTTGCGGTCTGCGCCTGAACAGAGACGCCATTTTCATTCAGACGTTCAGCATAATCCGTTGTGGCGACCCCTGCAAACACCGCGGTTTTCGTCCCTGCCAAATCAGACGGCTTATAGCCCGCATCTTCTATTGTTTTCCATACAGTCTCCATAAAAATTCTTTGCTGGGGATCCATTAATTCTGCTTCGGCGGGAGAAATCCCGAAAAACAACGGATCAAAACTGTCCGCGCCTTTGATAAATCCGCCTTTTTTTATTTTTGTTCTATTGACGTCCCTGATCGGATCGCCGTCAAACTCTTTCCAGTTCCAACGGTCTTCAGGAATGTCTGTAATCATATCCCGCCCTTTTTCAATTCCTTCCCAAAAGTCTTCCAGCGTATCTGTTTGGGGGAAACGGCCGCTTATTCCCACTATTGCAACCGGCTCATTCATATGTCTTTCCTCTTGCCTGGTTTTGTTTTCAGACTCAGGGGAATGTTCATGGGATTCCGGCGGAGGCATGCTGTACAATGTTTTTTCGTCAGCTGCAGAAAAAGATTCTGTCTCAGCAAAAAGGATTTCTCCGTATTGCTCGATTACATAATCAGTCAATTCATCCAGTGAATTGCATTCAAAGAAAATGGACGGCAATAATTCCGTACCATATTGTTGATTGATTTCATTTCCGAGTCTGGTAAACGTAATAGAATCAAATCCGTACTCGCCGAATGAAGTCTCTTCTTCTATTTCCTTTCTGTTAATCTTCAAAATACTTGACATCATCTTTGCGATGCCCTCAATCAGATTTTCTCTCCGGTCTTTCGCCGCAGATTCATCTGAAGAAAAAGAACCGCAGAGATGAAGCTCCTCGGAATACTCACTCTTTAAAAACTCAAGAAGTTCATTAAAATCAGTAAGACCGAAAAAATCTGACGGCATCATTGATATTCCTAAAGTTTCGTTTAATTCGTTGCCCAGCATTGTAAACATAATTGAATCAAATCCGTATTCACTTATCGGCAGTTCAAAATCAAATTCCCGTTCTTCAATTTTTAATACGCCGGTGATGATGCGCGTCAAAGTGCTTTTTAAAGATTCAGTTATTGACAGCTCTTTCGGTTCGTGATTTTCGTCGGCGATTGCCGGATCACTTTTTCCGCTGCCAATCGTTATCATTCGTTCCAGCTTTAATTCATTACCGCTAAATACCATTATTTGATGTTCACACCCTGTCATTGCTTGATCAAATGCTGCAAGGCCTTCCCGTTTTCCCAGAGGCAGCATTCCGAAACGGTCATAAAGGAACTTCTCTGAATGAATATCAATTTGCATACCGCCTTCTTTCCATAAAGGCCAATTAATCGAGACTGTTTTTCCAGGTTTATTTTCCGCCGCTCTCATTTCCGCAAAATAATCCATAAACCGGTTTGCATAAGCATAATCAGTTTGTCCGGCATTCCCGATTATTGCGCTGATAGATGAAAACATAACAAAAAAGTCCAGCGGTTCTCTGTCTGTATACCGGTCAAGCCATATTGTTCCGTAAACCTTGCTGGCCAAAACTGAATCGAGATCCTCTTCACGCTTATTGATGAGTAATGAATCTTTTATCACACCGGCGCTGTGAATAATTCCTTTAACAGGACCTAATTTGTTTTTGACGAGTTTTATCAGGTTATTGACATTTTCCTTATCAGAAATATCGGTTCTTACATAAAAAACCTCTGATCCGTTTTTTTCGAGCTCTTTTACATTGCTTACGGCTTCCTCAGAAAGCTCTGACCTGCCGATAAGGACAAGTTTTATTCTCCCTTTTCGCACAAGATGTCTGGCGAAAATCAGTCCCAGACCGCCTGTTCCTCCTGTAATGAGGTAAACTCCCCCTTCTTTTACTTCCATCTTTTCGGGGGGCTCGGCACTTTCAATTTCTGCAGAGTGTTTCACCTGCCTGATTCCATCTCTGTATCTGATTTCTGAAGTATCATCGCTGATGATTGTTTCTTTCACAAGGTTTTTTAATTCAGGCAGACGGGTGTTCAGCTGTAACTGAATTTCGTCGCTTTGTATTTCAATATTTTTACCGGACAACATTGGATGTTCTAAATGAAGCGACCTAAAAAAGCCGCTGATTGCCATTTGATAAGGTAAGATTTGATTTTCCCTTGTGAAAAATACATGTGATATCAGGATTTTATGTCTTGGGATTGTTGCTAACAGAGCTTTCGTTACATTGAAAACCGGCAAAACAGCCTCTTCCAGCTTTTCACGAACGTTCTGCTCAATTCCCGTTTCAGGGCTCATCCCGATTAAAATGACGCGGTCAATTGTCACTTGTCTTTCTTTAAGAATCGCCAGCAATTTCTGATAGCCGTCAAGTTTGACGCTGTTCAATTCAAAGGAATCAGCTTCTTTTTCTTGAAAACTGCCGCCATGGCGGACAAAGATCATGTTCAGGCCGATATCTTTATATGCCTGGCGGATCAGCGGTTCTGATATATCCCGACGGAGCGAAATCACAAGGCAGCTGTTTAAACCGCTGGCTTCAGGCTGATGAAGCAGAGGGGCCCGCTTCCACATATCAGTGTAATACTTAACTGAATGCCGCTCATCCTGAGTCTGCGGTGCAGCCCTTAATGCCTTCAACGCTAAGTTTTTTATTTTAAGACTTACAGATCCGTTTTCATCCATAAATAGTATATGAAACCTTTTGACATCATCATGTTGTCTTTCATCGGCAGCTGTAATGTAAGCATAGCCGTTTGCCGAAGGTGCCTGAAGAATCTCCAGCTCACCTAATTCAAAAGGCAAATATGCGGTGTGATCGTCTTGCTGACCGAACGTAAACCCTGTTGTGGATTGAAAAATGCCATCCAATAAACACGGTTCCAGCAGCGTGCCGGATTTTTTATGAATGCTCTCAGGAAGTGATATTCGTGCAAGAACAGCATTTTCATGGATAAACAGCTGTTTTATTACCTGAAAGCTGGCTCCATATTCCAAACCGCTCTGCCGGAAATCCCTGTAACACTCAGCGCCGCTGATTAATCTTTTCTGTCCGGTTAACCAGCTGTCCAATTGAAAATGCTCTGTATGAGAGGCATCTTGATCTCCGCATGTGATAATGTTTCCTTGGCAGTGAACTGCCGCTTCAGGTTGCATATCGGTTTTCACCACAAATCTGCCGTCTTTTTGATTCGGCAGCAGATCTATCATTATCGTCTTTTCTTTTTCAACGGTTATCGGAACCGCCCATACAACCTGACTCAGTTTTATGACTGATTTTCCGTACAGCCTCTCTCCCGCTTCTCTGGCCGCTTCGATGATTGCCGCTCCGGGCAGAACCATATTCCCATGCACAACATGATCTTTTACATAATATTCAGAATCTAAAAGCGTTTTATAAAATCGGCACTCACCTGCTGAAAAATCAAATAAAGGAGCTTTATCAGCTGATGTTGTTTGCGCCTTATTCGACACCCACAGTCTGTTTTTTAAGAAAGGGTAAGTCGGCAGGGCAATTTTTCTCGGTTTTCTGCCGGTGCGGAAGTCATCCCAGCTTAAATTGCCCCCTGATACCCAAAATTCAGCCATTTCGGCTAATGTGGTGCTGCCGGATTTGAGCGGAAGATCCGATTGCCGCTGTCCGCGTTTATGATTCGGTTTTTTCCCTCTAAATATTTCGTGATCGTCAATTCCATTATAAAAGTGATTTAATTTCAACATCAGATCATCGATATTATTTGAAATGACAGCAAGCCTTTCCGGCATGGCTTCACGCCCTTCAAGAAGGGTATACGCAATATCAGAAAGGTGAAGCGGCTTGTTTGTTCCCGCTTGCTGTAAAAACTCGCCCTGCTTATGACGGGCCTTTTGAAGATATTCCTCCAGCTGTTTTGCTGATTCCCGTAAACTCAGTGAATGCTTGGCTGAGAGTACGATAAGTTCCTCACTTTCCTCACGCCTCGTATGACAGTCAGCAGCAGACTCATACTCTTCCACAAGGATATGAGCATTTGCCCCGCCCGCTCCGAAAGAACTTAATCCCGCACGCCGCGGATATTTGCTGTCAGAATGTTTTTCATTCGCGGGTTTTATCCAGTCGGCGGTTTCCTGCTGGAGGCAAAAAGGTGTCTCTTCCAGATAAAGATCCGGATGCACCCGTTCAGCATGCAGTGTTGCGGCTATTTTTTTATACTTCATTTGTAAGATAATCTTTGTCAGGCCGGCAATACCCGCGGCCGCTTCCAGGTGGCCGATGTTAGATTTAATCGAGCCGAGAGAGCAATATGAAACATCTTCGGTATAAGCTCTAAACGCCTTGGTCAGGCCTCGGACTTCAATCGGGTCACCCAGCGGCGTTCCCGTGCCGTGGGCTTCAATAAAGCTGACACTTCTGGCGCTCCAACCGGCCGCTTTAAGAGCTCCTTGAATTAAATCCGCCTGTGCGGCAGGATTAGGCACCGTATAGCCATTTGTCTTTCCGCCATGATTAATTGCCGTTCCTTTAATGACGGCGTACACAGTATCATTATCACGTATGGCATCTTTAAGCGGTTTAAGAATAACAGCCCCGACACCTTCCCCGGGCACGAAACCGTCGCCGCCTTCTCCAAAACTTCTGCATTTTCCCGATTTTGAAAGCATCCCCATCTGACATCGGTATAAATAGTCAGAAGGATGAAGATACAAATTTACTCCTCCCGCAACCGCAACCGAGCACTCACCCTTTGTTAAACTTTGGCAAGCCATGTGAATTGCCGTTAAGGATGAAGAACAAGCCGTATCTACAGGGACACTGGGACCTGTAAAGTCAAATGTGTAAGACACTCTGTTCGCGAGAGACCATGGGAACGAATTTGGAAGTACATCGTTTTTGTCCGTCGGTATTCTTTCGCCGAGCAGCTTGTAAGAATTGGTCGTCACTCCCGCAAATACACCGACATGTTTTTCGGTCTGCTTTCTCAACCCTTCAATGGTATATCCCGAATCTTCAAATGCTTTCCATACGGTTTCGAGAAATATTCGTTCCTGAGGATCCATCGCTTCTGCTTCTCTCGGCGATATTTGGAAAAACAAAGAATCAAATGATTCAGCATTCTTTAAAAATCCGCCCCATTTGCAATAAATTTTCCCCTCATGCGCTTTAGCGGGGTCTGGATCATAGTAGGTCTCATAATTCCATCGTTCTTTCGGAATTTCTGTGATTGCGGTTCTCTCTTTTGATAGAAGCTCCCACAATTCTTCGATATTTTCAGCCCCGGGATAACGGCCGCTGATACCGATTACCGCTATCCCGTCAAGATGTTCTTTTTCCTCCGCCGCAGGTGCAGTGATGTTTTGTTCCGGCCTGGCGGGGGTAATGCTCTGAATCTGTTTTCCTTTTTCCTCCCGTGAAAATAAACGCCCCAGCCGATCCGGATATTCCTTTACAAGATGATCTGCTAAATCTCTGATTGTATGAAATTCAAATAAAAGCGTTTTCGAAATTGCTCCCAGTGACTGCTCCAGCTTTGTGTTGCATTGATGAATCATAACCGAATCCATTCCATATTCAGCCAGATGCACATCTTGATCGATCTCTTCCCGTTCTGCACCGATCTCAGAGGAGATGATATTGGTTAAAAACAAAACTGTCTGATCCAAAATATCGCCTTGAGCCAAAGGAATGGCACTGCCTGTCTCTGTTTCGTCCGTCAAAAATCTCTGCCGCATAAATTGTTCAAAGCGCTCATGATCACCGCAGACTGCAATATTATGCAGCTGACCCGAAGTTACAATCCGCGAAAACCATTGCGTTCCGTCTTCAGCAGGAAGTTCTTCGAGCCCGGAACCATGAAAAAGAGACGTCCGCCCTTGACCTGACAGGTTCGCCCCCATTCCGATGTCTTGCCATAAAGGCCAATTGATTGTCAGCGTGCGGCCGCTGCGCAGAGAATTTTGCCGTTTCTGTTCCCGATATTCGGCAAAATGATCTAAAAAGCCGTTTGCATATGCATAATCACATTGGCCTTCGTTCCCTGCAATAGAGACGACTGAAGAAAAAACGGCGAAAAAATCCAATTCGAGCGACCTCGTTGCATGATCAAGATTCAATGCACCATGAACTTTCGGAGCAATCACCTCTGAAAGTTCATGCTTTGTTTTTCGAAAAAGCAGCGAGTCTCTGATAACGCCTGCACAATGAATGACGCCATGAAGACCTGCATGCTGATCGGTAATACCGTCAATCATTTTTTTTACCGCTTCTTTATCGGATATATTCGCCTGTATATAATAAACCTTGGCTTTAAAGCTGTTCAGGTATTCTAAATGTTTCTGCTTATCTTCGTTTAAAACAGATCGCCCTGATAGGATAATGGTGGATCTTTCAGTTTTCGCGCAATATTCAGCGACTTTACTGCCAATCCCCCCGAATCCTCCTGTAATTAAATATACTTTATCTTTTTCAGGGTATTGAACGGTCTTTCTGTTTGTTTCTCTCTGCTTCACTAACATCCGTGCATATCTTACGCAGCCTCTGTAAGTGATATGAATATGCCGATCAGGCGCTGTGTTTATTTCTTTATAAAGAATGTCAGCCCTTTCTGAAAATGAAACGGATGCAGAATCATGTTCAAAGCAAACCGCCTTACAATGCAGCTGCGGATATTCTTGTTTTACCGATTTTAAAAAACCGTTCACACCTTCAAAATACGGCAATTTTTCTTTTTGATCTGCGCTGAATGTATAAATGAACGTTACTTTGTTTATAAGGTTCTCGCTGATTAAAGCCTTAGTCAGATAAAACACGGAATAAATTCCTGATTCGAGTGTTTCTTCCAGTTCAGGCTGTTTTTCAGACCACGTATGCAAAATTGCATCGGGCGCTGCGCCTTTTTCCTTTAACAGACGAATGACACCTTGATAATCTTCGGGACGCTGCCTGTTGATCGTGAAAACACTGTCGCTTATCTGCTCTAAACGCTCACCGGGCATAATAAGATATGCGGACGTATTCTCTCTTTTTTTCAGCTCTTCAAAATAGTCTTTATTCCCGGAGAACAACAAAATAGTACAGGCTTGTCGGCTGCCCGCTTCATTCTCAAGTGCGGTTTCTTTCCATACCGGCGTATAAAGTGCCTGATTCTTCTTTTCTGAAAAAGCCGCGTCTGATTTTACCGGCTGAGGGTTTAAAGAAAATTGAGAGCGCTCAAACGGATAAGGCGGAAGCGGTGCTTTTCTTTTATGATAATCACCTAGTTTCGCCCATTCAATCTCTTCTCCTGAAAGCCACATTTGCATAAATGAATGATATAGAGCCTCATCGGCTGGTTTGTCCGCTTCAAAAGCAGCCGCTTTGTTTAGTTTTGCTGATGGAGGGAGCGATCCGAATTGAAAAACTGAAAAATCAGAAATATTCACATCCGGCTCCGTTCCCTTTTCTTCCGTGTGAAGCGGCATATGGTCAGCTATCTCCTGAGACACGGCATCCATTTGATTGTATTCTGTCATCAACGGAAAACGAGTTTTATCATAAAAACCTGCCGGCTGCTCATTAATACAAGCAACAGCCTGTTTAATTCCGTCTTGCTTTTTCAATAACATGCTCAGAAAAAGTTCTTTAGACAAGATTCCTTCATCCAGTAAATTTAATATTTCCAGTACATAATCATTATTAAAGAATCCATCATAATCTGTTAAATCCCATCTCTTATACAGTCTTCTCATAGAGGCAAGGATAGCCATGATCGCCGCTTCCTCATCAGCCGGCAATGCGTTTCTTTTATCCGCCGTGCGATTCACAATATAAGATAAAATCTCGATTTCCTGAGTCTTTCCCGCTTTATCCCACTCTTCTAAAAACCCTTTAAACGTATATTGGTGCTCAAGAAGCAGCCGTGTTTTCCCGTACAGGCGGTCTGCAAAATCAGCCGGGAAGCTCAGACCGTTCAGCAGCATCCTTACATATTCTTCATTTAATCGAACCGGCGGGTACGTTTTTGAAGTGTACGGATTGACAAATGGCATGGAAGGCGGCTCACAGGATAAATGCGAAGGTTTTTCAGCGCCTGTGATTACAGAAATGGCCTTTTCAATTTTGATGATATCCGCTGCTGCAAGAGCGACGTAATATCCGTCTCCGGCGCCTGTAATGAGGCTTGGCTTAAAACCGGATGCCAGGATACTTTTTATGATTTCCGTATTGATAACTAAAGAATACAAGCGGATTTTCTCAGGTGTCCATTTTCTTTTAAATGAACTGTGCAATTTTGGTATACCCTTCAGCACCGGCCTTACGTTCTTTTCTAAATCAGGGAACACCCGTTTCAAAACGGCAAATTGTTTATAACTTTCCCATTTGAAGTCACCGATGGCAAGCGCCCATTCAGAATCTTGTTTCCTCCGAAAACTCAATCCCTCTTTAAGCTGATTTTTAAATTCCTCCTTGCTGCCTGCCAATAAACCAGCCCTGTAATCAAACGATGTCCTCCCCGTTAAAAGGGTGCTGCTGATCACTTCATTTGATATTTTGCAAAATTCCTCAGAATCGTCAGCAAAGGTTCTCCAATGATGTATCATTTGTTTCATGCTTTCTTCACTTTTAGCGGAAAAAAGGAAGGGTACCCTTCCTTTCCTGTCAGATTCGTCTTTTGTATGTATAAATTCTTCGATGATGACGTGAGAGTTGACACCCCCAAAACCGAAGGAGCTGATTCCCGCCCTGAGCGGAGCCCCGTCTGCCGCCTTCCAATCACTTGAATCAAGCGCCGGCCTAAACGGTGTTTTTTCAAACTGTATAATTGGGTTTACCGTATGTACATTCAGGCTTTTCGGCACCCTCCGGTGTTTCATCATCATTAGAACTTTTATCAATCCGGCCATTCCCGCCGCTGCTTCTGTATGACCGATATTTGTTTTCACACTTCCGATCCTGCAATATTGAGTATCCTCAGTATATTGCCGATACGCTTTTGTCAATGCTTCTATTTCTATCGGATCGCCCAGAGATGTACCTGTGCCATGTGCTTCTACATAAGAAACCGTCGCAGCATCGACAGCAGCGTTGTGTAAAGCTTCTGAGATGACCCGGCACTGCGCTTCTGCTCTGGGAGCGGTTATGGAACGGGTTTTACCGCCATGATTAACAGCTGTCCCTTTTATGATCCCGTATATATGGTGACCGGCTTTTACTGCATCACCAAGGCGCTGCAGCAATACAACGCCTGCCCCTTCTCCGGGAACGTACCCGTTCGCCGCTGCGTCAAAGGTTTTACATTTGCCGTCAGGACTCAGCATTCTGGCTTTGGAAAAAGAAATATATTTTCCGGGTTGGAAATTCAAGTTTACTCCCGATGCGATTGCATAATCGCTTTCTTTTGTCCGCAATGACTTAACCGCTTCATGTAAAGCAACAAGCGATGATGCACAAGCGGCATTTACAGACATGCTTTTTCCGGTCAAACCGAATGTGTATGAAAGCCGGTTGGAAAGCATAGCTTCGAAACTTCCTAAACAGGCATAACTGTCGATTTCCGATTCAGCATGACCTGTCTGCCGGTAGTCAGAATTCATAATACCCGCAAAAACAGAAGTGGTTTTACACTGGAGATCCTGCAAAGAAACCCCTGAATCTTCGATGCACCGCCAAGTTTCTTCTAAAAGGATTCTTTGCTCAGGATCCATGTTTTTCGCTTCCCGGGGAGAGATATTAAAAAACTTATGGTCGAAATGGTCAGCTTTATGAATAAAACCTCCCCACTTGCTGATTGTTTTGTTCGGTATACTGATATCAGCTGAATAATAAAGATCGGGATCCCACCGTTCAATCGGCACTTCCCGGATGGAATCTTTGCCGCTATTTATGTTTTCCCAGAATTCATGATAATGATCTGCATCGGGGAATCTGCAAGCAACCCCGATTATCGCGATATCCGCACTCTGTTTATTCAAATGAACCATTGGCCTCCACCCGCCCCTTCTTTAGTGTAGAAATAACGTATCCAATCTGTGCCTTAGCAGACTTTCGGTCTCATTCATCAATTTTTCACCAATGTCATCGACATGTCTGTTTCTCCATGATTCCAAATCCGTGCCCTTTACCCAATGATTAAAAGCGCCTAAAGACGGGCCGCAATGAACTTGGAAATTCACCTTTTGTTCTTCCTGCCCTTCCAAAGCAAGCAGACATCCTCTCTGCAAATACCACTTAAATAGTAACAGCATCTTATATTTTTGATTGCGCTCAGCTTTTTGGGCGAGGTTCGGCTGTTTTTCTATTAAGCTTTCGTAGATTTCATCAAAAGTCTTGTTAAAATAATCATTTTCGAGCTGAATCTTTGTCTTTTCATCTATCTCACTCAAAGACTCATATTGTTGGTAGATTTGGAATAATTTATTTGCCCTGACCGGAAACAGCGTGCCCTTTTTCAGCACCTGAACTTTTGTTCCGAACTCAAACAGAGTCTCCGAAGGCGCATAAGCAGTATCGCATATTCCTGTCTCACTCAGCATTTCTTTAACAAAACCGCTTGTTTCGGCTTCAACTGTACATTGATTAATGGATCCCGTCATAATAAAATCAGCGCCCATTAAAAAAGCAGACGCGGCAGACTCGGGAGTTCCGATTCCTCCCGCAGCCCCGACCCTTATCTTCCTTGCGTATTTGTGTGTTTCCATCATTTCATCCCGCAGGTTAACAAAAAACGGCAGCATCGCTGTCAATGAGCCCTGTTCAGTATTACTTCCGCAATCTGCTTCAATAATGATATCGTCTGCTGCCGGAATACGGCTGAGCCACTCCGCCTGCTCTTCCGTCAGCATACCGTGCTGACACATTCTCTTTACGATACTTTGAGGAGGCGGACTCAGAAATGCGGCCGCAACTTCCGGCCGTGAAACTTTGGCAATGATCCGATTATGAGGTATGACCGTGCCGCTTTTGTCTATCTTCAACTGATGCGCTTTGTAATAAATTAATGGTGCGCTGACGGAAAAATACGAAGACGCTTCTATTACTCGTACGTCATGCTTGATATATAAATCTATCAATTCCTTTTCTCTATCTTGATGATCCGGCTCAAATCGCAGATTCATTCCGTAGGGCTGGCCATTTTTGAGTGTCTTCTTAATAGAAATAAGGGCCTGTTCAATTTCCCTTATAGGTAAACCCGCTGTGCCAAAGAACCCCAGCATTCCTTTCTTCCCGAGGCGGATCAGCATTTCAGCGGAAGAAATCCCTCTATGCATCGCACCTGCCAAATACGCGTATGTCAAACCGTAATCTTCTTTGAAAGATTGATCACCCAATCGGGACACCGGTGAAGCTGCACCGCTCTCTATATTTTCGGCCAAGAGGCTATGCTCTTTCCCGCTTTCCGAATTGTCCTTGTTCCCTTCAGAAAAAAAGAGACTGTCTTCCGGCGCACTGATAGTAAGCGGTTCCTCATCTCTTTGTATGGTTTGAATTAATTTAGTCAGAATGTTTCCAGGACCGATCTCTTCAAACACAGTTACGCCTTGTCCCATTAGATACCTGATGCTTTCAGTCCATTTTACCGAGTTTGTTATTTGTTCAATTAAATTCCGTTTGATATCTTCTTGTTTATAAGGTCTTGCCGTATAGTTAGAAATGACTGGGAAATTCAATTCAGAAAAATGAAACTCCTCGATAAATTCCGCAAATTCACGCTGTGCACTTTCCATGAAACGAGAATGAAAAGCTCCGCCGACTTGCAATACGATATAAGCTTTCGCCCCTTCTTTTTCAAAAAAAGAGGCTGCCCGCTTTATCTCTTCTGCAGCCCCTGCTATCACAATTTGTGAAGATGTATTGTAATTGGCGATATCTATTTGGCCGAATTCATACTTTTGAAGTATTTTTTTTATGTGATGCTCATCCAGTCCGATCACGGCAGCCATTCCGCCCTCGGAAGCCTCACTCATTAACTCGCCTCTTTTAGCAACCAGCCGGAGACCTGTTTCAAAATTAAAAACGCCGGCCGCAAAAAGCGCAGTATATTCACCAAGACTATGTCCTGCAACAGCATCAGGGCGTGTATGACCTTCTTTTAAACCCTTTAAATATTGCAGTGCGCTCACTGTATAAATTGCAGGCTGTGTATACTTCGTATCAGTCAGCCTCTCTTTTTCATCTGAAAGGCATAAATCCTTTATGGAGTATCCTAAAATATGATCTGCCTTTTTAATGAGCTCACTGAATTCATCGAATAAGTCTCTGCCCATTCCTTTAAACTGCGCTCCCTGTCCGGGAAAGACGTAAGCAAGCATTTTGTTTTCCTCCTGTTCCGTATTTCTGCCGTTTCTTTTCGTTCCGATTTTGATTAACGTTTTCCACTTCAATTTTAAAATTGTCGTTTACTCTCAGCACTCTTACTTAATAAGCATTACGAAGCAAAATAAAAAAACCTTTATGCCGGATAAAGGTTTAAAAGCAAAAAGCATGTACAAATATCATATCGCCGTAAATATAAATAGATAGAATTTTCTGATAATTAAAATCACATTTTCATTCTGTTTTATATATATCAATATAATAAAAACATTCCAACGTGCCGAAACAACGATTGGTTTTATGTGAATATTTCCCTAAATAAATACTATACCATGATTTACTTGTTGTCAATGGGAAACACACGTATATACCAATTCTTCAGCCGCCTTTTTACAGGCGGCTGAACTCGGTTGTTATCAGTTCATCAGCCCATGCCGATATGCCTTCACTATACTATTTGCGGAATAATAGTTCTTTCTCTTTGTTGTAGTCTTTAGTAAATTGATTGAACTCATCTGCTTGTTTATGCACCTTTTCGTAAACTGAGTTTACTTTGCTGATTTGCTCTTCCAGCTGCGCTAATGTGAGCTTTTTATCTTTAATCAGTTTATAAAGGTCCTTATCAAGTGAAATGGCTTTTTCGTACTTTTTGTACAAAAGATCATAAGATGCATACCTTTTCTCCATTAAAGCGACAGCATGCCCGGCTTTTTCTTTTACTTTCTTATCCTTTATTTCTTGAGAAGTTTTTTTTGCGGATTCAAACGCTTTTTTTGAATCATCAATACTGTCTTTTTCTGCTTTCAGATGTTTTTTTCGCTGATTTGCATTGCTCAGAGCCTGATCAGACAGTGTGACAATTTTCTGGTAATCATCCATATTCAGTTTAACCGCGCTGTCGTATAGCTTATGCTCTTTTTTCTCCAATTTTTCTAATGTTTTCTGCTCTTTTTGAAACGGTTTTTCCGCTTGAACGGCTTTTTCCATCGAGTCATGAAGCGATTCAACCGGATCTTTTCCCCCGCAGCCGGCAAGCAGCATACTTGCGGCGCCGAGCGCTCCGATTCCTGCTAATACCTTTTTTTGAATCATATTCACTTAAAATCCCCCAATCTTGACAATTTCCACTATAGAAGCCCGAACGCTTTTTGACAATAGCTGAGCTGTAATTGGCATGACCGTGTAAAGACGCTTACGGTGCTTTCAAAGAATACTTGCGTAAAAAATTGAGAAAACAGGGCGGATGACCATACATCTTTTTGGCTTTTACATAGTTTATAGTAGACGCCGGCCCTGCTGACAGAGGGTCAGCGTAATTAAAAGAGGAGGTTTTTTTATGTACGGATATGGATTTGGCGGCGGATTTGGCGGCGGTTGTTGCGGCGGCGGATATGGTTATGGCGGCGGTTACGGTTACGGCTGCGGCGGCGGATACGGCCGCACATTCGCATTAATCGTCGTATTGTTTATCTTATTAATCATCGTCGGTGCCGCTTATTTAGGCTGCGGCTGCTGACATTATACACCATGAACATCGGCCGGCCTGCTATGGCCGGCCAATTGTTTCGTTGCGCCGCGATAAAGAAATTCGCTATAATTTACATATTAAGCTTTAGGAGTGAAGTTTCTTGATTACTATGGAAAATATTGTACGCGACGGACATCCCGCGCTCAGAGAGATCGCTGAAGAGGTTCAGCTTCCCGCTTCTGACGAAGAAAAACAGCATCTTGCTGATATGATTGAGTTTGTGAAAAACAGCCAAAATCCTGAATTAGCCGAGAAATACAAGCTTCGTCCGGGCGTCGGTCTTGCCGCTCCCCAAACAGACGTAAAAAAACGGATGATCGCCGTCCATGCAGAAGATGCGAAAGGCACTTTATACAGCTATGCTCTTTTTAACCCTAAGATCGTCAGCCACTCAGTGGAAAAAAGCTACTTGACGAGCGGAGAAGGCTGCCTGTCGGTAGACGAACCCATTCCCGGCTATGTGCCGCGCTACGCCCGCATCCGCGTAAAGGCGGTGACGCTTGAAGGAGAACAGATTGACATCCGCCTCAAAGGTTTTCCGGCCATTGTGTTTCAACACGAAATCGATCATCTGAACGGCGTGATGTTTTACGACCATATTGATAAAGAAAATCCGTTCAAAGAACCTGAAAACGCCATTGCCATTGACCGTTAAAAATAACCGGCACTTCCCAAAGTGCCGGTTTTCTTTATTTCAAAAGGCCCAGTTCTTTGACGGCCCAGCTGATTCCCTCTTCATCCACCGGCTTTGTGACGAAATCGGCGGCAGCTTTTAATTCCGGAACCGCATTTCCCATCGCCACCCCGGTGCCGACAAAACGGATCATCTCAAGATCATTTAGTCCGTCGCCGAATGCATAAGTGTCACTTACGCCGTACGGAAGCCGCTCAAGCACTCTTTTAATGCCTTCCGCTTTTGAACCGCCTTTCGGAAGCACATCCGTTGACAATTCATGCCAGCGGACATAATCAAACTCCGGAAAAGCGGCATATGCTTTTTCTTCATGTCCGCGGCAGAATAAAAGCAGCTGATAAATTTCTTTTCCTTTATAAAAAGTTTCATCAACTTCGGGATAAGGCGCTTTCAGACTGCCGATTCCTTCCGAGACGTGCGGATGTCCGGGGACGGTCGTTTTCATCGTGTCTTCCGCCATAAATACGACGGGGTGCTCCCCTTCTGCCGCCTGCTTTAATAAACGCGCAACCGCATCTTCAGGAAGCGGATTTTTATAAATGACCACACCTTCAAAAACGACATACTGGCCGTTGTATGAAATAAATGATTCAATCTCCAGCTCTTCCAGAATCGGTTTTACCATAAACGGGGACCTTCCGCTGGCGATAAAAACGTGATGGCCAGCCTCTTTAAGCGCCTTCACGGCGTTTCTTGCGCTATCGGGAATATGTTTATCATGGTCATAGATCGTGCCGTCAATATCAAAAAAGATCAATTTTGGTTTCATGTCAATTTCTCCTTTTTCCCGTTTATCAGTCGTGTCTTTTTCAATATCATCATACAGAAAGTTTTTCTTCCGGAAAACCGCCTTGATGAAATTCCAGTTTTACCCACGAAAACAAATTCATTTTTTCCGCATACTACTGCTATAAAGGGCTTTAAAGGAGGTATACGATGCTGCGCCGATTACGGAAGAAACTCAGAAGACAGTGGGGCGGAATGCTCCGGAAAAAAGTCATCGCGTAGAAGGGATCTTTCGGTTTTTGAAAGTCCCTTTTTTGCTCGAGACTTTCCTTATAATCCGTTTTCGAATATAATAGAATAAGCGAGTCTAACATACGGCATTTAAGGAGAGATTTGGATGATTTATAAGGTATTTTATCAAGAGAAGGCTGACGAAGTACCTGTTCGGGAAAAAACAGATTCACTTTACATTGAGGGCGTTTCAGAACGGGACGTCAGAACGAAACTGAAAGATCAGAAATACAACATTGAATTTGTTCAGCCTGTGGACGGTGCTTTTTTAGAATATGAGAAGCAGAGCGAAAATTTTAAAGTATTGGAGTTATGAGCGGAATGAAATTTGTAAAAAATGACCAGACTGCCGTTTTCGCCCTCGGCGGATTGGGCGAGATCGGAAAAAATACGTACGGGGTGCAGTTTCAGGATGAAATTGTACTGATTGATGCGGGAATCAAGTTCCCGGAAGATGAACTTCTCGGCATTGATTACGTAATCCCCGATTACACGTATTTAGTAAAAAATGAAGATAAAATTAAAGGTCTGTTTATCACCCACGGTCACGAAGACCATATCGGCGGTATTCCGTACCTGCTCAGACAAGTAAATATTCCCGTTTACGGCGGTAAACTCGCGATCGGCTTACTTCGGAATAAACTTGAAGAGCACGGGCTGTTAAGACAGACCAAATTAAACATCATCGGTGAAGACGACATCGTGAAGTTCCGCAAGACGTCTGTATCCTTCTTCAGAACGACACACAGCATTCCGGATTCATACGGAATCGTCGTCAAAACACCGCCGGGCAATATCGTACATACCGGGGACTTTAAGTTCGATTTCACACCGGTAGGCGAACCGGCAAACTTGACAAAGATGGCTGAAATCGGGAAAGAAGGCGTTTTGTGCCTGCTTTCTGACAGTACAAACAGTGAGGTTCCTGATTTCACCATGTCAGAACGCCGCGTAGGCGAAAGCATTCACGATATTTTCCGAAAAGTGGACGGCAGAATTATATTTGCGACATTCGCTTCGAATATACACCGTCTTCAGCAGGTGATTGAAGCAGCCGTTTTAAAAGGCAGAAAAGTTGCCGTATTCGGACGCAGTATGGAATCGGCTATTGAAATCGGACAAAATCTCGGCTACATTACCTGTCCTAAAAATACGTTTATTGAGCATAACGAAATCAATCGTTTGCCTGCCAATAAAGTAACAATTTTATGTACGGGAAGCCAAGGTGAACCGATGGCGGCGTTATCACGCATCGCTAACGGGACGCACCGGCAGATTTCCATTAATCCCGGAGATACGGTCGTCTTTTCTTCCTCTCCGATTCCCGGAAACACAATCAGCGTAAGCCGCACCATCAACCAGCTGTACCGTGCGGGCGCAGAAGTCATTCACGGTTCATTGAATGACATTCATACATCCGGACACGGCGGACAGGAAGAGCAGAAATTAATGCTCCGCCTGATCAAACCGAAGTTCTTTATGCCGATTCACGGTGAGTACAGAATGCAGAAAATGCACGTCAAACTTGCGACTGATTGCGGCATACCTGAAGAAAACTGCTTTATCATGGATAATGGCGAAGTGCTGGCCCTCAAAGGCGAAGAAGCCGCTGTGGCAGGCAAAATTCCGTCCGGCTCCGTTTACATTGACGGAAGCGGAATCGGTGATATCGGCAATATCGTGCTCCGCGACCGCCGCATTCTTTCAGAAGAAGGCCTTGTTATCGTTGTTGTCAGCATCAATATGGACGACTTTAAGGTTTCGGCGGGGCCTGATTTAATCTCAAGAGGTTTTGTATACATGAGAGAATCCGGTGATTTGATCAATGACGCGCAGCAGCTGATTTCGAACCATCTGGAGAAAGTAATGGATCGGAAAACAACGCAGTGGTCCGAAATTAAAAACGAAATTACCGATACGCTTGCTCCGTTCCTATACGAAAAAACAAAACGCCGCCCGATGATCCTTCCGATCATTATGGAGGTCTAAAAAAAAAACTGCACTCATTACGAGTGCAGTTTTTTTATTGCAGCGGAATATGCTGAAAGGCTTTGACATCAAACAGACCGGCTGCTGTCATTTTAATATCCGGAATCACCGGAAGCGCTAAAAACGATAATGTGAGAAACGGATTGAAATCACCGGTGAATCCGAGCAGAGGAAGCTTTTCATGAAGCACGCCCAAGCTGTCATTGACCCATTCCGCCGACTTATCAGACAAAAGCCCGGCGATCGGAAGCGGAACGGAATGAAGCAATTCTCCGTTTTTCACGGCTGTTAATCCTCCTCCGGTGTCACGGAGCCTGTTGATTGCTTTTGCCAAATCGGCATCGTTTGTACCGACGGCGATGATATTATGGGAATCGTGAGAAATGGTTGTGGCGATGGCGCCTTCTTTTAACCCGAACCCTTGTACAATCCCGAGTCCTATCATTTTTTCGCCGCTGTGCCGCTCTGCGACGGCGATTTTTAATAAATCATTTTCTGTATCAGGACAAAACGCGTCAGCAGACGGTGCAGGCACTTCTTTTTTTCTCGTCTCCAAATGATTCGGTATCATTTCGATTACATACATTTTCTTGCCTTCTTGAATCGGTATATGAAAATCCGATTCAGTCAGCGGCGCTTTCAGCCGCACTGTATCCAACAGCGCCTGGTCCGGCGAATAGGAACCGGCAGACTGTTTATAAACCGTGCGTCCGTTCTCGGCAACGGTCCGGCCGGCGACCATGGTCTTCGTGACGGCAGCCTCCCGTACATCTGAAATAAACAGCAGATCTGCGTCAAAACCCGGCGCTACCGCCCCTTTTGTTTCAAGGCCGTAGCACTCAGCCGCATTTAAACTGGCGAGCTGATACGCAAGGAATGGATCAAGTCCCGCCTTTATCGCCATTTTGACTTGGTGGTTCACACTTCCTTCTGAAAGCAGATCATCTACATGCTTATCATCCGTGCAAAAGAAAAAGCGCCGCGCGTTTTTTTCATTCACCGCCGGCAGCACATTGAGCGTATTTTTTGCCACCGATCCTTCGCGCAGCATGACATACATTCCCCGTCTGATTCTGTCCAGCGCTTCTTCTTTTGTCGTCACTTCATGATCATTTGACACCATTGCGGTTCTGTATATATTGATGATATCTGAAGACAGTCCGGCTAAATGCCCGTCGATCCGTTTTCCGTGACGCTTGGCATCAAGCAGTTTCTGAAGCATATCCTCTTCACCTTCCGCAACAGACACATAATCCATTACTTCCGCAAGTCCGAGCACCTCTTTCTCCTGATAAAAAGGCTTTAAATCCTCGGCTTTTAATACGGCTCCTGAGCGTTCAAAGCTAGCGGCGGGAACACAGGAAGGAAGCATGAAACGGATGTTCAGCGGCGCCTTTTTCGCCTGCTCTATCATAAAAGAAATGCCTTTTGCTCCGGAAACGTTCGCAATTTCGTGAGGATCAGTAATGACAGTAGTCACTCCGTGTGGGAGGACGGCTTTAGCAAATTCAATCGGAGTAACCATAGAGGACTCGATATGAACATGTCCGTCAATAAAGCCCGGAACGATCATTTGACCTTCTGCATCAATGACTTCTTCCCCTTCATATTCGCCCAGCCCGACGATCACTCCGCCCGTAATGGCGATATCTGCAGAAATCCATTCCTGGTTAAATACATCCATGATTTTTCCGTTTTTAATGACGGTATCGGCTTTTTGTCTGCCGGCTGATGCATTCAGCCGTTCAGCCAGTGTTTCTTTGTTCAAAATGAGGCCTCCTCTTTTTCTGTATATGGTACAATATGCTATCGGATCGCCTGATCATAGTCAATAAAAATTGCAGAAAATACCGCTTACACGATAATGTCTTTCTATTCTGACATAATAAAAGACCGTCCTTTTACGGACGGCTTTTCACTTTGTGTGAAGCACTCTTTTTTCAAATCGGGAAATGTCCGTAAGAGAGCCGATAACGATGAGAATATCTTCTTTTTGGATCATTTCAGTCGCCAGGGGAGATACGATCACTTCTTTTTCTCTCTTGATGGCCACGATATTAATGCCGTACTTCGCCCGGATGTCCAGATCAAGCAGTGTGTTGCCCGCAAGCCTGCTGTTGGCCACGATCTCCACAATGCTGTGTTCGTCGGACAGCTCCAAATAATCAAGCACATTATTTGATACGATGTTGTGGGCGATGCGTTTTGCCATGTCACGTTCAGGGTGGACGATGTGATCGGCCCCGATTTTCGCAAGCACTTTCTCATGATAATCGTTCTGCGCTTTAACCGTGATCGTGTTCACGCCGAGTTCCTTTAAGATCAGCGTCGTTAAAATGCTCGCCTGTATATTTTCGCCGATTGCCACAATGACGTGGTCAAAGTTGCGCAGCCCTAAGTTTTTCAGCACCGATTCATCGGTTGAATCGCCGATGACCGCGTGTGATGCGATTTTGGCGTATTCATTTACTTTATCTTCATCAATATCCATCGCCATGACCTCAAGGCCTTCTTCACTTAATGCTTTGCAAATACTTCCGCCGAAGCGTCCGAGACCGATAACGGCAAACTCTTTTCTCATAACAGTACTCCTTTAAACAATATCTCTAATAGGAATAGTATCACATTTTCGGCAATGAGTTCATATAGCGTTTAAGCTTTTCTGAAAAGGCGGGCGATAAATACAGATCCGCTCCGCGTTCGATTTCTTCCTGATAGTGACCCGGAGGCGCAATTTCCTCAGCTTTATCAAGAACGAGAAACGTCAGGACGCCTCTGTATACACGGCCGCCGGCACACACTTCTATGAACGCGGGACGGTATGTGTGGTTATCAACACCTTCTCTTTTGTACAGATAGGTTGCCGCTTCAAACGGGAGCTTGTACAGCACGCCTTCAGTTCGTCCCCCGTCTTCAACAAGATCGGCTCTGGAACCGTCAGGACGCCTTAATGTGAATCTCGTCGAATACCCTTCAACAACCGCCCCTCCGACCGGCTCGGCAAAAAAGTGGTCGACCCCCGCCTGTTTAAACCGGGCATTGTCCATACAGGAGCCGTAAGCGAAATAATAAACCGGACTGTCATCCTCCCGTTTCATAAAACGGTATTCTTTCCAGTCTCCGCTTTTGATACGGCTGAATGAAGCACACTGGTCGGGCTTTACGACATATGCGAAGGCGGTTTTATTCCCGGCATCCGTCGTCACGGCAACCTCTTTTCGATCAAAATCAGCATAATACGCATCCAGCTTACGGATCATCTGATGATCTGTTTCATACAATTCCCCGTACACAAAAGCTGTTTCTGCTAAAGACGCCGCAGGCTGACCTTTATCCGTTTCGTACAGCACGCCGTTTATCGCAGCCTGCTCGCACACACACGGAGCGCCTTTCAGCAGTTCATGGTTTTCTTCACGCTTCCGTAACAAACCGTATACAAAAAGAAGCAAGTTATTTTTCCTCCTTTTGGACAGCAGCCGCTTCTAACGGCAGAATCACCTGAAACGTACTGCCTTCTCCATTTTTGCTCTTAATGTTAAGTTTACCATTATGCTCCTTCAGAATTCGTAAACAAATCGGAAGCCCGAGACCCGTTCCTTGATCTTTTGTTGAGAAAAACGGTTTCCCGATGTTTTCAAGCTTTTCTTTCGACATGCCGTTTCCTTCATCCTGTATGCTGATCACCGCGTATTCTTCATCCCGTTTTGTATAAATATGAATATTCCCGCCGTCAGGCATCGCTTCAATCGCATTTTTAATAATATTGATAAATACCTGTTTCAGCTGGTTTTCGTCACCGTTGACCATACAGGACTCAGTCTGCCTGAAATCCTTCTCAATTACAGTGTTCGACAGCACCGCGTTCGTGTCAAGAAGCGTCGCCACCTGCCGTAAAATATGGTTGAGATGATGAGCGGTAAACGTCACGGTCTGCGGCTTGGCGAGCAGAAGCAGCTCCCCCAGCACGAGATCAATCCTTTTAATCTCCGAAAAAATGATATCAAAATAATCCGTTCTTTCCGGATACTGGGCTTTCATCAGCTGGAGAAAGCCGCTGACAGACGTTAAAGGATTTCTTACTTCATGGGCGATTCCTGCCGCAAGCTCCCCGGCAATGGCCAGCTTTTGAGATTGCATGGCAAGGCGTTCGTTCGTTTCCAGAAGCTCGTCGACCGCTTTTTTCCGTTCACTGATATCAGACATCGTCCCCAGGCTTCCGACAAATTTCTGTCTGCGGTCATAATACAGCTTATAATGGACTTCTCCCCAAAAGATCGAGCCGTCTCTTTTAATATATTTGGCCGTAAACATTCCTGACGGGGACTGCTGCTTGATTTGGGAGATAATATAATCAATGATATGTTTTTCTTTTATAAAATAATCATTATACATCGTGCCCATACATTCGCTGATGGAGTGGCCCGTAATCGCCGTCCAGGCCTGATTCAAATATGTAATATTCCCTTGTGCATCCGTCTGAAAAACGATTTCCTGCAGATTGTCCATGATCCGGTTTTTCTCATCTGAAAGCGCCTTTGCTTTCTGCTCGCTGTCCTTCAGCTCCGCCAGCAGCTGCTTTTTATTATCCACATAATAAGCCAGCAGCCAGACGCTGATTAATGTGACGGCGGTAAAGGTGATGTCAACGGGCCAGTTAATCGGATTCCGTTCAATCATATAAAATAAATAATCCCAAAACATAATAAAAATCATTGCCAAGATTAAGGAAATGATACGCGCTTGATATTTTCCCATAGTCCCACCTGCCGCTAGCATTTCTACATATATTGTAACATTGTTGACTGCATTATTGACTAAAAAATGATAACTATTCCCAATTAATTGAGCAGGTTCGCTTACTTTTCCCGTGAGTTTTTGCACAAGTTCATAATAAAAGGACGGAATGATGCTCCGCCCTTTTTGCTGATTATGATCTATCTTTTAACGCTTCCTCGATTTCCTCAAGCAGCATTTTCGCTCCTTCAGGACTTAAAATAATTTTGCCGTTGCCGTACTCCTGATTTTCGGGAGTAATTTCCCCCGTCATTAAGCAAATGCCGTGCGGCTTGTATTTTTTCAAGACAATTTTGTCTCCGTCAACGAAAAATTCAATACTATCTTTAATAGCGATATCCAATGCTCTTCTCAATTCGATCGGCATGACAATACGCCCGAGTTCGTCTACTTTTCTTACTACACCAATTGATTTCATAGAAATCCCCTACTTCCTTTAATGTCTCTTCTTTATGTCCAAGGAAAATCCTTCATAAACGTAGACGAAAGGAACGGAGCAAAAGTTTCTCAGCATCCGGAACTGAATGTTTTTTTACAAAAGAAAATCCTTTTGAAATATGGGATACAGACTTTCCCTCCTTTTTTACAAAAACATTTCATTCCCGGCGGAAACCCCCAAAAATCATGGTTTTTCTCAGAAACTTTAAATGTAGAATCAATTAAATCAGGATAGGGATTGGGTGAAAACATGTTTCAATCAACTGAGATCGGAATCGACTTAGGAACCGCTAATATACTTGTTTACAGTAAAAATAAAGGAATTATTTTAAACGAGCCTTCCGTTGTCGCTGTAGATACAACAACGAAAGCGGTGCTTGCCATCGGAACGGATGCCAAAAGCATGATCGGAAAGACGCCGGGGAAAATCGTCGCCGTTCGGCCGATGAAAGACGGTGTCATTGCTGATTATGATATGACAACTGACTTATTAAAACACATTATGAAAAAAGCCGGAAAAAAAATCGGAATGACTTTCCGCAAACCGAATGTCGTCGTCTGCACGCCTTCAGGCTCAACAGCCGTTGAACGACGCGCCATCAGTGACGCTGTCAAAAACTGCGGAGCGAAAAACGTTCACTTGATTGAAGAACCCGTAGCCGCTGCAATCGGGGCCGACCTCCCTGTTGACGAGCCGGTCGCAAACGTCGTCGTAGATATCGGCGGCGGTACGACTGAAGTCGCCATCATCTCATTCGGGGGCGTCGTATCCTGCCATTCGATCAGAATCGGCGGCGACCAGCTTGATGAAGATATCGCCTCGTTCGTCAGAAAAAAATACAACCTGCTGATCGGGGAACGTACGGCAGAACAAGTGAAAATGGAAATCGGTTTTGCATTGATCGAACATGTGCCGGAAACGATGGAAATCCGCGGGCGTGACCTTGTAACCGGTCTGCCGAAGACAATCAGACTGCAATCTAATGAAATTCAGCACGCGATGCGTGAGTCGCTCCTGCATATTCTTGAAGCGATCAGAGCGACACTTGAAGATTGTCCGCCGGAGCTCAGCGGTGATATCGTTGACCGCGGCGTCGTGTTAACCGGCGGAGGCTCCCTTTTAAACGGGATGAAAGAATGGCTGACAGATGAAATCGTCGTTCCCGTTCATTTGGCGGCAAATCCGCTTGAATCAGTGGCTATCGGCACGGGACGTTCATTAGACGTCATCGACAAGCTGCAAAAAGCGATTAAATAATAAGATTGTGCTTCTTTTTTCTCCGGCCGGCTCATATTGTGAGAACTGGAGAAACATTAAGGAGGAAGCATATGCTTAGAGATGTGGGAAGACGCGTAGCAGTAGCCGTCATTTTAAGCGGAATTATTTTGGGGGGTATGAGCATATCACTGGCCAATATGCCCCATTCTCCGGCCGGCGGCGCCGTAAAACTGAATCACCCGTAAAGACGCAGCAAAAGCTGTGTCTTTTTCGTTTGTGCTCCTTTCTTTCCTTTATGAGGCGATATTTGATATGATGAGAAAAACCGATGAGGAGGAATGAACGATGAGTTCGTTTACTGAAAAGTTACATACATATGCTCAGCTGGCGGTAGAAGTCGGCGTCAATGTCCAAAAAGGACAGCACGTCGTAATCAATGCCTCAACTGATGTTCGGGAACTTGTCAGACTGCTTGCCAAACATTCTTATGAAAAAGGCGCTAAAAACGTCACCGTAAATTGGCAGGACGATGAACTGTCCAGATTAAAATACGAGATGGCACCTTTTGAAGCGTTTGAAGAGTATCCTGAATGGGAAGCAAAAGGAAAAGAAGAGCTCGCGAAAAAAGGGGCTGCGTTTATTTCTGTCGTCTCATCCGACCCCGACCTGTTAAAAGGCACTGACGGCAAACGGATTGCAGCGTTCCAAAAAGCCGCCGGAAAAGCATTGCATACATACAGACAATATATTCAATCAGATAAGGTCAGCTGGACGGTGATCGGAGCGGCTTCAACAGGCTGGGCGAAAAAAGTGTTCCCGGATCAGCCGGAAGAAACAGCCGTTCAGCTTTTATGGGAAGAAATTTTCAAAACGACCCGCGTAAATGAAGAAAACCCTGTGGAAGCATGGAAAAAACATGATCAAAACCTTCATGAAAAAGTGGAACACTTAAACAAAAAACATTACAGCGCCCTGCATTATCAGGCTGAAGGAACAGACTTAACCATTGAACTGCCGAAAAAACATGTATGGGCAGGCGCGGGAAGCGTGAATGAGAGCGGGCACGAATTCATGGCCAACATGCCGACAGAAGAGGTTTTCACCCTCCCGCAGCGTGACGGGGTGAACGGCACGGTTTCCAGCACGAAACCGCTGAGCTACGGCGGCAACATTATTGATAACTTCACTCTTACCTTTGAAAACGGCCGCATTGTTGATGTGAAAGCTGAAAAAGGCGAGGAGATTTTAAAAGGCATCGTCGAAACCGATGAAGGCTCACACTATCTCGGTGAAGTGGCCTTAGTGCCGTACGATTCACCGATTTCACAATCAAATATTTTATTTTACAACACACTGTACGATGAAAACGCCTCTAACCACTTGGCGATCGGCAGTGCGTATGCCTTTAATATTGAGGGCGGCAAACAAATGACACGGGAAGAGCTTGTCAAAGAGGGCTTAAATGAAAGCATTACACACGTAGATTTTATGGTCGGTTCCAAAGACATGAATATCGACGGCATTACTGCGGACGGCAAAAGAGAACCGATCTTCAGAAACGGAAACTGGGCATTTTAATAAAAAAAGGAGGCGCTTAGGCCTCCTTTTTTTATTTCGCTTCATACATTTGCAAGTTGGCGCAGACGGTTTCCAAAACAGGTGCATCAACTGACAAGCCTTTCGCTTTCTCAAGCAAAAATCCGTGTAAATGATCACCTTCCGTCACCCTGCCCTTTTCCATATCTCTCAGCATCGACGATTTCATATGGTAAGACATGCTTGTCAATGTGCGATAACTCTCTTCTTCCAGACCAGGATCTTTCGGGATGCCGGCAGCCTTGAAAATGGCGCCGATTTCAGCAAAGAGGCGCTTTGCCGTGTTGCGGCCGCCTTCTGTTTCTAAAATCGGTCCGACCGGCTGTTGAAACAGAGTGGTCACTCCCGCCTGCGCGGCAATAAACATATATTTTTTCCAAATGTCCTTTTCAATATCCCGGCTGATGATGACATCCGCTTTCACACCTGCAAATGCGTTTTCCAGCTCATTCATACGTTCCGTGCGTTCCCCGCTCCATTCACCGAAAACAAAGCGGTGGGCAGCGCTCGTATGAAGAATGTCCCCTTTGTCGTTAAGGGCGCTCTCAATAAAGCAGAGGCCGCCCAGCACCTGCCGTTTTGAAAAAGCTTCAAACAGCTGGTTATAGTGCCTGTATCCATTTAAAAAAGGAATAATGACCGACGAAGGTTTGACAAACGGTTTGACATCCCGAATGACGTCCTGCAAAGAATACGCTTTTGAAGCGATGATAACCGCGTCAAATGCTCCTTCTTCGCCCGCCATGATTAATTTCGGCTTGATTGAAACATCACCTTTTTCACTTTTGACGGTCAATCCCGTCTCTTGTAATTGTTCCGCCCGTTTCTTGCGGACGAGAAACGTCACGTCATTTCCCTTTTCTGCAAGACGCGCGCCGATATATCCGCCCACTCCTCCAGCTCCGACAACTAAAAACTTCATGATGCATTCCTCCGTCTCTTTTCAAGTTATGTATTCATTTATTGTAACGGGAAGTCAGAAGATTGAAAACTTTTTTCATAAATAAAAAAGCAGAGTCTCCCCTGCTTCTTTATTACGCGTATAGCTCTTCAAGTTTTTTCTGTACATCCGCGTTTTCAAGAAATTCGTCATAAGACATTTGTTTGTCAACAATGCCTTTAGGCGTTAATTCAATGATGCGGTTGGCAATTGTCTGTACAAACTGATGGTCATGAGATGAAAACAGCATAGCGCCTTTAAAGCTGATTAAGCCGTTGTTAAGCGCCGTAATGGATTCCAAATCTAAGTGGTTTGTAGGTTCATCCAGAATTAAAATGTTCGCGCCGGAAAGCATCGCTTTTGAAAGCATGCAGCGCACTTTTTCTCCTCCGGAAAGGACGTTTGATTTTTTGTTGACTTCTTCTCCCGAGAACAGCATGCGTCCTAAGAAACCGCGCAGAAAGCTTTCACTTTGGTCATGCGGCGAGTATTGGCGGAGCCAGTCAACAAGGTTCGCGTCGCTGCCGTCAAAATATTCGCTGTTGTCTTTAGGGAAGTACGCCTGAGAAGTGGTCACGCCCCATTTAAATGTGCCGCTGTCAGCTTCCATTTCCCCGGAAATGATTTTAAACAATGTCGTAACGGCAAGTTCGTTGCGTCCCGTAAAAGCGATTTTATCTTCTCTGTTCATAATAAAGCTGACGTTATCAAGCACCTTAACCCCGTCAATCGTTTTTGTTAAGCCTTCAACCCGCAGCACGTCATTTCCGATCTCACGTTCCGGCGTGAAATTGACATAAGGATAACGGCGTGATGACGGTTTGATATCATCAAGCGTGATTTTATCAAGGAGTTTCTTTCTTGATGTCGCCTGCTTTGATTTAGAGGCGTTGGCGCTGAATCTGGCCACGAACTCCTGAAGCTGTTTAATCTGCTCTTCTTTTTTCTTGTTGGCTTCCTGAGAAAGCTTTAAAGCAAGCTGGCTGGATTCATACCAGAAATCATAGTTGCCGACGTACACTTGAATTTTATTAAAATCAAGATCGGCGATGTGCGTGCACACTTTATTTAAAAAGTGACGGTCATGGGATACGACGATGACTGTGTTCTCAAAGTTGATTAAAAACTCTTCCAGCCACTGAATCGCTTTCAGATCCAAGTGGTTGGTCGGTTCATCAAGCAACAGAACGTCCGGCTTGCCGAACAGCGCCTGCGCCAAAAGCACTTTCACCTTTTCTGAACCGCCTAAGTCCGCCATTTTCTTCGTATGCAGGTCTTCAGAGATGCCCAGGCCCTTTAACAAAATAGCGGCTTCACTTTCAGCTTCCCATCCGTTTAATTCCGCAAACTCTCCTTCAAGCTCAGCGGCGCGGATGCCGTCTTCATCTGAAAAATCAGGCTTCATATAAATCGCGTCTTTTTCCTGCATGACTTCGTATAAACGTTTATGTCCCATAATAACGACTTTCAGCACTTCGAAGTCTTCATATTCAAAGTGGTTCTGCTTCAGAATGGCAAGACGTTCGCCCGGGCTCATATGGACATCGCCGGTCTGCGGCTCCAGCTCACCGGATAAAATTTTCAAAAATGTTGATTTTCCGGCACCGTTTGCGCCTATTAATCCGTAGCAGTTGCCCGGCGTAAATTTAATATTGACATCTTCAAATAACTTGCGATCCGCAAAACGCAAGCTCACATTATTTACAGCAATCATTTAGAATCCTCCATCGTGTCTATCATCATTAAAAGTATACCATGAATAAAGGGGAAGAGAAATGTTTCCCTGCGAATATACGGGTTTGAAAGATGCAGGCGTCAAACCCGGAGCGCTGTGATACAATAGATATATATACATATTCATCACGGAGGAACAAGTTGAAGCTTTTAACACTCACAGAATACTGTCTTATGATTTTCTTCACCGGGGTTTTTCTGGCCGTCACAGGCTTTACGGCACGTGACATCGGCTTGTACGTCGGAATCGCCCTCATTTATACGTTTTCGCATCTCTTTTCAAAACGGATGCTTGAAAAACGCGGCAAAGAGAAGAAGCAGGTGAATCTTTTTTTCAGCGTTCTGGCCATTGTCGGATCAGTGCTGGCCACGGTATTGTTCATCGCCGTCGCCGCCTCGTTTGCCAAATAAAAAACGCCTGCTGTCCAAATCGGGCAGCGCGGCGTTTTTATTTTGTCTGACGCATATCATGAAACGGGAAGAACACAAACTTCGAGGTGCCGACGATTCGGTTTTCGGCAATTAAACCGAGTCCGTTCCGGCTGTCCATTGAATTCAGCCGATTGTCGCCCATGACGAAGTATTTGCCTTTCGGAACCTTTACGGGGCCGAAATCTCCCGTCAGGTTGACTCCCAGTTTTTTCGCTTCTTTTTTATTGCTCGCGAGGTACGGTTCTGCGATTTTTTTGCCGTTTATATAAAGCGTGTCATTTTTCATTTCCACCGTTTCTCCAGGTTTTCCGATGAGCCGCTTTACATAATGGACTTTCGACGTATCGCCGTTAATAATGACGATGTCTCCCCGCTCGATTTCTCCGATATAATTGACGCTTTTGTTGACAAACAGCCTTTCACCGTCATGTAATGTCGGGTACATTGATGATCCTTCCACTAAGTACGGTTCAAACAGGAAATGGCGGATTAACAGCGCAAGTGCAACCGCTATAATGATGGCCTTTCCCCATTCCCAATATGTGTTGGATTTTCTTTTTACCGATTTTTCAGAAGTAGGTTTTTGTTCTTCAGTCAACGTGGTTCCTCCTAGACGATCACTGTTTCGGTTCATGTACCATCTTTACTTTATCATAACTCATCATAAAATACATAACGCTTCTATGCGCACATGATTGAAAAAAGCGCCCGTAATGGACGCTTTTTGCTTATTTCTCTGCAACCGGTTTTTTGACGATTCCCAAGATAACCGCCGTTACAATCGCTCCGATCACGATGCTCATTAAGTAAAGCAGCGGATGGTTCGTAATGAATGCAACGAATATTCCTCCGTGCGGTGCAGGAAGCGTTACCCGGAAAAACTCTGTCAGTCCGCCCGCTACCGCAGAACCGACAACGGCTGCAGGGATGACGCGAAGCGGATCAGCCGCTGCAAACGGGATGGCGCCTTCTGTAACGAAAGCTGCTCCCATGAAGTAGCACGTAATACCGGCTTCACGGTCACGTTTAGAGAATTTGTGTTTAAAGAATGTTGTCGCCAGTGCGATTCCAAGCGGCGGAGCCATTCCGCCCGCCATGATGGCCGCATGCGGCGCATAGTTTCCGGCATCGATCATCGCGATACCGAAAGTGAACGCCGCTTTATTGAGCGGGCCGCCCATGTCGATAGCCATCATACCGCCTAAAATAATACCCATTAAAACAAGGTTTCCAGTTCCAAGGCTTTCAAGCCAATTTGTTAAGAAATTCATGAACGCTGCGACAGGTGTGTTTATGACAAATTGCATCAGGACACCGGTGATAAAAATACCGAGCAGCGGATAAATCAATACAGGTTTTAATCCGTCAAGAGTCTGAGGAATAAAGACAAACAGCTTTTTCAAAAGGACTACGACATAACCTGCTAAGAATCCGGCAATCAGTCCGCCCAAGAATCCGGCATTCGCCTGCGTAGCCATAAATCCGCCGACCATACCCGGCGCAAATCCCGGACGGTCCGCAATACTCATTGCGATGAATCCGGCAAGAACTGCAACAATCAGCTTTAACGCATTATCGCCGCCGATAAAGTTCAGCGCTGCGGCAAACGTGTTGTATGTCGGGTCTTTCGGATCAGCTGAATGAATTCCCCAGAAGAATGAAATCGCAACGAGAATTCCGCCGCCGACGACAAATGGCAGCATGTTGCTGACACCGCTCATTAAGTGTTTATAGAAAGTACTTCCGATGCTTGTGCCTGATTTCTGTTTCGGGCCGTCTTCATTTGAAGCGGAAGATCCTCCGCCGCTGCCCTCGTAAATCGGCGCATCTTGGTTAACGGCTTTTTCAATCAGTTCCTGAGGACGTCTGATACCGGCCGTTACAGGCACTTGAAGAACATGTTTGCCTTTAAAGCGTTCCATTTCAACCTGTTTATCAGCCGCCACGATGATCGCAGGCGCGTCTTCAATTTCTTGAGCCGTCAGCTTATGTTTGATACCGCTTGAGCCGTTTGTCTCGACTTTAATGTCAACGCCGAGCTCTTTCGCTTTTTCCTTCAGTGCGTCAGCTGCCATGAACGTATGGGCGATACCTGTCGGACATGCCGTAACGGCAAGGATTTTGCCTTTTCCTGACGGCGCTGCCTGTTCTTCCTGCTCTTCTTCTTCCTCATCGTCATCTTTGTCATGCTGATTGATGATGTCAATGATCGCATCTTCTGATTCAGCTTCAAGAAGCTGTTTGCGGATTTCCTCACGCATGAGAAGCGTTGAAAGTCTTGATAATGCCTCAAGGTGCGTATTATTCGCTCCTTCGGTTGCCGCAATCATAAAGACCAGGTGTGCCGGCTGACCGTCTAATGATTCATAATCCACACCATCTTTTGAACGGCCGAATGCGATGGCCGGGTTAATGACGCTCGCCGTCTTCGCATGAGGAATGGCAATGCCTTCGCCGATTCCCGTCGAGCTTTGGCTTTCACGATTTAAAATGGCTGCTTTGTAAGCCTCTCTGTCATTTAATCTGCCGGCTTTGTCAAGCACTGTCACCATTTCATTGATAACGTTTTCTTTCTCTTTGCTTTCTATATTGAGATGAATTGTATCTCTTGTTAACAGCTCAGTTATCTTCACTTTTCTTTCCTCCTCTATAGACGTGTGACTTTAACTTCAGGAAGAAGCTGCTGTACAAACTCTTCAGTTCCGAGTTCTTCAGAAAATGCCGTTGCGCTTCCGGAAGCAACTCCTAAACGGAACGCATCTTCCAAAGGCAGCTGTTTTGAAATTCCCGCAAGGAATCCCGCGACGACGGAATCACCCGCGCCTACCGAATTGACAAGCTTTCCTTTAGGAACATTGGCGAGGAAAACCGCCTCTTTCGTAAATAAAAGCGCACCGTCACCAGCCATCGAAACAATCGCATGTTCAGCGCCTTGTTCAATCAATTTTTTACCGTAAGGAACGGCAGCTTCGGCTGAATCAATGACCGTATTGAACATTTCCCCAAGCTCATGATGATTCGGCTTCATCAAAAACGGTTTCATTTCTGTCGCTTTCATCAGCGCTTCACCGGAGATGTCCACGACTACCCGGGCATTCTGTTTTCTGCATGCCTCAGCAATTTTTTCATACGTGTTATGCGGCAGGGAAGAAGGAATGCTTCCCGCTAAAACGACGATGTCTCCCTCTTCCAGAGCGGAGAACTGTTCTAAAAAGGCATTGAACACTTCGTCTGAAATCGTCGGGCCCTGTCCGTTAATTTCCGTTTCATCGCCCGTTTTCAGTTTTACATTTATACGCGTGTCTTCATCCACCTCAGAAAAAGCCGTTTCCAGACCTTCCTGCTGCAAAAATGACGTGATATAATTTCCGGTAAATCCGCCGACAAACCCCAATGCTTTTGATGGCACATGGTGTCTTTTCAGTAATCTCGAAACGTTGATGCCTTTTCCGCCGGGATACTTCGTGTCATAGCTGGAACGGTTTAAACCGCCTACGGCAAAATCTTCAACGTGAACGATATAGTCAACAGACGGATTGAGGGTTACAGTGTAAATCATGGTTTCACTACCTTTACGACAGTTTTTTCTTGGTAATTATCGAATGCAAGTTCTTCAGCTTCAGTGGTAATGATAGCGGCATCGCTCAAGGCGGCGAACGCTGCGAAAGAAATCTCGCCGAATTTAGAAGGATCGGCTAAAACATACGCATTTTTCGCCTGTCTCACAGCCTTTGTCTTCAGAAGAGCCTCATCCGGATCGGGTGTTGTAAAGCCGGCTTCAATGTGCACGCCGTTCACCCCGAGGAAGCTTTTGTCAAAACGGTACTGGCTGACCGCCGTTAATGAGGCGCCGCCGATCATCGCACCTGTTCTATGCTTCACATATCCTCCGAGAAGATAAAAGGGGATCCCTTTCCTTATTAAAGCGTCGATATGCATAACTCCGTTTGTGACAACCACAATGTCCTTAGATGGATCTATAAAATCAATCATGTGCAATGTAGTTGTTCCCGCATCAAGATAAATACAGTCACCTTCTTCTAATAAAGATGCCGCTTCTTCTGCGATCTTCAGTTTATCTTGAAGGTTTTTGGAGGATTTTTCAAGCATATCGGGTTCTTGCCTGCTGTTGGAAAGTTTAGACGCCCCGCCGTGAACGCGCTTTAAAAATCCGCGCTCTTCAAGTGTTGATAAATCTCTTCTGATCGTTGATTCAGAAGCATTTGTCATACTTATCAGCTCTTGAATCTTCACCACATCACGCTTTTCAATCTGATCCATAATCAGCTGATACCTTTCAGGAGTGAGCATATTCCGCCTCCTTTGGAAACGTATTCATTTCGGCTGCAAGATAATTGTAAACGCTTTTTTTACTTCTAGCAACTAAAATCACTCAAATTCATTCAATAACTATCAAAATCTTTCACATTTGTTCATATTAACGTATGTACATAGGGTTTGTAAACTGTAAATTCGACAAAAAGGGGGACAATTGTATGACATTTTCTTTTTATCATAAATGAAAAAAGTCTATTATATTCATTCAATCATTAAAACACAAAAAACCCCATGCAGACTGCATGGGGCGCCGATTATTCATACCGTAACGCTTCAATCGGATCTAAGCGTGATGCTTTGTTGGCGGGCAGCATGCCGAAAATGACACCGATCAGCATACTGAACAGCACACCGATACAAACCACCTGCCAGGAAACGAGCGACGGCCAGCCTGCGATAAGGGAAACGAGTGATGCTCCCCCGTAGCCGAGACATATTCCGATTAAGCCGCCGATTAATGTAAGCACAACAGATTCAATTAAGAATTGTGTCAGAATCTGTCCTCTCGTGGCACCGAGCGATTTGCGGATGCCGATTTCTCTTGTCCGTTCTGTCACTGATACGAGCATAATATTCATGACCCCGATCCCGCCGACAACGAGAGAAATACCGGCGATCGAACCGATGATCGTCGTCATGACGGTCGTGACCTGGCCGATTCCCGCCGCGATTTCTTCCATATTCATGACTTGATAGGCCTCTTTTGTACCGTGATTGTCATTTAAGAGACGGGCCGCTTCTTTTCCTGTTGATTTGATTTGATCAGCGGACTCCGTCTGAACGGAAACGTTGCTGTAGTCGTTAGTACCGAAAGACGTTTTCAGCATGTTGAACGGCACATACATTTCACTGAGTCCTAACGATAAAAAACCGCTCTCTTCTTTCAGTACGCCGATTACTTCTACGGGCTGTCCGCCGGCCCAGACGATTTTTCCGAGCGGAGACGTTTTCCCGAACAGCTTTTCAGCCATTTTTTTCGAGATGATTCCTGCTCTTTTCCCGGAAAGAAAATCATTGTCCGTAAATGTCCGTCCATCTTGAACGTCCAGCTTTTTTACGTCCATGTAGCCGCTGTTAATGCCGTTCAGCGTAATATCCGTGTCTTCTTCATGGTAACGGGCCGTCATGGATTTTACCGCGGAAGCGACAACCTGCTTTACGCCGTCCACTCCTTTTAATCCATTAATATCTTCTTCTGTAAAACTCGCTTCCTGTAAGGCGTTCGGATTGGCTGTTAATTCTTCATCACTGGGCATGTAAAACAATTCAATCGTATTGCCCGGCCCGCTGATGGATTGCTTCAGCATTTGCTCTCCGCCCTGGCCGACAGCCACAACAACGATTACTGAACCGACGCCGATAATGATTCCGAGCATTGTCAGAATCGATCTCAGCTTGTGAGCTCTTACGGAACTGAGGGCCATCCGGAGATTTTCTGACAGGCTCATTCCCCCACTCTCCTCTGCTCAGCATCGCGGGAAACGATCATGCCGTCACGGACGAAAATCACTCTGTTTGTACAGTCCGCCACTTCAGGCTCATGAGTCACAAGCACCACGGTCACGCCCTCTGCATTAAGCTCTGTGAACTGCTCCATAATGGAAATGCTTGTTTTCGTATCCAGCGCGCCGGTCGGTTCATCAGCTAAAATGAGCTTCGGTTCGTTCACAATGGCTCTTGCAATCGCGACACGCTGCTTCTGACCGCCGGACAGCTCATTCGGCATGTGACGCATCCGATCCGCCAAACCGACTTTTTCCAGCGCATGCTCAGCCCGTTCCTCACGCTCTTTTTTGCCGATACCGGCGTAGATCATGGGGAGTTCGACATTTTTTCTTGCATTCAATCGCGGCAGCAGCTGAAATTGCTGAAAGACAAATCCGATTGATTTGTTCCGGACCGCCGCAAGCTCTTTTTCGGTGCATGAAGAAACATCTTCGCCCGCAAGCCTGTAACTGCCGGACGTCGGTCTGTCCAGACAGCCGATGATATTCATGATCGTAGATTTTCCCGATCCCGACGGTCCCATAATTGACACATATTCTCCTTCTTCAATCGTCAAGTCGATTGAACGGAGAACATCAAACGTCTCCTTGCCGATCTGATAGCTTTTTTTCACCTTTGAAAGCTGAATCATCTATGCTTTCACATCCGTTCCGTCAGTCAAACCGTCAGCCGGATTCAGAATGACTTTATCATCCTTTGAAAGCCCTTCTTTTATCTCCGTAAGCTGATTTGCGGTATCGCCGACTTTAACTTTCACGCGTTTGGCCTTCCCGTCTTTTACCGTAAAGACCCAGTGCTCATCTCCGTCTTTTTTGACCGCGGAGGACGGCAGCGTATCGGCTTTCCGTTTGTCTGTTTCAATGTTCATAATTAATTTAAACCCCGGCTTGCCCTCCGGAAGGTTTCCGATCAGCTTAACCTGGAACGGATACTGCACGGCCTGTTCCGTACTTTCCCCCGAAGCAGCGCTTGACTTTTGATCAGGAACGAGGCCGACAGCCGCCACTCTCCCTTTCCACGTTTTACCTGGAATGGCGTCTGAGGTAATTGTAACGCTTTGTCCCTTTTTCACTTTCAGCGTGTCGTATTCGGACAAATTGCCGGCAACGATCAGGTGTTCCGGGTCTCCTATATGTATAACCGGTTCTTGAATATCCGATTTTTTAGAAGCCGCTTCTTGATTTACCGAGATAACCGTCCCGTCCATCTCACTCTTAACATTGAGATTCGCCACCTGATTTTCAAGAGACTGCTTTTGCAAATCAGATTGCTTTAATTCGATTTCCGCCGTTTTTTGCTGAAGCTGCAGATCAGTCCGTTCGGATTCAATTTGTTTTTTGGCTTCCGCTTCCCCCACTTGTTTTGCCAGATCTTGTTCCTTGCTGTTTAATGCTCTGAGTTTTTCTTCAACTTGTTCGATTTGCATCCGTTTTGATTGTTCTGTCAACTCATTTTGTTCTTTATCAAGATTGAGCTGCTCATTTGTATACGTGACTAACGACGACCCTTTTTTTACTTTGTCGCCTTCTTTTACTTTCACTTTATCAAGAGTTCCTTTATCCGCTTCATAAAAAACATACTGTTCTTTAGAGAATTTAAGTGTTCCCGGAACCATAACCGTAGAGGAGATTTCTCTGTTTTCCATGGTTCCGGTTTCGATTTTTTTCCCGGCGCTTCCGCCCGCGGGAGCGGCAGACTTATAAATATTGATACCGATGAATACTGCAACAATTACGGCGATGCCGATTCCGATCCAAATTTTTTTCATGTTATACACCTGCTGTCACTGAACTTAACAGTCCTCCGACTGCCGAAACCAAAAGCATAATAACAAACAGGACAATCGCGGAAGTCCAGGCCGCTTTTTTCGAAATGCCGCCTGTATAGCGAAGTCCCAAAGCGAGCAGAATATAGCTCCAGATGCTGAAAATGTCGAACGCGCTTAAAAAGACCGCGACGCCGTCTCCGGCCGGTATGACACTCGCCAAAGATGTTACGGCGTACAATGAGCCCGCACCGGTAAAATAAGTAACAAGACCGTTAATAACTAAGCCGATATTGGTAATAAATGCCGTAAACAGGCTGAGTGAGAGCATTTTTTTGTAAGTTGTCACGCCGCCTGAAATTTTGACGCACAGCCAGTAAATGAGCGGAACGATAAACAGAGCGATAATGCCCCCGAAGATTCCTCCGAACATCGAGCCGAATTTAGCGAAGGTTTTGGTCATTTCAATCTGATCATCCGTCAAACCGTCAAGAGATGGGCTGTTCAGCACTTCTTCATAATTCATCCCCAGTCCGCGCAAAATACTGCCGGCCGCGATGAGAATGATGACAATCAGGAGAGGAATGCCGATGACCGGCTTTTCTTTTAATCTTTTAAACTGCACAACAGGACTTGTAATGACGCCGAAAATTGACGGCTTTTCCGTTACTGCCGTATTGCCTTTTTCCAGGTTTGGTTCCATATTGCTGATGCCTCCTATGTATTATTCTGTTTATACGTACGCTTTAGGCTGAGAGAAGTTTCAATTTTTTTGCCGTTTGCGTATTTATGCTAAATTGTAACACAAATTCTCAGCTTTACGTTCCATAATTATGTAAAAAAAAGCATTGTCAGATCCGTGCGACGGGAGGCTCAAAGCCTTGTGAAGGCACTGTCTTCAGCCTATTCATGCAGTCAAAACCAGCCCAATCGCAAATCCCTTTAAATCCCATTTAGATATTCTCTGGAATTCAGCGCCTATATACAAAAAAGCCGGATGGCAATGATGCACATCCGGCTCTTTTTTCACCCTCCGCTTACAGGAGGGATAAAGGCAATGGTATCACCTTCTGTTACGATGCTGTTGTCTTTTACATATGTTTCATTGATTGCGATCATGGCATTGTCAATCGTCTGAAGGCCGTACCGTTCCTTTAGCAGCGTTTTTACAGCAGACGCCGCCGTCTCTTTTTCGTCAAGTTCAATGACCGGTGTTCCCGCCTGCTCCGCAAGCCCGGCAAACAATAATACTTTAATCATCGCGATTCCCCTTTATGCAAATCCGGTTTTCCGTTCGGATAGGGCGTTGTTTCCAGCTGATCGCCTATCCATTCTTCTCCGTCTTCCCAGATTTCTTTTTTCCATATCGGCACAATCTGTTTTATCCGTTCAATTGCATATTCATTCGCCTCATATGCCGCCTTTCTGTGCGGAGAAGACACGGCGATTACGACCGCTGCTTCTCCGATATCAAGGACGCCGACACGGTGAGTGATTGCAGCTTCGGCTCCTTCCCATTTCGCGCTGATTTCATCGCCGATTTGAGAAAGCATTTGAACAGCCATCGGTTCATACGCTTCATATTCGAGACGCACCGTCCGCCGTCCGGCAGTCCACTCTCTGACCGTGCCGATAAACGTTGTGATGGCGCCGGCTTCACGCTTTTCAACTTTTTTTACGATATTTTCGGCAATGATAGGTTCCCTTGTAATTTGAAAACGTTCCATTTATGCAGATTCCCCTTTCAGCTGCGAAAGCACAAACATCATGGCAGCCGGATCGTCCGCATGGAATACGGGCATGCCGGCATCTGCCGGCATATGCTCCGTATTTCTGCTGACAACCGCGATCACGCGCTCCAAATGCTTCAGCTTTTGCCAATCTTCGCTGTCTTTGATCATAATGATTTTCGGATGCGGCGCATGTTTAAATCCCTCTATGAGAAGACCGTCAATTCCCAGACATTCATACAGACTGATCAAACCCGCCAGATCCCATTTTTTTCGCGCCGTAAGCTGCAGGACGCCGTCCCCTTCTACTGCCGTAACCGCGGCTCCGGCTTTTGAAAAACGCTCCGAGTCTTTTCCGTCAGAAAAAGGTTCCGGCTCTCCGCCATGTCCGTGATGTTTTAAACATCCAATATCGCACTCTTTCGGCGCCGCTTTCAGCACACGTTCAATAAACGTTGTTTTACCGCTGTTTTGAAAACCTACGATCTGGACGATCGGGAAAGAATTGACCACGGCCATTCACTTCCATTCTCATCACGGATGAGGAGCGCGTGAACCGTCCGGCCCGCTTCATATCCCCTCGTTCCTCCCGGCAGAAGGATAAACGCGTTTGCTTCGGCTAGAGATGTGACTGAGCTTGATTTGTCGAGGCCGACCGGTGACGCCATCATCTTTCCGTCCTTATGATAAACAAACGCCCTCACAAATCTCGTAAACGGATTCGGTTTCGGAAAGTCGTTTATTAACACGGCTTCCGCCCATCCGGAATGAGGTTTTTCATTCAGAAGCCACGTCTGAATCATCGGTTTGACAAACAGGGTGAATCCGACATAACATGCGGACGGATTGCCTGAAAGGCCGAACAGCAGCATGTCATCGGCCCGGGCGACAGTTGTCACGCTCCCCGGGCGCATTGCCACTTTGTTAAAAAGAACTTCCGCTCCGAGCTTATTATAAATGTCTGGAAGAAAATCAAAATCGCCGACTGACACGCCGCCGGTCGTGATCAGAAAATCAACTTTTTTCATAGCTTCCTTCACCGCATCATAGCTGTCATCAAAATCATCGGAAATTTTCCCTAAGTTCAGCGGTACTGCACCCGCTTCAATGACCTGGGCATACACCATCGCAGCGTTGCTGTTGCGGATTTTCCCCGGCTCAAGCGGATCGCTGACATGAAGAAGCTCGGTCCCCGTTGCGATAATGCCGACAACCGGCTTTCTGACCACGGGAACGGAAGCATAGCCGAAGGTTGCTAAAAGAGCGGTTACGCCCGGCGTGATTTTCGTCCCTTTTTTTAATAGCGAGCTGCCCTTTTTCGCATCTTCTCCTTGATATGAAATATTATCGCCCGCATGGAAAGGGCGTTTCACTGACATGTAATTCGTCCCGTTTTCAGAAAACGTTCTTGTCAGCTCAAGCATCACTACGGCATCCGCGCCTTTTGGAATCTGCGCCCCCGTCATAATGCGGACCGCTTCATAAGGCCCGAGTTCTTTTTCCGACACGGCGCCTGCTCCGATATGGTCAATGACTTCAAAGGTGACGGCATTGTCACGGGAAGCCGTTTTTGAATCGCTCGCCCTGATGGCAAACCCGTCATACGGGGAACGGTTAAAGGCCGGCACATCATGATCCGCCTTAACATCCTCCGCCAAATAGCGGTGGAGACTGTCCTCAAGCGCCACCCATTCGGTATCCCCCTGTTTTTTATACCGGCTCACCCGGCGGACTGCTTCGTCCACCTGAATCGGCGTTCTTTTTTCAAGCATAGCAATATCTCCCCTTCCTACAGGCCGATCACCCTGGCCAGAACTGAATTTGCTTCTTTTATATCGTTTGTACCGTGAATCAAAGCCCGTCCGTCCTGAAAAATAACGATCCTGAAGCGCTCATACGCCATGTGCAGCAGAAATTCATTTGCTTCCACTTTACCGATCTGCTTCAGACGTTTGACAAGTTCTTCTTTATCCAGCCTCTTTAAGGCTTCCGATCTGATTTGAACGGTGTCTCTTCCGCACAGCACGCTTGCTTTCGGCCTGTTTTCAGGCTGCAGATACGGATATACGGGCTCCGCGCCGCAGGAAGGGCAATGATCCCGTTTGATCTGATCCACATTTATGCTCATATTGGTGTTATTCCACACGTCAAACGTGAAAAAGCGCCGATTTACCGCTGCATGATTTCCTGTCAGCAATTTCAGCGCCTCAGCCTGCTGATAAGCGGAAACGATATGAACCGCCGGAGGTATGATACCTGCTGTATCACATGTCGCTCCGCCCACGGGCATTTGCTCAAACAGGCAGGATAAACACGGCGTAACCCCCGGAATAATCGTCATGCACATTCCCTGACTGCTGACACAGGCACCGTAAATCCAAGGTGTTTTCGTTTTCAGCGCCAGATCATTGATGACCATTCTCGTTTCAAAATTATCTGTCGCATCCACGATGCAATCCGCTTGTTCGATCAGCGGTTCGAGCGTTTCCGCCGTACCTTCCGCCGCGTAAGCATCGATATGTATATCACTGTTTACCGCCAAAAGACGCGCCTTAGCCGCCATTGCTTTCGGCAGGCGCTGTCTCGCGTCTTCTTCTGTATACAGCTGCTGTCTTTGTAAATTGCTCCATTCCACATAATCCCGGTCAATAATCGCCATACGGCCCGCTCCGGCTCTTGCCAGGCCCTCTGCCGCGGCTGTTCCGAGGGCTCCGGCTCCGACAATCAGGACACTGCTGTCAGCCAGCGCCTGCTGCCCTTTTTCCCCTATCGGCTTAAATCTTGTCTGACGCGAATAGCGCTCTTCCATCTGTGTTGTCCCCTTGCATTTTTATTTCCATCATACCATGTTTCTTCCCGATCAGTCTTGATTTGAAGACTCGACATGCGCCAAAAGTCTGGTGTAATCGTCCTGTGTGTTGATATTAGCGAACTCCTCCGGCCCGGCGCCGATGTCTTCAGCCTGCACATAACAGACAGACAGCCGTTTCAGCGTGTCTGTCATTTTCAGTTTGTTTTGTGTCAGCTGATCAAAAAGCACATCCTGCACCCGTTTATGGTAAACCGCCAAGAGGGGCTGCTCTCTGTTTTCACAAACCGGTATGACAGCGTCCAGGTTTCCGGTCAGCTTCATTTCAAGCGCAGCCATCGTTTTTCTTGTCACGAGCGGCGTGTCACAGGATATGACCGTATATATTTCGCCTTCCGTTTGTTTCATTGCCGTATAGATGCCGGCAAGCGGGCCCATTGCCCGAAACCGCGGCTCATCGGCCAAAACATGCCGCTCCCTGTTTGATAAGAACTTTTTTATATGCTCAGGGCGGCTGATAATTACCGTTTCTCCGCCGCCGAAGGCTTTTTTCGCCTGTTCATAAAACATGCCGCCCTTCCACTTTGCAAAAGCTTTCGGTTCTCCGAATCTTCGGGAAGCTCCCCCCGCTAATATTACATTCACCCGTTTCATGTCATCTCTCTCCCATTCTATATAAAAGCATAGCAAACGCCTCAGCCGAAATACAATATTACGGTGCTTGTCTGTTTAATTAAGAGGAATAGCCGTTGATCCTTTCCCATATTGTAGTGTTAACATCATGAGGGAGATGGTTCTTATGAAAATATCCGGTCCGTTTTTCCACGACACTTCTCAAGAGAACCTTTACTTGAAATCCGAACTTTCCAGATGCAGAAAATTAATTTCAGAATTTGAAGCAAGCTACTTCCATCAAAAAAATAATAAGCTTCAGGAGGAAAACGCCAATATTAAAGAGCGGCTTCACAAGCTTTCTGACGAATTGGAAGCCATGGCTCAAAAACACAAACAGACAAGTGACACGGAACGTTCTTTGCATGAAATCAGAGCCGGGCTGCTCGATAAAATCGTCATTTTGCAAGAACTGCTTCAGCAGGAAACGTTTCGGCGGAAAAATGAGATGGAAGAAAAGCACCGTCTGCATCTTACAAATGTAAAATTTGAAGAAGAAAATAAAAACTTACATACCCGCATCCGCTCACTTGAGACCGCCATTCAAACTGAACGGACTTCTCACGAAGATATGAAACAGCGTTATCATGCCGCTGCAGACGAAAATACCCGGCTTCAAACACAAATGATAGAAAAAGAATACCAGCTCAAACATATTAAAATAGAAATTAATCATATGAGAGATCGAATACTAGAAACAAAAGAACGGCTTGTAGAAATAGAAAAAACGAAAGAAAAGTTATTTCAAGAAACCATTCTTTCGTATAAACGGCAGCTGGACGAAAGTGATGCTTGGATTGCCGGCCATTTTGCTGATATTGACAGCCGCACGGCGGAACCGGCGGAACAAGCTCTGGAAATCCCTTCTGTTTCCAAAGAGACTGTTCAGGCAGAAGACTTGCTTAAAGCCGTTACCGAACAAGTCATCTCCCTGCAAAAACAATTTGTACAATCAGAGTCACGCGATCAGTCGTTTGATGAAAAACTGGATGCGTTGAAAGAACGTGCTGACGGCGAAAAGCCTTTCCAAAAATATGTCGTCAAGCTTGAAAAAAAGCCTGGAAAAGAGGCGTCACTTCCGCAGAATAAGCGGGAAAACGCAAAAAAACTGCTTGAGTAACGCAAGCAGTTTTTACTGTTTTATTATTCAGCAGCCGTATCATTTGCCGTTTCTGCTGTTTCCTGAGAAATTTCTCCCTCAAGAATATATTGGCCGCGGTATGGTTTTTTCACTTCCGGATACATTTTAATTAAGCTTTGCATAAATGTTGTCATATTAGGAATTTCAAGGCCGCTTTCCTTTTCAATTTCCTTTTGAAGTTCGGAACTTTTGATCGCTGCATTGTGGCGTTTCAATGTTTTAATCGCTGCTTCGCGCAGTTTTGCCGCTTTTGATCCCGGTCTCGCCGTCCCTCTTCTTCTTCTTGTAGAACCGTCTGGAATGCCGGCGGGAAGAGACGTAATAGACTGCATCTGCGGCTGGGAGGATTGAGGCTGTGCCTGCGGCTTTTGATAGCTTCTCATTTCCTGTGCTGCAAGCTCTGCAAGCACCGGGAGAGAGTCACTTTTTTTCTCCGGACGAAACTCTTTTTTTGTATCGGACAGGCTGCCTGTATTGTCTAATTCTCTCAGTTTTGCATATATTTTATCACGTTCTATTTGATATTCACGAATGACTTTTACCTCTGCTTCGTTCAATTGCTCTAAACGTAAGCGCAGCGCTTCTCTTTCATTAAACATGTGTAAAACCCCCTGTCAAAAATTTAAACGCTTTTATTAAGATATTAGATTACAAAAGTAATTTTATCAACTATTATTTTATCATTTTACTATTTTATTTACTCTATGAAAAATTGCTTATTTTCTGAAAATGGTACTTTATATACAAAAATCCCTTGTCATATAGGGGATTCTGGACAAAGTACCAATTTATTCAACCATTTCAAAATATAACTTGAAATTACTTGTTTAATGAAAATTAGCGTGATATCTACAATTTTCGACTATAATATGTAAAAGATAATGATATCGATAAAACAAGCGGTACAGCGTGTTTACGGCTGTTTCTCTTATTTTTCAAGCCGCACATGTCATATTGGAATTTTTTATCCAATAGGCACAAAAAAACCCTGTTACCTAAACGGCAAAGGGTTTGCAGAACCGAGACAATAGTCCGACGGAGATTGTCCCGATTACTCAGAAGCCTGCTCCGTTTCTGAAAGTACTCGGCTAACGCGTTTTTCAAGCATTTTCATCCCGCTTCCTCCCGCTTGAAAATGGCAGAGCTGTCCGGTTTTATCGAAAAGGTAATAAGCCGGCACATATTCATTTTCAAATGCTTCAGTCAGCGTATGATCGCTGTCGACGTAAATCGGCTGAGAGATATCGTGTTCAGCCGCTGTTTCCTTGATTTTCTCAAGGTCAAGATCGTCTTCGGAACGGGGCATGTGAACGGCCATCACATTCAGCTGATCTTTATATTTATCACGAAATTCGTTCATCTCAGGCATCGCTTCTTTACACATGCGGCAGCTGGCGGACCAGAAGTGAATCAGTGCCGGCTTTCCGCCGACCAGCTGTTCCTTCGTGACTTCTCTGTTAATCCATGCTTTAGCGCCTGTCAATTCAGGCATTTGCTGACGTAATTTCATCTTATTTCCCTCCTTATGAAAAAGGTTTTTTGCCGGGGCTTTCAGTTTCGCCGGGCAACATTCCCCTGTTTTCCCTCCAAAGGATATGATTTGGCTGAATCACCATGTTAAAATGAGTGTGGCGATTCCTTAGTTCATATCTTCACAAAAATGATGATATTGAAACCGGGCAATATGAACAAATCATAAATGAAATAACTGGTTTCTATTAAAAGGTTTATTTTTTTTAAAAACGGGTATATCACTTTTAGCTTTTTCCGCAAAAGACTTGAAAGGAAGACATCACTATGATTGATTTAAAACACTTTGACTGGGCCGGGCTTCTCACATCTGCCGGGATTTTCATCATAAAGCTGGCTCTCATTATTTTAGCGTACTTTATTTTCCGGGCGGCAGGAAAAAAGCTGATCAAGCATCTGTTTCAGAAATTCGAGCAACAAAACAACCTCTCCACAGGCCGCGCTTATACTTTGCGAAGCCTCGCGCTTAATGTATATGGATACATCCTGATTTTCGTTTTTATCGTGATGATTTTGGATTTATTTCACTACAATCCGAGCGCTCTCATTGCCGGAGCCGGCGTGGTCGGTCTCGCAGTCGGCTTCGGGGCTCAGGGGCTTGTCAGTGACATCGTCACCGGATTTTTTATCCTTTTGGAAAAACAGATCGACGTCGGCGATTATATTACGGTTGCCGGCTACAGCGGCATTGTCGAGCAGGTCGGTCTCCGTACGACGCAAATCCGGAGCTTTGACGGCACGCTTCACTATCTTCCCAACCGGGGCATTACGAATGTGAGCAACCATTCCCGCGGAACGATGCAGGCGCTTGTCGATATTAAAGTGCCGCTTGAAAAAAATCTTGATGAAACCATTCAAATCCTGCAAACCGCGTGTGACAAAGCAGCCGCTGAGCTCCCGCAGATTAAGGAAGGGCCGGACGTCATCGGGGTTCAGGATTTAAGCACGTCAGAAATGGTAATCAGAATCATTGCCAAAACAGAAAATATGGAGCAATGGCGGGTTGAACGCGTACTGCGGAGAGAAATAAAAATCGCGCTCGACCGTTTTAAAAACGCCGCTTCCGCCGAATAGAAAAACCGAAGCGTAAGCTTCGGTTTTTTCTTTTTAATGAAATTTTTTTTCCACTTCGCTGCAGATTTCGTCGGCGGTCATTCCGGAAGCCGTAATGACGGGAGCCTGAGTTGACGTATCGGCAATTCCTTGGACATTGCTGTCAAGTCCGGTTACGACACAGCAGTCACAATTCTTCGCATCCTCAGGAGTCTTCATCATCACTACGTCATATCCTTTTTGTTTTAACGCCTGTTCTACATCCGATAAAGATTGTTCAATTCCAATTTTTTTCGTCATATTGAACACCTCCGTTATGTAGAATGCTCAATTTTTGTTAGATTATTCTTCTTTTCGGATTTAATTGGCATACTTCGAAAAATATCCGACCATGACATTTACCGCGGTTTCCATCGCATCTTCATCCGGGTTCAGCTTGGCGTGATGAAGCCCGTGGGATGAATCGGCCCCCAGCCAGAACATAAAGCCGGGATATTTTTTCAGCATATATCCGAAATCTTCTCCGGTCATCGCTTCTTTCGCCGTTCTCACGTCAGCAAGCTGATGATCGCTGACAAATTGCATAAATTCTTCGGTCAGGCCGCTTGTATTATAAACTTGATGATAAACGGACGGATACGTGACTTTTCCTTTGCATCGGAAGCCGATTTCAATTCCTTTGACAAGCTCTTCAATCCGCTTTTTCACCATACGCATTGATTCCTCGGAAAGCGTCCGGATGGTTCCCTCCAGATGAGCATGCTCTGCGATGATATTTTGCGCCGTGCCCCCGGTAATCGTTCCGACAGTGATCACAGCGCTGTCAAGCGGATCCGTATTTCTGGATATGACCGTCTGCAGCTGCGTGACAAGCGTGCTCGCGGCAACGACCATGTCGTCTGCTGTATGCGGATATGCCGCATGCCCGCCTTTCCCCTCGAGATCGATGACGAGTTCGCTCGTATTGGCAAACAGCAAGCCGCTTTTGGTGGAGATTGTGCCTACAGGAAGCTCAGGTGCTATATGGAGAGCGGTAATCAAATCCGGCGTCCATTTTTTCAGCACATCGCTTTCAAGCATCGGTTCCGCTCCGCCCGGTCCTTCTTCAGCCGGCTGGAATAAAAAGAGCAGATCATGTTTGACGGGATGATGGACAAAATGATCAATAATGCCGAGCGCGATGGTCATGTGCATATCGTGGCCGCATGCGTGCATAAAACCGGGGTGTTCAGATGCAAACGGAAGCCCCGTCTGCTCTTCAATCGACAGAGCGTCTATATCCGCTCTGTAGGCGAGCATTTTTTCCGGAGCCGTGCCGTTGACTTTGACAAAGATGCCGGTTCTCCAAGTTTCAATTTCAATTCTTTCCTCCGGATATTGGTTCAATAGATTCAGCAGGTACTGTTGAGTTTTATATTCCTGAAAGCCGATCTCCGGAATGCGGTGCAGATCTCTTCGGATGGCAATGAGCCGCTCTTTTTCCATATGTATTCCTCCTTGAGATAAGAATAAGGCGTGGATTTTATCATCCACGCCCATTCTATCAAACCATTCCTTACAGCTGGCGTAATTCCTGTTTGATTTCTGTTTTGCCTTTTGTTTTTTCATCGATATCTTTGATTTTTTTCGCAGGTGTTCCCGCTACAACGGTATATGGCTCGACGTCATTTACAACGATGGCTCCGGCAGCGACAACCGCGCCTTTACCGATTGTTACGCCTTCAAGCACAACCGCATTTGCGCCGATCACAACGTCGTCTTCCACGACAACAGGCTTAGCGCTAGGCGGCTCAATAACGCCCGCTAATACAGAACCCGCTCCGATGTGGCAGTTTTTGCCGACAGTCGCGCGTCCGCCGAGAACAACGTTCATATCAATCATCGTACCTTCGCCGATGACTGAACCGATATTAATAGATGCCCCCATCATGATAACGGCATTGTCGCCGATTTCGACTTGGTCGCGGATAATAGCGCCGGGCTCGATTCTCGCTTTAACATCTTTTAAATCAAGCATCGGGATCGCAGAGTTGCGGCGGTCATTTTCAATGACGTAATCCTCAATTTTGTCTTTGTTTTCTTCAATTGCGCTTTTAATTTCAGCCCACTCGCCAAAAACGACGCCGGATTGGCCGTTCAGGAATGTTTTAGCGGAATCGCCAAAGCTGATTCCTTCAAGATCGCCTTTTACATACACTTTTACAGGCGTTGATTTTGTACTATTTTGAATAAATGAAATAATTTCATTTGCATCCATCATTTTCATATGTATTGTCCTCCTCTGATTTTCTACCTCATTACTGTAACAAAGGAAGGATACAAAGACAAGAAAAAAAGGAACAAGCCTTTATTCTGCCGGCTGGCTGCACAGCGCGGCAAACTGTCTTCCGAATTCCCGGAGCTCTTCTTCCTCACTGCCCTCAGGGTTGTTTTCAATTTTGACCGACGGCAGCACCACCCGCCCGCCGCGGGCCGTGATTACTTTTTCCAATTCGTCAACCGCCCCGCAAAAAAACTCATAGGACGTATCTCCGGAACCGAACAAAGCAAATGTTTTTCCCGTAAACTCCAGGTTTTCCATATCTTCAGCAATATCGAGCATTTCATCAGGAAGATCCCCGTCTCCCCACGTATATGTGCCTAATAAAATATACTCGTAATCATTAAAAAGTTCGGCATGAATATCCATCGCTTCATATCTGTCTACGGATGCTTGTGCTTCGATCAGCCCTTTTTCAATTAAATCCGCCATCGCCTCGGTGTTTCCTGACATTGTAGCGTAAACAAGCAATACATTCCCCATCTTCGTCTCTCCTTTATGCATAAAAACTAATGTGCGAGCCGAACCGCTTCATACGGTCTGACAAACTTACTTTCGTAAAGGCCCGCGCAAAAAAAGTTTTCTTCCCGGTTGGCCACCCGCCATCCGTGACCGCGGATCGTATCAAACCACTTTAATTCACCGGCGGCGAGATCAGCTTGATAAATACGCGAAAATCCGTTTTCGTCCTGTGACGATGTGACATAAATAATCCCGTTATCCTCAGAAACGTCGAGAAATGATTTTTCCCGTACGGCGGGTCCGGCTGTAATGGCAAACTCCTCTTGCGTCCGCACGTTTCGGACGGCAACCTCCCCCCGTTCTCCCTTTGCCGCGCCCTTTGCTGCAATGAGCCAGTCATTCTGATACATCCTCATTGAAGCCGTCATGCGCTGCCTTTCGCGGCTTATACGCCGGATGCGGTCTTCCGTCAGATCATACGCCCAAATGCCGCCATGATTCATGTGAATCCGGGTGCCGATATAAATCGTCTGACCGTGTAAACAAAGCGAACGGATGACAGGCGGCTCCTTTAATTGTGAAAAGGGCTTAGCCACATGCCAAGTGACGCCGAAATCATCAGATAAGTAGAGGCAGTATGTGCCGTGCGCACAGACAAACCCGTCATTCCGCCCGGCAACGGCCCATACGGAGGCGCTGGTCGGAAACCGGGAGGCCGTCCAGGTCTTTCCCTGATCGGCTGATCTGAGGACGGCGCCTTTTTCTCCAGCCGCGAATATGTAGGGCCCTATGTAAGTCAGCACATGAATTCTGCTTTTCACTCGGAACAGTCTTTTCCAGCCTTCTTCCGCCGAAAAATGAAAAATACCTTCGCCTTTCACAGCCACAAAAAATCCCGAAGATACTGATGCCATCACAGCCGTCGCGCCTTTATGAAACATGGCACTTGTCTCCGTGGTGAGCGGCCCATGCAAGAAAACCGCGGACAAATTCTTTGCAGCATTCCTGATCCTCAGCCGTCTCGGGCGCCAGCTCAATTTTCAGCGTTTCCGGATATAAATTGGCTCCGGCCTGTTCAAACGCATCGCAAAACAGCGTGACCGCTTCGCAAAACTTCGGGTAGGCGTGATCGCCTGAACCGAAACAGGCCGTTTTCAGTCCGTTGAGCTGGCTGTGCAGAATATCTTCGTAAAAATCTTCCGCTTCGTAAGGAAGATCACCGTCCCCCCATGTGTACGTGCCGACAAAAACATAATCATATGCTTCGAGAGAATCCGCATCTGCTTCGTCCATGTCAAGACAGTCAACTGCTATCTGATGCCCGCTCAGTGTTTCTTTTATAATGCCGGCAATATCCTCTGTATTCCCCGACATGCTTGCGTATATCATTAATGCTTTCTGCATATGACCACCTCGTAATTGATAATGATTTTCATTAACATATATAACACTTTAAATGATAATGATTTTCATTGTCAATAAAAAATAAAAAAAGACAGCATGATTGCTGTCTTTCTAAAATGGGCGTTCCTGCTTCAGCATATCTTTAATGACAGAAACAAAAGCCTGCACCTGTTTTAATTCAAATGCCGGCTCATAACCGAGCAGCCATGTGTCACGGCCGATCGGATGGTCCTTTGTATCAAGCAGAGGCATTTTATTTACTTTGTCTTCCTCTTCTAAGGTGACTGACGGCAGAATGGCATATCCGATCCCGTGCAGCGCCATCTGCTTGCACGTTTCAATCTGATCGACAAGGATGGTCTGTTTCGGCGAGGTTTTGAATTTTTGATGCCACCAATGCTGAATTTCCTGAAAATATGTACTGTCACTTTTGAATTGGATGAACGGCCGGTCGGTATGGGCAATATCATCAATACAGGAAATTTCCGTATCGACCAAATATAAATGATCGGTCATTAAATAATCTTTCCGGCCTTTCCATTCCGGATTTCCCCGGATAATGCCGATATGTACCTGATCTTCATACAGACTTTTCAGCATTTCGCTGCTCCACCCTGTAATGAGAGAGACCTTTGCATTCGGATATCGTTCCACATATGTTTTTAACACTTTCGGAAGCCAGTGCTGCCCGATAATCGAGGCGACGGCAAGCTTTAATGTGCCGTGAATCTCACCCTCAAGTTCATCAATGTTTTCTCTGATTCTTTCTTGCCGATCCGTGACGTCATTTGCAAATTGTATGATTTTTTCTCCTGCCGGCGTTACCGTAAGTCCTTTTTGAGACCTAAGAAAGATCTTTGTTCCCCAGGCTTTTTCAATGGTCTGCAATCGCTGGGACAGAGCCGGCTGTGACACGAATAACCGTTCGGCAGCCTTCCTCATGTTTAATTCCTCAGCTAAAACTACGAGCATATGAAGCTCTTGAAGCTGCATGTCGTCCTCCTTTTCAATGCCTTTTCGTATTTCTTATCTACCATTCTAATAAAATAAAGGCTGCCGAGGCAAGCGCCACTCATATGTATGCGTTTTCTTTTTCCGGCATGCAAAAGAACAAATAGGCTGATCGTGCGAGCCTACTTATTCAATGATCTGATATGGCTGCTCAACTGCTTTAATACGACTCTTCTCGTGAAAATGCCTTCAAAGACGCCTTCATCATTTTCAACGCAGACAAAGCCGTTGTTAATGACCATGCTGAACCCTTTGATAATCGGATCATTGATGTGGAGACGGGGAATGTCTTTCAGCATGACTTCCTCAACCGTAATTTGATCCAGCTTCTCAAACTCGATCCGTTCAAGTCCGAAAATGCTGTTCATAATCATATTTGTCCCGATCAAACCGTGCAGACGGTACGAAGCGTCAAGGACGGGAATGGCGGTATAGCCGGTTTTCGTCAGCACTAATAGAGCATGCTCAAGGTTGTTTCCGACTTGAACGTGCGCCACTTTATCCGCCTCGATCATAAATTGTCCGACTGTTGCATCAAGAAGCTGATCTGATTGTAAGCTAATCATGTCACTTCGACCCCTTTACATTTTTCATCAAAGCATGTATTCCCTATATTGCAATAATATAAACATTATCATTTTTTGTCGAAAAGTTTCCGTCAATAAAAAAGATACTCTTTGCAATCGAGTATCAATTTATAGGCCGCTGATTAATTTTCATTCCGAAAACGGTCATAGAGCGTTACGAGTTTTTTATAAGTGGTTCCATCAACGCTTTTTGACCCTGCTTCTATATCGTTGATTTCGCTGGTCAAAAGCTCAATGGCATATTCTTGATTGATCAGGATATTCAGCAGAAGTTTCTGTTCTTCTTCCGTAAATCGTTCACCGATAAGACTCATACGTAATCAGGCCCCCTATTTTTAACTGAATACCTCCGAAAGCAACGTGAAATTTGCTTTCAGCTCTACCGCTAGAATAAGTAAACAGAAAAAAATCGTCAACCGCATAATTCGACATTTTGCGGATTCTGTATGAAATATTATTTTGTGTAACGATTGGCATAACTGAATGCTGTGCAGGAATCGGGCTTGATTTTCGCTTCAATGCCCATCGAGGTAATGCGGCCGGTCATTTCTTGTATCAATTCTTTTGTCAGCCCTTTTTGACCGATATCCAGATGCACTTCAAATGAAAGATCCGCCCCTTCATCCGCAAAAGGCAAGAGCAAATCTGTCAGTTCCATAAGACGGCCGTCGAGGATATGCGCAGCCATCTCCTGGCTGAACGCGGTTTCCAACGAAATTTTTTCGCGAAGGCTATGTATCGGTCTTGCAAGATCGTGATTTTTCAAACAGCCCCAAGCTCCCTTGCCTGTACGGTGCAAGTGTATAGCCGTAATAAACTTTGTGAAGTCGCGGTAAACTTGTGAATCAGTCCCTACAGACAGCACGTATGCTGAACGGGGGTCTTTATTGACAAAGCGTTTCAGCCGCTCCGTCACGTCTTGAAAGGTCATCTGTGCCTCAGAAAGATTATAAAACAGAAAAGAATCAGCCATGTACGGACACTCCTCTTTCCAGAGTCTACAACCAAACGAACAAGCACGTTCCTTTGCATAATTTAATAAAGCTCCGCTTGCGGAAGACCGGAAGCTTGGTCAGCCTGAAAAATCAAATCAAATTACTGAAGGAGCTCAAAAATTTCAATAGAAATCATGTCAATGTTATCAAACGGATATGTGTTAGGTTTTTCACCTTTTTGGAAAACCGTCAGTTCAAACGTTTGATTTTTTTCGAAATATTTAACACTGCAAATTTTTTCGCCGTTAACTTCAAAATAACGCTGCATCGGCTCGTTAGCCGCTTCCGCTGTTTCTTGCAGACTTTGCAGCCGCGTGATGATACCCATTAATTGTGACATTCTAAAAAAAGACTCCTTTCAAAAAACAACTTCAAATCAACAAGTATTTATTATAATACAAGTTCTACAGAGCATCATACCATAAAGTAGACCGGGATGGCATTTTCCCGCTGGATTTTCAAAAAGAAATAAACGGGAAAAACCGTGTTTGCGAATAGTTTGAAGCTTTTTTCGGAATGTCATACACCTTTCAAAAATAATTTTTCGCTTTTTGAGCCGCCTTATCAGATGTATGTAAGGAGAAGCCCTTTTATGAGGAGACAGCATAAAAAAACTTGGCGGGGGTAGCGCCAAGTTTTTTCGGATCTTGATCTGATAGAGGGGTTGGGGAACAGAGAGTAACTTCTCTCTATAACTAAATGATAATGATTATCAGTATCATTGTCAATCGTTTTTTAAAACTTTTTTCAAATGAACAAAAAAAGCGGCATACAGCAGCCGCTTTAAAGTAACCCGTCCTGTTCATATAAATAAGAGTAAGGCAGATCGATAAATAAATACATATTGTCATCCATCGGGTATGAAAAGGTTCTGATCATCTCACCTGTCTCAATATCACTGTACAGGTCACTGAAAAAGCCTTTTCTTGAATTACGCATCTTCATGATGTTTTCTAAAAAGTACGGACGCCAGCTCCAGTTTTTCTCCATGTATTCAGGCTGATAAAGCCATTCGCCGGACTGCTTGAACACATTTCCCGTCAGCTGATAGCCTTCTTCATCACACATATAAATTCTGAAGCAGCAGTCGGTCAGGTTTTCCGCCAGTTTTTTAATAAACTCATCGTCCGCCTGATGGGTTTTCTTCAGCTCGGAAACTGCCTGATTGACCCGCTTATAAAAATTCTCAGAGTGTTCATAGACCGTTTCCAGCTTCTTTTTTTCTCTCGTGATAAATTGCTGAAACTCCGTTTTCAAGCGTGCTTTTAACAGGCTCCGGTCTATAAAATCGCCACTCGGCGCCTGCAGATAATAGCCTTGAAAAAATCGGCCTCCGTTTCTCCATGCGTACTGGAGCTGGAAATCAGCTTCTATATCTTCATACAGCAGCGCGGCGCCGATTTTTCTCGCCAGCAATGAAATGCTGTACAGCACATGCTCATATGATGGTGACGGCTGAGATACCTTCAGCGCCTGCAAATCTATTTTCAGAAGGTCCGGTGAAAGGAGCGCGATTCTGTCCAGGTTGCTGCTCTCCTTACCTATATTGTCCACCGCGATTTTAATGCCGTATGTACGATAGTAGGCAAGCATATGGTACAGCTGTTCAATGTCGCCTTCGAAATTGTGCTCGGTGATCTCAAGCACAATACGGTTCAATTCAATGCCCTGCTCTTCGTATTCTTTCAAAAGCTCAAGAAAACTTTCGCCGTGGTCAAGCATCAATACATTCGCATCCTGATTGATAAAAATCAACAGATCACGGTCAGCTTCTTTAAACCGCTCCAGCGCCTGCCTGATGACTCTGTCATCGACCTCAAGCTTATATTCTTCCGGAATGCCGGAATCTAAGAAAAACGGCCCGAGGCTCTCAATCTCCGCATCTGCCAAAATCCGCCCAAGCACTTCGTAGCCTACGACTCTTTGTTCCTCAGCGTTAAAAATCGCTTGGTAATACGGAATGACATCATCAATATTCGTCAGTATATCAAGTGGGTCCAACATGTTATCACCTGCTTCTCTATCTTTGTCTGATTATACACAATTATATCAGCACCACAAATGTTTAGATTAGGGGAAAAGGAGGCAGTATGGCAGCAGCTTAAAATAAAAGGGGGGACATTTTTAAGATCACTCTTCAGACCGGTTAATTAAGGACGTTATTCATTTGTTTCGCAAGCACAAATAAAAGGATAAATATAAGAGCATTATAACCGGCATCTGTCCAAAAATAATGGCTCCAATCAGTGCTGTTAAATATCCAATCATCATCATGTTTCAACTGAAAGAAAGTTCCTTTTTTATCTAAAGTGCCACATGTAAGAGTTGTTAACCCGCCAACACTCTCGGAAACGTCAACTCCATACATTGAACCGGCATGATCAGTATGATTTATTGGCATATACGTATAATCAGATAAAATCGTTCCGCCAGCTTGGTTGGCAGAGACACATATAATACAGCCGATGTATCGCCTCCGAGCCCACTCAAATACTCCCTGGCTTTAATAAATTTCGTTTCATCAGGAAAATCTATGTGAAATAGCTTTTCAAATCTGATTATTTCATCAGATGTAAGATTGGTATTTTGATAATACTCCGGAGTAAAAGCACAAATAATAAAGTACCAAATATTAAAGATGATAACGAAACTGCTTACAAATAGTACAACGAACCATTTTCATAATTTCTTCAATTAATCGCCCCTTAATCTTTCAAAATTATATCATAATTTTGAATAGAAAATAAAACAAGCGAACGGCGGCTTTAACGTTCGCTTGTTTTGCAAAATAATCAATATATGAAAAATTAAAACGGATAAGGATTCAGCCATTGCCCCCCGTCCATTGTGATACAGTCCCCGTTTATGTAGGACGCTTCATCAGATAGCAAAAACGCTGCCAACGCGGCGATTTCCTCCGGTGTGCCCAGCCGGCCGAGCGGCACACTGTTCATAGTGCGGGACACCGCTTTTTCCGATTCAAACAGCTTCTCCGCACCGCCTGTCCGTTCAATCGGGCCTGGGGCTATCGCGTTTGTGCGGATGCCGTATTTGCTCCCCCATTCAACGGCCAGCGTTCTTGTCAGTGACAATACCCCCGCTTTGGCTGCAGCGGAATGAACGACACCCGCTCCCGCTCCCCATGCGTATGTAGCGGCCATATTTAAGATGACGCCCTTCTGCTCCTGCTCGATCCAATGCCTTGCCGCTGCTTGGCTGCAGAAAAATGTGCCGTTTAAAACAATCTCAATAACAGCTTTCCATCCATTGGGCGTCAGCTTCTCTGCCGGGCAAATAAAGTTGCCGGCCGCATTGTTAATCAGCGCATCGAGCCGGCCAAAGACTTTTTTCGCTTCTGTAATCATGTCTGAAGCGGCGGAATCAGAACGGACATCCATTTGAAAACAGGCGACCTGTCCCTCAAAGGTCTCAATTTCTTTTTTTGTTTCCTCAAGTGCTTCATGGTTCCTCCCTGTCACCATGACGTGCCATCCTAATTCAGCCTGTTTTTTCGCCATTGCTTTTCCCATGCCGCTTGAACCGCCTGTAATGATTACCGCTTTCTTATCCATAACAAACCCACCCCTTTTTATTGAATGAATAATCATTCATAATTTTATCACAGATGTCTATCCGCGTCATTACATGCTGAGAAGGGATTTTTCAGCCAGGCTGATGATATAATAGAACAACTCTGACAAAGGTTGGTTTTACATATGGAGAAAATGACCAGAAGAACATTTTTAAAAAGAGGATTCGGCATTTTGGGTGCAGCTCTCGCAATGGCTTGCGGAGGTTACGGCTATGCCCGGTATATTGAACCGCGCATGATTGAGGTCACCCGGCATACAATCACCAGCCGCCTGATCCCCCGCGGCTTTGACAATTTTAAAATCGTTCAATTCAGCGATACGCATCTCAGTGATGTGTTTACATCCGGTGACTTGAATAAAGCAGCGGAAAAGATCAATCAGCTGAAACCCGATTTGCTCATCTTTACGGGAGATTTAATTGATAAGCCGCATTTATTTAATGATCACCAGCGTGCACTCGCCGTGCTGCAAAATCTTGAAGCTCCCTTCGGCAAACTTTGTGTTTACGGAAACCATGACCATGGAGGCTACGGTACGAACACGTACAAGGCTCTGATGGAAGCGGCTGATTTTCAAGTGCTTCGAAACGGCTACCGTAAGGTGCAGCTGACAGACGGAAGCCGGATTGAATTCGCGTTTTTGGATGATGTAATACTCGGAAAACCAGATTATGAAGGCACCCTGTCACGCCTTTCCGAAGATGCGTTTTCCATTTTAATCGTCCACGAGCCTGATGCCGCTCTTAAGACAGGCGGATATCCCGTAAACCTCCAGCTGTCGGGACACACTCACGGCGGCCAGGTCCAGCTCCCGTTTTTCGGCCCTCTCATTACGCCTCCTTACGGAAAAACGTATACCGACGGCATGTATACACTGCATGACACAGCCGTTTACGTCAATCGCGGGCTCGGTACGACAAGACTGCCGTATCGATTTTTAGCCAGACCGGAAATCACGCTGTTCACATTGAAAACCGAGCAAAAATAAGACTTTTATCCTGATGCACAGACACCCCCTCCGTAATATGTATATGGAAAAGAGCAAAAAGGAGGGTGATGAAACTGCTGACATATCAAGTGAAACAAGGAGAAACCATCTCAAGCATTGCGCAAGACTTCAGAATAAGCACTGCTGCTCTCCTTCAGGCAAATCCCTCAATCCAATCGGTCATATACGCGGGACAGCATATTATCATACCGAATCTTCCCGACCCATCCACCATTCCCTACTCCATCATCGTGTATATCGGAGCGAAGAAACTGGAGTTATACCGCCTTGGCAGGCTCATCCGTACGTATCCCATCGCAGTCGGAAAAATATTGACGACCACGCCGACCGGAGAATTTTACATCGTGAACCGCCAGCCTAAGCCCGGCGGCCCGTTCGGCGCTTATTGGCTCAGCCTCTCTAAAATTCATTACGGCATTCACGGAACAAATAATCCTTCCTCCATCGGCAAAGCGGTATCAAAAGGATGCATCCGGATGTATAATCAGGACGTCACTGAACTTGCCGCTGCCGTTCCTAATGGAACAAGGGTGACTATTATAAGATAGAAAGATCTTATTTGTTAATGGAACGAGCTGATGATAATATATTACAGTGGGACCTTTAGGGTAAGGAGCGTGTTTATGGATATATTTAAAAATCGCAATTTTGTCCGTCTCTTTTTCGCAGCACTCGCTTCTCAAATGGGAACGACTGTAGGTAATATGGCTTTCGCTTTTTACTTGCTGGACCATTTTTCAAACCAGCCGGCATACACGACTTTGGCTGAGCTGATGTATTCACTGCCGACAGTTTTCGTATTTCTGATTGTCGGTGTCGCAGCTGACCGGCTTGACAGGAAAAAGGTCGCAGAGAATTGTGACTGGATCAGAGCCGGACTGACGATCGTATTGTTTGCCGCATTATACACCGGGAGTATCCCTCTCGTGTTCTGTATTTTGTTCATCAGAAGCGCCGTGACCAAGTTCTTTTTCCCGGCGGAAGCCAGCCTTGTACAAGCTATTCTGCCTAAGGAGCATTACGCGAAAGCGGCGGGACTTAACCAGATCCTGTTCAGCATCTTCATGGTATTCGGCGTCGGTATAGGCGCGTTTATGTATAAAACGATCGGTATTCACGGAGCCATTATCCTTGATTTTGTCAGCTTTATTGTATCAGGCTTTCTGATCCGCGCGTGCCGCATTCCGAAAGAAGCCCGTCAGCCGAACGGCCCTTTTAAATGGGGAGATTCGTTTCTGAAAGACTCGGTCGCTGATTTTAAGGAAGGGATCGTATATATTGTTAAAAACAAATTGCTTGCTTCCCTTATTTTCGGCTTTTTTATCTTTGGTTTTGTCAACGGCGGCTTTGCCGTACTGCCGATGTTTACGATGAAATACGGACTTGCGCCTGATCATTACGAATCACATACTTCCATCTTTACCGTTGCACTCGGCTTCGGCCTGCTTGCAGGAAGTGTGATCGGAACGATGATCGCAAAAAAAGTCAAACCGCATCATTTGATGTCGATTCCTATTTTGGCAGCCGGACTGCTCATTTTTGTCCTCGGCTATACGGATAAGCTGTGGATTTATTATGCGGCGGCTTTCGTCCTCGGCATGTGCATCGGCCCTGTCAATATCGCCATCGGCGGCTGGATGCCGAAAATCGTTCATCCGAAAATAATGGGCCGGGTCAGCGGCTGGCAGGATCCTTTTATGATGTTTGCCCAATCGATTACACTCGGACTGGTTGCCCTGTTATTTCCGAAATTCGTTACCAATATTGATTACCTTTATTACGGCATGGGAATCGTGATTTTAGCGGTATTTGTATTCTATTTTATCGCTCTTCCGAAATACAGCGCCGAGGCAGCAGAGGTCGATGTGCAGCAATCATTAAAGGCTGATTCCGAAAAACATGCGAATCCTGTATAATAAAGGAAAAAGATGCGCCCTTTTCATCAGAAAAAGGCGTATTTTTATAATCAATATTTGCATTTCAACGCTAAAAAAGTATAATCTATATATGAACTTGATCAATGCAAAGGAGAGAAATAATGGACGACCACGCTTATTCGAAAGAGCTGCAGCCAACCATCGAGAATCTTTCAAAAGCTGTTTATACTGTGAACCGCCATGCAAAAACCGCCCCCAACCCTAAATACCTTTATCTGCTGAAAAAACGGGCATTACAAAAGCTTGTGAAAGAAGGCAAAGGGAAAAAAATAGGGCTTCACTTTTCAAATAATCCCAGGTTTAGCCAACAGCAGTCAGACGTACTTATCTCTATCGGAGACTACTATTTTCACATGCCTCCAACAAAAGAAGACTTCCAGCATCTTCCGCATTTAGGTACGTTAAATCAATCGTACCGCAATCCTAAAGCACAAATGTCTTTGACAAAAGCGAAAAACGTATTGCAAAAATATGTGGGCTTAAAGGAAAAACCGCTTGCCGCCAACAGGCAGCAGCCCGCTTATCATAAACCCGTATTTAAAAAACTTGGTGAGAGTTATTTTTAATTCCGCCGCAAAAAAAGCCGATGCGTCATGCATCGGCTTTTTTCTATTCAATCACGTACGTATCCACTTTTTTAATGAGCTCGCTGATTTCAGGCTTGCTGATCTGTTCATCCGCTCCGACTACTTCGCCCCGGTGGCGCAGGTCGTCCGTAATCAGGGACGAGAAAATCATAATCGGCACATCAGAGCTTTGCGGGTTATCCTTAAGGAGCTTCGTCAAACGATGCCCGTCCATTTTCGGCATTTCAATGTCACTGATAATCATGTCAATATGGTCTGACAGGTTTGCTCCGTTATCCGTCAGTTCCACGACGTAATCATACGCTTCTTTTCCGTTTTCAAACGTAACGATTTCACTGTACCCCGCCTCAGTCAGCTCATCCGTCAAAAGACGCATCAGAAGCGGCGAATCTTCAACGATGATCAGTTTTTTACCCGCCCGTCTTTCATCAAATCCTTCCTGATGGACATGATAAGTCTCAACTCCGGATGCCGATTCAATATCATAAATGATCTTTTCATAATCAGGCAGAAAGATCATCGTGTCTTCCAGTTTGATGATTCCCGTTAAATGCCGCTCCATGCCCTGATTCAAGGAAGTCGGCTTTTCAATCGCCTCCCAGGACACCCTGTGGATTTGTGAAACGGAACCGACGTGAAAGACGATTTTCCGCTTGTTGAATTCCGTTACGATATATTTATCGTCTTTTGCTCCTTCGGCATCAACGCCGAAAAAGGTATACAGACTGATGACGGGAAGAATTTCGCCTCTCAGCTTAATCATCCCTTCTACGTCTTTATGAGACTGAGGCACAGATGTGACATCTACCGGCTGAATGATTTCCCGGACTTTCATCACATTTATGCCAAATGTATTGACGCCTACTTCAAATTTGACGATTTCTAATTCGTTTGTGCCTGAATCCAATAAAATATCGTATTGTTGTAAAGACAATTCAATCCCTCGCTATCCGCATTCAGTATTGTACTGTATATATCGGCTGTAAACGGAAAAAGTGAATGTATTCGATCCAACTGGCCATGAACTCTTTATAAAAAAATGCTTTTTTCTGATATCCCATTGACTTTTTGACATCGAGTGGTAAAATAGTCAAGGATTTTTCAGGAAGAAGGGTGTAATAAATGGGTACAGTAGTCATATTCGACCAAGATCAAATGACGGTGTTAGAAGATATCAGCAAAACGGCTTACCTGCAAATGAAAAAAGAGGCGAAAGAGCGTCCCGACAAGCCCGCTCCATACATCTTATGGCGGGAAGACGTCAGCTTTGAATACGGGTATTAATGACATTCGCCACATATCACAATAGATAGATCATGATACAATGAAGACAATCATTTCAGCTGGTTGTCTTATTTTTTTCTGAAAGAAGGTATGTTTTCACATATCGGACATATACTCGGGATAGTTCAATAAAAAGATGACAAATGCTCAGCTAGTGGTAAAATAGGAGAAACTCAATATATAGTATAAGGTGATGAATTATGGAACATTTGCTTAATCCGAATGTAAAAGAAATTGAAATTTCAGGAATTCGCAAATTCTCAAATCTTGTAGCTCAGCACGACAATGTCATTTCGCTTACGATCGGTCAGCCGGATTTCTTCACGCCGCACCATGTCAAAGCGGCTGCCAAAAAGGCAATCGACGAGAACGCAACGGCATATACTCCGAATGCGGGCGGCCTTGAGCTGAGACAGGCCGTACAGCTTTATATGAAGAAAAAAGCTGATTTGAATTATGAAGCTGAAACTGAAATCATCGTCACAACCGGGGCAAGCCAAGCGATTGACGCGTCTTTGCGGACGATTTTATCTCCGGGCGATGAAGTTATTCTCCCCGGACCGATATATCCGGGCTACGAACCGATCATCCGCATGTCGGGCGCCGTTCCGGTCCATGTGGATACGACGACACACGGATTTAAGCTGACGGCGCGGCTCATTGAAGAATCGCTGACACCAAAAACAAAATGCGTCATTCTTCCTTATCCGTCAAACCCGACCGGAGTGACATTGTCTGAGGAAGAGCTGCAAAACATCGCAGCCGTCCTGAAGGGCAGAAATGTTTTTGTCCTGTCTGATGAGATTTACAGCGAATTAACCTATGACAGACCGCATTATTCGATCGCGTCTTATTTGAGAGACCAGACGATCGTCATCAACGGCCTGTCAAAATCACACAGCATGACGGGCTGGAGAATCGGTTTCATTTTCGCACCGAAAGAAATTGCCAAGCACATCTTAAAAGTTCACCAATACAGTGTGACATGCGCGTCTTCAATCTCTCAGAAAGCGGCTCTTGAAGCGGTGACAAACGGTGTTGATGATGCGCTTATTATGAGAGAACAGTATAAAAAGCGGCTTGACTATGTATATGACCGTCTAGTTTCAATGGGGCTTGACGTCGTAAAGCCGTCAGGCGCATTTTATATCTTCCCTTCCATTAAGTCATTCGGAATGTCATCGTTTGATTTTAGTATGGCTCTTTTAGAGGATGCAGGTGTGGCTCTTGTGCCCGGCAGCTCGTTTTCAAAGTTGGGTGAAGGGTATGTGAGGCTGTCATTCGCATATTCACTGGATACATTGAGAGAAGGCTTGGACCGGCTGGAAGCATTTATTTTAAAAACGAGAGAATCCATGCAGACTATTTAAACAACGGCATAACGCCGTTGTTTTTTATTGTTTCGGGAATGTAATGTGAAAGGCCGTGCCTCTATCCGGTTTGCTGTCTACTTGGATAGCTCCCTGGTGGTTTTTAATAAGGTTGAATGTGACCATCAGCCCCAGGCCGGTTCCTTTTTCTTTCGTTGTCAGAAACGGTTCGCCTATTCGTTTCAGCACGTTTTCCGGTATCCCGTCACCCTCGTCTTTCACCGTCACATTAACGGAATACTCTTCTTCTGTCATGATGATGTGAACCGTTCCCCCATCCGGCATCGACTCAACGGCATTTTTAATCAGATTGATAAACACCTGTTTCAGCTGATTTTGATCACCGTTAATATACATGCTGTCATGTTCGTAATCCGTTTTGATAAAAATCCCTTTAAGATTCGCCTGCGTCTCTAAAAGAGCGGTCACTTCACTTATAATCTTCTTTAAGTTTACACGCTCTTTCACGGCGTTTTGCTGAGGTTTGGCAAGCATTAAAAGCTCACTTAAAATCAATTCGATTCTGCTCAGTTCAGAAAACACAATTTCAAAGTAATGTTCGTTTTCCCCCATCGTCGGCTTCATGAGCTGTAAAAATCCTTTGATCGCCGTCAGCGGATTGCGGATTTCATGGGCGATTCCCGCCGCCAGCTGCCCTGCGATAGACAGCTTTTCCGACTTCAGCATTAATTCCTCCGTCTGCTTCCGCTCAGAAATATCACGCAGAATGACCTGCACGGCCGTTTCTCCGAAAAACGTCGTCGGAATGCAGACCATTTCCGTGTAGATCAGCCGGTTTTTAAAGGTAAACCACGACTGCTTAATAATTTCTGACTCGGTCTTTCGGTCGATAATATTTTGGATCCGCTGTTTCACGCCGTCATGATCACAGGGATGAAGCTGATCATAGACGTTTTTCCCGATTAAATCTTCATATGTTTCAGCCTCAAACAGCGAAATGCCCGACTCATTCATGAATACCCATTTATCATTGTGAATCACGGCGATCGTATCAATTGAATTCTGAATGAGGAGCTGATAACGCTCTCTGCTTTTTTGCAGAATCGTTTGGAATTTTTTCCGTGAAGAAATATCAATCAGAAGCAGCAATTCCGCCCGCTGATTTTTATATGTCGTCGGTGCCGCCTTTACTTCTAAATGAACGGGCGTGCCGTCGAGCCTTCTCCACGTCTGTTCGATCATTCCGACTTCCATTCCTTTTTGCATCCGCACAATTCGGTTTTTCACAATGTCGTGATACTCTTCTTCAATAAACTCATAAGAGCGCCTGCCGATTACCTCGTCTTTGCTTTCGGCTCCCAGCATGGCAAGCATCGCGTTGTTGGCGTAGGCGATTGTGCCGTTGATGCTGACATATAAAGGATTCGGCAGCATTTCGACAAGACGCTCGAATTCGCCGTTTCCAGCCGCATCTTCCGACTGTTGTTCTGCCTTTTGCTTCTTTTGTTCATACATATAAGGCCGGCGGGGCGTCTTCTCCTCAAGCACCTTGATTTTGAGGATGATTTCCCGATCCGTCCCCTCCATTTGCGGTGTGACAATTTCCACACCCGCTTCAAGCCATACGATGGTATGATCTTTTTTAATAAGGCGAAAGGTGCAAGGCATCAAATGATGCTCATTATAGAAGTAACTTTCAACCAAAAATTGATCTTCTTCATGCAGGAACGTTTTGAGAAATGAGCCGATCATTTCTTCCTGAGAATAACTGAAGTACGATTTGCAGTTTGCAGAAATATACATAATACGCCCGTTAGACGTCAAAACGGCATGAAGATCGGTTTTCGATTGAAACTGTTTGACATGCTGAGTATCCTGTTCCACAGAATCCCTCCTTTGCATTATACTCGCACTGCAGGCTGGACACGGACTGGTATAAAAAGAAATTCCACTAGATTGATTCGCTAAAAAATGAGCATTCTCCTTCTATTCTTATTGTGAACGTCAATTTTCCTGAATGAAAGAAAGGGCGCACGAGATGTTCGGCCGCCCTTTCATTTGTTATTTTTTATTGTATTTCTTTTCAAGCTCTTTGTAAGCGTCAACTGCTCCTTTGGCAATGTTTTTGCTGACATGATCGTGATCATCCTGAACAGTCGGTACGACGACGCTGAATGCCACTCGTGGATGTTCTGACGGATAGTAACCGACAAAGGTCAGGTTATACGTCTCTTTCCCCCACCAGTTTTTGTTCGTGCCGTAATAGCGCGTCTGCGCGGTTCCCGTTTTTCCGGAAACATCAGCGCCGGAACCCTGGAATGTTGAATAAGCCGTTCCTTGAGGTGAGCTTGTGACCAACTTCATTCCTTTATGAACTTGGTCAAAATCGCTTGGGCTGTTATTTACTTTGTTCAAAATTTTAATATCTCGCTGTTCAATCGCTTTTCCAATCTTGTTTTTGCTGTCCGGTTCATGAATGCTTGTGACGATCCGCGGCTGGACGCGATACCCGCCGTTTGCGATGGCTGAAATATATTGAGCCATTTGAAGCGGCGTATACGTATCAAACTGTCCGATCGCAAAGTCAAGCAGCAATCCCCCGACCATTTGCGGATTTGACTGCATGCCCGCTGATTCCTGCGGAAGATCAATCCCGGTCTTCACACCCAAGCCAAATTGGGCGTAATAGTTGCGCATTTTTTTAATATCGTCTAATCCGGCCGGCAGCGTGCCGTGCGGAACGTAGGTAATGCCCGCGATATGCATGGCCACATGAAACATATACACGTTTGAACTTCTTTGCAGCGCGGTCAGCTCAGTAATGGCTCCCATTTGTGTCCACGATTGTTTTCTCGTTTTGCCTTTAAATACAAGCGGTGCATCGACAAACGTTTTATAATGCGGGAGGCCGCTTTGGTAACCCGCGAGAACAGTCGCTCCTTTAACAGAAGAGCCCATCTCATATTGGGTCGTAAATGCTCCGATCGCAAAATCCTGTGTTTTATTTGTTTCGAGATCGATGCGTTTCCCCGCCATTGAGAGAATATCCCCGTTGTTCGGATCCATCATGACGGCAAATCCTCTGTCAACCATAAAGTTGCCTGCGGCGCGGCTTCTTCTCAGCTCTTTTTCAATGACTTTTTCGACTTTCGACTGTAATTCCATATCGAGCGAGAGCTGCAGATCGTAGCCTCTGCTGCCTTCATCGACGGGCTTTTGGCTGACGACTTCACCTTTGCTGTTTTCCACATACTCTACTTTTTCTTTATGTGCGTTTAAATAGTCTTCATACTGATATTCAATGTAGCTTTTACCCACCCGGTCATTCAGTGAGTAGCCTCTTGTGACATAATAATCTTTCCGTTCGCCCAACAATCCCTGTTCCGGTGTCGTCACACCGCCGAACAGAGAGTACAGCGTTTTGTCGTATGGATATTTCCGCGTCCAGTCATTGATCACGTCAATGCCGGGGAGCTCTTTCAGGTGCTCGGATACCACGGAAACTTCTTCATATGTCAGGTCGCTTTTTGGTTTTTGCTTGTTGTTTTCATGCTCGTCAAGCAGTGAACCGCTGTTTCCGTTTCCGTTCAGCTTATTCGGGTCCATTGATTTGACGACTTGCGGCTGATAGGCGTTGCCGCTTGAAAAACGCGTATAAATCGCCGCGATTTCCAGCTCTTTTTTATTTTGTTTGATCGCGTCAATCTCCTGCTTCGGGACGCGTTCAATCTGGCGTTTGTATACTTCTTGGGATTTCAGGCTGTTTTCTGAATCCTTCATAAGCTTTTCCGCCTTCTTCGGATGTGCGGCAAGCCAGTAATCAATGATATTTCGATCCTTCATAAATTCAGTATCAATATGAATCAGTGCGGCGAGATTTTTTGCCGTTTTCAATTTGTCCTTTGCCGAGGTTTTTGAGGTAGAAACGTATACAATTTCAGGCACAGCCTGGTTATCAACCGCCACTCTGTTCCGCTTGTCATACATCTTTCCCCGCGGTGTCGGATAATAGGCGGTTTTTGCATTTGCCTTCTCCGCATCCTGGCGGTGTTTATCCCCTTCGACAATCTGGACGATGCCGAGTTTAAAAATCAGTGCCGTAAAGAGAAGGAAAACAACTAAAAAATAGAGATTCATTCTCAGCGCTCTGTAACGTTTCGTTTTTTTCTTTGGTTCACGCGCAACTTCAGCCACTTTCTGTTACACCTCTCAAATCATTGAATATATTTACATAAACAGATTTTAATTGTAACATTTTTGTAAAAGTTGTTACAGCGAAAACGGGTAAAAAAAACTGTCAAGATCAAATTATCTTAAAATATATCTAACACTTCAAATAATTTGAAGAGATGTAACGGATTTTAAAAAATAAATACAGATCGTTTTTCCCGGTATAGAGCCATTTTTCTGCGCTCAATTACAATTATGACAAGAGTTTGTTGTCAAAGGAAATGGCTGCCTGCATTATGACAAAAAAGCTGTGATAAGATTTTTCATGTAGAAAAAAACAACTTCTCTGGGAGGCTATAAACTTATGAAAAAAGCATTTCTCTTATCTGCTGCCGCGGCAGTCAGTTTGATTACATTCGGAGGCATTCAGCAGGCATCTGCCAAAGAGCTGTCATGCCAGCACGTCGTTACCGTGAAAAAAGGAAACACTGTACAGCATCTGACTCTTCAAGAGGCTGTTGAAAAACTACATATGAAAAAGAGCGCGAAACAGCTGAGCTTTAAAAATGAGAAAGAACTGAAACAGCAGCTGCAAAAACACGCAAAGAATTCTGATATGACAGTTAAAGACGTTCAAAAAGAAACACCGGCAAAAACGGCACCGGCAGCTGCTGAAAAACCGAAAGCCGATCAAAACCAGACGGCTGACAATGCAAAACAGACAGATAACACAAACAACAGCAGCGAGAAAACTCCTTCATCTGTCAGTGCGTATGAAAAGAAAGTCGTTGAATTGACAAACGCAGAGAGACAAAAGCAAGGCTTAAAACCTCTGCAGATTGATGATAAACTAAGCAAATCAGCTCATGCAAAATCACAAGATATGAAAGACAAAAACTATTTTGATCACCAAAGTCCTACTTACGGTTCACCTTTCGATATGATGAAGTCTTTCGGAATCACTTATAAAACTGCCGGTGAAAATATCGCCAAAGGCCAGCCGACTCCTGAAGCTGTCGTTAAAGCTTGGATGAACAGTGAAGGCCACAGAAAGAACATCTTGAACCCCGAGTTCACTCAAATCGGTGTCGGTTATGTAGAATCAGGAAACATCTGGACACAGCAATTTATCGGAAAATAAACAAAAAAGTGGCTGAAACGGTGCAAAAAGTGCTCAAAACCCGTGAGCCCGGTGACGGCAAAATTTAATTTACGAAGTTCCCAATACAATCAGCATCCGTACGGGCGAAGAAGGGCCTGACACTTTATAAATTTATAAACATTTTAAGCTCCCGGCACATAAGTGCTGGGAGCTTTTTTGTAAAATCTTAAACGTGATGATTAAATTGGTTTTGTTAGCCTTTGCTTCTTTAGTAATACTTCATTTAATAAAAAGTAGAATTTACCTATTTTTCTGTTGAATATTTTTTTAAAATTTAGTAATATATTGAATGGATTTCTAAATAAATGGAGAAAGGAAGTTTCAATTGAAAAAAATTGTAATGACACTATTCACAGTTGCTCTTTTGACATTCGGGATTTTCTCAAACAGTTCAGAAGCGTTAGCCATGACTTCAAAAGGAGCAATTAAATTCCAAACAGATGCTAATACTTACTCAAAACACGCTACTTCTATTGTCGTAACAGGTACTGTGCCTACAAAATATGAGGTAAACTGGGGTGTTAATGTTCTTCTTGTCAATAAAAAAAGAGATGTAGTCAAAGACATATATGTTAATGGCCGTAATATTCGCAGTTTTAAAGTGAGCTTTTTGACAAAAAATATTCCAGCAGGCAAGTATGATGTGGTGGTAGCATTGACTTGGGGAAATCAAACCCATAGAGGAGAACTGAAACACTATATTACTGTACAACATTAAAATTCATATTATTAACAAATGGGTTTAACGTTGATTTCATCTGGAATTCAAAAAACAGCATGTAATGATGAAATCTTTGAATCGAGGATGTTTTCGTAAATCTCTTGAATTTTTTACGATACATCCTCTTTTATTTTTCAGTTTTGGCTAGAAGGCTAATCTATAGAATTTCAATTTCGGATGCCAAATTACTAGGTTTTAATTGCGGGAATACGAACTCGATTTATTGCTATGTACATTTGGGTTACTCGAATTCATAGTTTGAATCAAACATGATACATCCTACTTTTGGAAAGTTGTATTAATCCTAATCATTATTCGGAAATCCCCCTTTTGATTTATAATAGACAGTCTGCATCAAACAAACGAGGGGGATTCCAAACAGTAGAATATTATAAACGGATACACATTAATACATTATCCTGCCAAGTTCCTGTCTTCATTAAGGCCCTAAGAATACAAGATTTGCAGATCATTGTTTATAAAACACTACCAACAATACCGTAAGTATTCGCTTCCTCAACATCCATAAAATAGTCGCGTTCGGGCAATCTTTTTTTATTTCACCCAAAGCTTATAAATACTTTGAGTTCCGCTGTTTTCTTCCCCTTGCGCGGAAAGCTTGTCGTATAATGATTTGGCCAGCGCCAATCCGGGCATTTCTTCTCCCATCAGCTCCGCTTCTTCAAGGGCGATTCCCATGTCTTTAATAAAGTGTTTCACGTAGAATCCTGGTGCAAAATCGCCTTTCAGCATACGGGGAGCGAGGTTGGACAATGACCAGCTTCCGGCAGCTCCGGTTGTAATGCTTTTCAGCACTTGTTCCGGGTTCAGACCGGATTTTTCAGCGTAAGCCATCGCTTCAGCCACTCCGACCATTCCCGCTGCAATCGCGATCTGATTGCACATTTTCGTATGCTGGCCGCTGCCAGCCGGCCCTTGATACTGAATGTTTTCCCCCATAACGGAGAAAAGCGGCAGGCATGCTTCAAACGCTTCTTTTTCTCCTCCGGCCATAATGGCAAGCGTTCCGTTCCTCGCGCCGATGTCTCCACCGGAAACAGGTGCATCCAAGGCGTGAATGGATTTTTCTTTGGCTTTCTCCGCTATCTTCTTCGCCAGAGACGGTTTTGATGTCGTCATATCAATGACAAACGTCCCTTCTTTTGCGTGCCGGAGAATGCCATTTTCGCCGAGATAGATTTCCTCGACATCACTCGGATAGCCGACCATGGTAATAATAATGTCAGCTTTCTCTGAAAGGTCTTTGACCGTCTCCTGCCAGACCGCTCCCTTATTCAGAATCTCTTCCGCTTTTTGTTTCGTACGCGTGTAGACTAAAACAGGATAGCCCGCTTCTAAAATGTGCGATGCCATACTGTTTCCCATGACGCCCAAACCGATAAATCCAACCGTTTTGTTCACTGCGCTTTCCTCCCTTGATGCGATTCATATATCACTCTTTCATGTCTATATTACCATATTATAGGCTGATAGAGACCGCGTTACAAGGTGAATTTAGAAATGGCGCTGATGAGATCTTCGCTCGCGCTCTTTAACATGTCAGTCGATTGCTTCACTTTTTCAAGCGTAACGAGCTGTTCATCAGTAGAAGCATTCACTTCTTCCGCCGCTGCCGCAGATTCTTGAGAAATGGCGGAGATGCTTTGAATCGCTTCTTGAATCGCGGCTTGTTCTTCACTCATTTTTTGAATGTCATTGTAAATATGATCTATACCTTGAACAAGAGACTGCATTTCCGTCGTAATCAGATTGAGGACCTCACCCGTTTCATGAATGGCGCTGTTTTGTTCATCATTCATTCTGCTTGCCTCAATCATCGCGTGTGACGCTTCTTTTGTCTCTGATTGAATCAGCCGGACCGTCTCACTGATATGGCCGGAAGAAAGAGCTGATTGTTCAGCAAGCTTGCGGACTTCTTCCGCGACGACGGCAAAGCCCCGGCCGCTTTCTCCCGCTCTTGCGGCTTCAATGCTCGCATTCAGCGCCAAGAGGTTCGTCTGGTCTGAAATGGCGGATATTGCCGTCACGACTTCTTCTATGTTTTTCGTTTGTTCTTCCAGGTCATTCAGCATTGCCTCTACTTTTTTCGTTTCTGAATTGGCTTCGTTTGACTTCATCAGCAGCTGTCCGAGCGCGTCCAGCCCTTTGTAGCTGGCATCCTCTGAAGATTTTGAGAGTTGTTTTATGCTGCCCGCGCGATCTGCGATTCCTTTTATTTTGACTGAGAGATTTTCTGATTTTTCATTGATCGTCTCAACCTCTGACGCTTGCTCTGTCGCTCCGGCGGCGACTTCCTCTATCGCTTTTGCGATTTGTCCGCTCGTTTCATTTGTCTCCTGTGAGATGACGGTTAGCTGGTCAGATGTATCGGACACGTTTTCTGAGGAGGCCTTGACCTGTTCGACCATCTCTTTCATATTTTCAACCATTTGGTTAAAGTCTTTTGTTAACTCGCCTACTTCATCTTTTGATTTCGTCTGAGCGCGGACGGTTAAATCTCCCGCTGAGACTGAATTTGTTTTCGCGATCAGCTGCTGAATCGGCCCGGTTATCGTTTTTGCTAGGAAATAGCTGAGTCCGATTGTAATCACAAGGGCGATCAGTGACATAAAAATGCTCACCGTGTTCATTTTGTCGGCTACTCCCATCAGCTGATTTTTTTCAAACTGCGTTCCGACTTTCCACCCTGTTTCTTTTACCGTTTGGTAGACGACCATGTTCCCCTGCAGCTCTTTGATGCCTTCTTTATCCGTGGTGATGTCTTTTAACGTCTGGTCTTCCGAAATATTTTTTCCCTGTTTTTCCGGATGCGCCAGAAGAGAGCCGTTTTCATCCGCCAAAAACGCAAATCCTTTATACGGTACCTTTTGCTCGTTGACCATGCTCTGAATGGAGGACAGTTTCAGATCTAAGCTCGCCACTCCGACGACGGTTCCGCTGTTTTGAATGGCTTTTGACGCCGTCACGATCATGTCTCCCGTCACTGCATCTTTATAAGGGTCAGTCCAGACAACCTTATCGGGTTTTTCAGCCGCCATCTTATACCACGTTCTATTTGTCGGATCATAGTCTTTGGCAAAGTCGGCCTTTGGATATGTAAACATTTGTTTGTTTGCGGTTCCGACGTACGCAAGCGCGACATATTTGTCATTCTGTCCGATCTGTTTTAACTCATCGTTAAAAAGCCGCGCGGTTTCTTTGTTCCCATCTGATAGAAAAGACCGGGACAATTCACCGCCTGCTAATCTCAATAATACGGTCTCATCATTTTTCAGCTGAAGCTCAATGTTCTGACCGAGTGAATTGGTGACATTCTCTGTCGTACGTTTTGCTTCATCCGTCATCATCGGCTTTAATGTCAAATATGAAGAAACCGTTAAAAAAACAACCGTTACGATAAGCATTGCCGATACAAACACAGCAATTTTGATATGCATTTTTTTAAACATAACCATCCCCTCCTGAGAGTTATATCGGTCTTTCGGTCATGAAAATGAATAAATCTTGAAATAAATATCAAAAATTTCCGCCATTTGGCGCAGCAAAAAAAGAGCCGTCGTACCGACAGCTCCGCCTTACGTAAAATATTCGATTTTCGCTTTCGGAAAATAGGTTTCGATATAAGATTCGAGTGTTTCCCTTAAGTCATGCTCTTCGTCCTTTTGGTATATATACTTGCCGATTCCGTAGCGTCCCCATTTGTATCTGCGCTTTTCTTCATCAAGCTCAAGCTTTGTTTTCGGATAGTTCTTCTCAATCACCCGTTTGGCCGGTTTTGTAAAACGGTGCTGGATCAGTTCAAATGTGATGTCATGCCGAACGTCTTCATCAAGCGCCGCATCAAGTTTCTCAAACAGTTCCTTATAGCCTTCCTCCCAGCCATCGTGAATATAAATCGGCGCCACGATGAAACCGAGCGGATAGCCCGCTTTAGCGACTTTGACGGCGGCTTCTATCCGTTTGTCGAGCGGAGAAGTTCCCGGTTCAAAGTTTTTAATGACATAATCCGCATTGATGCTGAATCTGAACCTAGTCTTTCCGTTATGCTTTGCATCAAGCAAATGATCGACGTGGTGAAATTTAGTCACGAATCTGAGCTGTCCCAATTCGCTTTGTCCGAAATGTTCAATGGCTCTTTTTAATGTATGTGTCAGATGATCGATTCCGACGATATCAGACGTACAAGAGGCTTCAAATCTTGTAAATTCCGGCGCCCGTTCTTTCATATACTCATCAGCCTGATCCAGAATCTCTTCCACATTGACATATGTCCGGATGTAGGGCTTTGACCCCATCGTCGTCTGCAGGTAGCAATAGTGGCAATGCCCCATACAGCCCGTCGCAAATGGAATGGCATATTCGGCGGACGGCTTTGAAGAATCGAATTTCAGTGTTTTCCGGACGCCGATTACCAATGTTGATTTCGCGTTCCGGTATTGCTGCAAGTGATTTTTTCCCGGAATATTCCGGACTTGATTATGCGATGTCGTTTCTCTGATCTCAAGCCCCATGTTTTCAAACTTATTCTTCAGCTCTTGTCCTAACGGGTATTCGAGCGCTCTCGGTTCAATATAAACAAGCTGGGGCACAAACGGCTTCAGCATAGACAGACACTCCCTTTACATATTCTCATGTTGTTACTTTCCGTTTAAAAGAGAGTGAATATGCGTTGTAAACATTTCCTTTGATCAATGATACCGGTCTTCTTCAAAAAGCTCGCTGTAAAGCGCTTCCGCTTCCTCATATGTCGAAAAGACCGCGTCATCTTCGGCCAGCGGATGATAGGTTTCGTATAAAAACAGAGACAATTCTCCCTCATGATACGGGTGATGGACGATCTCCGCCTCTTTAATATGGGCGACATTGGCGGCATGCGGATTGCGGTAAATCACATAGACCGTATCCCCCGCTGCAAATGATTTTGTCATGATAATCCCTCCTGTTGAAAGTTATTGTTCCCCCCTTTTTTCCGAATATGAAAAAAACCAGACGGCTTACACCGTCTGGCTGTTGTATTACTTATTGAATGTTTCTTTAACGAATGCGACAACCTCTTCTGTCGTGCTCATAGACAAGATTGTTTCTTTGAATGATTCAGCTTCTTTTTTAGAAAGCTTGCTGATCTGCGTTCTTGCCGGAAGGATGGATGTAGCGCTCATCGAGAACTCATCTAAGCCTAAGCCGAGAAGAATCGGAATCGCAATTTCGTCTCCCGCCATTTCTCCGCACATGCCGACCCATTTGCCCTCTTTGTGAGCGGCTTCAATAACAAGGGTGATCAGACGGAGAATCGCCGGATTGTATGGCTGATACAGATAAGCCACGCGCTCGTTCATGCGGTCAGCAGCCATCGTGTATTGGATCAAGTCATTTGTTCCGATACTGAAGAAGTCAACTTCTGCGGCAAACTGATCTGCGATAACGGCTGTAGACGGAATCTCTACCATCATACCGACTTCAATATCGTCAGAAACCGCTACGCCGGCTTCGACGAGTTTTTCTTTTTCTTCGAGAAGAATCGCTTTCGCCTGTTTAAACTCGTTTACTGTCGCAATCATCGGGAACATGATTTTTAAGTTTCCGTATGTACTTGCACGAAGCAGCGCACGAAGCTGAGTTCTGAAGATTTCTTGCTCTTCAAGGCAAAGGCGGATGGCTCTGTAGCCTAAGAACGGGTTCATTTCTTTAGGTAGCTGCAGGTAAGGAAGCTCTTTGTCGCCGCCGATATCCAATGTCCGCACGACAACTGATTTTCCTTCCATACGCTCAAGAACCGTTTTATAAGCGTCAAACTGCTCGTCTTCCGTCGGAAGCTGGTCGCGTCCCATGTAAAGGAATTCCGTACGGTAAAGCCCTACAGCTTCTCCTCCGTTTTCAAGAACGCCTTTTACATCGTCAGGTGTGCCGATATTTGCGGCAAGCTCTACATGATGGCCGTCTTTAGAAACAGTCGGTTCATTGACGAGCTTCGCCCACTCAGCTTTTTGCGCCAGGTAAGCACTGTGCTTTTCTTCATATTTCTTTAACGTTTCACTGGAAGGATCGATGATCACATCACCATCGATGCCGTCTACGATTACCGTAACACCGTTTTCAATTGTCCCTGTAGCCGCTTTTGTGCCGACAACAGCCGGAATTTCAAGCGAACGGGCCATGATCGCGGAGTGTGAAGTGCGTCCGCCGATATCAGTTGTAAAACCTTTTACAAACTGGCGGTTTAATTGCGCCGTATCAGACGGTGTCAAATCTTCAGCCACGATAACAACCTCTTCTGAGATCATGCTCGGGTTCGGAATTTCCACGCCCAGCAGGTGCCCCGTCACACGTTTTGTTACGTCACGGATATCCGCCGCACGCTCTTTCATGTATTCGTTATCCATTGATTCAAACATAGTAACGAACATGGAAGCTGTTTCTTTCAAAGCGAATTCAGCATTGACTGAATCTGTGCTGATTTTCTCCTTTACCGGGTTCAACAGCTCAGGATCACTCAGAACTAAAAGGTGCGCGGAGAAAATGTCAGCTTTGTCTTGTCCCAGTTCTTTTAAAGCATGCTCTTTAATTTTTTCAAGCTCTTCTTTAGAACGTACAATCGCTTCATCAAAACGGCTTACTTCAGCCGCAGCATCAGCAATGTTTTTCTTTTCAACCGTTAAGTCCGGCTCTTCAAGCCGGTATGCTTTCGCAATCGCAATTCCGGCTGAAGCGCCTATTCCTTTTAATTCTTGCATTACTCGCCGAGTCCTTCGCTTTTCATTGTTTCTTCTAAAGCGTTAAGAGCATCGTTTTCGTCAGCGCCTGAAGCGGAAATTGTGATTTCAGCGCCTTTAGCGATACCTAGAGACATAACGCCCATGATTGACTTAAGGTTTACTGTTTTGCCGTTATATTCTAAGTTTACGTCAGCATCGTATTTGCTTGCAGTCTGTACAAGAACTGTCGCAGGACGAGCGTGGATTCCGGAATCTGCTGTTACTTTAAATGTTTTTTGTGCCATGATTATCATTCTCCTTTAAATTAAAGCTATTTTACTACACAATATTATATCATACAGCCGTACTTGTCATCTGACAAGCACGGCGTATTTATATGCTTATTTTCCGATTTTCACAATATCTTTTTGTTCCCGTTTTACGGTACCTTCGGCCGAAAGGGAAATCGCTTCACCCTCGGCAAGATTTGTAAAGACAATCGGTGTCATTAATGAAGGAACATGAGGTTTAACCGCTTCAAGATCAACTTCAAGCAGCTTTTGTCCCGGTTCAACCCGGTCACCCTCAGAAACAAAAGAAGTGAATCCTTCGCCTTTCAGGCTGACTGTGTCGATTCCGAAATGAATGAGGATCTCTCTTCCGCCGTCAGACTGAAGGCCGATCGCATGTTTTGTCGGGAAAACATTCAGCACTTTTCCGCGGACAGGCGATACGACGATTCCTTCTTCAGGAAGAATCGCAAAACCGTCACCCATCATTTTTCCTGAGAACACCTGATCAGGCACATCGGTAATCGGATGGATTTCGCCGGTGATCGGAGAAGCGAACACTTCTTCACCCTGCTCGTTTCGGAGCGGATCTGCGATAACCTCTTCAACCTGCTGGCTGACTTCTTCTTGTGCGGATACTTTCGGTTCAGGGCGCGGCGTGCGTCCGGCGATAATATCCTGCATCTGTGTTTTTAAACCGTCAGAACGCGGGCCGAAAATGGCCTGAATGTTGTTTCCGACTTCAAGAACGCCTGAGGCGCCAAGCTGTTTCAGACGAGTCTTATCCACTTTCTTCTGGTCGTTGACCGTAACGCGGAGTCTCGTGATACAAGCGTCAAGGTGCTTAATGTTTTCCTGATCACCCATTGCCTGCAGGATTTCATAAGGAAGGTCGCCGGCTTCGCCTGAGGCGCCCGCACCTTCATCCGCAGCCTCTTCTTCACGGCCCGGCGTTTTCAGATTGAACTTTCTGATCGCAAACCGGAAACCGAAGTAGTAAATGACGGCTAATCCTAAGCCGACCGGAATGACAAGCCACCAAGCCGTCCGGTTAGGCAGAATTCCGAACAGGAAGTAGTCAATCAGACCGCCTGAAAAGGTCATACCGATTTTTACATGCAGCAGCTGCATGACCATAAAGGAAAGTCCCGCGAATACGCAGTGAATCGCAAACAGGATAGGAGCCACAAACAAGAATGAGAATTCAAGCGGCTCGGTAATTCCCGTTAAGAAACTTGTCAGAGCGGCAGAACCCATGATTCCGGCTACAAGTTTTTTCTTTTCAGGCTTCGCTTCATGATAGATTGCAAGCGCTGCCGCCGGAAGACCGAACATCATAAACGGATATTTCCCCGTCATAAATGTTCCCGCCGTCAGCTGTACGCCGTCTTTGATCTGAGCCATGAAAATCCGCTGATCTCCGCGGATGATGTCTCCGGCCGCATCTTTATAGCTGAAAAATTCATACCAGAACGGCGAGTAGAAAATGTGATGAAGACCGAACGGAATCAATGACCGCTCAATCATCCCGAAAATAAAGGCCGCCAAGGTTGGATTCGCTTCCACAAGACCCGTGGAGAAGGAATTCAGACCGTGCTGGATCGGAGGCCAGATCACTAACATAATAAGACCGAGAATTAATGCGGAAATCGATGTGATAATCGGGACGAACCGCTTACCCGCAAAGAATCCCAGGTACTGCGGAAGTTCAATTTTATAAAACTTGTTAAACAATAACGCGGCCAGAACCCCGACGATAATACCGCCGAACACGCCCGTCGCCAAAGTGGGTATCCCCAGCATGTTAATATAGGCCGGATGGTTTTCCGCAAAAAACTTTGCCCGTTCAATTTTGTCAGACGGAATACTGCCGTTTGCCATAAGCACGGCGCTCATGGATACGTTCATGACCAAGTATCCGATAATAGCCGCGATTCCGGCAACACCGTCTCCGTTGGCAAGACCGATCGCAACCCCTACTGCAAAAAGAAGCGGCAGGTTGTCAAATACGATTTGGCCGGCGCTTTCCATGACATTCGCCACAAGCTGAACGTTATCATTGCTTAAGAAGTGCATGACTTGAATCATATCTTTGTTCTGCATGGCATTCCCTAACGCAAGCAAGATCCCCGCAGCCGGTAAAATCGCAACCGGAAGCATAAGAGCACGGCCGATTTTCTGGAGAACGCCGAATAATGCTTTAAACATAAAAGATGTACCTCCTCTGTTAGCTAGTGTGACCTTACAGCGAAAATTCATGACAACGAATTCACTGGCGCAAGTCTTCAGTTTAACCGTTTACATTTGCCCTTTTACACAACAAAAAAGGCATGAGTAAAAAGGGTGTGCAAAATAACGGGACCGTTCTTCCCGTTTTTTACCCTCAATCACTCATGCCTGATCGAATCAGTGACACGTTTTTAAGGTTTCAACTGAAATTATGAAATTTTATTGGTTAATCGGTACAAATGAAGCGTGAGATAAACCGCTTCCGCCTCATGAACTGGTTTTTTCAGTATTTGCTGCAAGATTTTTATCAGTTTCCAAGCAGTATTGTAGCATAGCGGGTATTCATTTTTCAATAATAACATTAACTTTTCTGGTTCTTTTGTCTGCTCTTCCCGATTAATCCTGTCTATGGTAAATCTGATATGCCGGATCAGCCGCAAATAGTGGACGCTTTCTTTATTCACTTTCATCTGGAAAGATTCCTCAATCACCTGAACGAGCCGGGACATCAGCTGTGAATGCTGATTGACCTCTGAAAGGGGCCGATTCGTCAGGGCGGAGTGGATATGCAGAGCGATAAAGCCGATCTCCCCTTCCGGAAGGCAGATTCCCGTCTTTTCATTAATCATGCCGACGACTTCACGGGCAATTTGGAATTCTTCCGGATAAAGCGTTTCGGTTTCCATGAGAAACGGGTTTTTAATGTCAAAACCCTGCTGCAGCCGCTTTACCGCAAAGGCGATATGGTCAGTCAGCGCAATATGGATATGCTCATTTAACGGTTGGCTTGTCCGCTTCTTGATATGATAAATGACGTCATTGGAGATGTCGACAAGTGTCTCGTCCACATAACCGAGGAGCTTTTTAAATTGTTTTTGTTCTTTTTCATCCTTTAAGATGAACATCTTGTCATACCCTTTATCTTCAATGACATCCGCTTGTTTTTTTCCAAAGCCGATCCCTTTTCCGATTAAGACGACCTCACTGTATCTATCATGTGTTGCGATGAGCACATTGTTATTTAATACCTTTTCAACTGTAAAGGACCCCTTCATGATCCTCAGCTCCTTTGTCATTCAATACCTCATATCGTACAAAACGAACGGAAAGCGCGTCAATTCTTTTTTTAGACGGTTGATCGTTCAATAAGGCGGTAATCAAGAACTTTCCTTGCCGGAGGCCCGCCGCCGATCCGGTTCTCAAGCATGTGAAAAGCCTGCTTTCCCATTTCTTTTGTTTGTATATCTATTGTGGAAATCCCTAACATCTTGCTGATATCATGATTGTCGATGCTCAAAATCGCAAGCTCTTCCGGGATGCGCGTCCCATTTGCCTTGGCTTCAAGGTAAAGACCTGCGGATACTTGATCATTCGCCGCAAACAGCGCAGTCGGTTTGTCATCCCAGCTCTTCCATCTATGAAAAAGGGCTTTCCCGTCAAGCAGCGTCAGCGCCTTTTCCACAACCAGCTCTTCCCTGTAAGGCTGCCCGATCTTCTTGAGCGCCTCTTTGTATGCGGCAATGCGTACTTGACTGTTTTTTCCCTTTTTTCTGGCCAGGCTGATCGCTATTTTCCGGTGTCCCTTTTCTATCAGATAATCCAGACCGTGCCGAAATGCTTCCCGATGCGGATTACTGATGGAGGAAAGCCCCGCCGCATCAGTGTACTGGCAGAGGATGAGCGGTTCTTTCACGGTAAGCAGATGTTCATCAGGAATTGCTTTGGAGCAGATAATCAGGCCGTCCACTTGGCGCTCCTGTAATTGTGATAAGGCAAAACGTTCTTTTTGCTGCTGATAATCTGTCTGGTATAAAGAAAGATGCACGCCTGACGCTTCGGCAGCCTCGGCAATACCTGCAACAAGGTCTGCAAAATACGGCAGATTCACCGACGGAAGCACAACGCCGATCATATCGGAAAAACCTTTGGATAAATGTACAGCATGAATGTTGCGCGTATATCCGAGCGATTGCATCGCTTTTTTCACTCTTTCTCTTTTGTCCTTACTTACATAAGGATGATCGTTTAATACTCTTGATACCGTTGTAACGGAAACCCCGGCAGCGCCGGCAATGTCTCTGATCGTAGCCATGGCGTCCCCCCTTTCTTTTTTTCCCTTGATCTGGAATGCGTTTCATACAGTAAGCTAGAAACAGATACATCCTATTCGTTTGAAAGGAGAAGAACAGCGATGGGGATTCTTTGCTTAATCGGTTTGTGTCTGGCCATAGTCGGCGGCAGTTACCTTGCCCTGCGGCCCCTGAATGAAAAGCATGACATCAAACCATTTCAGCATTTTGATGATTTTTTCATTTAAAAGGTGATAAAAAAGGACGCTGCGTTCCAGAACCGTCCTTTTTTATCACAAAGCTTTTTATTTCAGAATCGTTAATTCTTTCGGATACTGCGTTAATGCTTCGGCGCCGTCTTTTGTGACGAACACATCGTCTTCAATGCGCACGCCGCCGACATCCGGCACGTAAATCCCCGGTTCTATCGTGTATACCATGCCTTCTTTGAGGAGTGTGTCGTTCGCGCTGCTCATTGATGGATATTCGTGAACCGAAATCCCGAGTCCGTGGCCGAGGCGGTGCGGGAAATAGTCTCCGTATCCGGCTTTTTCAATAATGCCGCGGGCTTTTAAATCGAGATCGCCGATTCTGACGCCTGGTTTGCTTAATTGAAGCGCCGCCTGTTCAGCTTTAAGCACCGTTTCGTAAATCTCTTCCTGTTTCGGGCTGATTGATTGGTATGCGAATGTTCTCGTAATGTCTGAACAGTAGCCGTCAAGAATAACGCCCAGATCAAACAGAACGAAATCGCCTTTTTTCAACCGGTCTGCACCCGGATTCCCATGGGGCTGGCCTGATTTTTCCCCGAACAGCACCATCGTTGAAAATGACATGCCCTGCACGCCTTTTTTCTTCAGCTCAAACTCAATCTGCGCGAGTACTTCGGTTTCACTCACACCCTCTTTAAGCGCCGCGACACCGACTTCAACTCCGTAATCCGCGAGTTTTGCCGCTTCCCTGAGAATGCTGATTTCCTTCTCATCTTTCACGAGACGGAATTGGTTGAGCGTTTCTTCTGCCGAAACAAATGCCGCGCCCCCTGAAGCTTGTTTGAGCTGTTCTGAGCGGGAAAGAGAGATCGAATCCTTTTCAACCGCGATGGAATCAAGCCGCACATTTCGTTTTGTGAGCTCGGCTTTGATCAGCTCCCACGGATCTTCGTGATCGCCGTAGCCGATAATATCATGCTCCCACCCGGCGCTGCGGGCTTGTCCGGCTTCCATTCCCGGACAAACGAAAAACGGCTCCTGTTCCTGAAACAGGAACAATCCCATTAACCGCTCATGCGGATCCGTGTAAAAATCAGTTAAATAAAATACGTTTTCCTTAGTATGTATAAACGCCGCATCATGTCCTTCTTTTTTCAGCCAAGATGAAACACGTTCTAATCTGTTCATTTTTTGCTTTTCCTCCTTACCAAAGTGACTCTTTATTCATTCTATCAGTTTTCCGGCGTTTATGCTGTGAACGAACATTAAAAAAACAGCCGCCCGATGTGCGGCTGTCATGTTTATTTTAATAATCTCAGTCCGTTCAGAATGACCAGGATCGTGCTCCCCTCATGCCCGATCACGCCAAACGGCAGTTCCATCACCTGCAGAAAGTTAGCGCAGATCAAAAGGCAGATGACCGAGAGCGAGAAAACAATATTCTGCTTAATAATCCGGTTCATTTTCCTTGAGAGTCTGCACATTTTCACAAGCTTGTGAAGATCATTTTTCATAAGGACTAAGTCAGCCGTTTCAAGGGCCACGTCCGTTCCCCCGCCCATCGCAATACCGACGTCAGCGGTTTTCAGAGCGGGCGCGTCATTAATGCCGTCCCCCACCATGGCGATTGTGCCGTACGTTTCTTTCAGCTTCTTCACTTCTTTTGCCTTTTGGTCCGGCAGACAATCGGCAACAACCGTCGTCATGCCCGCCTCTTTTGCAATGGCAGCCGCAGTTTCAGACTGATCGCCGGTGAGCATGGCTGTTTTAATGCCCAGTGATTCAAGCTCAGCCATCACGGCTTTGGCTTCAGGTCGGATTTGATCCTTTAAGGCAAAGCAGCCCGCAATCCGGTCATCTTTTTTAACAAAGACCAGTGTAAAACCTTTATCCTTTAATTCTTTTCCCGATGTTTGCAAAAAAGCATCTGCCGCATCTTCACCTGCAAACCCCGCTTTTCCGACCATCCATTTGACGCCTTCTATTTCAGCCTGAACACCGAATCCGGACGTCTCGTCAATCGATAGATGTCCTGCGGGCGCGGTGCCCCGGCTTTCGGCAAATTCAGCTATCGCTTTTGCAAGAGGGTGGCTTGATTGCTTTTCCATTGCATACACCGCCTGCATGATCTCATCTTCACTCACATGTTCCGCAGCTTGAAATGCCGCGACTGCCGGCTGTCCCTTTGTGACCGTGCCGGTTTTGTCAAATGCGATCATCCGTACGCTTCCCAGCTGCTCTAAAAACACACTTCCTTTAACCAATAATCCGTTGCGGGCACCATTTGAGATAAGGGAAAGCGCAGCGGGCATAATAGAAGCGACAAGCGCGCACGGGGAGGCGACCACCATAAACACCATCGCCCGGTAAAAGGTTTCACTCCAGCTCCAGCCTAAAGCGAAATGAGGAATGAATAAAAGCAAAGCCACGGCTAACAGCACGCCTTTGACATAGACACTTTCGAATCGTTCAATAAATGCCTGAGCCGGTGACACGCTGTTTTGGGCTGATTCCACCAGCCGAATGATTTTTCTGAATAAAGACTGTTCATTTGTTTTCGTCACACGAACCGTTAAGGAGCCGTTTCCGTTTACCGTTCCTGTAAACACAGAATCACCGGCTGTTTTTTCCGCCGGCATCGCTTCACCCGTAAGCGCCGATTCATCGAGGCTCGTCACGCCAGACTCAATGATCCCGTCTGCTGCTACGCGTTCGCCCGGCTTAATGACGATTATGTCACCGATCTTAAGTTCAGCAGCCGGCACCCGCTTTTCCCGTCCGTCCGCAAGCAGGGTCGCTTCCTCCGGTTCCAGTTTCATTAAAGATGTTAAATCACGGCTGCTTTTATTCATCGTATATGTTTCGAGCGCGCCGCTTAACGAAAAAATAAAGATAAGAACAGCACCTTCAGCCCAATAACCGATCAGGGCGGAGCCGACAGCCGCAAAAATCATCAGCAGTTCCACATTTAACGCCTTCGTCTCAATGGTATCCTCAATTCCCTCTTTCGCTTTTGCAAATCCCCCGATCAGGAAGGCAAGGATATACAAAGTGACGGACAGGCCTTTTGTTTCGGTAAAAAACCAGGCCGCAAGAATAAGGACGCCGGATACGAGCGCCGCAATGAGTTCTGCATGCTGGAGCCACTTTTTTCCGGCCCGCTCTTCTTGTATGTGCTGTTGTGAATGGGTTTGTGTCATCACTTGTTCATTCATTATGAATTCTCCTCTCTAATTGAGAACGCAAATCATCTTCAATTCCCCGATAAAAGCAAAACAGCCGCCTGACAGGCAGCATTTTCACAGTGTTATCGCAGTGTTTTCTTTATTATAGCATGCCGGCGGAAGATTTCAATTATAATTGTTTTAATTTCTTTTTGATAATAATTATCATTAGTGTTTCTTCAGCTGTTCATTATATGCAAAAAAGGTGCGGGAGGAATTCCTCCCGCACCTTTTTATTTCTCTGACCATTCTTTTAATTGTGAGGCGGTCATCGGACCGACGATCTTTTTTTCGATTTCTCCTTTTTCATTCAGCAGAAATGACGTGGGAATCGTCATGACATCGTATTCCTTCATAAGCTCGCCTTTCGTGTCAAGAACAATCGGGAAAGTGAGATGGTGCTGACTGACAAAGTTTTGAACGGTATTTTTGTTTCGCTCGGCATTCATCAAATTTACCGTTACAAGGCTTACATCATCGGACTGATGCTGTTCAAAATACGTTTGGAACTGCGGCAGTTCTTTTTTGCACGGCGGACACCACGATGTCCAAAAATGCAATATCGTTTTCTGCCCTTTATTCGGAATCGATATCTCGTCTCCTTCAATCGTCTTCATCAGAAACACGGCGGGAACTGCCTGTTTTTCTGATGAGGCTTTTGCTTCAGGCATCCAGACGGCGGCAGCTATCAAAAGGACTGCACATACAATTAGGCGGTTTTTATGCATATGATCTTCCTTTCACGCGTTTCGGATAGCTTGCCCTTCCTTATTGAAATGTATCAGCCTTTTCAGCTTTCGATCCGGGGCGCTGTTCTTCCGCCGCCCGTCAAAAACACGGAGACACCGAGGTCTTTGCAGATCGTCGCGTAATGTAAACTTGTCAGAAGAATCATGCCGGTATTCATGCCGAGTATAATGCCGAGCATTTGCAATTCCGGCATAGAACCGAGCACATACATCATCGAAAGCCCTACAATGCTGCTCCATACGTTATGATAAAACGCCGTTTTCACGTGGCCGATACCGATCAGACAGGCCTGAAGCGGCATCACAAACAGATGAAAAAGAAAAAACGGCCACAAAAGCTGCAAATAATACTGCGCTTCCGGAGACTGAAAAAACAAATGGGTCAGCGGGCCCGCGAACTGAAACATGACCCAGACTGCCGGAATGCCGTAGCCGAATGTAATAAAAATCGCTTGTCTCAGCCGTTTCAGCACAATATCATATTGGGACAGCGCATACGCTTCTGAAATGCTGGGAATCATGACGACCATCAGCGAATGGGCGATAAACGCGGGAAACGAACCGATTGTCATCGCTACACCGGCAAGCATGCCGTATTGATCAATCGCGGCTGTCCCGGCTGCCCCGGACGCCAGCAGCGCTCCTTTCACTAAAAAGGGTTCAATGGCGTTTGTCACCGCATGAAATATACGAAGTCCCGTTGTCGGGATGGATACGGCCAGGAGGCGTTTCCGCACGTCTTTCCCGCGAAGATGAATGTGCTGATGGCCGGAAAGCGCCCTCCGCGCCAAAATAAACTGCGTATACAAGTAAACGAACACCACGACATCGCTTGCGACCAGCACAAATAATGAAATGAGCACGGCCATATCAATTTCAAAAGAATACCATTGAAAAAAGATAAACAGACAAAGCACTTGAATGATTTTTTTCATGACATTCGCAACCGCGATTTTTCCCATTTGCTGCACACCCATAAAATAACCTCTGGCGATGGATGTAAAAGCGACGACTGGAATCAGCCCGATGACAATCCCTTTAATAAACGGGTGATACGTATCGAATACAGGAATGAACGGCAGCGCGATGCTTGCGGCCGCGGTTGAAAACGCGGTAAAAACGGCGGTCATTCTGAAGGCATGCCGGAGCATGCTTTCATGCAGCTTCTGATTGGATTCCGCGATGAATTTTGAAATGGAGATCGGAAGCTCCAGACTGGCGATGACGATGATTAAAAAAATGGTGGGCAGAATACTCATGTAAAGTCCCATCCCATGCTCGCCAAGCTCCCGCGCCAGTATCATATTCACGACAAATTCCAGACATTCCGCGAAAAAGGCGGCGATGGATAAAAGAATGATCCCTTTCACAAATCGATTCATGGTGTCTCTCCTTGTCTCTCGTTCTTCCATCATCATATGAGACAAGTTCTGAAAATATTTTCGATTTCTCAAAATTGAAAAAAGCATAGCCGGGATATTTTTGATCCCGCTATGCTTACATCGCAAATACGTGTCTGCCGATCCGTTCGATAATTTTTCGGGAACGGATCCAGTGGTCAGATGCCGTTTTCGGATTGTAGAAAAACAACGCGTCCGTTTCTCTGCCCGGATGGTCAAGCGCCTCATTTGCGGCGGCGATGGAATCCTTATCCGGCTTTTGATTAATGCTTCCGTTTGCTACCGGTTCAAATGCATTCCTTTGATAGATCACGCCCCGAATGGTATCCGGGAAGCCGTTTTTTTCAGTGCGGTTCAGCACTACGCTGGCTACCGCAACCTTCCCTTTATAAGATTCACCTTTCGCTTCTGCGTGAACGAGACGTGACAGAAGTTGTCTGTCAGCGCGGGAATACGTTTTTTTCGGCGGCTGATAAGCCGTCTCTTCCGGTTCTGCTTTCTTCTCTTGGTGAGATGACAGCTTTATCGGTTGGATAGAATGCTTATGATCCGTTTTTGAAAGCTTCGGAACCGAGCTTTTTTTATTTAAATCAGCAACCAGTGTGCTGGGTTCTTGCTTTGGCTTCTTCGCAAAAGTAAACAGAGCTTCTGTATGTTCAATTTTTGATGCAGGCATAAAACATAGAAAAAAGACAGCCAAGGCAGCAAATTTTGTCGTCATACGATTTCCTCCTTAAATACTTCACTACCTTAACAAGAGCTGTGCGCAAATTCACGGTTAAAGATTTTCCAGTGCTCCCAATCAGCTTTTATGATGGAAGAAGTTCGTTAACAGCCTTGTTATTGGCAGGAAAACAGCCGTCATTTTCACAACATTAACCAAATAGCAGTAAAAGTATCCATCGGAGGGATTTTACATTTTGTTTACATCTGTTACAGCCAGATGAAATGAGAAACTAAGAAACAAAAAAAGACTCCTCAAGTGCGAGGAGCCGTCAGCTTCTTGGCTGTTCTAAATACTGGAAAACAACATCTCCGCCCTGCTGGGCAATACCGCGGAAATGCTTAAAATCTTCCTGCTTCGATAAAACTGCTCGAAATGCAAGAAAATGTTCTTTCTGCACCCTGAATTCTTTGATTTCACCGATGCGCATTTGGTTGATACATTCTGAAATTTCCTCAGGCAGCAACGAACACAGCCTCCTTTTCTCGGCTTTTTCCCGAAAATCAATATACCATCTTTCCCCCGCCGGGACAATGATTGAGCGGGCTGATACCCATATCGCTTTACTTCTTAAAGAAAATACTGCAAAATATTTTCAAACAGGATTTATGATAAAGGAGAGGAAGCTCGTGAAAATTGCTAAGGTTGGAAACGTCATTGAATTTAAAAACGGATTAACCGGTATTGTTGAAAAAGTAAATGAAAATTCCGTCATAGTTGATGTAACCATCATGGATAATTATCGTGATCTTGAATTAGATTCCCTCACTGTCGTCAACCATAAGAATTATAAAATCATCAGAGACTCCTATTAAACCCCCCGAACAATCCGAACCATTTACATATCCCGCACAAAAGCTGCCGCCCGGCAGCTTTTTCAAATGAATTCAGATCTCGGTCATTTCTACAAAAAAATCACCTGTCTCATCTTTATTGTAAAGATTAGTGACGGATGTATAGTAGTTGGTTATTTTACCGCGGAATTCAAGTCCACGCTCGGGCGCCTTGATGTCAAATGTTTTTTCATACAAAAGGACGGCAATATCATGATACGTTTCAGATGTCACCTTCAATACGAATGAAATCATGCGGCCGTTTTTGCCCGCACTTTCTTTACAATCATACATTTTAAGCCTTACACCGTTTAACTCTAACGGCTCCATAACGAACACTCCTTCTTTTTACAGGACATGCTATCATGCTGACCATTCCTTTACAATTGATCCGCTCCGAATGAGAAAAAACTGCGCAGACCTTTACAAACGTATGTTCCCTATTTTATAATGAAACAGACGAGCTGCCATCCAGCACCCGTCACGTATTGAAGCGGCGAGTACGCTCCCCCCGGGTTTACTCGTCTTTTTCTTTTCTCCAAATGATCTCTCTTTTCCTTATAGAAGTTCTGTGCAAATATCATGCACCTTTTTGGCTGCGCGGCACAGACGAAAAATACCCCCCACTTAAAAAGCGGGGGTATTTAGGTTATATTCCGAGACCGTACTCCGCCTGAAAATTAACGGTTGTCAATCGTCTCCGGATACATATCATGATTCATATCCGATGTTCGGCCATTTTTTCATATTTTGTTCCCGGTCTGCCGTAGTTTGTGTACGGGTCAATCGAGATTCCGCCTCTAGGTGTGAATTTGTCCCATACTTCAATATAGCGGGGGTCCATTAATTCGATCAAATCATTCATGATGATGTTCATGCAGTCCTCGTGGAAGAAAAGGCAGGTCAAAGTCTTGTCCCATAAGTACTTGCTCTAGACGTTAATCATGAAGTCACACCAATTTCACACCTTACCAAACGATTGATTTTAACCTTTTTTGGGGACTATTTGTAATCTCTGCGCAGTGAAATTATACCTGTGCTAGCCCGCCATCTACGAACAATTCAACACCCGTCAAGTAACTGCTTTCATCTGAAGCAAGGAAAGATACAGCGTTTGCTACTTCTTCAGGTGTCCCAACTTTTCCAGCTGGAACAGTATTTCTGGTATTTTCCATCGCTCCTTCAAGTGCATCACCAAAAAGCTCATCGTATGCAGGTGTAAGAATAACTCCTGGACTCACCACATTTACACGGATTTCAGTACCTTTTAGGTCAAGAATCCAGTTGCGAACTAGTGCTCTTAATGCTGCTTTAGATGCTCCATATACACTAAACGCTGGGTTGCCAATTGATCCAGCAGTAGAGCCCGTTACAATAATAGAACCTACTTTGTCCGGGAATAGTGATAACGCTTTTTGAACAGTAAAGATGGTTCCTTTAACGTTAATGTCGAACGTTCTATCAACCTGCTCTTCAGTAATTTCACCTAATGGAAGGAAGTTGCCGATGCCTGCATTAGCAAAAAGAATGTCCAACTTACCTTTTTCCTGCTTTATCATGTCATATAGTTTGTCTAAGTCTTCAAGCTTAGAAATATCACCTTGAACACCGGTTACGTTCTTGCCAATTTGGTTAACAGCTTTATCAAGTTCTTTTTGTCTACGTCCCGTGATATAAACATATGCACCTTCGTTTACAAATTTTTGTGCTGCAGCAAGACCAATCCCACTTGTTCCACCCGTTACAAGCGCTATTTTACCTTCAAATTTACCCATACTTAACACTCCTTTAGAATTGATTTTATTTTATGTCTAGTACCTTTAAGTACTTGAAGAACAACTTACAAGATATAGTATCCTTCAGTAAGCACATTATCGGAAGTACCCACTTTTTTGTGATATAGTAACTAAAAAGTAATAAATGTGGAATGGAGAGCTTTAGACATGAAAAAATTTAGCTGTGGGTTTGAAGTGACAAAGGAAGTCATTGGCGGAAAATGGAAAGGACTTGTATTATACTTTTTAATGAATGGACCAAAGAGAACGAGTGAATTAAAGCGCATGATCCCAAATATAACTCAGAAAATGCTGATTCAAACACTTAGAGAGCTTGAAGCCAGTGGACTTGTGAGCAGAAAGATGTATAATCAAGTACCGCCGAAGGTTGAATATTCATCCACTGAACTTGGAGAATCACTTAAACCTATCTTGCAGGAGCTCTGTCAATGGGGAGTCCATTATGCGGAACAAGAGTATGCAGAAGGTGAATATGAAATTGTACAACCAGAACAACTAAAGTTAGAATTGATGTAGCTGCTGAAGTAAATGCTAAACAACTTCAATACCATCACCTCACAGATGAAGAACAGTCAGAAATAAATGAGATATTCAATTTTGAAAGTGAAGTTCTAATCAGAAGTGGCATGGGCGGAGAACTTTGATGAAATTCAAAAAAGAGCTGTTTCAAATGTTAAAGAGAAGGTTCGAAACTTAGACAAAAAATAAATGAAGATATTGATAATAATATTTAATGCCTATGATCTCTAGATAGGCATTTTTTCTTTTGGGATAAAAAAGAAAAGACGTACAAATTGTACGCCTTAATCTGCTTCTGTACTATCAATTTTTCACTGCATAAAAGTTACAGTTCAGGTTGCACCTCAGGTCACACTTTTTAATACAATTCCCATGAGTAGAGCCATTTTCAGGTGTGACTTTTCCCACTTTTAGTGTGACTCCACTTCGTTTCACACTCCGTATCACACAACGGAATAATTACCGATTATCAATCGTCTCCGGGTACATATCATGATTCATCATCCGATGTTCGGCCATTTTTTCATATTTTGTTCCCGGTCTGCCGTAGTTTGTATACGGGTCAATCGAGATTCCGCCTCTAGGCGTGAATTTTCCCCATACTTCAATGTAGCGGGGGTCCATTAATTCGATCAAATCATTCATGATGATGTTCATGCAGTCCTCGTGGAAATCTCCGTGGTTGCGGAAGCTGAAAAGATACAGCTTCAGCGATTTGCTTTCCACCATTTTTTCGTCCGGAATATAGCTGATGTAGATGGTTGCAAAATCCGGCTGTCCCGTTTTCGGGCAAAGCGACGTAAATTCCGGGCAGTTGAATTTAACGAAATAATCACGGTTCACGTGTTTATTCGGAAATGATTCCAAAACCTCCGGCGCATATTCAAATAAATAGTTTGTCCCTTGATTCCCCAGGAGCGTAACTCCTTCTAATTCTGATTCTTTTCTTGTCATATAAATCTCCCTTTCTATTAAACTCCCCGTTTATTTCCCCAAAGCAATGTATGCAGCTGAGGCAGGACTCTGACGAGATTCAGATCCGAATCGGCTGAAACCTTATCAACGAGTGTTTCGTATTTTCCGAGCAGATGTGCGATCAATGCCCGGTCGTCCGTCGTATGGACGTTATCGTTTCCGACCTGAAGATAAAACGGAATATTCGGATACCGCTTGTGGACGGTTTTCGCGAATTGCAGATCTTCATCATTAAAAATGACGACCTTTAAGCTGACCGCGTTAAGCCTTTCTGCCGCATCAAGCGAAGACACAATGTGATCGAGCTTTGCAAAATCGGTTGTCATCCCCGAACTTGGCGGCTTCGGTGAAATCGTCAGGTCGTTAATCATTGTGAACCAATCCTGATAGACCGTTCCCTGCGTTTCTAAAGCGGCGCGCACCCCGTGCTCTTTCAGCAGCAGAATCAGCGCGTCAAGCTGCTTTAACAGTGCCGGGTTTCCTCCTGAGATGGTGACATGGGAAAAAGCGTCTCCGCCGATTTCTCTCAGCTCGCGGTAAATGTCTTCCGCCGTCATCCAGCGGATATCTTTTTTGGCTGAGCCGTCCCATGTAAAAGCGGAGTCGCACCAGCTGCAGGAGTAGTCGCAGCCCGCCGTGCGGACGAACATGGTTTTCTGGCCGATAACCATGCCCTCCCCTTGTATCGTCGGTCCGAAAATTTCTAATACCGGAATTCCTTTAGCCATTCCTATCACCTTTTTTCGGGCGGTATACGCAATAGCTTGTCGGGGTTTCCCTGACAAAAATCTGCACGCAGACCGGCTGATTCTCCAGTGTTTCGAGGTAGGACTGCACCTTATCGTAAATCGTTTTGGCCACGACCTCGGTCGTCGGCAGTGAATATCTGTCATCATCAGCAGAAAACTCGTCATGGTCATTCAGCAATGTATGGTCATAAGCGCCGTGCACCAATTTCTTCAGCACGCTGAAATTCACGAGAAAGCCCGAATCGTCCAGTTCATCCCCCGCAACTGTAATATTTACTGTATACGTGTGCCCGTGGACTCTGCTGCACGCTCCGGCGCTTTCGCGGGGAATAAAGTGCGCGGCTGAGATGTGCATGTCCTTATTCAACTCAAACGAATAAGGATGCTGAACCTGCGGGTAAATTTGAGAAAGCAATTAGTTCCGCTCTCCTTTCATTTTCATATATTCATCATATCCTTTATTGCGGAGCAGGCATGCCGGGCATTCGCCGCATCCGTCCGCAATGATGCCGTTATAGCAAGTCAGTGTGTTATTCTTTACAAAATCAAGCGCGCCGAGCTCATCAGCAAGTTTCCACGTTTCTGCTTTGTTCAGCCACATAAGCGGCGTATGAATGACGAACGGCTTTTCCATCGCCAGGTTGACGGTGACATTGCAGGATTTGACGAACTCGTCACGGCAGTCCGGGTAGCCGCTGAAATCAGTCTCGCAAACACCGGTGATAATGTGGCGCGCGCCGATTTGATATGCAAGAATCGATGCAAAGGATAAAAATACAAGGTTGCGTCCCGGCACAAAGGTTGTCGGCAGTTCCCCGTCCTTCGCTTCAATTTCGATATCATCTCTTGTCAGCGCATTCGGCGCGAGCTGATTTAAAAGAGACATATCAAGCAAGTGATTTTTGACACCGAGCTTTTCGGCAATCGATTTTGCCACATCGATTTCTTCTTGGTGACGCTGATTATAATGGAATGTAACGGTTTCCACTTCTTCAAAGTTTTGCAAAGCCCATAATAAACAAGTCGTGCTGTCTTGGCCTCCGCTGAACACCACAACTGCTTTTTCTTTTTTCATGTCTTTCTCTCCCTTATCTATCATTCCATAAAAAAAGCGCCTTTTTCGGAGAAGGCGCCCTAAAAAACATAAAAAAACCGTATCCAAGGATACAGCTCGTCCTTAGTTTTTTATAGAGGGTGTAGCTAGAACCTCTCCCGCATCAATACGGATTTTCTTCTTTTTTCACTTTTGCTATCATACCATAATGTTGTTTCCCGTGACAATAAAAAAACAGCCTGAACCCTGTGTCAGGCTGCAAAAGCGGGTTTAAGCCCCGCGTTTTTTCCCCGGAAATACCATCAGCGCAATCCCGATCAGAACAAATAAAGCAGGCCAGAAAACAGAAACCGGAATGATCGGCTGATTCGTCATCATAAAGCAAAGTGCTGTCAAGGTCAGCACCGCAACCGGGATGAGCAGCGCCTTCTGTTTCCCGCCGAACAGCCATAGCTCAAATAAACCGAATGCCGTTGCCAACAGGTAAACAGGCCATGTCACACCGGAGTAGGACCAATTGGTTGCCGTTTCAAAGACAAACAAGATCCCCGTAATCAATAAGATGCCGCCCGGTACAAGAAGTCCCGCGTTTTTGACAGGTTTCGGGCCGAAAATCGGAATGTGAAAAGCGGCGCCCAGCAAAAGAATGAGAGCGGGCCAGCCGCGTTCGCTGATGACTTCATTTGCATTGGTGAATATGCCGAAAATGCCCGCGGCGCACAGAACCGCAGCAGCAGTCAAAAGCCCTCTCTGCTTTCTGCCGAACAGCCAGGCTTCAAACAGGCCGAACGCAACGGCAAAGAGGTAGACAGGCGATGTCACATTTGCGTATGTCCAATCCGTCAGCGTTTCAAACCATAACAACCCGCCCGTCACAAGCAAAATGCCGCCCGGAATAAGAAGGCCCGATCTTTTTTTCGGCTGCATAAAGGCAACGGCGTGAAACAAAAGCGCGGCTGCGATGATCAAAAGCGGCCACAGCCCCGTCATCAGCATACCAGCAAAGCATAGTGCTCCCACGGCTGTCAGGATGAAAGCAGGAATCAATACACCTAACTTCCTCCCGCCGAAATACCACAGCTCAAACAGACCGAGAGCAGGCGCCCATATATAAACAGGCCACGTCACGCCCGAATACGTCCATTCCGTTGCCGTTTCAAAACAAAACAGGCAGCCCAGCACAAAAAACATACCGCCCGGAACGAGCAGTTCCGCCTGTTCAGGCGTTTTTTTCGCAAAAATAAATCCGGCGTGAAACCCTGCGGACATTATAATGAAAAGAAACGGCCACGCCGAACCTGCGGATATATGAATAACTCCCGCCCTCTGTAAAAAAAACGCAATGCCGATACAAATAAAAATAAATCCCAATAATACACGTCGAGCTTTCATCTCTTACTCCTCCCCATCATTTCCCAATTCATTATACAGAAATGTCAGGAAAAAAGAAGGGGAATTCCCAAAAAATACAGACATTTTCCTTATATCCTTATTCTTCTTTCGGGATTTTTTTGCAAATCAATGCGCCGATGAAAGCGAGGCTCACATACCCAAACACCGGATAAACGGTGGAAATCAGCTGTCCGTAGCCGATTTGGCTGATAATGAAAGCAAACGCCAAAATGCCGCCGTAAATATATGTACTTTTTATATGAAGAAAACTGTTTAATTGTTTTTCCAATCCGTATAAATTACCGATGACCGACGTAAACACTTCCCCGAAAATAATAAACAAATAAATGATATGAAGCGAACGCGAATACGAATAGACGACTTGAGCCATCGGAATGTCAAACTCCAGCACATCCGGCAGCACTGATAATGATAAAAAGCTCGCGGCAAGCACCAGTGTCAACAGAACGCCGCCAAAATAAGCCCCCCTTCTGATCACCTTCTCTGAAGACATTTCATTCGCAAGCGGCACAAGCACGGCTTGGGCGAGCGATAAATTTAACGCGCCGTAAGAGACGGCGGACAAAAGCCAATTCCACTTGTCAGGCCATACCCATTCGTCCGCGTTTCTCGTGCTTGTAAATACAAATGAATCTGCTGTCACGATAAAAGAGAAGGAAATTAAAAGCGGCACAACCAATATATTGACGCCGAACACACCTTTAACGCCGCTTGTCATGACGGCAAAGCTCAGTACGATCGTCAAAAGGATCCCCGCTTGTGCGGACCAGCCAAGCTGTTCATGAAACAGCGCTCCCGCTCCGGAGAGCATGACAGAGGTCACTCCCAGCAATATAAACATCATAAACATATTAACGGCGCGGCCGATGGACTTGCCGAATAAATATGTGTTCAATTCCTGATAAGATGCTGCATGAATCCGTTTGGAAATGATCATGATTTTGGCGCCTAAATATGTAAACATCAGACCGCTTACCACGATACCGAACAGACCGATCCAGCCAAACTTCAGAAAAAACTCAACGATTTCCCGTCCCGTGGCAAAACCGGCTCCTACAACCGTGCCTACGTATACAAATGCAAGCTGACTTGCAGAACCTTTTGTTTGTCCCATTTCACCCTCCGGCTAAGCGCAGATTTGTCCAGGCCTTTATATATGCTTATGAGACAAGTCGCCCGAAAAGACGAACAAATCGTCCTTCCCCGGAGAAAACAGATTCAGCTCTCTCCTCTAAGCAAAAATATTGAAAGAAAAAAAGGGCCGGCGTATACTCTTCATCAAGAAAGGTCAAAGCATTTCATTTCCTTTCTGACTATATTGGTCAAAAATAATCAGACCTCACAAATATCACTTATCATGCTGTAAACATTTATTTTTCGGGGTTTGAAACAAAACACTTGAAAGTCAAAGAAGGTCAGAGTATACTATTAATCAAAGAAGGTCAAAGTTAAGACCTTATTTTCTAATCTATTTGGTCAAAGATGATCAAACATTTTCCGAGGAGGTTTTGGCAAATGCGTTGTCAACATTGTCAGAAAAACGAGGCGACGATTCGCCTGAACATGCAAGTCAATTCCATTCAAAAACAATTCGTTTTATGTGAAACATGTTATACAGAATTAACCCGAAAACCGTCTATGAGCATGGGGCCGCAATCATTCGGATTCCCGTTTGAGCAAGGTTTCTCTCCCAATCAAAATAAACAGCAGGCCGGCCCTGAAAAAGGCCTGCTCGACGAGCTCGCTCAAAACGTCACAAACGGCGCAAAAGCAGGTCTGATTGACCCTGTGATCGGCCGCGATAATGAAGTGGCGCGCGTAATTGAAATTTTGAACCGCCGGAATAAAAACAATCCGGTACTTATCGGTGAACCGGGCGTCGGTAAAACGGCTATTGCAGAAGGCCTCGCGCTTAAAATCGCTGAGGGCGATGTGCCGAACAAATTGAAAAACAAAGAGCTTTACCTGCTTGACGTCGCTTCTCTCGTCGCCAATACAGGGATCAGAGGCCAGTTTGAAGAAAGAATGAAACAATTAATGAACGAATTAAAAGAACGGAAAAATGTCATCTTGTTCATTGATGAGATTCACCTTCTTGTAGGCGCCGGCTCTGCCGAGGGATCAATGGATGCCGGGAACATCCTGAAACCGGCGCTCGCCAGAGGCGAGCTGCAGGTCATCGGGGCGACAACGCTGAAAGAGTACCGCCAGATTGAAAAAGATGCGGCGCTTGAAAGACGCTTCCAGCCTGTCATGGTTCACGAGCCTACAATAGAACAAGCCATCAGCATTCTGGAAGGCATTAAAGATAAATACGAGAAATACCACGGCGTCACATTCAGCAATGAAGCGATAAACGCCTGTGTTACGCTTTCATCCCGTTACATTCAGGACCGCCACCTGCCGGATAAAGCGATCGACTTATTAGATGAAGCCGGCTCTAAGGCGAACCTGGAGCTTGATACCGTAAATGAAGAAGATGCGGCTGAGAGACTCAAAGCAATTGACGCGGAGAAAACAAAAGCGCTTCATGAAGAAAATTATGAGCTTGCCGCGAAACTGCGTGATGAAGAAGCGGCGTTGGAAAAGCAGCTGGCACAAGAAGCTCCGGCCTCTTCACCTGAAATCGGGGCGGAGCATATTCAAGCCATCATTGAACAGAAAACAGGCATTCCGGTCGGAAAACTCCAGGCTGATGAACAAGTCAAAATGAAGGAACTTGAAGAGCATCTTCATCAGCGCGTCATCGGTCAGGAAAAAGCCGTGAAAAAAGTGGCGAAAGCGGTCAGACGAAGCCGCGCCGGCTTAAAATCCAAAAACAGACCTGTCGGCTCCTTCCTCTTTGTCGGACCGACCGGAGTCGGAAAAACCGAGTTATCAAAGACACTCGCAGATGAACTGTTCGGTACAAAAGATTCCATTATCCGTCTCGATATGAGTGAATACATGGAAAAACACGCCGTATCAAAAATCATCGGTTCACCGCCGGGATATGTCGGACACGATGAAGCCGGTCAATTAACGGAAAAAGTGCGCCGCAATCCGTACAGCATCGTGCTGCTCGATGAGATTGAAAAAGCCCACCCTGATGTCCAGCATATGTTTCTGCAGATTATGGAGGACGGCCGTCTGACAGACAGCCAGGGCAGAACGGTCAGCTTCAAAGATACCGTTTTGATTATGACAAGCAACGCTGGAACCGGCGAAAAACAGGTGAAAGTCGGATTCCAATCTGAAGAGAGCGTCCTGGAAGAACAAACGTTGATTGATTCACTGAGCGCGTTCTTCAAACCGGAGTTTTTAAACCGGTTTGACAGCATCATTGAATTCCAATCCCTGAAAAAAGAACATCTCGTGAAAATCGTCAGCCTGCTTCTCACAGAGCTTGAAGACACATTAAAAGAGCGCGGCATCAGCCTGAACGTCACCGATGATGCGAAAGAAAAAATCGCTGAAATTGGCTACCACCCAGCTTTCGGAGCACGTCCGCTCAGAAGAACCATCCAAGAATTGATCGAGGACGAAATGACAGATCTCTTATTGGATGACAACGAAATAAAAGCCTTCCATGTCGTAATGGAAGAGGACGGCATCAAAGTCCGGGCACAATAAGAAAAAAGCGGTTCCCTCCTCGCGGGGAGCCGCTTTTTTGTTTCTTTCTCCATGCCGAAAGGGAGAAACTGTGAAGAATTCGGGAACAATTTCTCAATCACCCTAAAGTTCCATGCACTGCCACCGATATTAACCATAGAAAGCTAGTATAAAGGATTTGGTGAAAACTATGGATAAAACATCGATTATCGGTATCATCCTCGCCTTGATTGCTTTAAGCGTGGGCATGGTGCTGAAAGGGGTCAGCTTAAGCGCACTCGCTAACCCGGCAGCTATTCTGATTATTTTGTTCGGTACGATTTCTGCGGTGATCATCGCATTCCCCGGAAAAGAAATCAAAAAAGTGCCTGCCCTTTTTAAAGTGCTGTTTAAAGAAAACAAACAGCTGACCATTGCGCAATTAATTCCTATGTTCTCTCAATGGGCGCAAATCGCCAGACGTGAAGGTCTGCTCGCATTGGAAGCAAGCATTGAAGACGTGGATGACGCATTTTTGAAAAACGGCCTGAGTATGGCGGTTGACGGACAAAGCGCAGAATTTATCAGAGATATTATGACTGAGGAAGTTGAAGCGATGGAAGACAGACACCAGGCCGGCGCAGCCATCTTTACACAAGCCGGCACATATGCGCCGACACTCGGCGTTTTGGGTGCGGTCATCGGCCTTATCGCCGCTCTTTCCAACATGAACAATACCGAGGCGCTCGGACATGCCATCAGTGCGGCGTTTGTCGCCACCCTTCTCGGGATTTTCACAGGATATGTACTATGGCATCCCTTCGCCAACAAACTGAAACGCAAATCAAAGCAGGAAGTCAAACTGCGTGAAATCATGATCGAAGGCGTTCTGTCAGTGCTTGAAGGACAGGCCCCGAAAGTGATCGAACAAAAACTTCTCATGTATCTTCCTGCGAATGAACGCGCAAAAGTCGCTGAACAAGAAGGAGAGACAAACAATGGCGAGAAAAAAGAAGAAGAAGCATGATGACGAGCATGTGGATGAGTCTTGGCTGATCCCGTACGCGGATTTGCTCACCCTTCTTTTGGCTCTGTTCATTGTATTGTTCGCCATGAGCTCGGTCGATGCGGCGAAATTCCAAATGCTGTCTAAATCATTTAACGCCGTGTTTACCGGAGGCACGGGTGTTCTTGAATATTCAAGCGTCACCCCTCCTGAAAACGAAAAAGACGGCGTTGATCAGTTAAAAAAAGACAAGGAAAAAGATAAAGAACAGAAAAAGAAAGAAAGAGAAGCAGCCGACCGCCAAGAACTTGAAGGCGTGCAAAAGCAAGTCAATCAATTTATAAAAAATAAAAAGCTTGAAACTCAGCTGGAAACAAAGCTGACTAAAGAAGGACTCTTAATTACCATTAAAGACAGTATCTTTTTTGATTCCGGACGGGCGGATATCCGTCAGGAAGATATTCCGCTTGCCAAGGAAATCTCGAATCTCCTTGTGCTGAATCCGCCGAGGAACATTATTATCAGCGGACATACGGACAATGTACCGATTAAAAACTCACAATATCAATCTAACTGGCATTTAAGCGTCATGCGGGCCGTCAACTTCATGGCTATTCTGACAGAAAACCCGAAACTTGACGCAAAAGTATTCAGCGCCAAAGGTTTCGGAGAGTATAAACCGGCCGTGTCGAACAAAACCGCTGAAGGGCGCAGCAAAAACAGGCGCGTCGAGGTATTGATACAGCCTAGAAACGCCGCGACTGACCAAAATCAGTAATATAAAAAAGGAAGCCTTTCAAATGGCTTCCTTTTTTATTTCTGATGAAAATGTTTAGCGTTTAACCCCACTCTTTTCAGCATTTCCGTACACATTTCTATCTCTTCATCACTCAGCACACTGATCATTTCTTTAATTTCGTCAGCATGATCAGGGAAAATATCGTCCAAAAGACGGATTCCCTTTTCGGAAATCTGTGCGAAAGTCACTCTTCTGTCAGTCGGCGAGGCTTTTCTGATGAGAAGTTCTTTTTTCTCTAATTTGTCAACAACGTATGTAATACTTCCGCTCGCTAATAAAATTTTGTCGCCGATCTGCTGAAGCGGCTGGTTGCCTTTGTGGTACAACAGCTCAAGCACCGCAAATTCCGTCGGGTTCAGGCCGTGCTTATGAATATGTTTATTCATATGGTCGTTAATAGATCGGTACGCACGTGACAGTACAATAAATAATTTCAATGAGTTTTCTGTTTTATCCGTCATACATTCAATCATCCTTTTACAAAAGAAACCGTTACAGAGAAACATTAATAAACAAAATGAAAAATGTCAACAAAAATGTTTCCAAAATTTCTCTTCTTTTTGTCAGACCTTAATAAAATAATTTGTTTTTCTATCATTTTGGTTATTTTTTCTTATTAAAGAAGTATAAAAATGATATAATACCTCTATTCAAGTGTAATGTTGGAGCGATGCAGAGTGAATACATTTAAAGGTGCCCGGGGAAAGATCAAGCTTTATCTCATATTGGTGATCATCCCGGCACTTATTATCAGCTTTTTCATTTATGAAAAAGAAAAGCAGAAAATAGCCGATAAACACATACAGGAAGCCAGTATGATGCTCAACCTTCACCGCAATAAGCTCAATTATTTAATCGGTGAAACAAAAGCCCGGATGACAACACTTGCGATCGCTGTCGATAAGCCTGTCAATGAAGAAAAGATCATTGACATTCTCGATCAGGCTTTTGAGGATGAACCCAGATTCAGCGGACTGTATATGCTGAATTCCAAAGGTGATGTCATCGCAAGCACGACTGATCTGAAATCAAAGGTGAATTTGGCCGACAGACCGTATTTTACGAAGGCGAAAAAGACGAAAAAAACGGTCATCACAAATGACTACTCCAGCAGAATTACAGGCCAGCGCATCTTCACGATCTGCGTGCCGGTGTTAGACGCAAAACGGGAAGTCACGGATTATTTAGTAGCCGCCATACAAGTCGATTATTTGAGAAATATGATCAATATGCTGAGCCCTGACGTTTATGTCAAGGCAACCAATCAGAATAAAGTGATATTTGCCAGCGGACGGGCTGATCAATCAGAAGGTGTGAAACCGGTCAGCGGCTATCTGGATGATATTAATTGGAATATCAATGTTTATCCGAAACCGGTTGAGCTGAATGAGCTGACCAAAAGCGTGCTGCTGCCGATGTCCAGTATTGCCGTGCTGCTGAATATTCTGTTCATCCTCGTTCAATATTATTTGCTTAAGCGCAAGACCCAGCTGGAGCGCGCTCAAAATGAAGCGCAGAAATTGGAGCTGATCGGAACGCTTGCCGCCAGCACCGCCCATGAAATCCGCAACCCGCTTACAGGGATCAGCGGCTTCATTCAGCTTTTGCAGAAAAAATACAAATCGGAGGAAGATCAGCTGTATTTCTCAATTATTGAGCAGGAGATTAAACGGATCAATCAGATTGTCAGTGAGTTTTTAGTGCTTGGAAAACCCACTGCTGAACGGTTGGAAGTGAACTCGCTGCAGGATATTCTTGATGAGATTATGCCGATTATTTATTCTGAAGGGAATCTATACAATGTGGAAGTGAATGTGAAGATTCTCGTCAATCGGCCGCTCAAGGTCAACTGCACGAAAGACCATATTAAACAGGTGATTTTAAATGTCGCGAAAAACGCGCTGGAATCCATGCAGGAAGGCGGCCGGCTGTCCATCTATTTAGAAGCCCGCGATCATAAAGCAGTCATTAAGGTGGCCGACAACGGAATGGGCATTTCTGAAGATATGCTTGAACACATTTTTCTTCCGTTTGTAACGTCAAAGGAAAAAGGCACCGGCCTCGGCCTTGTCGTATGTAAACGAATCATGCTGATGTACGGCGGTTCGATTGACATTCAAAGCGAAGTCGATAAGGGCACAGAGGTCACCATTACCCTCCCTGCCGCTTCTCGATGAAAAAAACACCCTGGATCGGGGTGTTTTTTATTTAAAGGAGAGTATGTGTAAGAGGATATACGAGAGGAACGGCATCATAGCCGGCAGATAGTACGAGGCGCTTCGTGAGCCGTGCCAGCGGAGAAATCTGCTGACTGTACGCGGTCATCTTTCGGATGCGGCGCTTGATCAGGAAGCGCATTCAGTCTTCGTTATCTGTTTTATCATCAATCATTTGTTTGCTTCATATGCAGGCATGACGTCACCTCGGGAGAACAAGCCTATTTTCTTCACAAGGCCCTGTATTCCTTGGTGATGTGTACGATCACGGTTTACCAGCTGCTGATACGCGTTCATCAGACAGTCCAGTTCCTGGCTGTGCCTGATCGTGTCATATCCTGTAAACCCTTGCCTGTTAGCTGCATCTATCATCATTTTTCTTTTTTTATCAATAGATACAAGCAATTTTTCTTGTTCAGAATAACTGCCCATTCACTTCACCCCTCACCGCTAAAAGAATAGGAAACAAGTTTGATTGGGTTATTGAGCATTATTACAGATTATACTTTATTTGTAAACATTTTTTTACTAAATAACTTATTTTTTCATTTCATATTGGAATCTTTAGCATGAATACGAGAATAATACCCATTCGGGTAATGATATAAACAGAATGCGGCATATTCAAGAATTAAAAAACAGCCACAGCTGACTTTATATTACAATAAAAAACCTCTCATGCCGGCGGGGGCATGAGAGGTTCGGGCGTCTATCAGTTTTGCACACTTTCATTTTCGTAAATCGGCACCCAGCCCTCAGTCGTCACGAAGATTCGGATTGCGACGACCCGGCGGTCTTCCTGAAGCGTAAAGTAGTGGCGGATGTTCTCCGGAACTGAAATCAAATCTCCCGGATTTAAACGGACGTCGAAAAATGTGCCGTCTTTGCCTTGAATGACGAAGATGCCGTGTCCGCTGACGATAAAGCGGACTTCATCATCCGTGTGGTGATGTTCTCTTTGGAAATTTTTTAATAATTCATCAAGATTCGGCGTGGTGTCTGATAAAGAAATGACATCCTGAGACTGATATCCGCGCCGGGCTGAAATGTCCTGAATCTCCGTGTCAAACGCCGCGAGAATCCGTTCTTTTTCATCTTCGGTTAGGTCGTATTTTTCCGAAAGCTCAGACGGAAGTTTTTCAATGTTCCACTGCTCATAGATCACCTCTTGTTCGTCTAAGAAGCGCGCTACTTCTTCCTGATGTTCAATGAGCGTATTTTTTTCGTCATGAATTCTGATGGTCGCCATTTTCTATTCCTCCTTTTATTTTACCAGCTGCGGCCGAAGTGACAGAAGCTTGAGGTGACAGCTGAATAAAAATTCATAGGCTTCCAGCACCCTTTTCGCTTCAAATGCGGTCCGCCCCCATGCCGTAATGCCGTGATTGCGGATTAACACCGCGCCTGATCCGGCGTCCGCATGGTGCGCGAAGTTTTCGGCCAATGCCGGGATATGCGCCGGATTGTCAATGATCGGAACGGTCACGGACGCGTTTTCCTCCCATAATCCGAGCGCCTTAATCATCTCCTGCCCCTGAAAAGTGATTTGTTTTTCATCCCCGTAAAGCTCTGAGATGACATTATTATTGACAGTATGGACATGCAGACAGCAGCCGGCGTCTGTCTTTTGGTATAAGTAAGTATGGAGAAGCGTTTCCGCTGAAGGTTTTAAAGAATGGCCGGTCTCAGCGGGCTTCCCGTACTCATCGATTAAGAGAAAATCTTCGTCTGTTTCTTTTCGTTTGTCTTTTCCGCTCGCCGTAACGAGAAAAGTCAGCGGCCCGTCGGATACTTTGATGGAAAGATTCCCGCTCGTTGCCGGGAACCAGTCTCTTTCAGCCAGCTCGCGTTTTACCTCGGCAAGTTCGCGCCAGCGTTCTTCTTTTGCAGCCATGCCTGCACCTCCCCGATGTTTTCAATGCCTGTTTTCACCTCATGAAAATCTTGAAAAGGCAGATGCCGGAGGCCGAGTTCTTTGCATTCAGTCAAAAGATAATCTCTCGCAAAGCACATATCGGACAACTTTGCAGCCTCGACATCCGTGACCGAATCACCGATCATAATGAGAAATTTCTGCTGATCGGATAGCTTACGGATGACTGACGGTTTGCAGCAGCCGCATTGATTGGTACAGTCTCCGTCACAGGCGTGCGGCCAGTCTATATGAATATATTCATTGTCAAAGGATGCATGATTGCAGAAAATCCGCTCCTTTTCTACGATCCCTTCCAAAAGCGGATGCACAAAAAAGTCCATTCCCCCGCTTACGATATAAAACGGGAGGCCGTTTGACCGGACAAACGAGACAAAATCCAAAAAGCCGTCCCGTATTTTCGCATCCTTCAGAATAAAGCCGGTCAGTTCTTCTTTTAAGCTGCTCGGCAGCAGTCCGAACATCCGGCCGACTCCTTCTTGGATTGATATGCTTTTAGACAGAACACCGTCTTTTAATTCAAGCCACTCAGGAGGCGCGAATTCTTTCATCATGCTGACAATGTTGTCGTTCATGGTGACCGTTCCGTCGAAATCACAAATAATCAGCGGCGTGCGGGTCATACGGCTTCCACCCTTCCCCATTTGTCTAATGCGAGCTGAAGATCTTTGCACGACGCGGCTTTTTCTTCAATCGGCTGCGCTTCAAGCACCGCATCAATGATGGCGCGGAACGCTTTTCCCCCGCCCTCGGCTCCTTTCGGATGGCCGTGAATGCCTCCGCCGGCATTGATGATGTGATCGATGCCGAAATCGCGCATCAACAATGGCACCATACCGGGGTGAATGCCTGCTGACGGGACGGCAAACGACGGATGAAAGACATCGTCTTTTACACATTCATCATGGATTGCAAGCGCGGACTCCTTCGGAAGAGCAACGGATCCGTAAGGTGACGGAAATAAACTGAAATCAGCGCCGCAATAGCGGTTCAGCTTGCCGAGCAAAAGCGCATGCGACAAGCCGTAAACGGGAGATGATGTGAACGCGCCGCTTACTGCCGGATGCGCCATGATCGGAAGCGGGATTTCCCTGTCTTCAGCAAGGCTCTGCATCACATCTAAACCGTAAGCGAACACATTCAATAAAAGCGCGTCCGCCCCGAGTTCTGCCGCGCGCCTCGCTTTATCCCGCAATTCAGCGGTCCTTCCCGTAAGGTTTACGGCATACAGCGTTTTATGCCCCGTCTCCTCCCGGGTTTCCTTCAGGACTTGTTTTCCTTCGATAATGCGGGTTTCAAACGGAGCCAGTTCATTTTCAAAGAAAATTTCGTCATCTTTAATCAGATCCACGCCGCCGAGCGCCTGCTGTCTGAGCTGTTCTTTAATGTCGGCGAGATCCCGTCCGATCACGCCTTTAAATATGCTCATCAGAAGCGGTCTTTCAAATTCGCCCAGCAGTTTGCGGATGCCGTATATACCGAATTTCGGCCCGGGAAGGGAACGTTTAAACCCTTCGGAAAATTCAAGATCAGTCAATTTTATTTTTCCGTCCAGTGACAGCTTTCCGAATACCGTCGTCAGGACGGCCGGAATATCTCTTGAAAAGTTCGCCTCGGGATAGGCGATGGTGATGACGGATTGTGTTTCGTTTTCTGAGGTTCCTTCTTTCTCCTCAACTTTTACGACCCGCCCTTTATGTTTTCTGAGCTGTTCCTGCTTCACCAGGGGCAGGTCAGTCCAGGAGCCTACCGTCAGCCCCGCCGCAATCTGTTCCGCCCGCTTTTCACTGTCCGTTGTGTCTGTCAGAAGATATGTTGCCAATACTTCGCTCATGCGTGAACGCCTCTCTTTCTTTCGCAAAACATAAAAAAACCTCTTCCGTATGAGCAGAAAGAGGCTTCGTGTTATGTCCGAATCTTATCTCTCAGCTCCTGCTGCAAGAATTAGCACCGTGCTTTATCAGTCGGTTGCCGGGCTTCATCGGGCTCGTCCCTCTGCCTGCTCTTGATAAGAATAATGATTTTATAAAGTATTTTGAATTATCGCATTGTTATTCTGATATGTCAATGTTTTTTCGGGTGAAAAGATTCAGTTTCCCGATCCGTTCCGCAGCTTCTTTAAGTCTTTCTTCACTTGTCAGAAGACCGACCCTTATATAGCCTTCCCCCCATTTTCCGAACCCGTTTCCGGCAGCGACCGCGACATCCGCTTTCTCGAGCAGCAGGTCTGAAAACGACTGTGACGTATAACCGTCAGGCACAGGGAGCCATGCAAAAAAGGAGCCCGCCGGAGCCGTCACATCCCAGCCGATATCGCGGCAGGCTTTAATCCATGCATTGCGTCTCGATTCATATCTGTCATTTTGCGCCGCGACGCATGCCTGATCCGCTGAAAGTGCGGCTGCCGCCGCCTGCTGCGCCGCGGGAAACAGGCTGACAAACATATGATCCTGATAAAGGTTGATCGCTTCGATGACAGAAGCGTTTCCGACGGCAAATCCGACCCGCCAGCCCGCCATATTATACGTTTTGGACAAGGTATAGATTTCGATTCCCGTCTCTTTTGCGCCTTCGGTCTGCAAAAAGCTCAGCGGTTTATGCCCGTCAAAGCCGACGGCTCCGTACGCGAAATCATGAACGACACAAATGCCGTTTTGCTCCGCAAAACCGACCGTCTCCTCGAAAAACGCCTCTGTCGCCACAGCGCCGGTCGGATTATTCGGATAATTGAGATACAGCAGCTTCGCCTCGCTCCGCACCTTTTCAGGAATTACACTGTAATCAGGGAGAAACCCTCTTTCTTCCGTCAGCGGCATCATTTCCATTCTCGCTTTTGCAAGGGCGACGCCTGACCAGTAATCAGGATATCCGGGATCAGGCACCAGAATGGTATCTCCCGGGTTTAAAAGACATTGCGGAAGCTCAACAAGTCCCGCCTTGCCTCCGAACAGCACGGCGACTTCCGTTTCCGGATCAAGCGTGACCCCGTACTCCCTTTCATAAAATGCAGCGGCTGCTTTTTTGAAGCTGTAAGCGCCCCGGAATGATGAGTATTTATGATTTTCCGGCCTTTCGACGGCGCGCTTCATTTCTTCAACGATATGCTGAGGCGTCGGCTGATCAGGGTTTCCCTGCCCTAAATTGATGACGTCTCTGCCTTCTTTCAGCTTTTGATTCACTTTTTGCACCAATGATGCGAAAAATTGTTCCGGCAGCTGTTTGAGTACATCTGAGATTTCAAAGTTCATATTTTCACCTTCTAAAAATGTCTTGAAATGATAGTCCATCATCATATATGGTTAAATAAAAAAAGTAAAGAGAAACTTGAGGTGTTAAAAAATGAAATGGACCGTTTCCTGTTTGCAATTTGATATTTCATACGGAAATCCTTCAGAAAACTTTAAAAAAGCAGAATCTTTGATTGAGCAAGAAAGCCGCCATGCTGATGTAATCGTGCTTCCTGAGTTGTGGACGACCGGCTATGATCTCACACGGCTAGACCAGCTGGCGGATGAAAACGGCAAAGTTTCGGAACAATGGCTTAAAGAAACGGCAAAAACATACAACGTACACCTCGTTGCCGGATCTTTTGCGGTCAAAGAAGGCGAAAATGTCTATAACACCATGTACATCGCCGATAACAGCGGACAGATCGTGAAGCGGTATCAGAAAGCCCATCTGTTTCAGCTGATGGATGAACACCTTTACTTGTCAGCAGGAAACAGCGACGGTTCCTTTGAGCTTGACGGTGTCAAGTGCGCCGGGCTGATCTGCTATGATATCCGTTTCCCCGAATGGATCAGAAAGCATACGTCCCAGGGCGCGAATGTCCTGTTTATCTCTGCGGAATGGCCTCTGCCCCGCCTTGATCATTGGCGAAGCCTGCTTATCGCCAGAGCAATTGAAAACCAATGTTTTGTCGCAGCCTCTAACTGCACGGGGTCCAATCCCGATAATGAATTTGCCGGCCACAGCCTGATTATTGACCCGTGGGGCCGGATTTTAGCCGAAGGAGACCGGACGGAAGGCGCAGTCCGGGCGGAAATCGATGTGTCAGAAAGCGCGGACGTGCGGGGAACCATTCCGGTTTTCCAAGACTTGCGGCGTGATTTATATTAATTTTCAAAAAAATGTTGACAAGAATATCCGGCACCTGCTAATATTTTCATCAACTGATTAATCCGAATTGTGATACAAATCAATATATTTTTCTCTTATCGAGAGTTGGGCGAGGGATTGGCCTTTTGACCCCAACAGCAACCGACCGTAATTCCATTGTGAAATGGGGCGCGTACATTTTGCGCCGAGACGATTGTCTCATAAGGCACGGTGCTAATTCCATCAGATGTTATCTGAGAGATAAGAGGCGGACTGCACTGTTTCAGCCTCCTTCTCTTTCAGAGAAGGAGGCTTTTTTTCGGGCGTATTCTCCGTCACGATCTCTTACTGCCACTACATAATTGGAGGGTAAATCCATGTCAGCAACTAAAACAAGTCTTTATGAACAATTAACAGAAAGCTCCGCCGCCGCGTTAGCCGTCAAGCTCGGCTTATTCCAAAGCAAAAGCACTCTGACATGCCGTGAAATCGGCGACGGCAATTTAAATTACGTCTTTCATGTTTACGATAAAGAAAACAAAAAAGGACTGATTATCAAACAGGCGATTCCTTACGCGAAAGTCGTCGGTGAAAGCTGGCCGCTTACCATTGACCGGGCGAGAATCGAAAGCAGCGCCCTCATCCGCCAGGGCGAACACGTGCCGCACCTCGTTCCGGCCGTTTACTATTCCGATACTGAAATGGCCGTCACGGTAATGGAAGACCTCTCGCATTTGCGGATTTCAAGAAAAGGGCTGCTGGAAGGGCAGCATTATCCGAACTTATCGGTTCATATCGGTGAATTTTTAGGGAAAACGCTCTTTTACTCATCCGATTATGCGCTTGATGCGAAAGTAAAGCAGCAGCTCGCAAAGCAGTTTACAAATCCTGAGCTTTGTAATATTACGGAAAGGCTTGTGTTTACAGAACCGTTTCTCGACCATGAGACAAACGATTTTGAAGAGGAGCTGCGCCCATACGCAGAAAAAGTTTGGAACAATTCCCGGCTGAAAGAAGGCGCTGACGAATTGAAAGCCATCTTTCTGAATTCCGCGGAAACATTGGTTCACGGCGATCTGCACACGGGAAGCATCTTCGCAGATGAACATGAAACAAAGGTGATTGACCCCGAGTTTGCTTTCTTCGGACCGATCGGGTTTGACATCGGCCAATTTATCGCCAATCTGCTTTTAAACGCCCTCAGCCGCGACGGTGACGACAGACAGCCGTTATATGATCATACTGCCGCCGTATGGGATACATTTGTGAAAACATTCAGTGAAGCATGGGAGAAAGACTGCTTGCCTTCCCGCAGACACCTGCTGGAAGACACACTGAAAAACGCGTTTGAGGAAGCGGTCGGTTTTGCGGGATGCGAATTGATCCGGCGCACGATCGGACTCGCCCATGTGGCTGACTTAGATGAAATCACTCCGTTTGACAAACGAATCGAACGGAAGAAGCTGGCGCTTGAGATCGGCGCCTATTATATCGAAAACAGAAAAGAACTGAAGCATATCACCGAGGTTCTGGACCAATTTAAGCTCCGTGTAAAGGAATGATGCAGCATGACCAATGAATTTGCCATCCCCCGTTCTGTAGAATGGAAAGAAACCTACATCCGCATTTTAAATCAGCAAAAGCTTCCCGACGTCACTGAATATGTGGAACTTGAAACAAAGGAAGATGTATTCGACGCGATTGTCACGCTGAAAGTAAGGGGCGCCCCGGCCATCGGTATAACCGCGGCGTTCGGACTCGCGCTCTCCGCCAAGTCGTTTGAAGCCCGCGACCTTTCAGATTTCCGACGTCAGTTCGCGGACGTCAAAGCGTATTTAAACAGTTCAAGGCCCACTGCCGTCAACCTCGCGTGGGCGCTTGACAGACTGACGGATTCGATCAGGGATGCGATCTCAATCAATGAAGCGAAGACAACGCTCGTTCATGAAGCCATTCAAATTCAGATTGAGGATGAAGAAACATGCCGTATGATCGGCCAAAATGCGCTGCACCTTTTTAAAAAAGGCGACCAGATCATGACCATCTGCAATGCGGGCTCGATCGCCACAAGCCGGTACGGTACAGCGCTTGCCCCCTTTTACTTAGCGAAACAAAAAGATCTCGGCCTTCATATCTACGCATGTGAAACAAGACCCGTTCTCCAAGGATCACGGCTGACGGCGTGGGAGCTGATGCAGGGCGGAATTGATGTCACGCTCATTACGGACAGCATGGCCGCCCATACAATGAAGGAAAAACATATTTCTGCAGTCATTGTCGGCGCTGACAGAATTGCAAAAAACGGTGATACGGCCAACAAAATCGGAACGTACGGTCTCGCTATTTTGGCAAACGCCTTTCAAATTCCGTTTTTTGTGGCCGCACCGCTTTCGACATTTGACTTGCAGATTGAAAACGGCGATCAGATTCCGATTGAAGAAAGAGATCCGGATGAAGTCAGACAGATCTCCGGCATACGCACCGCTCCCGAGGATGTGCCGGTCTTCAATCCGGCCTTTGACATCACACCGGGCAGCCTGATTTCCGGCATTATAACCGAGAAAGGAATTGTGACCGGCTCTTACACGGAAGAAATTGAACAATTATTCGCTGACTGCCAGCTAAGCTGAAAAACCGCTGATGATATTGCCTCAGGCAATGTCAGCGGTTTTTTTGTCTGCACAATGTAATCACTTCATCTTTTTGGACGGCTGTAATGAGATGCATTTTAAAAAACAGCTCTGCATAACCGGCTATCTTTTGCGGACGGCTCATTTTCATCAGGCTTCGTCCTCCTTTTTCATCAGACCAACTTTTTTCACTTAATAAAATGATATGTCGGACGCGAAAAAACGGAACGTGCCATACGCTTTATTTTTCTTTATAGGATATTTGTTCGATGTTCAGCAGCACCGCTTTTACATCCGTCTTCGTGCCCGCGTATCCCGTTAAGGCGCTGTCTTTGCCGATTACCCGATGGCACGGGATCAAAATCGGCAGCCGGTTTCGTTTATTGGCTTGTCCGATGGCGCGCACCGCTTTCGGTTTTCCGATCGCTTCAGCCATATCGCCGTAGCTTCGGGATTCCCCGTAAGGAATCATCGTCAGCGCGTTCCATACCCTTTCCTGAAAGGGTGTGCCTTTTTGTCTCAGAGGCAGAGAGAATTGCTTTCTTTCTCCTGAAAAATATGATGCCAGCTGCTGTTTCGCCTCCGACAGCAAAGCGGTTTCGCACGGCTTTACGCCGGGCGCGTCTTTCCGCCATTCCTCAAAATCTTCCCCGGTGAGAAACAGGCCGGTAATAAAGCTCTCTTCCTCTGTTACGATGACGGTTCCAAACGGCGCTCTCACACTTGTAAAACAGATCATTCCCCGCTCCTTCTTTCTTCGGTATTCTGCCGGACCGGAAGCGTCAAATGAAAAACGGTGCCCTTCCCTTCTTCACTTTCCACATGAATGCGTCCCTGATGTTCTTCGATGATTTTATAGCTGACCATGAGACCGAGACCCGTTCCCCTGTCTTTTGTCGTGTAAAATGGTTCACCCAGACGTTTTAATTTGTCTTCGGAAATGCCTGTTCCTTCATCTTGAATAGAAATCAAAATGTGGTCTTGATCAGAAGACTGAATGGTCACGTAGATATTGCCGCCGCCCGGCATGACTTCAATGGCGTTTTTTAAAATATTGATAAACACCTGTTTTAATTGATTCGGTTCACAGTAAATCGGCGGGATGTTTCCGGTCAGGTTCAGATGGATCTGCACATTGACAAGATTGGCCTGGGCATTCAAAAGATCAGCCGTGTCTTTCATAATCTGCGTCACGTCTTTTTCTTCATATAATATCGCCTGGGGTTTCGCTAAAATTAAAAATTCAGTGATGATAGACTCGATGCGTTTTAATTCTGAGGTAATGACGTTAAAGTACAGAGAATATTCGCCTTCAATGCTTCCTTGAAGAAGCTGAATGAACCCTTTCAGCGCCGTCATCGGGTTTCTGATTTCGTGGGCGATGCCCGCCGCCAGCTCCCCTACAACATGAAGAGTGTCGGATTTCCGCAGCCTCTCTTCAAGCTCTTTGGCCTCTGTGACATCTTTAAAGATGGCCAGATTCATATTTTGAATGATATTTCTTTTGAAGGAGAATTCCAGTTTGCGGCTGTCGCTGCTGCTTAACAGGAAGGGGATTTCATTATCCATTCCTTCTAAATCAATCTTTCTGGCGGGAACACCCGCGTTTTCAATATCAAATAAAGAAAGAATATCCGGAACGGTGTACGCTCTCAGCTCCTCATCCGGCATACCGAGTATACGGCTTGCGAGAGGATTCGCGTCAATAATGCGGAATTGGTTGTCAAATAAGACCTTGCCGTCCATTGAGCCGTTGAATACTTTTCTGAATTTCAGCTCGCTTTCCCGCAATTCTTTTTCCATCCGCTTACGATCGCTGACATTTCTTAAAATGGTTAAATGCTGACCTTCAAGTATGGTTCGTTTTGATGTGAATTCCAGCTCTTTAAATTGGCCGTTTGCCATCTGAAACAGCATTTCTTCACGGATTTCCCCGTATTTTTCATATTTTTTCTTAATCTGCTTATATTTTTTCTGCGGATCAACGATAAACGTACATAAATTCGTCTCCACCAGCTTATCCATCGGCAGTTCGAAAATGCGGCACGCCGATTCGTTTGCTTTGGCAATCTTTCCGTCATCAGACCAAATGACAATCGCGTCCATGGCGTTTTCAAAAATTTCGCGGAATCGCTCTTCGCTTTTGAAAAGTTTCAATTCCATCAACCGTTTCTCTGTTATGTCTCTCATAATGGACATGTAGAACCCGCTGATTAAGTTGGACGTAATCGTAAATTCAAACAGCTTCTCTTCGCCGGACCGAAGCTTGACGGGCAGTTCTCCTTTGGCGTTTCCTTTTCTGCGGAGGGTTTCCCAGATTTCTTTCAGATGCTTTTTGTTTTCTCCGTCGGTAAAATGGCGGAGCGACAGATGGGACAATTCATTCTGGCCGATCTCAAAGCTTTTGCAAAAAGAGAGGTTCGCATCAATAAACCCGCCGTCCTTATCAAACAGCACGATGCCGTCGACAGCCCTGTCAAACAAATCTTTAAACAGCTGCTCGTTCATGGAGAATTCGCGCTCTAATATTTTTTTAGAGGAGATATCCCTCATCACCACAAAAAAATAATCCTCTCCAATTCCGTCTCTGGCGAGGAATTCAATGTATTTCGTCGCGCCGCTGTCAAGCTTAATCGGCACCTCTTTCCACAGATGGCCTTTTTTTAAAAACTTTTTCACGGCCTTATTCAGTTCTTCCTGAGGCACGGAATATAAAAAATCCAGGACTGAGCGGTTAATGAGGCTCTCTGCCTCAATCTGCATCATCCGGGCCGCAGCCTCGTTCGCCTGGACGATTTTCATTTCCTTACGGCATATAAAAATGGCATCAAGCGTGTTATTCATAATCACGTGATACCGGTTCAAATCACTCTTCAGGCGGTCATTTTCCTCTTTCATCCGCTTCAGCTGCTCTTTCAGCGAGTCTTTTGTTTGCAAATCCAGAGTTTCAGCCATTCAGTACACTCCTTCTTCAAAAACCTATCCTTCAATATTTCTACAAAATACCTCATCTTCCTTCATTCGCCCTATACATTTCAGAAAATTTCAATGATATGACAAGTTAAAGTCTTTTTCTACGATCCTTACCTCCCCATTACATCATCCTAACAATCCCTTTTGTCCTCCTTCAATTTTTTGTTTTTTATTTTAAAATGAACACCAACAGGAAATAATCATGCAGTGGATGATTTTTGAAGAGAAGGTGATGCTATGACAAAATCGCGAGACAGTTACTTTGACAACGCCAAGTTTATCTTGATTTTTCTGGTGGTGTTCGGCCATATCCTCCGGTCATTTATTAACGGAAATGAGTTTATGCTCCATCTCTACAAATTCATTTATACTTTTCATATGCCGGCCTTTATCCTGGTTTCCGGCTATTTCGCAAAAAACTTTAAGCGGAAAGGTTATGTGAAGAAGCTGGCTGTGAAGCTGATTATTCCGTACTTGATTTTTCAGGGCATTTACTCAGTTTTTTACTATTTGATTCAGGATGAAAGCATGGCAAGCGTCAATCCGATTGATCCGCAGTGGTCTCTCTGGTTTTTAGTCAGCTTATTCTTTTGGAATCTGCTGCTTTACCCCTTTACGAAGCTGCCGAAAATGTGGGCGCTTGGGGCGAGCTGCGGGCTTGCCGTCATGATCGGGTATCTTGATTTTATCAGCAGCACGCTGAGTCTTTCACGGACGTTTGTTTTTCTACCGATGTTTCTCGTCGGGTTTTATTTAAAGAAGCAGCACTTTGATTTGCTTCGGGCTAAAAGAGGCAGGCAGATTGCCGCGGGCGTACTGGGGATTGTTTTCCTCTTATGCTGGTGTATTGATTTTGATTACTCGTGGCTGTTCGGATCGGAGCCTTATTCTACATTCGGCACAGTGTCGCTGTTGAGCGGTCTGTCGCGCATCGGCTGGTATGTTTTGGCCTTTGCCGCCACTTTCAGCTTTTTAGCGCTCGTTCCGCAAAAGCGTTATTTCTTTACGAAATGGGGTACGAGAACGTTTTACGTGTATCTGCTGCATGGATTCATTATAAAAACGCTGCGGCAGATCGGGCTTGAAGATCACTTATCTGATTATCAGAATTTAGTCATGCTCTTAATTTTAACGGCCGCTCTTACGTCCATTCTCTCCAGCAATGCGGTGAAAACGGCCGCACAGCCGTTTATTGAGCTGCGGATCACCGGCTGGCTTGAAGCGGTGAAAGGAACAAGAAACAGTGCTTATTCGAAATAATGCAAAATACCTCTTAAGCGTTGCCGCCTAAGAGGTATTTTTTATTGTTTGCCGTCTTCTTTTTTCTTTGGCTTCGTCTGTTCAAGCGTTTCAATCCATTTTCCGGCGTTATAATCACCGAGCTCGCTTGCAAACTCTTCTTCAAGCAATTTAGGGTCCATCGGCTTTTTATGGTTTTGCATGTCTTTGCTGTGGCGGTTTTTTTTCGTCATGTTACTCGCCTCCTTGTTTGCCGTGTTTTGATTTGCGGTTTGCGCCTCTCAGTCCGGGATCACCGTCATATTGTGTTTTGTATGCATCTTTGTCCATGCTCTCAGTCGGTGTGTTGTTGTTGGTCAAAGCTTCATTCTTTGCTGCTTTGCGTTTCATTTGATTTCCTCCTTCTGTCAGCAAATCTGTTTTGAATTCATCAAGCATTTTTTTTAAGTCACGCACTGTCACGTTTTTGGCCTCATCAATGAGTTCATAGCCGATCTGTCCGTTCGGCTCAAGCAGCACATATTTAAAATCTTGAATGTCTCCGAGGCCTTCCTGCCTGATCCTCATTGACAGCTGAGCTTCGGTAAAACGCATTTTTTTTAAATTTTCCGGGATGATTTTTCCGTTTCTGACAACAGCGACGGTTTTTCCTGAAAATAAAAACTCAAAAAAGCTTGATTTGATTTCTAAATATTCCATCAGGATTAATACCGCAATAAAAATCGCCGCCGCGAAAATGGTTTCCCATAAATTATGTTCAATAAACGGCTGAATAATAATCGAGCCGATCGAAATCATGATGACTGTCTGGGTCACCGACAGCTGGCTGATTGATTTCCGTCCGGCAATCCGCAATAAAAAGGTACCGACCGCTATCATAACTACCGACTTCCAAAATACGGCAAACAATGACGTCACCTCTTTACAAGTAGAATCTCCAAAGAAACTGTTTCCACTCATCCATTTTACGGCAATAAAAAACACCGCTTTCTAAAAAGCGGTGTCAGCCGATAATCATTCTTTCCTTCGGATAGTGATAATTTGCTTCGATTTCTTTTCGGCCGATCAGATAAAGGAACGTCAAAATGCCGATCCGGCCGATAAACATGACAATCATGATGACGCATTTTCCGATGTCGCTTAAATGCGGAGTAATCCCAAGCGACAGGCCGGTCGTTCCGAATGCGGAACACACTTCAAAAAGCAGTCCGAGGAGCGTCTGATTTTTCTCGGTCACGGCCAGAATCAGCGTCGATCCGAACACGAGCAGAATCGCCATCATCGTAACGACCAGCGACTTCATGACATCAGCCTGGTGAAGCTCGCGTTTAAAGACCTTGACCGCTTTATTCCCCCGGGCAAAATGAAACAGGGCAAGAAGGTTAAGCGCAAACGTCGTCGTACGGATTCCGCCGCCGACCGAGCTCGGTGATGCGCCGATAAACATGAGGGCACAGATGAAAAATAATGTCGGCGCCGACAGCTGGCTGATATCAATTGTCGCAAGCCCGCCGCTTCGCGTAGCGGTTGATTGAAAGAGACATAAAAATAAAACATCATGCCAGCTTTTCCCCTTCATGACATTGCTTGCTTCAAGCGCGTAAATGCCCACGGCTCCGAACAAAACGAGCATTCCGAACGTAACGGTCGTAATTTTCGTAAACAGCGTGAATGAGTATCTGCGCTGTTTTGAAAACAAAAAGTCTTTTACTTCTACGAGCACCGGAAAACCGATCGCACCGAAAATAATCAGAAGCATCGTAATAAACTGCACGAAATAGTCATGTCTGAACGGGACGAGTGAATTTCCCGTAATATCAAAACCGCCGTTTGTCGTGGCGCTGACGCTCGCAAAGAATCCGTGCAAGTACGCCTGTTCAAACGAATCATAATACGTTAAAAAATATGTTCCTAAGATGATGCCGCCTAAAAACTCGATTAATAAAATCAAAAACAGCACTTGCTTCATCAGGTTGACGATACCGGAAAACTGCGATTGATTCTGATCCACCATTATGAGCTTCCGTTCCCGCAGACCGATCCGTTTGCCCATAATGAGCCAGACGAATGTTCCGAGCGTCATGATGCCGATTCCGCCGAATTGAAGCACGAAAGCCAAAATGACAATCCCGGCCGTGCTGAATGTATCAGCCGTGTTGACGACCGTTAAACCGGTGACACTGACTGAGCTGACAGCCGTAAACAGCGCGTCTATAAACGACCAGCTGGCCCCTTGTTTGTGGGCGGCCGGCAGACTTAGCAAAATAAATGCCACCGTCACAGCAAGAAAATAATATAATGCAATCAGCTGTGCTGGCGACAAGATCTGTATGAATTTCTTCAGTTTTAATTTCATAAGATAGTTCCTTCTGCCTCTCAAATGTAGTACGTAATTATTCTAATGATATTGGGAGAATTTTTAAAGGTCTTTTTAGAAAGATTTTTCATTACCTTATGTAATTTGCCGATCTTTAAACAAAAAACCTCTGAAACG
>NZ_JBAMDE010000029.1:0-660 GCF_036961585.1 Bacillus sp. JHAA | reverse complement strand
ACGTATTAACCATAAAACGGTTCAACGTATTATGCAGAAAAATCAATGGCAGTGTCGGGTTAAGGTGAAAAAGCGCAAGAAGGATGGGCAGCCATATGCCGTGGTCGATAATATATTGGATCGGAACTTTCAGTCTGATCGTCCTCTTGAAAAACTAGTAACGGACATCACATATTTGCCTTATGGACAGAAACAATTGTACCTTTCCAGTATATTAGATTTATACAATGGAGAAGTGATTGCTTTTACTATTGGGGATAAGCAGGACACAGCCTTTGTCTTAGACACACTTGATCAGCTACCAATGCTGCCTGAGAACTGCGTGTTACATAGTGACCAAGGTTCTGTGTATACATCTTACGAGTATCAAAAAGCTGTTAAAACAAAAGGCATTACCATGAGCATGTCCCGCAAAGGGACGCCCGCTGATAATGCCTCCATCGAATCGTTTCATTCCTCGCTAAAGTCTGAAACGTTCTATCTTAACAGCATTGATCGAACTACGACTGCCATCGTAGAACGCACTGTCATAGAATACATTCATTATTATAACAATATTCGTATTCAAACCAAACTAAACAACCAATCACCGATAAACTATCGGCAATTGGCTGTTTAAAAGGTGTTTTGACCCCTGTCTCAAAAACGGGGGGCAGTCCC
>NZ_JBAMDE010000028.1:0-652 GCF_036961585.1 Bacillus sp. JHAA | reverse complement strand
TCCGATCGGAAGCCTTGTCCGTCCGCTGTCCCGTTTTCGGTCACAGACGTAAAACGCCGCATCAACCGTCGCTTCTGTCGGTCCATAGCCGTGAATAAGCATCGTCTCCGGCAACAGATCTGCAAACCGGGCAGCCGTAAGCGGGGAAAGAGCTTCGCCTCCGGCAAACACGCGTGTCAGTGTTCTGCCGAGGCGTGTTCTTGTTTCCTCAGGCTCCGTTTCCAGCGCGTCTAAAAAGCTGTTGACCATTGCCGGAATAAAATGCGCGGTCGTCACCTTTTCTGAGGCAAACGCTTCAATCATCCGCACAGGATCTTTCTCCCAGCCGGCCGGAAGCAGATACACGGAGGCGCCTGACATCGTCCACCAAAACAATTGCCAGATGGAAGCGTCGAAAGAAAAGGATGATTTCAGCACGATAATATCCTCTTCCGTCAACGGGAACTGCCCTTGCATCCCTGATAAAAAGGCGGCGGCCTGACGGTGTTCAACAGCCACTCCCTTCGGTGTTCCCGTCGAACCGGACGTATAAATGATATAAGCGAGCGAATCGCTATCCGCTTCGTCAGAGACAGCCCCTGTCTCCGTCTCGCCTGTCAGAGAAGAAAGAGACACTTCAAGCGTTTCTCCGGAAAAACCGGAAACGGATAAC
>NZ_JBAMDE010000027.1:0-652 GCF_036961585.1 Bacillus sp. JHAA | reverse complement strand
ACCAATCGGAAGCCGCGTCCGTCCGCTGTCCCGTTTTCGGTCACAGACGTAAAACGCCGCATCCACCGTCGCTTCCGTCGGCCCGTAGCCGTGAATAAGCACGGTCTCCGGCAGAAGATCGGCAAACCGGGCAGCCGTAAGCGGTGAAAGAGCTTCCCCTCCGGCAAACACGCGTGTCAGTGTTCTGCCGAGGTGTGTTCTTGTTTCCGCAGGCTCTGTTTCCAGCGCGTCTAAAAAGCTGTTGACCATCGCCGGAATAAAATGCGCGGTCGTCACCTTTTCTGAGGCAAACGCTTCAATCATCCGCACAGGATCTTTCTCCCAGCCGGCCGGAAGCAGATACACGGAGGCGCCGGACATCGTCCACCAAAACAATTGCCAGATGGAGGCATCGAAAGAAAAGGATGATTTCAGCACGATAATATCCTCTTCCGTTAGCGGGAACTGCCCTTGCATCCCTGATAAAAAGGCGGCGGCCTGACGGTGTTCAACAGCCACTCCCTTCGGTGTTCCCGTCGAACCGGACGTATAAATGATATAAGCGAGCGAATCAGCATCCGCTTCGTCAGAGACAGCCCCTGTCTCCGCCTCACTTGTCAGAGCAGAAAGAGACACTTCAAGCGTTTCTCCGGAAAAACCGGAAACGGATAAT
>NZ_JBAMDE010000026.1:0-799 GCF_036961585.1 Bacillus sp. JHAA | reverse complement strand
TCGACAGGAGAAACCGGCCCAACTGGAATTACAGGAACAACCGGAGCAACGGGATCGACAGGAGAAACCGGCTCAACCGGTGCAACAGGGGCGACTGGAGTAACAGGCCCAACTGGTGTAACTGGTTCAACCGGAGAAACTGGCTCAACAGGTGTAACCGGTGCAACTGGAGTGACTGGAGTGACTGGGGTAACTGGTGTAACTGGCGGAACGGGAACAACAGGCTCGACTGGTGCAACAGGACCGACTGGATCAACCGGCCCAACTGGCCCAACTGGGGTAACAGGATCAACCGGTGCAACTGGAGTTACTGGCGCAACCGGAGTAACAGGCGCAACCGGCCCGACTGGTGTAACGGGATCAACTGGTGCGACGGGATTAACTGGAGAAACCGGATCAACAGGAGAAACCGGGGCGACCGGTGTAACTGGTGCAACAGGTGTAACCGGCCCAACAGGTGTAACCGGAGAAACCGGATCAACGGGATCGACAGGAATAACCGGAGCAACGGGGATAACAGGAACCACGGGCTCAACCGGCCCAACAGGAGCAACCGGGTCAACAGGAACAACCGGCGCAACGGGCGCCACTGGAATAACTGGAACAATCGGCTCGACTGGTGCAACCGGCCCAACTGGTTCAACCGGAGAAACCGGTGCAACAGGGATTACTGGCTCAACAGGAGAAACCGGTGCAACTGGAGTAACTGGGGCAACGGGAGAAACTGGCCCAACAGGAGTAACTGGGGCAACGGGAGAAACCGGCCCAGCAGGAGTAACGGGCACAACCGGTGTAACCG
>NZ_JBAMDE010000025.1:0-977 GCF_036961585.1 Bacillus sp. JHAA | reverse complement strand
TACATCGCTGTGCGATTTATTTAAAACTTTGAATTAACAGGTACGTTTTGTCTTGTTTAGTTTTCAAAGATCATTTTGTTCACTTTCTCAAGCAACTTTTTAATTATATAATAAGTTTCTCTTAAAGTCAACATGTTTTTTATAAATGGTGGAGCCTAGCGGGATCGAACCGCTGACCTCCTGCGTGCAAAGCAGGCGCTCTCCCAGCTGAGCTAAGGCCCCGAAGTGGTCGGGAAGACAGGATTCGAACCTGCGACCCCATGGTCCCAAACCATGTGCTCTACCAAGCTGAGCTACTTCCCGATTTTTAAAAATATTATGGCGCGCCCGAGAGGAGTCGAACCCCTAACCTTTTGATCCGTAGTCAAACGCTCTATCCAATTGAGCTACGGGCGCATAATAATGAATGCCGAGGGCCGGACTTGAACCGGCACGGTAGTCACCTACCGCAGGATTTTAAGTCCTGTGTGTCTGCCAATTCCACCACCCCGGCGCGGATGGTATAGTTGGAGCGGAAGACGGGATTCGAACCCGCGACCCCCACCTTGGCAAGGTGGTGTTCTACCACTGAACTACTTCCGCATACAGGATAACTATCCTGCATAATGCGGGTGAAGGGACTTGAACCCCCACGTCATAAGACACTAGATCCTAAGTCTAGCGCGTCTGCCAATTCCGCCACACCCGCGTAACATGGTGAGCCATGAAGGACTCGAACCTTCGACCCTCTGATTAAAAGTCAGATGCTCTACCAACTGAGCTAATGGCTCTTTTTAAAAGACTTATGTTATTATCTTGTCCAAAAACAGTGCCGGCCAGAGGACTTGAACCCCCAACCTACTGATTACAAGTCAGTTGCTCTACCAATTGAGCTAGGCCGGCAAATATGGTGGAGGATGACGGGCTCGAACCGCCGACCCTCTGCTTGTAAGGCAGATGCTCTCCCAGCTGAGCTAATCCTCCATATATTACACTTA
>NZ_JBAMDE010000024.1:0-980 GCF_036961585.1 Bacillus sp. JHAA | reverse complement strand
GTGTCAACAACTTTTTTTAAGTTGTTTCCGAAGCTTTTTGTTGTTGTCTGCTGTTCATCAGCGACGTTTAATAATATACCACGGTGTCTCTCTATAAATCAAGCATTTTTTAAAAAAAAGAGAAAAAAAGAAAACCAGTATATTATCTTTAAAGTTTGAGAATGGTCGGGAAGACAGGATTCGAACCTGCGACCCCATGGTCCCAAACCATGTGCTCTACCAAGCTGAGCTACTTCCCGATTTTAAAATATATTATGGCGCGCCCGAGAGGAGTCGAACCCCTAACCTTTTGATCCGTAGTCAAACGCTCTATCCAATTGAGCTACGGGCGCAATCAATTTCACAATATCCCGTTGGGATAAAATGGAGCGGAAGACGGGATTCGAACCCGCGACCCCCACCTTGGCAAGGTGATGTTCTACCACTGAACTACTTCCGCAAGTAAAAATGTAAAGCATGGCCAGAATACAGCCTCAGATAGCGGTAAACTGTATTATTATTTATTCAGTAAAAATCCAAACGGTATAACCCTAAGATCAATCTAAACATACTGCTCATTATGACAAAAGTAATTATATCAAGGTTTTGATAAAAGTCAATACCGTTTAACAATTAATTATGTTAATCTCTTTGAAACATTGAAGCAAGGCTAACTTCATCAGAAAGCGCGCTTTAAACACCTATACCTTAACTGCTGCAATCAGTAACAGTTTTTACTGTTCCAAATAAAAAAATAACAGTTCCATAACATGCGGAAACTGCTTCAGATCAACGTATTTAGATAAGCTTCCAAGCGGGCTCGAACCGCTGACCTCTTCCTTACCATGGAAGTGCTCTACCTGCTGAGCTATGGAAGCAATGGCTCCGCAGGTAGGACTCGAACCTACGACCGATCGGTTAACAGCCGATAGCTCTACCACTGAGCTACTGCGGAATATTATAAGCTTCATAAACAAAAACATGGTAGATAAAATAAAAAA
>NZ_JBAMDE010000023.1:0-1135 GCF_036961585.1 Bacillus sp. JHAA | reverse complement strand
TAAATTAGATATGGCGGAGGAAGAGGGATTCGAACCCCCGCGGGCTTTGACACCCCTGTCGGTTTTCAAGACCGATCCCTTCAGCCAGACTTGGGTATTCCTCCGTATAAGTGGTGGACCTTGTAGGACTCGAACCTACGACCGGACGGTTATGAGCCGTCTGCTCTAACCAACTGAGCTAAAGGTCCAATGGTAGCGGCGGAGGGGATCGAACCCCCGACCTCACGGGTATGAACCGTACGCTCTAGCCAGCTGAGCTACACCGCCAAAAAACAATTAAAATCAAGTGGAGCCTAGCGGGATCGAACCGCTGACCTCCTGCGTGCAAAGCAGGCGCTCTCCCAGCTGAGCTAAGGCCCCAAAATGGTCGGGAAGACAGGATTCGAACCTGCGACCCCATGGTCCCAAACCATGTGCTCTACCAAGCTGAGCTACTTCCCGTTTTTCAAAAGTATGTATGGCGCGCCCGAGAGGAGTCGAACCCCTAACCTTTTGATCCGTAGTCAAACGCTCTATCCAATTGAGCTACGGGCGCAACAATAAGTGCCGAGGGCCGGACTTGAACCGGCACGGTAGTCACCTACCGCAGGATTTTAAGTCCTGTGTGTCTGCCAATTCCACCACCCCGGCATGGATGGTATAGTATAGTTGGAGCGGAAGACGGGATTCGAACCCGCGACCCCCACCTTGGCAAGGTGATGTTCTACCACTGAACTACTTCCGCGTTTGGCAATGCGGATGAAGGGACTTGAACCCCCACGTCTGTAAAGACACTAGAGCCTGATTCTAGCGCGTCTGCCAATTCCGCCACATCCGCAAGAAAAACATGGTGAGCCATGAAGGACTCGAACCTTCGACCCTCTGATTAAAAGTCAGATGCTCTACCAACTGAGCTAATGGCTCTTATTACAAGAGACTTATATAGTATAACATATAAAGGTGGTGCCGGCAAGAGGACTTGAACCCCCAACCTACTGATTACAAGTCAGTTGCTCTACCAATTGAGCTACACCGGCTTAATACGCCAACTTATGTATGATAGGAATGGTGGAGGATGACGGGCTCGAACCGCCGACCCTCTGCTTGTAAGGCAGATGCTCTCCCAGCTGAGCTAATCCTCCATATATTACACTTG
>NZ_JBAMDE010000022.1:0-1172 GCF_036961585.1 Bacillus sp. JHAA | reverse complement strand
GCTTGGATGACTTGGCCGTACAGCTTCGGATGTTCAAGGTGAGCCGTTTTCAGAAAAGCGGCCAGCCCCGCCAATACATTGTCTTCCCCCCTGTCGGGGACAAGAAGCTGGATCAGCGTTTTTTTCTTCTGTTTTTCTTTGATAAGACGCGTGACGATCGCTGACAGCTCCGCCGCGCAGGCGTCATAACGGTCTTCAATCGGACCTTCGCCGTCAGCCGCACATACGGCGCCGCCGCTTATGTCCTCAGCGTTCATTCCGCCATACAGTGTCACGTATCTGAAAGACTCTTCTTGTCCGCCGCCTTCACCCGGCGGTGATTCCTGCCACTTTGGCTGAAGCAAGAGCGGTTTTTCCTCCGTTTCCTCTTCCAGAAAACGGGCGGTGAGCCCCGTCAATCGGACACATACCGCGCCGTTTTCATCACACAGCTCAATATGATAGGCGCCGTCCGCTGAGGAAAGCACCGCCCACATCGTCTCCCGGCACGCAGAAAACACCTGCATATCCTGGAGGGCAAACGGCAGAAACGGCCGTCCGGACGCGGAACTGTCTGAGAGCACGAGACCGATAGAAGCCTGAAGGGCGGCGTCCAGCATGCTCGGATGCAGGATGAACGGCTCCTTTTCCTCGCGGGCGGACGGCGGAAGAGTGAGCTTCGCGAGCACTTCTCCGTTTCCGGCATAGACGGCGTCAAGCGCCTGATGAGACGGTCCGTAGGTGATGCCGAGGCTGTCGAACGCTTCATAGCACTCAGCCTTTGACAAGTGACGGCCGCCGCAGCGCGCCTGAACCGCTTCTACATCGAGAACAGGAGCACGTTCCGTCTCTTCGAGCACGGCCTTTCCCTGGAAAAAGACAAGCGGCTCTTCTCCTTCGGCATACGCTTCAAAAGCGATGTCTCCGTTTTCTTCCGGCTGAAGCTTTACATGAAGCGTCACTCCTTCAGAAAGCGCCGTCACCGGACGGAGCCAAACGATCTGTTTGAGCCTTACACCCGTTTTCCCGCCGGGCAAGTCTTCAGCAGCCAGCGTAACGGCGGCCCGGGCCATTTCTAAAGCAGCCGCGCCCGGAAGCACCGGTTTTCCATTGACGATGTGATCGGCAAAAAACGGTTCATATCCTGAAAAAACAGAAGTAAAACGCTGGGCGGTAAAGGTCGATGTATTCGT
>NZ_JBAMDE010000020.1:0-1664 GCF_036961585.1 Bacillus sp. JHAA | reverse complement strand
GTGACTGGAACAACAGGTGTAACCGGCCCAACAGGTGTAACAGGAACAACCGGAGAAACGGGATCGACAGGAGCGACTGGGGTAACTGGTGTAACCGGGGGAACGGGAACAACCGGCTCGACTGGTGCAACAGGACCGACTGGATCAACCGGAGAAACCGGCCCAACTGGGGTAACGGGCTCAACAGGAGAAACTGGCTCAACAGGAGAAACCGGGGCGACGGGAGAAACCGGATCGACAGGTGCAACCGGGGCGACCGGTGTAACTGGGGCAACAGGAATAACCGGAGAAACCGGCCCAACTGGGGTAACGGGCTCAACAGGAGTGACTGGAGTAACAGGCCCAACAGGAGTAGCCGGATCGACAGGAGAAACCGGATCAACTGGTGCGACGGGATTAACTGGAGTGACCGGAGTAACAGGTGCAACAGGAGCAACTGGCTCAACGGGAGAAACGGGTCCAACTGGTGTAACAGGCCCAACCGGATCGACAGGAGAAACGGGGTCAACTGGAGTGACTGGGGCAACAGGCCCAGCAGGAGAAACCGGAGCAACTGGACCATCAGGAGCAACAGGATCAACAGGAGAAACCGGAACCACGGGCTCAACCGGATCGACTGGAGTAACAGGTCCAACTGGTGTAACTGGTTCAACCGGAGAAACTGGTCCAATTGGTGTAACCGGCTCAACCGGCCCAACTGGGGTCACGGGCTCAACTGGGGCAACTGGCTCAACAGGAGAAACGGGTGCAACGGGAGTAACAGGCCCAACAGGAGCAACCGGCTCGACTGGTTCAACAGGCCCAACTGGTGTAACCGGCTCAACCGGTGCAACTGGAGTAACTGGAGCAACGGGAGAAACTGGCCCAACAGGAGGAACTGGGTCAACCGGTGCAACAGGGGTAACTGGAGAAATCGGTCCAACCGGAGTAACCGGTGCCACGGGAGAAACCGGCACAACCGGAGTAACAGGCCCAACTGGTATAACCGGAGAAACGGGCTCAACTGGAGTGACTGGGGCAACGGGGATAACAGGAGCGACTGGCGCAACCGGAGTAACAGGGTCAACAGGAGTAACCGGCGTAACGGGATCGACCGGAATAACAGGCGCGACAGGCTTAACCGGTGTGACTGGCCCAACTGGTCCAACGGGAGTGACAGGATCAACCGGATCGACAGGAGTAACCGGTCCAACAGGCACAACCGGAGTGACTGGTGCGACCGGAGAAACAGGATCAACCGGAGCAACGGGTGCATCCGGGGTAACGGGGTCAACCGGATCAACCGGCATAACAGGCCCAACAGGTGTAACTGGTATAACCGGATCAACGGGTGTAACAGGAGTAACCGGCCCAACAGGGTCAACGGGGGTAACTGGAGAAACCGGATCAACCGGCATAACAGGCCCAACAGGTGTAACTGGTATAACCGGATCAACGGGTGTAACTGGAGTAACCGGCCCAACAGGTGTAACTGGTATAACCGGATCAACGGGTGTAACTGGAGTAACCGGCCCAACAGGGTCAACGGGGGTAACTGGAGAAACCGGATCGACAGGCGCAACGGGCCTAACCGGCTCAACTGGATTAACAGGCGCGACAGGAATAACCGGCTCAACCGGCCCAACGGGAGGAACTGGGTTAACTGGTGCAACAGGAGTGACTGG